>MBFK01000094.1 GCA_001704765.1 Sinorhizobium shofinae
GTCGGGCTTTACCCGCGGAAAAATCGAGAATAATCCAACAATATCAGCGACTTGCCGTTTATGGACGGGCACTAGTCTATGTCGGTGCTTTTCATCGCGGCTATACAGCAGGAAGGGGGGCGTCCCGAACCTCAGCGCGGCTTTGCGAGAGCCGCGGGGCGGACGTTCGGCGTTGCGGACAGCCGGAGCGTCTGCGCCGGTGCCGGGCGCCCGACATGGAATCCCTGGACCTGGTCGATCCGGAATTGCCGCATCAATGCCAACTGTTCCTCGGTCTCCACGCCTTCCACAAGAATCTTGTGACCGCGATTTCGCACGAGTCCGATGATATCCTGCAGCATCGCCCGTCCCCTCGGGGTGTCGCAATCATGCAGGAAGGAGCGATCGATCTTCACCGTATCGAAATCGATCAGTCGCAGCCACGACAGGCCGGCGAAACCCGTTCCGAAATCGTCGAGCCAGATCCGGACACCCAGGGTCTTGAGATCGCTGATGCAGCGGAGGATATCGGAATGCATCTCCATCTCCAGACCCTCGGTGATTTCGAGAGCCAGCCTGCCGCCGGCCACACCTGTTTCGCCAAGAATCGCTGCCACCGAGGCCGCGAAGCCCGGGGATCTCAGCTGGATTGGTGAGACGTTCACACTGACGACGGGAACGTGCTCGTCCGCGAGAAGTTCACGGCACACCATCCTGATCGCCCAACGCCCGAGGTCCAGGATGGCGCCGGTGCGCTCTGCGACGGGGATGAAGAGGCTCGGGGGAACCGAAGTTCCATCCAGCATCCTCAGGCGCATCAGCGCCTCGACGGCATCGACGCGGCCGGATGCGACGTTTCGAATCGGCTGATAGACGAGCGAGACGAGGTCCTGGTCGACGGCGATCTTCAACAGGGCGGCGATATTCTCGCTCTCATCGCTGCTGTGGGGATCATTCGGATCGAACAGCCGGGCGCAGTTGCGGCCGTTCGCCTTTGCGCCATAGAGCGCCCGGTCCGCCTCGTGAATCAGTCTCTCAAGCTTGGAGCCTGTCTGATTCCTGGTAAAAGCGGCGCCGACGCTGACGGTGACGACCGACATGCCGTCGCGTCGCTGCCCGTGCTCCAGAGCAAGATTTTCCACACTGCAACGGATTGCCTCGGCGAGGTCGGCTGCCTGTTCGCTTGTCTCCATGCGGGCCAGCACAATGAACTCTTCGCCGCCATAGCGCCCGATCGAGCCGTTATACGGCTCGATCGAATTCTTGAGCGCACTGGCGACGAGAACGAGACAGCGATCACCTTCCTGATGCCCGTAAAAGTCGTTGTATTTCTTGAAGAAGTCGACGTCGATGAGGAACGCCGCGAAACTCGTCCCCTTCTTCTGCCAATCGCTCCAGTAGTCCCTGAGCTTCTGGTCGACCGCGCGGCGGTTGTCGAGACCCGTCAGGGAGTCGGTGTTCGACAGCCGCAGCAGGGCCCTGCCGCGCTCGGAAGCCTCTTTCTGCTGAATGCGTGCTTCGAATGCATTGAGAAAGACTTTGTAGCGCTCCCTGTTGAGCTTCCAGTTCACGTAGGAGGTAAAAACGAAGCAGGAGATGTTGAAGGTGCCGAACGCGAGCCGATAGGAGACCTCCGCCAGAGAGAAGGACAGCACGGCCGCAAAGAAAATCAGCAGGATGGTGACGGATGCGAACAGCGAAATGCGGAATTGAAAGCTGAAGAACAGATTGACGCTCATCATGAAGATGGCGCCGAAGACCATGTAGTAGGAGATGCTCTGGGTATCCGCGGTCATCATCGCCGGATAGAGCCAGCCGGCGTAGGCCAGGACGAGTGCCGCAGCAGCGGTGACATCGATCGCATTCGCCCCGGCGTTTAGCCGAATCTGCGTTTCGATCATCATCAGCGCGACGATAGCGATCGTGAATCGCGCGGCGATCGTATAATGCGCGACGTCCGGAACCAGCAAAATGTCGGTTATCGAAAACAGCAGGTACACCGCGACCGCAGTCCAGAACCCGTGCCGCGTCGCCTGCTTTCGGGCGCCTTCGCCTTCTTTCTCATAGAGCGCGCGCAGCTCAGTCGAGGCCGGCCTCGGCGGCTCACTGTGGAGGTCGATGTCAACTACTTCGGCCAGCGTGTGCTTCATGCACCGATCCATTGCTTTTGCGTCTTCTTGTAAAGCCCGAAGTCTCTCTTCGACGAGTGCCACGGGCACGTCCTGCAGTTGTCGCCTGCTTCGGCAAGATACTGAGGGCGTGCAGCATTATTCGGCACATTAGTTCAGGTCCATTAAGTTTTGCTGAATTGGAAATGGGTAAAAGACGTACGTAATAGTGTGGCAAAATGGGTCAGTCGGCCGACTTGTTAACCATATTATTCGAAAGTTCGAAATTGGATTTGGCGCGCTCCGTGTTCTTGCGCATACTGTTAACAATCTATTAACGGATGAGTCTCGCGTGACCCAAATTCAGATTGCCCTCGACGGCGAAAGCCTGATTACCCCCACAGCCATTACAGCCGAACTTTCAACAGCCAAGACGGATCGTCATGATGAGCAGCTGGCAACAGGCGAAGCCGAAGTCGCTCTCGCGCTGATGATCGCCCAGCAACAAATCGAGCAGCGCCGCGATCCGCCGGTGATCATCCACCAGCTGATCGGCGCACTTCATGCGGTGCGCCGCAAGTTTGACCCAAGCGTCTGGCAAGCGTTGATCCCGATTGTGCAGAATCACCCGGTGTCGGACTACTTCCATGAGGATCCGTTCACGCGCTGGTCCTTCCAGAAACCACGCGGCTATTCCGGCGACGCGCAGCTGATCGACTTCATCTATGGTCATCCGAGCGTTGCCGAGGAAATCGCAAAGGCCTCTCCGCTTGGGCGCACCCTTTACGATTACACGAAGGATGCGCCGTCGTCGGTCGCCGTGCGGGAACGACGCGACCTCCTGACCCGGCATGTCGACGCGATTGCGACCGAGCGGGGCCCTGAAACGGAAATCCTGACGATTGCGGCGGGGCACCTGCGCGAGGCCGATCGCTCGGTGGCGTTGCGGGAGCGGCGGATAAAGCGCTGGGTTGCCCTCGATCAGGATCCCTTGAGCGTCGGCTCAATGGTGCGCGACTTCAGAGGAACGTGCGTCGAGGCGATCGACGGTTCCGTTCGCGGTCTTCTCACCACGTCCCAGGAACTGGGTCAGTTCGACTTCATCTACGCCGCGGGCCTCTATGATTACCTTGCCGACAAGGTGGCGGTGAAGCTCACGCAACGATGCCTGGAAATGCTGAAGCCCAATGGGGTCTTCCTCTTCGCCAATTTCGCGCGCGACATCAGCGATGATGGCTACATGGAGACGTTGATGAACTGGGCGCTGTTGTTGCGCTCGGAAGCGGATATGTGGAGGATCATCAATACGAGCGTCGACCGCAATGCGGTCAACGCGCGGTTGGAATTTGGCGCCAACCGAAACATCGTCTACGGCATCCTGCAGAAACGTTCGTAGGCCTCGCCGAGGCCCATTTCTCGGTGGCCGCCTTGAGTTTTATGCCATTCGGGGCATTTCCGGACGGAAATGCCCCGAATGGCGTTTCGTCCTTTTGCGTCCGAAAAGACGCGCGGCGCTGAAGGTCAGCGCTGCGCGTACTTCACGCTGTTCTTCATCAGCTCGAGGTTTCGCGCGGTCGTCTCGTTGCCGGGATCGAGCTCGTAGGCCTTCAGGAAATACTGGCGCGCCCTGGGAAGGTCGCCGCGCAGAAGATGGGAATAGCCGAGATTGTTGTAATAGACCGGGCTGTTGCCGATCATCTTGGCCAACTGCTGATAGGCTCGATCCGATGTGTCGAACCGGCCGATCATGTCGGCCGAGGCGGCAAAGCCCAGCCAGGCGGCCGGGTCCTTCGGAAAAACGGCGACGGCGCGTTTATAGATCGCGTAGGACTTCCCGTAGTTCTTTTCCTTGAACTGCAGCTTGCCCGTCGTGATCAATTCATCGTTTTTGTAGAAGGCGACGGCCGAATCGTCCTCCAGAGTCTTGGCGCTATCGCCAAAAGCCGCCACGTCGTCGAAGGCGGCCGACTGGCAACCGGTCAGGATGGCTGCGACTACAAATAGTAGTGGAAGGCGATGGAACTGCGAGCTCATGTGATATGCAACCATTCATTCCCCCAAGCGTTGGGTCATCCTAGCCATGCACGTGCTGGTGCTCACGGGAAATCTTCCAGAAAAAAGCTAACAAACAAAGAATTGGCGTAACGAGTCGCATTAAAGAGACACATTCCTGGACCAGCACAACCGGCAAGACAAATGGCGGCTGAAGCGATTCTTGGCAAGCATTTTCTGTGTTTTCCCCCGGGGACAGGCTAATAGGGGCTTTACTGTCCGAATTTTCATCGCATAGATCGAACGCAAGCCTCAGTTAAGCGTTGCCTCCTATCAATCCATATCGATACCGATTCGCGTCTACGTAGAAGGACGAGAGATGTCATCCTCGGTTTTGACCTTCATTCGATTGGGGCCATCCATCGCCTACGCGCTTGCCGCAATTCTTGTCCTCAGCATGGGCCTGCTTGCGTACTATCCTTCAAGCGTCTTTGTCTGGTGGCTCTATATGACGGTGCTCCCGGCGATGCGCGAACCAGGATTGCTGCTTTTGTCAGTGCCGGGCATCGGACTGGGTGTTGCGATCGTGTTGCTGGTGCTCATGGTGTTTTTGGGGATTCATCTTACAGCAAGGCCAGAACAGTATCCGCGGATACGCTTCGTTTACGCGCATGTCGCGCTGATTGCGACGGCGTGTGGGATCATCCGGACTGCGGGTATCCAGGCTGGGCCTTCCATGCTGTCGTTGCCGCATCTGCTGCGCGGCGACTGGAGCCTGCAACTGACGACGAGCTCGACCATCTGGGTTGCGTTGTTCCTTCTCGTGTTCGCGGCCTGCCTTAGTTGCCATATGGCAATCATCAGGAGCATTCGCTTCGACTGATGTGACGCGGACGAAGCCCTCCATCCCGCTCCGGCGATTTACAGTAGGGATGGAGAAGCTGCTTCCAGCTCCAGCGTGTCAGTGTATCCGTCTCGACCCCTTGCAATCGCATTGAGACGGTTTCGCATGCAGGTGGGCGGAGACGCCCCCGGGCAGGGACGGCTTGAGGAGCGCCGCCGGCGGCAGGAACTGGACGGAAATTGTGGGGGCTGCCGGGGTGTCGCCGGACCGACGGCTCGCCTGAACAAACGATGCCTGGGGCGCTCGTCTGGCTGCTCTCTGTTCTTCGATCCACGAGCGCATTTTAAGGCGTAACACCGCCTCCTGCGATTTGAGCTTGCATCGAAGATGGTCCGGATCATCGGAAATGATCTCTTCGAAACTCAGGAAGGTGGCAATCGCGGCGTCTTTTTGGCCTGCGGCCAGAAGGCAGACGGCCAGTTTGTACCGGATGAGGCCGAGGTGCGGGCGGCGGGCAAGCAGGTCCTCGAAGGTCTTGCCCGCCTCGCGGTAGGAGGCTTGCGCCATCTGGGCGTCGCCCAGCCGGTGCTGGATCTTGTCCGCCTCTGGCATGGCCGACAACAGGCCGCGATAAAGATGTTCCGCCTCCGCGTGATTGCCCCTGTCGGTGCAGAGTTGTGCCAAGCCGTAGCGGGCGTAGATATGCTTGGGGGCAGCATGTATCACTTGCCGATAGCCCGTCTCCGCCGCGTCCAGCTTGCCTCGGCTATGCAGGTCCAGGGCGCGCTCGAAAACGAAGTCGATGCTGTGCTGATTCAGGCAGTCGTGCAAATTCCGGCCGGTCCGCGTTCTGAGGAGCAGGCAGCGGATGCGCCGTTCCGGAATACCGGATCCTTTCTCGCTGTCGCCAGTGTCCTCGCGGATGAACTGTTCGTCGGCAAGGGCATGGAGCAATCGCTCGATCCGGACGGAGGAGACATCAAGATAATCGAACCGCAGGCTCGCCCAGTTCTCGCGGCGGATGAAGCTCGCGGATGCATCCGTCGCCTCGTTCTCGAGGCCGGGCGTGCAAAGCAGACCGGTGCGGCCGGTGCCGTGGTTGCCGACCATCAGGATCTCGTCGCGGAATAGGCCGTTGCTCTTGTCCTGATGGGTTGCCACCCGCAGCGGAAGGAAGGCGCGATAGTCCGGATCGTCGGGTTGCCTCAATGCCAGGATGAACCAACTCAGCTGCCGAGGCAGGTATTCGTGCAGCCATTCCCAGGAAAGACAAGGGTGGGATTCGGGATCGCTCTGATAGAGCTTGTCCCAGTTCTCGTGAATCTTCTCAAATTCCTCAATGGATTCAATAATATCTATTATCATGGTCCCCTCGCGAGGAAAAAAATAAAAAATAAAAATAATCTTAAATTTATACATCCGAATTCGATCACGGAAAAGTTGTTTTTGTGAGTTAGTACATCTTGTAACAGGAATGCGTTATTGCACTTTATGCGTAATCCTCTGAAGGGATGTGTATGAGAGTCATTCCCCGAATTGCGTAACCATAGATGAAAAGACGGGGCCGCCGCCGCTGTACATCAGAGCCGGTTCAAGAACAAAATATCTAGAAATTCAAAGTGTTACAGCGCCCTCTGCCTGAAAAGACGCATATAAGCGCTAGTTCCCCTGCCGGCTAGATCGAGCGCTCGTCGAAGTTTGGCCTCGAGCGAATAAAGGCCCAGACGGCCTTGTTGATGTCGGTAATCTCGCGGATCGCGTTGTCGAGACGCTCCAACTCACGGGCATCGAGTTGCTCTACCTTGCCGTAACGCACGTCCTTCTCGCCCTCGACCAGCCGCATCAGCTGCGTGCTTGAAATCTCCCCCTGTTCGTCGAAGGAATAGATGCAATGGTTATATTTGTTACGCATCTTCGATTGCTGCTTCAAACGTTCTGTGAGGGCAAGAACCCGGTCACGCGTCTCGTCCGGCGTCGCCGAAAGCTTCGCCAGGCGTTCCGTCAAATCGATCCGGGCGCGCGTCGTGTTCAGCGTCAGGAAAACGATGACCGCCGATTCCTTGTCCACCTTCAGGAGGTGGGCAATGACGTAAATCAGCAGGCTCTCCGTGTTGGTCCAGACATAGTTCAAGCGACCAACCAGCAAAAGTACGTCTTGCAAAGCCGCCATGGCGGTCCTCTCCAAATGTTGGCCCCGCTCACTCTGGCGCAGCGCAAAGATAGAAGCTGCGCCGGAAATTCGGCAATATGTTGCCGGATCCTTGGTTCGCTTGGATGCCGCAATGGCGCATTCATAGGCAGCGACGGCGCCGGTCCTCAGGTCTCCTTGAAGGCACGCGACATGCTGTCGGTGATCGGCTTCGTCAGATATTCGAAGAAGGTCCGTTCCGCAGTGGTGATCAGTACTTCCGCCGGCATGCCAGGGACCGGGTGGAAACCGTGGATACGGCGGATCTCGCTTGCCGGCACCTCGACGCGGACGATATAGACGTCGCGCTGCTGGCCACCAGCCACTTCCTCGATGGAGTCGGCCGATACGTAGAAGACCTTTCCGCTCAAGACGGGGGTGGTGCGGCGGTTTAGTGCAGATAGGCGGATCGTTGCATCTTCACCCACCTTGAGCTGGTCGATTGCGGTGCGCAGCACCTGCGCCTCGATGATCAGCGGCACGTTGGCTGGCAGGATTTCCATGATCGGCTTGCCAGTCGCGATAACACCGCCTGCCGTATGGAAATAGCTGCGCACCACGGTGCCATCGACCGGCGAGCGGATGGTCGCACGCCCGAGAACCTCGGCGGCCTCGCGGACCTGCTCGCGCACGCTGTCGAGATCGGCTTCTGCCGCCTGCAGGCCGTCGAGTGCGCCTTGCCTGTCGGTGTTGATAGCGATGACCGCCTCCTGGCGGTAGCGGTCGATCTGGGTGTGGCTCTCCTTCACTTCCGATTCGAGCCGACCGATTTCGCCGATCGCGTCGGCAATGGCGCGATCGAGCGCCAGAAGCTCCGGCCGTCTGATCAGGCCACTGTCGGCAAGCTTGCTCTTGGCGTCCCGCTCCTCGTTCAGAATCTGCAATTGCCTGTTGAAGGACGCCTTCTGCAGTTCATAGCCCTTTGCCCGGAACTCGAGCGATCGAATGTTCTGGTCGATGAGGTTCAACTGGTCTCTGAGCTTGACCTTCTTGCTTTGAAAATTGACGTTCTGGCTGTCGATGATGGCGCCGATGTCCGGATCGTTGGCCGCGGCGGCGACGATCTCGGGGAACTTGAAGCTGTCGCTGCCCACCGCTTCGGCCTTGAGGCGCGCGACGACCGCTTCCAGGCGCAGGCGCTTGAGATTGAGCATGCGGGCATTGGCGCGGGCCGCGGTTTGGTCGAGCTTCACGAGAATGTCGCCGGCCTCGACCTTGTCTCCTTCGGCCACCAACAATTCCTCGATGATGCCGCCTTCCAGGTGCTGGACGATCTTGTTGTTACCGTTGGCGACGAAACTGCCCTGGGCGATGATGGCCGCGGCGAGCGGCGCGGCAAAAGCCCAGTAACCGAAGCCGCCGAAGCAGACCGCAATCAACGCCAGGCCCGCCAGGGCATAGGACTTGATCGAGCGGGGAACCTCGGCATACCACTCCACAGGATTCTCGGTCGTTTGCGCTTCCCGTGGCATCATCATTCTCCCTGGATGCGCTGTTGCGGCTGGCCGCCATTCGCCTTCACGCCGAGTGCCGCCAGCACCTCGTTCCGTTCGCCGTACATGGCGACCGTCCCTTCGTTGAGGACCATGATCTTGTCGACGCATTGCAGGAGCGCCGGGCGCTGGGTGACGGTCACAGTGGTGATGCCCTGCTTCCTGGCATGCTGCAGTGCGCGTGCCAGCGCCGCCTCTCCGTTGCTGTCGAGATTGGAGTTCGGCTCGTCGAGAACGACGAATTTCGGATTGCCGAAGAAGGCGCGTGCCAAGGCTATGCGTTGTTTCTGGCCACCGGAGAGCGGGGCGCCGTCGGCGGCGACGACCGTCTCGTAGCCTTGCGGAAAGGTCGCAATCAATTCGTGGACGTCAGCGAGCACGGCCGCCTCGTAGACCATGCGATCATCTATATCGTCGCGCATGCGGCAGACGTTGGCCTTTATCGTCCCGGGAAAGAGCTGAACGTCCTGCGGCAGGTAGCCGATACTCTCGCCGAACTGGCGCGGATCCCAGTTTCGCAGGTCCATGAGGTCGAGGCGGACGCTGCCGGAGGTCGGCAGAATCGAGCCGACGAGCATCTTGCCGAGCGTCGTCTTGCCGGACCCAGAGTTGCCGATGATCGCCAGCGCCTCGCCTTTCGCCAATGAGAAGGAGATGCCGTTCAGGATCACGCGTTTCTGCGGCGGCGGAACGAAGAGAATGCGTTCGACGTCCAGTCTACCCTCCGGGTTCGGCAGGCGCAGCCGCGGAAAATTGAGCGGCGAATTCAGCAACAGTTGCTTGATCCGCCCATAGGCCGCACGCGCGTGGTTGAGCTGGTTCCAGCCTTCGATGGCGCCTTCGACCGGGGCGAGCGCGCGACCGGCGATGATGGAGGCGGCGATGACCATGCCGCCGGTCAAGTGGCCGGCCATGGAAAGATGGGCGCCCCAGCCGAGAAGGGCGACCTGGGTGACCATCCGCGTCGCCTTCGATGCGCCGGTGAAGACGATGTTGCGGTCCTGGGCGTAAACCTGAGACTTGAGCGAGGCCGCGGTCTCGTGACCCCACATCTTCACGGCCTCCGGGATCATCGCGAGGGCGTTGATGATCTGCGCATTTCGCGACATCGAATCGACGTGGAAATTTGCACGTCCAAGGAAGGCATTTGCGTCGCTGAATGGCTTGGCGGTCGATTTCTGATTGAGGTAGGCGATGCAGAAGAGAATGGCGCAGCACAGGATGACGATCAGGCCGAGCTGCGGTTGGATCATATAGACGACGACGACGAAAAGCGGCGTCAGCGGCGCGTCGAGAAACGAGATCAGCGTCCCGGAGGTGATGAAGGCTCGCAGTTGCTGCAGATCGCCGAGCACCTGATAGTCCCGCCCGTTGCCCTGCAGCGAGGCCCGCGCCGCGGCGCTGAGAATCGGCGCGCCAAGCTGGACCTCGACCTCGACGGCGGTACGCATCAGGATGAAGCGGCGGATCGCGTCGAGGATGACCTGCAGGACGATGGCCCCGAGAACGGCGATGGTCAGCATGATCAGCGTGTCGAGCGAGCGGCTCGTGAGCACCCGGTCGGAGATCTGGAACAGGTAGATCGGAATGGCCAGCACGAGGACATTGATCGCTATGGTGAAGGCGATGACGATCAGCATGTTGCGCCTGACGACGGCCATGCCGTTGCGCAGGCTGGTGGCGAAATTCACCGGTCCGGTTCGCTGGTGGAATGCGTTCTTGCTGCGATCTCCGCCGGTCTCCTGCGACGTCATGCCTTCCCTGGCGCCGTCTTGCGTGCGCGGGCGAAGGTCGCCCTCCTTCATCGGCCCAGGCTCATTGTCGATCGTCTGCGGCAGCGACTGACCCGGCCGCTCCCCCATGTCGTGGGCATCGGCCCTCTTGCGACGGCGTGACTTCGTGCCGGGTCGCGGTTGCGAGGGGGTGGCGGGTGGCGCCTGGGCGGCCGGCTGCTCCGTCGGGTCGGGGATGGCCTTCTTCAACTCCCTGATGGATTCTTTCAGCGGCTCGAAGGGTTGGCTCGGCAATTCGGCTTCGGTTATTTCGGACGGCCCTGCGTCCGAGGCTTCCCGTCGCGGCGACTTGCCTCTCCCGTCATACCATCTCGACAGATTGTTCATGCCCACTCCTTGCAATCGCTGCGGTGCCACGCTTCGACAGGCATGGCCATCGTGGGCCTCGGATTTCGCGATCCAAGGCCACGGTTATTCATGTCAGCACGTTATGCATGACGTCGTCCCACTGACTGTTCGACCACCCGGTGTCGCTGCCGGTGTCCGTGGTCGCATCGCCGATAGGCTGTGTATCCTCGCCAAGGAAGGCGATCACTTCGTTCACCAATGCCGCCGGCTGCAGGTCGGTTGGCCCGTCGACAATTCCCGACTGGATGAGAATCGCGTCCGAATAGACGCCGCCCGCCACGTAGGTTGTGTGGTTGAAGCCGTCTTGGTCGATGATCTCGGCGATGTTGATGATCGCGTTGCCGTCGGTCTGGATCGTGATCTCGGCGTCCGGTTGCTCTTCCAGCACCTTGGTCGCCACATAGCTCACGGCATCGGCGTCTCCGACAATGCTGATCTGATTGATGACGTTGACGTCGTAGAGGTTGCCGGTGATGTAAAGGATATGCAGGCTCGCGTAGCCTTCGAAATTGTAGTCGTGCGCCAGCGCGTCCGGCAGTTCGTCGATGCCGGCCTGAATGTTGTCGATTGTTTGCTGGACGTAGTCCGGCATCACCTCGAAGTCGTCTCCGCCCTCGTTTGTGATCGATGCCGAGTTCCAGATGAGGTTGCCGGAATCGTCGGTGGTCATGCCGCTTCCGGCCGTGATGCCCTCGATATGATCGGTGTCGTAGAGAACCGAAATCTGGCTTATGACATTGATGTCCAGCACCTGGCCGCCGACCACGATGAGATCGTAGCTATGCTCGGTGCCAAGGAAGGAGAGGAAGTTGACGGCCATATTGCCGCCGGTGAGCACGGTTGTTTCCACGCCGGTCGTCGTGACGGTGACGGTGTCGTTGTCGCTGACGAAATTATATTGCTCGATCCAGCGAACGAAGGAAAGATCGCCTTCGACGACGCTCACTTGCCAGCTCGTCGGGAACACCGGGGATGTGTTCGAAACATCGTCAATGCCCGACACCGCTTCGACATCGCGCTGCTGAAAGCTGGCAATATTCAGGGCGACCGTCTGCGACACGGTCTCGGAAGCGTGAACGATTGTGCCGTTCAGCGTGTCGTTGTCGGCATAGACATAGGACTGCGTGATGACATCGATCTGATGGTAGTCGCCCATTACCGCCGTCACAGTTGAGACGATGCTCGTGCCGACGACGCTTACGATGTTGGCGACGACGTTCTCGCCCGCGTCGACGTGAAGCGCAACGCCATTGTCGTCACAGGGGGCCTTGTCGTCGGATTCGATCTGGAAGGGCGGCGGGGATGCGCAGCCATCGGGCAATTGGTCGTCGAGCCGCGGGACGAAGTCGGCACGCGTTCCGACGACGTTCTCGACGTGAAGCGCATCGCCGTTGTCGTCGCAGGCGGCCCTGTCGTCGGATTCGATCTGGAAGGGAGGCGGGGGTGCGCAGCCATCGGACCGTTGGTCGTCGAGCTGGGGGGCGACCTCGGCACGCGTTCCATTGACATAGATGCCGTCGATCCGGTCTGCAGCGAGAACCGAGTCGCCGCGCTCATTCTTTTCCAGTTCGTCGGGTGAAGCGGTCTCGGGAGTGCGGATGTCGTCATCCGCCGAGGGCTGGACGGGTCCGCTCGATTGATCATCGCGTATGTCCGCGGCGTGCGTCTTGAGATCGGTTGCCAGGACCGCGGGAGAGTCGGCCGCATTTGCCGCGCCCAATTGCGCGACAGCGGACGCCTCGGACGCTGCCTCGACGTATTCGGCGAGCTCGTCATCGACATAGCTCACGTCGCGTGGCGCGACGGGCCCAGCCGTCATGTTGACCACGTCGTCATCATGGAGGGCACTGGGTTGGACAATATGGCTGACGACGGAGCCGGGTCCATCGCCGACGGCCAGCGAGTCTGTCGCCGGTGTTTCGATCGGGCGACCATCAAAGATCCCGGTGACCTTGAGCGTGTGAGCAGCGCTGTCCTCGGTCGCCGCCTCGATCGGATGGCGGTGGGTCGAGTCATAGCCGGAAGGATCGGTGTGATGGGAAGATTCCAGCCGGGCCACGTCGTAGGGAGCAAGCTTGTAGACGACCTCGGGATCATAGTTCTTCAGCTCGAACCGCAATTCGTGCGCCGCAGTCGGGGCATCCGCGGGCGCCTCCGTTGGCGCTGCCTTCGCGGCTCCCTGGCCCTGGAGGTATTGGGTTCTTAGGCGCGCCTCATCGGCGGCCGCTTCGAACCACCCGATGAAATGCGCAACAATCTCATTGACCTTCTCAGCATCCATGTCCCGATCCCTTCCCTTGTCCGCGGCAAGGGAGACTTCGGCTTGCGCAGGCATGCGTGCGTCCGGCAATCGGACCGGACTGCAACCAAGCCTGCTGCATTGCACCAACCGCCATGGCCGATGCATCCGACTCTTCACCAAGGGTCAATCGACGTCGCTGTCCTGCCCGGCGGACGTCGCGTGTATGTCGTCGCCTATGGCACCGACATTCGCGACGTTGCTGAGAAGGTTCGCACCCTGGACAATTTCGTAGTAAGCATCCGAGTGTGCGCCGATTGCCGTAGTTTCCGCAGAGGGGCGGGGGGCGAGATCGTTGTCGACCTTGAGATCCCAGTCGCAAGTGGCGTCGAGGCCGTGGACCGTGCCTGCGCCGACTGCGTCAAGATTGGTGTCGCCATGGTTGTCGTTCATCCTGCTGGTATAGGCGCGATCCTGGTCCGCGAGGCTGTTCGCCTGCACGACGTTGAAGCCGGCCTCGTTACCACCGTCGAAAGACCTACTCAGAACATGGTCGATATTGAAGGTGAGGGAGAAGCGATCGTCGAGAGTGAAGGTAAGATCACCCGCATCGGCATGAAGCAGCGCGCCGTCAGTGCCGTTTGTTCTCGTGGCGGAGCCCGCCGCTAATCCGTCGACGAGCGCACCAACCTTCAGCTCGTCGTCGGTGCTGAAGTTATTAGGGAGCCCAAGGTTTCGTGTTGAGGAATCGGGCATCACAACTTCCTCGAAAAACTCTTTCGTAAGAGGGAGCCAGCACCGAAACCCTTCATCTTCTATAGGATTCTTAGGGCGCTGGCTCTCTTAATAATCAGATGAATTCAAGTGATTCATCTTCCGGGTTCCGATATTCTCCATTTCTTTTAATACACGTGTGGGGCAGGTGTTTCCCTGTCCTAAATCGTTACGTCTTGAAAATACTCAGTCATACACTTTGTCATATGAACGCAATATAAATACTTCCGAACCTACGCGGTACATTGTCCGGAGACGCACAAAACTACATGCGACGATGGCAGTGTGTTCCGGAATGTGGGGAAGCGATAGATACCAATTATGGTTAGTCTGGGCAGCCGCTTGGCGGATCGCGGGCGATTGGAGATGGGCGCCCGACGACGGCGGGGGAGAGATCGGGTGGTATGCACCGACGTGCTGCGAAGAGCCGCTCGACGTCCGCCGTCCTGCCACGGCGCGCAATGGGCTTCACCGTAATCGTTAAGGCAATGTTAATATTGCTAATCCGCCGCGGTCGCCATGACCTGTCGTGTGGCGCGCCAGGCGTCTCGGGCAGCGCCGACAATCGCAGCGCAACTCGAGTGTCGAGGGTGTTGAAGGAACTTGTGCTAGATGCGCGGGACGGCCGGCGCTGGCAGAGCGGATCGCAAATCGCCTGTGCGGCCAAAGCGTGCGATAACCCGTTGTTGGTATCGCCTTCCATCGGATCGGGCTAGAACGCGCGGGGTCGCGATCTACATCATAGGCATGAATGTCATCGCGACCCCGCCGTTTCCGCCCCAGCCGTCGATCCGCCGATACCCCTGAAAAGCAAAGGGTGGTCGAAGGAAGCGGAAAATGCACGGCTGCTTTCCGGCTTGTCCAAGGCTTTTGGATGGATAGGCCCAAAATTGGTTCGTTTTCGACCGATCTAGACGGGGCTATGTGGCCAAACTAATCCGTTTGGGTGGTTTCGCATCCCCCATATTTACGATATGTTAGTCATTACGAATTTTGCACTGGTGGCAAATTCGTTTTTTATCCGAATAAATTTTTTAAACATAGGCATTCTCCAAGAGGGGTCTCATACCCGTAATTTTTCAGGGAATGCCAAGGAGGGATAAATGTATCGTGAAAGCTCTACATTGAGCAATTTTGAAGACAATAATAAGGTTTTAGCAAAGAAAAGTAAGATCGTAATGCTCGCCAAGGCGGACTTGCTTGCCGAATGCCTGACGCAATCGATCGGCACCCGCTTTCAAGGCCATGAGGTGGTGAGCCTTTCGGAAGCCGACAGCCTACTCGATGGCAATCTCGTCGACGTCGCATTGGTGATGCTCTACCGGATGCCGGCAAGCACGTTCCCAACGATCATCAGAATGATCCATGAATTCCACCCCAAGGCTTCGATCGGAGTCGTGGTGGAGAATGCGGATGAGCTCGACACATCGATCGGCGGCTTCGTCGATGAAGGCCTGATCCATGGCGTGCTGCCCTTGAACTTGCATCTCGATGTCTGTCTGACCGCCATCGATCTCCTGATGAAGGGGGGCGAGCACTTTCCCGCAGCGTTGCTCAGGCGCCTGGCACCGCGGGGGTTTGTAGGAAGCAGCTCCTCTCAACGGCCATCGGTCGTCGAGGCCATCGACCCGGAGCGGAGGAGCGAGAGCGGCAGGGGTGTGCTGACGACGCGTGAGATCCAGATTCTCGATCTGATCTGCATGGGCACGCAGAACAAGATCATCGCCGACCGACTTGGGCTTTCGGAAAACACCGTCAAGGTGCATGTCCGCAACATCTACAAGAAGATGAACGTGCGAAACCGGACCGAAGCGGCGTCGCGCTATTTCCGGCACGAAGGTGATCTGGGCTCGACGCGGGGGCGCTGGTCCAACTAAATGATTGAAACGAAGTTCGCGCGCGCCCGGGAGGGCGCGCGGCGCTCTGCTTGAACGGGCTTCGCCCTTACTCGGCTGCGGCCGGTGGGTTGTTAAGTGCGCCGCGCCGGATCTGGTCGGCCTCGATCGACTCGAACAACGCCCGGAAATTGCCTTCGCCGAAACCTTCGTCTCCCTTGCGCTGGATGAATTCGAAGAAGATCGGCCCGATGACGGTTTTTGAGAAGATCTGCAGGAGGATCTTCGTCATGCCGCCGTCCACCACGCCCTCGCCATCGATCAGGATGCCGTGCTTCTTCATCCGCTCGATCGGCTCTTCATGGCCGTGGACGCGCTCATGCGACATCTCGTAATAGGTGTCGGGCGGTCCGGGCATGAATTTAAGACCGTTCTCCGCCAGCCTGTCCGTGGCGTCGTAGATCGCTTCTGTTCCGACCGCGATGTGCTGGATGCCCTCGCCCTTGTACTTCTTCAGATATTCCTCGATCTGGCTCGTATCGTCCTTCGACTCGTTCAGGGGAATTCTAATCTTGCCGCAGGGGGAGGTGATCGCCCGGCTCAGGAGCCCGGTGATGCGGCCGTCAATGTCGAAGAAATGGATCTGCTTGAAGTTGAACAGCTCGCGATAGAAGGCCCACCACTTGTCCATATGGCCGCGATAGACGTTGTGTGTAAGGTGGTCGAGATAGTAGAAGCCGACGCCCGCGGGCTTCGGATTGCGCTCGCCCAGCCATTCGAACTCGGCGTCGTAGGCGGATCCTTTGCCGCCATAGGTCTCCACGAAGTAGAGAAGTGAGCCGCCGATGCCGATGATCGCCGGCACGTCGAGGCTCTTGTCGCTGCCGGTATAGGGTTCGGCGCCCTTGGCGACCGCATGCTCGAAGGCATGCTTCGCATCGACGACGCGCCAGGCCATCGACGGGGCGCAGGGCCCGTGCTTGTCGACAAAGCGCATCGCATGCGAGCCGGGTTCGGCGTTCAGGATGTAGTTGATGTCTCCCTGCCGCCAGACGGTGATGCTCTTCGTCCTGTGCCTGGCAACCGGCGTGTAGCCCATGCGACGGAAGAGCTTTTCCAGCTTCTCCGGTTCCGGATGGGCGAATTCGACGAACTCGAAGCCATCGGTTCCGGCGGGATTGTCCGCAGATATGGTTGCGGGCGGTGCATCATGTGGAAACGGGCCCATCGAAATTCTCCTCTCATTCCTCCGACCTTTGTTGGAGTATGGCGCAGATCCGATGCATGATGCTTGTATTCTTGCGTGATTTCGCTCACATCCTGCATGAATTGTGCGAAAGACGGCGTGGAGGTGCATGAATGGAGCAGCTTGACGGTTTCGACCTCAAGATCCTCGGCGAACTGCAGCGCGACGGGCATCTGACAAACAACGAACTCTCCGAGCGGATCGCACTCTCACCGTCGCAATGCTCGCGGCGGCGCTCGCGGCTCGAGGCGGAAGGCTTCATCACCGGCTACCAGGCGCAGATCGACCGGCAGAAGCTCGGGCTCGATCTGATGGTGGTGATCTCGGTCACTCTCGCCACCCATAACCGTGACAATGCCAAGCGTTTCGCCAAGCTTGTCTCCAGCCTGCCCGAGGTGCTGGAGGCCTATGCGCTGACCGGTGAGATGGACTATCACCTGCGCGTCGTGACACCGGACCTTGCCGGTCTTTCGCGCTTCGTCAACGACGTGCTCCTGCCGCATGACAGCGTCCAGCACGTGAAGACCTCGATCGTCCTCGAAACGCTGAAGAGCTTCGAAGGCTTGCCAATCCCCGAGCGCATGAAAGGCTAGCGATCATTCAGGACGCCACCGGTTCTTGATCGCCCGTTCGACGGCGAAGAGGCCCTTGGAAAGCGCCTCCATATCGGCTGCACCGAGCATGGAAAGCAATTCGGCCTGGTAGTCGGCGGCGAGCGCCGTCAGTTCCCGATAGGTCTGCTGGCCGGCGGACGTCAGCGCCAAATGTTCGAACCGCCGGTCGCGGCCGTCCTCCTCGCGCTTCAGCCATCGGCGCTGCTCGAGGCCGAAGACGGCGCGGCTCACCTTCGTCTTGTGCATCGATGAATGGGCGCCGATCTCGGTCGCCGTCATGCTGCGGCCGGAATTGCCCAACGCCGCGAGCGTTCGCCATTCGGGTCGGGTCAGCTGGTAGCGCGCCTTGTACTGCGCGGCAAAGCGCAGCGCCACGAATTCCGCCGCCCGGTTCAGCCGGTAGGGGAGGAAGGCCTCCAATTCGAACGCCTCGGTCAAACAAGCTTCTCCGCCGTTGATAGTTACAAAATCAATAGTTACGCTTGTAACTAATATCGCGCTGAAGAGGAGATGCAAGCCATGTTGGACAAGGCGGATAAGCGCCGCGGAGGAGTGGCCGGCGAGGAACAGGCGCTCGCCTACATGCCGGGTTTCGGCAACGATTTCGAGACCGAAAGCCTGCCCGGCGCCCTGCCGCAGGGGCAGAACAGCCCACAGAAATGCGAATATGGCCTTTATGCCGAACAGCTCTCCGGTTCGCCCTTCACGGCGCCGCGCGGCACGAACGAGCGTTCCTGGCTCTACCGCATCCGCCCAAGCGTCCGGCACACCGGGCGCTTCAGGAAGATCGACTACCCGCACTGGAAGACGGCGCCGCATGTCGTCGAACACTCGCTCGCGCTCGGACAATTGCGCTGGAGCCCTCTGCCGGCCCCGACCGAGGAACTGAACTTCCTTCAGGGCATCCGCACGATGACGACGGCGGGGGATGTGCTGACCCAGGTTGGCATGGCGGCGCATGCCTATGTCTTCAATGCCGACATGGTCGACGACTATTTCTTCAATGCCGATGGCGAGCTGCTGATCGTGCCGGAAACGGGTGCGATCCGCGTCTTTACCGAACTCGGCAAGATGGATGTCACGCCATCGGAAATCTGCCTCGTGCCGCGCGGCACGATGTTCAAGGTCATTCGTCTCGGCGAGGAAAAGGTCTGGCGCGGCTATATCTGCGAGAACTACGGCGCCAAGTTCACGCTGCCGGATCGCGGGCCGATCGGCGCCAATTGCCTCGCCAATCCGCGTGACTTCAAGACTCCGGTCGCGGCCTATGAGGACAAGGAGACGCCGTGCCGCGTGCAGGTGAAGTGGTGCGGCTCCTTCCACGTCGTCGAGATCGGCCATTCGCCGCTTGACGTCGTCGCCTGGCATGGCAACTACGCGCCCTTCAAATATGACCTCAGGACCTTCTCGCCGGTCGGCGCGATCCTGTTCGACCATCCGGATCCGTCGATCTTCACGGTGCTGACCGCGCCGTCAGGGGAGGAGGGCACGGCCAATGTCGATTTCGTCCTCTTCCCGCCGCGCTGGCTGGTCGCCGAGCACACCTTCCGCCCGCCCTGGTACCATCGCAACATCATGAGCGAGTTCATGGGGCTGATCTACGGGCGCTACGATGCGAAGGAGGAGGGGTTCGTGCCCGGCGGCATGAGCCTCCACAATATGATGCTGGCGCACGGACCGGATTTCTCCGGCTTCGAGAAGGCGTCGAACGGGGAATTGAAACCGGTGAAGCTCGACAACACCATGGCTTTCATGTTCGAGACCCGTTTCCCGCAGCAACTGACGACGTTCGCAGCCGAGCTCGAGACGCTGCAGGACGATTACATCGACTGCTGGTCCGGGCTCGAGCGGAAATTCGACGGCACGCCCGGAATCAAGTGACTTTCGTCGAAGAACCGTGACATGCTGCCGAGGCTCAGGACCTGTTAAATAGGTCCTGAACCTAATCCGCGCCGTCCGGCGCGGATCAACAACATCTATCGGGAAACACCATGAAACTCGCGACGCTGAAAGACTCCACCCGCGACGGCAAGCTCGTCGTGGTCTCGAATGACCTGACCCGTTGCTCCGAGGTGGGACACATCGCCCGCACCCTGCAGGCGGCGCTCGACGACTGGGCGCATGCGGGGCCGCGGCTGGCGCGCGTCGCGGAGGGGATCGAGACGGGCTCCCAGCCGACCATGCGTTTTCACGAACACGATGCCGCTTCGCCCTTGCCGCGCGCCTTTCAGTGGGCCGACGGTTCTGCGTATGTCAACCATGTCGAACTGGTGCGGAAAGCGCGCAATGCCGAGATGCCGGCGAGCTTCTGGACCGACCCGCTGATTTACCAGGGCGGCTCCGACAGCTTTCTCGGACCCCGCGACGCGATCCTGATGGCAGACGAGGCCTGGGGCATCGACATGGAAGGCGAAGTCGCGGTGATCGTCGACGATGTGGCGATGGGCGCGACGCTCGAGGAGGCGCGCGAGGCGATCCGGCTCGTCATGCTCGTCAACGACGTTTCGCTGCGCGGGCTCATTCCGGCGGAGCTCGCCAAGGGCTTCGGCTTCTACCAGTCGAAGCCGTCCTCTGCCTTCTCGCCCGTCGCGGTGACGCCCGAGGAGTTGCGCGAGGCCTGGGATGGCGGCAGGCTGCATCTGCCGCTCCGCGTCGACCTCAATGGCAAACCCTTCGGCCGCGCCAATGCCGGGATCGACATGACTTTCGATTTCCCGCAACTGATTGCGCATGCGGCCCGCACGCGGTCGCTCTCGGCGGGCACCATCATCGGTTCGGGCACCGTTTCGAACAAGCTCGACGGCGGACCGGGCAAGCCGGTTTCGGAGGGTGGCGTCGGCTATTCCTGCATCGCCGAGCTGCGCATGATCGAGACGATCGAAGGGGGCGCGCCAAATACGCCTTTCCTTAAATTCGGTGACGTCGTCAGGATCGAGATGAAGGATGCCACCGGCCATTCGATCTTCGGCGCGATTGAGCAGAAGGTGGAGAGATACGAGAGCGCCTGATGGCGCCAGGGATCGATCGGAGGCAGTCGTGACGAACGAAACCATTCTCTACGACTACTGGCGCTCGTCGGCGAGCTATCGGGTGCGGATTGCCCTCAATCTCGTCGGCGAAAGCTACCGCTCCAGCCCGGTCGACCTCGTCGCCAAGGCGCATCGCGCGCCCGAGCATCTCGCCCGCAACCCGCAGGGGCTGGTCCCGGTGCTTGATATCGACGGCGCGCGATTTACCCAGTCGCTCGCCATCATCGAGTATCTCGCGGAAACGAGGTCGCAGAGCGGCTTTCTTCCCAGCGATGCCGGCGGCCGCCAGCGGGTGCGCGCGCTGTCCTATGCGATCGCCATGGATATCCATCCCGTCTGCAATCTCGGGGTGGTCGCCCATGTGATGGAGGCTGCTCAGGACGGCGAGGCGGCGCGCCGCGCCTGGATGCAGAAGTTCATCGGTGAGGGTCTTGCCGCCTTCGAGCGGATGCTGGACCATCCCGCGACCGGAGCCTTCTGTCACGGCGAGATGCCGACCATGGCGGATGTCTGCCTCGTGCCGCAGGTCTATAATGCGCGCCGCTGGGAGGTGGATCTCTCCGCCTGTCCACGGATCGTCGCCATCGATGCGCGCTGTACCGAACTCGACGGCTTCGCCAAGGCGCATCCCGACCGGGCGAAGCCCTAGACTCTTAATCACCGTTCCGGCCGTGGCCCGTTCCGTCCAGCCGATGTCGCGAATGGATCGGCGGGCCTGAGATCGTCACGCTAGTTTTCGCGTGACTGCCCGTGTAAGGGGGCGCCGAAACACCTCAAGAATGAGAGACCCATCGATGAAAAGCTATGTGCTGACCGTCACCTGCAAATCCACCCGCGGCATCGTTGCTGCCGTTACCGGCTACCTCGCGGAGAAGGGCTGTTACATCAGCGATAGCTCGCAATTCGACGATCTCGAAACGGGTCTGTTCTTCATGCGCCTGACCTTCATCAGCCAGGAGGGCGCGAAGCTCGAGGAGCTGCGCGAAGGCTTCGCTCCTGTCATCAAGCGCTTTGACATGACGATGGAGATCCGCGATTCCGAAGAGCGCACCAAGGTGCTCCTGATGGTGTCGCGTTTCGGCCATTGCCTCAACGACCTGCTCTACCGCTGGAAGATCGGCGCGCTGCCGATCGACATCGTCGGCGTCATCTCCAACCACTTTGACTACCAGAAGGTCGTCGTCAACCACGACATCCCCTTCCACTGCATCAAGGTGACGAAGGAGAACAAGCCGAAGGCCGAAGCGCAGCTGATGGAGATCGTCGAGCAGACCGGCGCCGAGCTGATCGTGCTGGCCCGCTATATGCAGGTCCTGTCGGACGCGCTCTGCAAGAAGATGTCGGNTTTCAAGGGCGCCAACCCCTACAAGCAGGCCTATGAGCGCGGCGTCAAACTGATCGGCGCGACGGCGCATTACGTCACCGCCGACCTCGATGAGGGCCCGATCATCGAGCAGGACATCGCCCGCATCACCCATGCGCAGAGCGCCGAGGACTATGTGTCGATCGGCCGCGACGTCGAAAGCCAGGTGCTGGCTCGCGCCGTCCACGCCCATATCCATCACCGCTGCTTCATCAACGGCAACCGGGTTGTGGTCTTCCCGCCGAGCCCGGGGAGTTATGCGTCGGAGCGCATGGGCTGACGGCCAGTATCAGTCGGCGGCGCTGCCATAGGCATGGTGCCGCCGGCGTTGCCTCGCAGCGTGCGGTGGATATAGTCGTCTCAAAGCATCCGGGAGGACTAAGATGAGCAATCGTGATCCGGTGGTTATTGTTTCGGCGGCACGCACCCCGATGGGCGCCTTTCAAGGCGGTCTGAAGGATCTGACGGCCCCGGAGCTTGGGGCAGTTGCGTTGAAGGCGGCGCTCGATCGCGCCGGCCTTGATGCGGTCGACGAAGTGCTGATGGGCAACGTCCTGCCCGCCGGCGTCGGACAGAATCCGGCCCGGCAGGCGGCGCTCGGCGCAGGCCTCGGACAGGGGACGCCGTCGACGACGGTCTCGAAGGTCTGCGGTTCCGGCATGAAGGCGCTGATGCTCGGCCATGATGCGCTTCTCTCCGGCAGCGCGTCACTCGTTGCCGTCGGCGGCATGGAGTCGATGACCAATGCCCCCTACCTCCTGCCGAAGGCACGCGGCGGCTTCCGGCTCGGCCACGGCGAGGTCAAGGACCACATGTTCGTCGACGGGTTGGAGGACGCCTATTCCGGACGCCTGATGGGCACCTATGCCGAAGACACCGCCCAACATTATCAGTTTTCTCGCGCCGAGCAGGACGCTTTCGCGCTGCGCTCGCTCGAACGGGCGCTGAAGGCGGCGGAGGACAAATCCTTTGCCGACGAGATCGTGGCGATCGCGGATGGCGGTAAACGCGGGACCGCCAACCTCGATCGCGACGAGCAGCCGACCAAGGCCGATCCGGCGAAGATCCCGAAGCTGAAGCCCGCCTTCCGCGACGGCGGTAGCGTCACTGCCGCCAATTCCTCTTCCATCTCCGATGGCGCCGCGGCGCTGATCCTGATGCGCGCCAGCGAGGCGGAAAAGCGCGGGCTGACGCCGCTTGCAATCGTTGCCGGCCATGCGGGCCATGCCCAGGAGCCCGCCTGGTTCACGACGGCGCCGATCGGCGCCATCGACAAGCTCATCGAAAAGCTCGGCTGGGAAAAGTCAAGCGTCGGTCTCTACGAGATCAACGAGGCCTTCGCCGTCGTCGCCATGGCGGCGATCCGCGACCTCGGCCTTTCCGACGACATCGTCAATATCCATGGCGGCGCTTGCGCCCTTGGACATCCGATCGGCGCCTCAGGCGCCCGCATTGTTGTCACGCTTCTCCATGCGATGCGGGCGAACGGGGTCAAGCGCGGCATCGCCTCGCTCTGCATCGGTGGCGGCGAGGCAACGGCGGTGGGGCTGGAACTGCTGCAGTTATGACATTTCTTTTGCTGTCCCTCACCCTAGCCCTCTCCCCGCGCGCGGGGAGAACGTCGCGGCAGCGGGATGAGGGCAGCAGCAGCTCGCCTCAAATATGCAGAGCGTGCCCCAACGCCTTGAAGGCGGCCTCCTGGAAGGCTTCCGACTGGGTCGGGTGGGCGTGGATGGTGCCGGCGACATCCTCGAGGCGCGCGCCCATCTCTATCGCCAGTGCGAAGGCGGACGAAAGCTCCGAGACGGCATGCCCCACAGCGTGGATGCCGAGGACGAGGTGGTTGTCGGCGCGCGCGACGATGCGTACGAAGCCGTCCTCGGCAAGCGTCGTCATGGCGCGGCCGTTCGCCTGGAAGGGGAACTGGCCGATCTTGACCTCGATGCCGGCCGCACGTGCCTCCTCCGGCGAGAGACCGGCGCTGACGATCTCCGGATCGGTGAAGCAGACAGCGGGAATGCAGCGCTTGTCCCAGCTGCGCTTCTGGCCGGCGATGATTTCGGCAACCATTTCGCCCTGCGCCATGGCGCGGTGGGCGAGCATCGGTTCGCCGGTGACGTCGCCAATCGCATAGATGCCGCGCATCGAGGTGCGGCATTGGTCGTCGATGCGAATGAACTTGCCCGACCGATCGAGATCGATCTCCTCCAGTCCCCAGCCCTCTACCACGGGCCTGCGGCCGACGGTGACGAGGACCTTTTCCGCCGGCACCTCGAAGGCGCGGCCGTTCTCTTCGGCAAAGAGGCCGCGTCGGTCCGCCGACAGGCGCTTGGCTGCGGTGCGGGTGAAGACCTCGATCCCGAGTTCACCGAGGCGCTTCATCACCGGCTTCGAAAGATCGGCGTCATATTGCGGCAGGATTCGGTCCATGGCCTCGAGCACGGTCACCTTCGAGCCGAGCTTGGCTAAGGCGGTGCCGAGTTCGAGGCCGATATAGCCGCCGCCAATAACAGCGAGCGTCTGCGGTACCTCTTTCAATGCCAGCGCCTCGGTCGAGGAGATGACGTTGCCGCCGAACGGCAGGTCGGGAAGCTCGACCGGAGCCGAGCCGGTGGCGATGACGATCGCTTCGGCGCGAATGCGCTGGACGCCGATTTCCGTTTCCACGTCTACCGTCTTGCCATCGACGAAGCGCGCTTCGCCGATGACGGCCTTGACGCCGGCCTTCTTGAGGAGACCCGTCACGCCGCTATTCAGGCGGCCGACGATCCCGTCCTTCCAGGCGATCGTTCGCTTGAGGTCAATCGCCGGTGCGTCGAGCGAAAGGCCGAGCGGGCTCTTGCCGGAGGCGGCAGCGCGAAGCTTGTGAAATTCCTCGGCCGCGTGGATCAGCGCCTTCGAAGGGATGCAGCCGACATTGAGGCAGGTACCGCCCGCCTTCGCCTTTTCGACGATCACGGTGTTGACGCCGAGCTGTCCGGCCCGGATCGCGCAGACATAGCCGCCGGGGCCGGCCCCGAGCACCAGGAGCTTGCAGGAGATTTCCTTCATGATCGCCTCACCCCTCAACAAAAATCAGTGCCGGCGTTTCGAGTAGCGTCTTCAGGCGCTGCACGAAGGTGGCGGCATCCCAACCGTCGATGACGCGGTGGTCGAAGCTCGACGACAGATTCATGATCTTGCCCGGTACGAATTGCGTCCCGTCCCAGACCGGCCGGATGGCAATCTTGTTGACACCGACGATCGCCACCTCCGGATGATTGATGACCGGCGTCGAGGCGATGCCGCCGAGCGCGCCGAGCGAAGAGATGGTGATCGTCGAGCCCATCAGCTCGTCGCGCGTTGCGGTGCCGGTGCGTGCCGCTTCGGCCAGCCGGTTCAATTCTGCAGCGCAATCCCAGATTCGCCGTGCTTCCGCATGGCGCACGACCGGCACGGTCAAACCGGCAGGTGTCTGGGTGGCGATGCCGATATGGACGGCCGCGTGGCGGTGAATGATGCCGGCATGATCGTCGAAGGTGGCGTTGACGCCCGGCTGTTCGGCGACGGTCCTGACCAGCGCGCGCATCAGGAAGGGCAGGATCGTCAGCTTCGGCTGGTCGGGCTTGCGGTCGCGGTTCATCGTCGCGCGCAGGTCCTCAAGTGCGGTCACGTCCACCTCTTCCACATAGGTAATATGCGGAATTCGCGAGGCGGAAAGCGACATCTTCTCGGCGATCCGCCGCCGCAGGCCCGCGATCTTCACCTCTTCGACCGCCGTCTTGCGGACGAGGCCGACCTGGGCCGGCTGCGGTTCGGCGCCGCGGCTGATGAAGAGGTCGAGATCCTCATGGGTGATCCGCCCGGCGGGTCCGGTGCCGATCACTTGCCTGAGATCAACGCCGCTCTCCCTGGCGCGCAGTCGCACCGCCGGCGAAGCCAGCGGCTTCTTCGAGATGTCCGGCGCCTCGCGCGGCGCTGGCGCTGGGCTGGGCTTGGCCTTCTCAGGCTTCGGCGGTGCCTCGGCTGCGGGCGGGGCGGAGACTACGACAGGCTCTTCCAGCACGGTTTCGGCAAGCGCCTCCGGAACGCTGTCCGGGGGCGGTTCGCCATCTTCGCCTGCGGTCTCGATCCTGACCAGAGGCGCCTTCACAGCGACCGTATCGCCGATCTCGGCGCCGAGCCAGAGCACCTTGCCAGACACCGGCGAGGGGATCTCGACCGTCGCCTTGTCGGTCATCACGGCGGCCAGCACCATGTCTTCACGGACCGGGTCGCCTGGCTTGACGTGCCACTCGACGAGCTCGGCCTCGGCAACCCCTTCGCCGACATCCGGCATCTTGAGGATGAATTCGCCCATCGCCTCAGGCCTCCATCGCTTCGGTGAGCGCGCGGCCGACGCGCGCCGGACCCGGGAAATAGTCCCATTCCTGGGCATGCGGGTAGGGCGTATCCCAACCTGTCACCCGAACGACCGGGGCTTCGAGGTGATAGAAGCAGTGCTCCTGAACGAGAGCGACGAGTTCGCCGCCGAAGCCCGAGGTCAGTGTCGCCTCGTGCACGACGACGCAGCGCCCGGTCTTCGTGACGGACTGCACGATCGTTTCGAGATCGAGCGGCAGGAGGCTGCGAAGATCGATGACTTCCGCATCGATGCCGGTTTCCTCGGCGGCCGCGAGCGCCACATGGACCATCGTTCCATAGGCGATCACGGTCACCGCCGAACCCTTGCGGCGGATCTCCGCCTTGCCGATCGGGATCGAATAGTGCCCCTCGGGCACGTCGCCGAGCTCGTGCTTCGACCACGGGGTCACCGGGCGCTCGTGATGGCCGTCGAAGGGACCGTTGTAGAGCCGTTTCGGCTCCAGGAACATCACCGGGTCCGAATCCTCGATCGCCGAAATCAGCAGCCCCTTGGCGTCGTAGGGGTTCGACGGCACGATGACCTTGAGGCCGCAGACATGGGTGAAGAGCGCTTCCGGGCTCTGGCTGTGGGTCTGGCCGCCGAAGATGCCGCCGCCGGTCGGCATGCGCACCACGATCGGACAGGTGAAGTCGCCGTTCGAGCGGTAGCGGATGCGCGCGGCCTCCT
The DNA here is from genome assembly GCA_001704765.1 of Sinorhizobium shofinae. Classification (GTDB taxonomy): domain Bacteria; phylum Pseudomonadota; class Alphaproteobacteria; order Rhizobiales; family Rhizobiaceae; genus Sinorhizobium; species Sinorhizobium shofinae. The sequence goes on from MBFK01000094.1 coordinate 26,917, forward strand.
GGGTAAGCTGATCATAGGCGGGATACATGTAATCGGCGAACTGGATTTCGACGCAGGGCTTCAGCCCATAGGCGGCCATGCCGATGGCGGTGCCGACGATGCCGGATTCACTGATCGGCGCATCGAAGCAGCGGGTCTTGCCGTACTTCGCCTGGAGCCCCTGGGTGCAGCGGAAGACGCCGCCGAAATAGCCGACATCCTCGCCGAAGACGACGACATTCTCGTCGCGCCCCATCGAGACGTCCATGGCGCTGCGCACCGCTTCGATCATTGTCATTCTTGCCATGTCAGTACCCTGCCTTCTGCCGCTGGCGGCGGATATGCGGCGGCATCTCGGCATAGACGCCCTCGAAGATGTCGCGCACCGAGGGCCTGCCGCCGGCATGCAGCGTGCCGTGGCTTTCGGCTTCCTTCTGCGCCTGGATGACCCCGTCCATGATTTCGGCCTCGGCCTGGGCATGGCGCTCTTCCGACCAGACGCCGCGCAGAATCAGGTGCTTCTTCAACCGGAGCACCGGGTCGCCAAGTGGCCAGGCCTCCGATTCCATCTTCGGCCGGTAGGCGCTCGGATCGTCGGAGGTCGAATGGGCGCCGACACGGTAGGTCACGTATTCGATCAGAGTCGGTCCGAGATTGCGCCGCGCCCGCTCCGCGGCCCAGCGGGCCACCGCATAGACGGCGAGATAGTCGTTGCCGTCGACGCGCAGCGCTGGAATGCCGAAGCCCAAGCCGCGGGCCGCGAAGGTGCCGGAGCCGCCGCGGGCGATGCCCTGGAAGGTCGAGATCGCCCACTGATTGTTGACGATGTTGAGGATGACCGGCGCCTTGTAGGTGGAGGCGAATACCAGCGCGGAATGGAAATCCGACTCGGCCGTCGAGCCGTCGCCGATCCAGCCGGCGGCAATCCGGGTGTCGTTCTTGATGGCCGACGCCATCGCCCAGCCGACCGCCTGGACATATTGCGTGGCGAGGTTGCCGGAGATCGTGAAGAAGCCGTGCTCCTTCGAGGTGTACATGACCGGCAATTGCCGGCCATGGCAGGGATCCCTCTCGTTCGAGAAGATCTGGTTCATCATCTCGACCATCGGATAGTCGTCGGCGATCAAGAGGCCCGCCTGGCGATAGGTCGGGAAATTCATGTCGCCCTTGCGAAGCGCCTTGCGGAAGGCGCAGCTCACCGCTTCCTCGCCGAGATGCTGCATGTAGAAGGATGTCTTGCCCTGGCGCTGCGCCATCAACATGCGGGCGTCGAAGGCGCGCAGCATCATCATATGCCGAAGACCCGTCAGCAGCTCCCCGTCCGAGAGGAGACCGGCCCAAGGACCGACAGCCTCGCCCTCGCGGTTGAGTACCCGGATGATCGAGTAGGCGAGATCGCGGATCGCTTCGGGCTCCACGTCGACCTCGGGCCGCGGCACGGAACCGGCCTTCGGAATTTTGACGTTGGAGAAATCGGGCTGATCGCCGGGCCGGACGGCCGGTTCGGGGATATGCAGACTCAATCGACTGAATTCATCCATGCGGGTTCCGGCCTCCCTTCCGGATTGCGCGTCGCAGACAAGTCAACCGTTGAGCGAAGAGACTCGCGGCCGTGCGACGTCGATGACGACCGGCGATTGCCCGCGGGCGCTCCTACGCCTCGGGCCGACCAGCCTCCGACAACCCTCATTCTCCCAAAGGGTTATAGCCACAGACTGCCACGACTTCAGGGTTTGATGAAGGGTTTTCGAAGGTGCACCGGCCTTCCGCACGAAGAAAGACAGATTCGTGCCGGCGCCTTCACCGGGCCGATTGCGGAGTTGTCACACCGCCCCGGCGGCACGTAATTTTCTTTCGCGATCGTATCGAGGAAAGCGAACTGAAAGCGGCATCAGACGGGCGGCGCGATCTCGATCGCGTGCCGTCCGAGAATCGCGACAGTCGAAACTCGGAAGGATCGACGATCGGTCTGTCTCCGGTGACAAGCCGCGCACGGCACAAACGGTGACGATCGTAGCGCCGGCGCGACGGGCTCCCGCCGCGATCGCCGGCACCGCCTTCTGCGGCTCAGCCCTGCCGTCGCTCGGCGTACAAAGCGCACCCTTGTAGCGCGCGCATCGCCGCTCCGGCCATCACCGCCTGGGGCTCGTCCGGACCGATCTGGCGGCTATCGACGCCGTGAACCCTCGCGTGCGCCAGCCAAGCCCGCGATTGGCGAAATCCTGCTCCGTTCCCGGGATGTAGAGGATGCCGCTGCGGCGAAATCCGGTCTCGCCGCCGACGCGCACATCGAGCGTGTCCCAGATCTTCAGCGAGGCGATCGCAAGTGGGATCTCGCGGCTGTCGCGGCCCATGACCCGCACCCAGCCCCAGTTGCGGCTCGATTGCTCGCCGCCGAGGGAGCCCTTTTCGCAGAGCACCACCTTGACGCCGCGCTCGGCGAGGAAAAGCGCCGCACTGACGCCGATGATGCCGCCGCCGATGATGACGACATCGGCTTTGCGCGGCAGCGACTGGTCGGTGACGACGGGATCAAGGGCTATCGCTATCGCTGCATTGATTGGCCGTCGGGATTAAGGGCGCCCACGGCCTCTTATTCTGTCATTCACAGCTTTCCGATGGGCAGCAGTGCCGATGGGCGACCCGTTGACATCCTGTCTTTTGCCGATAAAAATACGAACTGACGACTTGACAGTCGGGTGGGCTCGATGTCTGTTGGGAGCCCAGAGGCGAGACGCCGCGTGCGCGAACGCTGACGAATTTCACCGCTAGCGATGAGGCAGAAAATGAGCGGACTTCTTGCAGGCAAGCGTGCTGTGATCACGGCCGCAGCACAGGGTATCGGCCGCGCGGCGGCCGACGCGTTCAGCCGGGAAGGGGCTTCGGTCATCGCGACCGACATCAACGAGGACAAGCTCGCCGAACTTGCCGCCGGGGGCATCGAGGTGGCAAAGCTCGACGTCTTGAGCGAAGCGGCGATCGCCGATTTTGCGGCGCGCACCGGTGCGGTCGACGTCCTCTTCAACTGCGCTGGCTTCGTCCATGCCGGCACGATCCTGGAGGCGAGCGAGAAAGACTACGACTTCGCCTTCGACCTCAATGTCAAATCAATGTTCCGGATGATTCGCGCGTTCCTGCCGGGTATGCTCGAAAAGGGCGGCGGCTCGATCATCAACATGTCGTCGGTCGCGGGCGTACCGATGGGCGTGCCGAATCGCTTCGTCTATTCCGCCAGCAAGGCGGCGGTCATCGGCCTCACCAAGTCCGTGGCGATCGACTTCATCGGCAAAAACATTCGTTGCAACGCGATTGCTCCGGGCACCGTGCAATCGCCATCGCTCGAGGAACGGATGCGGGCGCAGGGCAATTACGAGGAGGCGCGCGCCGCCTTCATCGCCCGCCAGCCGATGGGTCGTCTCGGCACGCCCGAGGAAATCGCAGCGCTCGCCGTCTACCTCGCCAGCGACGTCTCGGCCTATACGACCGGCCATGTGCATGTCGTCGATGGCGGCATGAGCCTCTGACGGCGGGCTCTTAGAGGGGGAAGCGGGCGGAAAACCTCTCACACTTTTCCTTTTCCGGCTCTATGCTCCCGCCATGTCCAAAGCCGATGACAAGCTTCGCCCCGTCCTGCGCATCGACTTTCCGCCCGAGGATCGCCTCGGGCGCGGCAAGGTCCTGCTTCTTGAACTGATCCGCGAAACCGGGTCGATCTCCGCCGCCGGTCGCGCCATGGACATGTCCTACCGGCGCGCCTGGCTGCTGGTCGATGCGCTCAATCGGATGTTCAAGGAGCCTGCGGTCGAGTCGCAGCGCGGCGGCAGGCAAGGTGGCGGCGCCGCACTCACCGCTTTCGGCGAAGCGCTGATCGAGCGCTTTCGGGCGATGGAAGCCAAGGCCCGCGCTGCGATCGCCGACGACCTCGACTGGCTCGAGGCGGCGCGATCGGGCGAAGCGTCGCACCAGACGGAAGCCTGATCGACCAAGCGATCTGCGCGCTAGTAGTCAAGCGCTACGGTCTTGATGATGACGTGGACGGACTTGCCCGGCTCAAGCCCAAGCGCCTCGCGGGAGAGGACGGTGATGCGGGCGACGATGATATTGCCGCCGCAATCGACGCGCACATCGACGCTGCCCTCCTGGGCCTTTGAAAGATCGACGATCGTTCCCTGAAGGACGTTGAGGGCGCTGATCCCCTCCGGCTTCGTCGTGGCGAGCATCACATCACGCCCGGCAATGTAGAGGCGGAGCCCATGGCCAGGCGCCGTGACGAGATGCGGTATGCGGATCAGGCATTCGCCGGCGCGCACCACCGTCAGATTATGCGCGGCGTCATGGCTGTCGACCACGCCTTCGATCAGGGCGCCTGTCTCGCGCCGCTCGATCGCGGCCGTCGGCCGGCTAAGAATGGCGGCCGCCGCGCCGGATGCTTTGACCCGGCCGTTTTCGATCACCACGACGCGCTCTGCCAGCCGCGCCACCTCCGCGACAGAATGGCTGACATAGACGATCGGTATCCGCGTCTCGTCGCGAAGCCGCTCCAGATAGGGCAGGATCTCCGCCTTTCTTGCCTCATCGAGGGCGGCGAGCGGTTCGTCCATCAAGAGCAGCCGCGGTGCGGCAAGCAGCGCCCGGCCGACAGCGACGCGCTGGCGCTCGCCTCCCGAAAGTGTCGAGGGACGACGCTCGAGCAAATCCCCGATGCCGAGCATCTCGACGACCTTGGCGAACTCGGACGCGGATTTGCCGGCACCGGCGAACCAGCGCCCATAGGCGAGATTCTTGCGGACGCTCAAATGTGGGAAGAGCCGGGCTTCCTGGAACACGTAGCCGAAGCGCCGGCGGTGGACGGGGGTGAAGAGCCTGCGCTTGCTGTCGGCGATGACGTCTCCGTCGAGCACGATGCGGCCGGCGTCCGGCCTGAGGAGCCCGGCGATAATGTTGATCAGCGAGGTCTTGCCGGAGCCGGAACGGCCGAAAAGCGCCGTCACGCCGCCATCCGAGCGGAACGCGGCGTCGATCACGAAGGAGCCGATCCGGTGGCGCGCTTCGACCTCGAGGCTCATGCGGCGACCGTCCGTCGCGCCGCCGCGGCAGCAAGAAATTCCGACAGCATGAGCGCCGTCATCGAGATGACGATCGAGATGATGGCGAGGCGCATGGCGCCAGCGTCGCCGCCCGGAACCTGGGTAAAGCTGTAGATCGCAGCGGACAGCGTCTGCGTCTCGCCCGGGATATTCGAGACGAAAGTGATCGTCGCCCCGAACTCGCCCATCGCCTTGGCGAAGGAAAGGATCATGCCGGCGACGATGCCGGGAAGGATCAATGGCAGGGTCACGGTCAGGAACACCCAGATCGGATTGGCCCCGAGCGTCGCGGCGGCATCTTCCAGCTTGCGGTCGACCGCTTCGATCGACAGCCGGATGCTGCGCACCATCAGCGGAAAGCCCATGACGGCGCAGGCGAGCGCCGCGCCCGTCCAGCGGAAGGAAAAAACAATGCCAAAGTTCTCGGCAAGAAAAGCGCCGATCGGGCCGCGCCGCCCAAACAAGATGAGCAGTACGAAGCCGGTGACCACCGGCGGCAGGATCAGCGGCATGTGGACGAGGCCGTTCAGGACCGACTTGCCCCAGAAGCGCCCGCGTGCGAGCGCCATGGCGGCGAGAAGTGCGAGCGGCAGGCTCGAAAGCATCGCGACCGTGGCCACGCGCAGGCTCAACCGGACGGCTGTCCATTCCGCGTCGCTCAGAGCCATCCAGTCCAAATTCGTGCTCCCGCATTACTGAGGTGCCGCGTCGTGCGCTGATTATGTGAACGACGCGAACACGTTCTGCCCGCTCTCCGGCCGGTGGCGCAAGGCCCTTATTCGAGGACGATGAAGCCTTGGGCCTCGAAGAGCGCCGCAGCCTTGGGCGACTTGACAAATTCGAGATAGGCGGTCGCGTCCGCGTTCTTGCTGTCGGCGGTGATCGCGATCGGGTAGATGATCGGCGGATGGCTGTCCTCGGGGAAGGTTCCGACCACCTTCACGCCCGGATCGGCGGCGGCGTCGGTCTGGTAGACGATGCCGTAGGGTGCCTCGCCGCGCGAAACGAGAAGGAGGGCGGCGCGTACGCTTTCGGCCCCGGCGACCTTCTCGGCGACCGTCGGCCAGATGCCGAGATTTTCGAGCGCCGCCTTGCCGTATTTGCCGGCGGGGACGGAATCGACGGCACCCATCGCCAGGCGTCCGTCGCCGAGCAGGCGGGCGAGGTCCAGGCCAGGCTTGATCTCGACAGGACCGGCATCCGTCTTGGCGGAGACGAGGACGATGCGGTTACCAAGCAGGTTGGAGCGGGTTGCGCCCTTGATCAACTTCTTGTCGGCAAGGTAGTCCATCCAGGCGAGATCGGCCGAGATGAAGATATCGGCGGGGGCGCCCTGTTCGATCTGCTTTGCGAGCGCCGAGCTTGCCGCGTAGGAGGCGGTCATCTCCTTGCCGGTTTCCTCCTTCCATTTGGCGTTGATCGCGTCGAGCGCATTCTTCAGGCTCGCCGCAGCGAATACCGTTACTTTTTCCTCCGCCCGGGCGGGGGTGAATGCCGCACCCGCCAAAGTCATGCCGAGCGCCAGCACCAAACCAGTAAGCCCGAAACCCTTCAGCCACTCTCTCCGTCCCATCAACACACCTGCCTCCATCTCTCTCGGGATATTTATCAGGATATAACGGTTCTCCGCCTTCGTTAGCGCTATATTCGAAGAAATACAATGCTCCGTGAGAGGGGTAATCAAAGCGGTGAACTGAAGGGGCAAATACAGCGCGAGTGCTTGCGATGGGCGCTCATGGGTCTAAATTCCGGAGCGGAACGAAGCGAGGCAAAGATCCATGGATGCGACGATCAGGCTGGAAGAGAGCTGGAAGGCCGTGCTGACGCCGGAATTTCGGCATGGCTACATGGCCGATCTCAAGCGCTTTCTTATGGACGAGAAGCAACAGGGCCGGCAGATCTTTCCGAAAGGCAGCGAATATTTCCGGGCGCTTGACCTGACGCCGCTCGACAAGGTCAGGGTCGTCATCCTCGGCCAGGATCCCTATCATGGGGACGGCCAGGCGCACGGGCTTTGCTTCAGCGTACAGCCGGGCGTGCGCACCCCACCGTCGCTCGTCAACATCTACAAGGAGCTTCGCGACGACCTCGGCATTCCACCGGCCCATCACGGCTTCCTCGAAAGCTGGGCGCGCCAGGGGGTGCTGCTCCTAAACAGAGTGCTGACGGTCGAGCGGGGCCGGGCGGCCTCCCACCAGGGCAAGGGTTGGGAACGCTTTACCGACGCGGTCATCCGCGCCGTCAACGAGCAGGCACAGCCAGTCGTATTCATGCTCTGGGGCTCCTACGCGCAGAAGAAAGCGGCCTTCGTCGATCGCTCCCGGCACCTGGTGCTGACCGCGCCACATCCGTCGCCGCTCTCGGCACATTCCGGCTTCCTCGGCTGCAAGCATTTCTCGAAAGCCAATACCTTCCTGGAGTCGAAGGGGCTCGATCCGATCGATTGGCGGCTGCCGGACGATCCTCCTCTCGCCGTCGATCGGCAGACCGCGGCGCCCTGTTGACGCCGTCGTCGCGCCTCCTGTCGTGTCTGGACCTTGCGCCGCCGATCCCGATCCGTCAAAGACTGGCCGACGCATAAGGCGTAGACGGGAGAGACGGCATGCGGCATATCCTGATCATCGGTATCGGTGCAGGCAACCCTGAACACATCACGGTTCAGGCGATCAATGCGTTGAACCGGGCCGACGTGCTCTTCATCCCGACCAAGGGAGCGAAGAAGACGGAGCTTGCCGAAGTGCGCCGCGACATCTGCGCTAGCTATGTGACACGCAGCAACAGCCGGACAGTCGAGTTTGCCGTGCCGGTCCGCCGGACCGAGGGACGCAGCTACGTTCAAAGCGTCGATGATTGGCATGCCAGCATCGCCGCGACCTACGAGGCGCTGCTTAAGGGCGAGCTTGCGGAGGGGCAGACCGGCGCCTTCCTCGTCTGGGGCGATCCGATGCTCTACGACAGCACGATCCGTATCGTCGAAAGGGTGAAGGCACGCGGGCGGGCCGCCTTCGATTTCGAGGTGGTTCCCGGTATCACCAGCCTTCAGGCGCTCTGCGCCAGCCATCGCATCCCGCTCAACCTCGTCGGCAAGCCCGTCGAGATTACCACCGGCCGCCGGCTTGCCGAGAGCTTTCCGCATAAAAGCGACACGGCCGTCGTCATGCTCGACGGCGAACAGGCCTTCCAGAAGATCGATGATCCGGATGCCCAGATTTATTGGGGCGCCTATCTCGGTACGCCGGACGAGATCGTCATTTCCGGGCGCCTCGCCGACGTGAAGGAAAAAATCCTGAAGGCGAGGGCCGAGGCGCGCGAGCGCATGGGCTGGATCATGGATATCTATCTTCTGCGCAAGGGTGCGGACTTCGACGAGTAGCCGTAAGGTGCGAAGGTGACGGCTCGCCTGGGCTTTGATCTCTCTCAAAGAAGACGGCTGTGATATAGGCTCTATCACAGTAGCCGAGTGTGAAGGCCGCAATGTGCCCAAGGATAATGGAAAACGATGACGAGCTGCGCTGCGCCTAGGCCTCGAACGGAGACCGGCACATCGATGCGTCGCGGCGCCTGTCCGTCGCTCGCGACGCCGATGCGGACGGGGGATGGCCTGCTCGTGCGGCTGCGTCTGGCGACCGATGGTTTGACGCCCGCCGAGCTTCGAGCGCTTGCCAGGGCGGCCGCGGCCTGCGGAAGCGGCGTTATCGAGGTAACCGCTCGGGGCAACCTGCAGATCCGCGGGCTGACCGCATCAAGCGTTCCGGCACTTGCCGCCGCGATCGGAGAGGCGGGAATTGCCGTTGCCGAGGGGGTTGCGATCGAAACACCGCCGCTTGCCGGATTTGATCCGAGCGAAATCGCCGACCCTCGGCCGCTCGCCGCGGCCTTGCGCGCGGCGATTGCCGACCGACGGCCGGCGCTGACACTCGCGCCGAAATTGTCGATCGTCATCGATGGGAGTGTCTGCTTCCACCTACGCGACATTACGGCTGACCTGCGTCTTGAAGCGCGGAACAGCGAGGATGGTCTTCGCTGGCTGTTGTCCCTCGGTGGCACGGCGCGCCCAGAACGGCCGGTTGCTTTGCTGGAGACGGAACGGGCCGTCCCTGCGGTGATGGAAATTCTGGCGGAACTCGATGCCTTGGGCGGGGCCGCACGCGGCCGGGACCTCGAGGCGGATTGCATCCGGCAGCGCTTGTCTGCCAATCTCGACACCTTCCCGGCGGCGGGCGGCGCCTTGCAATTCTTGCCGGCGGGCATTCACGATCTCGGCGACGGGCGCATCGTGCTCGGTGTCGCTCTTGCTTTTTCGCAGACCGACAGCGCTAACCTCATCGCCTTTCTACACCGCGTCGAGGAACTGGGCGCGGCGGAAATTCGCCTCGCGCCGCGCCATGGCATCCTCCTCCTCGGCTTATCGAGCGAGGCGGCGGCTGTCGCGCAACGCATCGCGCTTTCCCATGGTTTTTTGGTTGCCTCCGATGATCCGCGCAATCACATCGCGACCTGCGCCGGCCTTGCCTGCGCCTCGGCGCTGATGGACACCAAGGCGGCGGCCAGGCTATTGGTCGAAGTCGGTGCCGACCTTCTCGACGGTTCGCTCGCAGTCCATCTCTCGGGCTGCGCCAAGGGATGCGCAAGGCCCGCGGTTTCTCCGCTGACGCTTGTCGGTGCGCCATCAGGATATGCGCTTGTCGTAAATGGTGCTGCTTCCGTCGCGCCGAGCGCCTACAGGGATGAAAACGGAATAAGAACCGCGCTGGCCGGACTCAATGCGCTGGTGCGGGAGAACAAAGACGCTGGCGAATCGGCGCTCTCCTGTCTTACACGGCTCGGGACCGCGCGCATCGTCGCCGCGTTTGAACAGGGATAGAAATGCCTGATTACGATTATATCCGCGATGGCAACGCCATCTACGAGCGTTCCTTCACGATCATCCGCGCGGAAGCCGATCTTTCCGGCTTCTCGGAGGAGGAGGCCGACCTTGCGGTGCGCATGGTTCATGCCTGCGGTTCCGTTGAGGCGGCGCGTCAGTTCGTATTCTCTTCCGATTTCGTCTCCGCCGCACGCAACGCACTCAAGAACGGCGCAGCGATCTTCTGCGATGCGGAAATGGTCGCCCATGGCGTGACCCGGGCGCGGCTGCCGGCCGGCAACGAGGTGATCTGCACGCTGCGTGATCCGCGCACGGCGGAGATCGCGGCCGAGATCGGTAACACGCGCTCGGCGGCGGCCCTGAAACTTTGGGGCGAGCGGATGGCGGGCTCGGTCGTTGCGATCGGCAATGCACCGACGGCGCTCTTCTATCTGCTCGAGATGCTGCGTGACGGTGCGCCGAAACCGGCGGCGATCCTCGGCATGCCTGTCGGCTTCGTCGGCGCGGCGGAATCGAAGGATGCGCTTGCCGAAAATTCCTATGGCGTTCCCTTCGCGATCGTCCGCGGCCGCCTTGGCGGCAGTGCGATGACGGCGGCGGCGCTGAACTCGCTCGCGAGGCCGGGCCTGTGAGCGGGGCGCAACCGGGCAGGCTGATCGGCGTCGGAACCGGCCCCGGCGACCCAGAGCTTCTGACCGTGAAGGCGGTGCGGGCGCTCGCCGAGGCGGACGTCGTCGCCTATTTCGCCAAGGCAGGCCGCAACGGCAACGGTCGCGCCGTCGTCGAGGGCCTCCTGAAGCCCGACCTCGTCGAGCTGCCGCTCTACTATCCGGTGACAACCGAAATCGACAAGGACGACGAGGCCTACAAGCGGCAGATCACCGACTTCTACAATGCGTCCGCGGAAGCGGTCGCTGCACATCTCAAGGCCGGGCGGACCGTCGCCGTGCTGAGTGAAGGCGACCCGCTTTTCTACGGCTCCTACATGCACCTGCACGTGCGGCTCGCGGGCCGTTTTCCGGTCGAGGTCATTCCCGGCATAACGGCGATGTCCGGCTGCTGGTCGCTTGCCGGCCTGCCGCTGGTGCAGGGGGACGACGTTCTGTCGGTCCTTCCCGGCACGATGGGCGAGGACGAGCTTCAGCGCCGCCTCACCGACACCGAAGCGGCCGTGATCATGAAGGTCGGCCGCAACCTGCCGAAGATCCGCCGTGCCCTTGCGGCGGCCGGCAGGCTCGACGCGGCAGTCTATGTCGAGCGCGGCACGATGAAGAACGCGGCGATGGTGCCGCTCGGTGAGAAACCGAACGACGAGGCGCCCTATTTCTCGCTCGTGCTCGTTCCCGGTTGGAAGGACAGGCCCGGCTCAAAGGACAGACCATGACCGGAAAGCTCTTCATCGTCGGCACCGGTCCGGGCAATCCGGCGCAGATGACGCCGGAGGCACAGGATGCGATCGCCGTTGCGACCGAATTCTTCGGCTATGGTCCCTATCTCGACCGCCTGCACCTGAGGGCCGATCAACGGCGCATCGCCTCCGACAACCGCGAGGAGCTGGACCGAGCCCAGGCGGCGCTCACGCGCGCGAGCGCCGGCGTCGATGTCTGCGTCGTCTCCGGCGGCGACCCCGGCATCTTTGCGATGGCCGCAGCTGTCTGCGAGGCGATCGACAAGGGGCCGGAGGAGTGGCGGCAGGTCGATCTTGCGATCACACCCGGCGTCACGGCCATGCTCGCGGTGGCAGCGCGCATCGGCGCGCCGCTCGGTCACGATTTCTGCGCCATGTCGCTTTCCGACAATCTGAAACCGTGGGACATCATCACCAAGCGGCTACGGCTTGCCGCCGAGGCGGGCCTGGTCATCGCCCTCTATAACCCGATCAGCAAGGCGCGTCCCTGGCAGCTCGGCGAAGCCTTCCAGGTGCTGCGCGAGGTGCTGCCGGGCCGCGTTCCGGTGATCTTCGGCCGCGCGGCCGGCCGGCCGGACGAACGCATCGCGGTCATGCCGCTCGGCGAAGCCGATCCCGACCGCGCCGACATGGCGACCTGCGTGATCATCGGCTCGCCGGAGACGCGCATCGTTGCCCGCCAAGGTAAGCCGGATCTTGTCTATACGCCGCGGTCCTTTACCGGGGCCAGCCGTTGATGGATGTGTTCGAGCGCCTCATCGCAAGTGCAGACCGTCGGCACATCGACGGGCTTGTGGCGCTCGACCATGACCACCTCGAGCCCGAGCTTGCGGGCCGCCGCGATCTTGCCGTAGGTCGCGGTGCCGCCGCTGTTCTTGGCGACGACAATATCGATTGCATGCTCGCGGATGAGTTCAAGTTCGTCCGCTTCGGCAAACGGGCCGTGAGCGAGAATCGCGGTGGCGTCGGGAAGGTTCAGCGGCGGCGTCACTGGGTCGACGCTGCGGACGACATAGCTGTGCTGCGGCGCCTTCTCGAAGTGGAAGGCCTCCTGGCGGCCGATCGCCAGGAAGACGCGGCGCGGCGCGGCGCCAAGGGCGGACACCGCCTCTACCACGCTTGCGACGCGCGTCCAGCGATCGCCCGGCTGGGCGTCCCAGGCGGGCCGGCGGAGCGCGAAGAGCGGCGTTCCGGTTGCCGCCGCCGCGATGGCGGCATTGTGGGAAATGCGCGCCGCAAAGGGATGGGTCGCATCGACGAGCAGGGAAACGTTCTCGAGCTCCAGGAAGACGGCAAGCCCTTCGGCGCCCCCGAAGCCGCCGACGCGCGTCGGCAATGGCTGCGGCCGCGGATCGGCTGTGCGGCCGGCAAGCGAGATCGCCGCGTCGTAGCGTCGATCGGTCGCGAGGCGTTCGGCAAGCCGCCGCGCCTCGGTTGTGCCGCCGAGGATCAGGATGCGAGGTCTTCTTATGGCTGACATGTCGAATAGCGTCTCGGCCATTGTCGCTCCCTGGTTGACCGTCATCGGTATCGGGGAGGATGGTGTAGCCGGTCTCGGCGACGAGGCCAAGCGCCTCATTGCGGCAGCCCCTGTCGTCTTCGGCGGCGTCCGCCACATCGAGCTCGCGGCGCCGTTGATTAGTGGCGAGAGCGAGGCCTGGCAGAGCCCCTTCGAAAAATCGGTCGAGGCGATCGTTGCGCGGCGCGGCAGCCCCGTCGTGGTGCTCGCTTCCGGCGATCCGTTCCTCTACGGCGTTGGCGCCACACTGGCGCGCCGCATCGATGCCGGCGAGATGCGGACGATCCCTGCGCCCTCGGCCTTCAGCCTGGCGGCCTCGCGGCTCGGATGGGCGCTGCAGGAGGTGGCAACCGTCTCGCTGCATGGACGCCCGCTCGATCTCATTCGGCCACACCTGCAGCCGGGCGCCCGCGTTCTGGCACTGACGTCGGATGAGAACAGCCCCAAGGCGCTTGCCGAACTGCTCAGCGAAAGCGGCTTCGGTCAGTCTCAGCTTACTGTTCTCGAAGCGCTTGGCGGGGAACGCGAGCGGGTCACCCGGCACATTACCTCGAACTTCGCACTGGATACGGTCGACGCCTTGAACGTCTGCGCGGTCGAGGTGATCGCTGATGCAACCGCGCGCGTCCTGCCGCTTGCCAGCGGCGTCGACGATGCGCTCTTCGAGCATGACGGTCAGATCACCAAGCGCGAAGTGCGGGCGCTGACGCTTTCGGCGCTGGCGCCGCGCAAGGGCGAGCTTCTCTGGGACATAGGTGCCGGCTCCGGCTCGATCGCCATCGAATGGATGCTGGCGGATCCGTCGATGCGTGCGATCGCCATCGAGGCGTCGCCCGAGCGGGCGGAGCGAATCGGCCGCAATGCGGGCCGGTTCGGCGTGCCGGGCCTGGCGGTGGTCGAGGCGCAGGCGCCGGACGCGCTTCGAGGGCTGGCCCGGCCGGACGTGATCTTCGTCGGCGGCGGCGGCAGCGATCCCGGCGTCATGGAGGCGGCGATCGCAGCACTTCCCTCCGGCGGCCGGTTGGTCGCCAATGCCGTCACGACAGAGATGGAAGCGGTGCTCCTTGCCCAGCATGCCCGCCTCGGCGGTTCACTGATCCGGATCGATATCGCCCGGGCGTTGCCGCTCGGCACCATGACGGGCTGGCGCCCGGCCATGCCCGTCACACAATGGTCCTGGATCAAGGCCTGAGCCGGGAATTCTCAAGAGGATAGACTATGACGGTTCATTTCATCGGTGCGGGACCAGGCGCAGCAGATCTCATCACGGTCAGGGGCAGGGACCTGATCGGCCGCTGCCCCGTCTGCCTCTATGCCGGTTCGATCGTCTCGCCGGAGCTCCTGCAATATTGCCCGCCCGGCGCCCGCATCATCGACACGGCACCGATGTCGCTCGACGAGATCGAAGCGGAATATGTGCGCGCGGCGCAAGCCGGAGAGGATGTCGCGCGGCTGCATTCCGGTGACCTCTCCGTCTGGAGTGCGGTTGCCGAGCAGATACGGCGTCTGGAGAAACACGGTATCGGCTACACGATGACTCCGGGCGTGCCGGCCTTCGCCGCCGCCGCGGCGACGCTCGGCCGCGAGTTGACCATTCCGACGGTGGCGCAAAGCCTTGTGCTGACCCGCGTTTCCGGCCGCGCATCACCGATGCCGAATAGCGAGACGCTGGCGGCCTTCGGCGCCACCGGTTCGACGCTGGCGATCCACCTCGCCATCCATGCGCTGGACCGCGTCGTCGAGGAACTGACGCCGCTCTACGGCGCCGATTGCCCGGTGGCGATCGTCGTTAAGGCCTCCTGGCCGGATGAACGCGTCCTGCGCGGCACGCTCGGCGACATCGCCGCCAAGGTCGCGGCCGAACAGATCGAGCGCACGGCGCTGATCTTCGTCGGACCGGGGCTGGAAGCATCGGACTTCCGGGAGAGCTCTCTCTATGACCCGGCTTATCAGCGCCGCTTCCGCGGCCGCGAATAGAGCGGCTTCATTCCGCATCCGGTTCCGACGCGGGCTTCGACTTGTGGGGAACGTCGCGCCGATCCTCGACGCGGTCGCGGTAGAGGGCGGCCTGGCCGAGCAGCATCAACGTCACCGGCGTCGTCACCGTCACGAAGAAGATGATCAGCATTTCGTGGAAGATCCAGCGGCTCTGCAGCACCGCAAAGCAAAGCATCGAGGCCAGGCAGATGAGGATCGTGCCGCCACTCGTCGCGATCGTCGGGGCGTGCAGGCGGTCGTAGAAGCTGGGAAGGCGCAGCAGGCCGAGCGAGCCGATGAGCGTCATCGCCGCTCCGAGAAGCAGCAATCCGCAAACGACGATCGCCGCCCACGACGGCAGGTCGGTCATATGGCTCATTCGATCACCTCGCCGCGCATAAGGAATTTCGCGAAGGCGATCGAGGAGGCGAAACCGATCAGCGCGATGATCAGCGCCGTCTCGAAATAGATCGTGTTGGCCGTGCGAATGCCGAAGGCGAGCAACATCAGCATGGCGTTGATGTAGAGCGTGTCGAGCCCGAGGATGCGGTCCTGGGCGCGCGGCCCCTTGATGATCCGGTAGAGTGCGAAGGCCATCGCCAATGCGAGCATGACCTGTGCAAGCAGGATCGACCAGACGATTGCAAGCTCGATCATTTAAGTACCTCCTTCAGTCCTGCTGCGTAGCGCTTGACCGTTCGCCGCCAGAGATCCTCGTTCTCGATATCGAGCACATGCAGGAGCAAGTTCTTCTGACGCCTGTCATATTCGAGCCAGGCGGTGCCGGGGGTTGCAGTCAG
The DNA here is from genome assembly GCA_001704765.1 of Sinorhizobium shofinae. Lineage (GTDB taxonomy): Bacteria > Pseudomonadota > Alphaproteobacteria > Rhizobiales > Rhizobiaceae > Sinorhizobium > Sinorhizobium shofinae. The sequence continues at coordinate 42,554 of MBFK01000094.1, forward strand.
GATGCAGGCGAGCAGGGCCAGCGCGTTCTCATTCTCCAGATCCACATCAACGGTCATGAAACCGGAATTTGTCGGTGTGCGTCGGGCCCGCAGGATGGTCCCGGCGACCGCGACATTCGAGCGAATGATGTCGGCGGCGACGACAAGGCTGAAGCTTCCGATCTGCCGCAGGCGGTGGAGGCGCGATTGGGTCGGCTGCAGCTTCACCGTGACCCAGCCGAGAAGCGTGCTCAGGACGACGCCAACGACGATGGAACCGGGCGCCGCTGACTGGTTCAAGAGCAGCCACATGACCAAGAGGGCAATCAAGAGCAGCGGGTAAGGAAACCAGGCGCGCATCTCTATTGGCCTCCCGCTCTTGGCGCGGAAAGGACCCGCTCGCTGTGGACGAGAGGGGCGAGCAGATCGTCGGCGGTTGCCTGCATATAGCGCATCGCGGGACCGGCCTGGAGGCTCAGGAAGACGCAGGCGCCGAGCAGGACGGCAACAGGCGTAATCTCGATGACGACGACCCGCGGTATGGTCCCCTCGATCGAAGCCCAGAAGGTCCGGATGCCAACCCGGTTCATGGCGATCATGGCGGCGAGACCCGAAAGGATGAGCAGCGCCACATAGGTCCAGTCGGCGGTAGAGATCGCGCTGGCCTGGTTTGCCGCCGGCAAGTCGAAGAGCCCGCGCAGCAGCGCGAATTTGGCAATGAAGCCCGAAAGTGGCGGCAGGCCCGACAGGAGAACGGCGCAGAGGCAGAAGCAGAGCCCGAGAATGGCAATCGTGCCCGGAATGGCGACGCCCACTTCCTCCTCTTCTTCATCCTCATCGAAGTCGCCATAGGCTTCCATCGTCACCGCCAGAACGTCGGCGCCGGCGTCGCGGCCGCGTTCGACGAGTTCGATAAGCAGGAAGAAAGCGGCAATCGTCAGCGTCGAGCTGACAAGATAGAGGAGGGCGCCGGCGAGCATTTCCGGTCGCCCAAGGCCGATCGCCGCAAGCAGCGTTCCGGAAGAGACGAGCACCGAATAGGCCGCGAGCCGTCCCATTGCCTGCGAAGCAAGCACGCCGATGGTGCCGAAGGAAATCGTCAGCATGCCGCCGGTCAGAAGCCAGTCCTGCCCGAAACCGGCCGATGCGCCCGCCGCGGTGCCGAAGACGAGCATATGCAGGCGGAGGATGACATAGATGCCGACCTTCGTCAGAATGGCGAAGACGGCGGCGACCGGCGGCGTGGCCGCCGCGTAGGCGGTCGGCAGCCAGAAGCTCAACGGCCACATGCCCGCCTTCACGAGAAAGGCGACGCCCAGCACTGCGGCGCCGGTTTCGACGAGCCGCCGACTTTCCGGTGCGAGCGTGGCGAGCTTCGCAGCGAGATGCGCCATGTTGAGCGTGCCGGTGGCACCGTAGATCAGGCTGACGCCGATCAGGAACAGCGACGAGGCGGCGAGATTGATGGCGACGTAGTGCAGCCCGGCTTTGACGCGCAACGGCCCGGAGCCGTGCAGAAGCAGGCCGTAGGAGGCGGCGAGCATCATCTCGAAGAAGACGAAGAGATTGAACAGGTCGCCCGTCAGGAAGGCGCCGTTGAGACCGGCGACGAGCAACTGGAACAGCGAGTGGAAATGGTGTCCGGCCGTGTGCCAGCGCGCCATCGAATAGACCTGGGCGGCGAGCGCCAGGCCGCTCGCGAGGCAGAGCATCAGCGCCGACAGGCGGTCGAGGACGAGGACGATGCCGAACGGCGCGGGCCAATTGCCGAGCTGGTAGACGCCGGCGCCCGGCGGGCTGCCTTCGCCTGCCGCGGCAAGGCGCATCAGTATCATCGTGACGATGAAGACGATGAGCGTGGATGCGAAGCCGATGGCCCCCTTCAGCGTCCGGTCGCGCTCGTCGATCGGGATCAGCACCGCCGCGACGGCGAGCGGCAGCAGGACCGGCAGGATCAGGAGGTGGTGCAACCAATCAGTCACCGCGCGGTGGCTCCCTTCCGTCGACATGGTCGGTGCCGGTGAAGCCGCGCGAAACGAGCAGCACGACGAGGAAGAGCGCGGTCATGGCGAAACCGATGACGATCGCGGTCAGAACGAGGGCCTGCGGAACGGGGTCGGTGTAGCGCAATAGGTCGCCCACGCCGCCCGGCTCGAGCACCGGCGGGGCGTTTACCCGCAGCCTCCCCATGCTGAAGATGAAGAGATTGACCGCATAGGAGAGCAGCGAAAGCCCGATGACCACCTGATAGGTTCGCGGTCTCAGGAGAAGATAGATGCCCGATGCGGCCAGTGCGCCGATGCCGGCGGAGAGAATGAGCTCCATTACTGTGCCGCCTCCCTTTCCGGCCGCGCGGCTCGCATATGCGGGCGCGATGCGCGGCGAACCGACTGGTGCGCCAGCGCGATGAGCAACAGCACCGTGGCGCCGAGCACGAGCGAGAAGACTCCAAGGTCGAAAAGGATGGCGCTTGCGAGCGGAACCTTGCCGATGATCGGCAGGCTGGCATATTCGGATCGCGATGTCAGGAACGGATAGCCGAAGAGCCAGGATCCGACGCCCGTGGCCAAAGCCACGAGGAGACCGATGCTCATCCAGCGAAGCGGGTGAATGCGCAGGCGTTCCTCCACCCAGCGGGTGCCGCCCGACATATATTGCAGGATGAAGCCGATCGACATGGCAATGCCCGCGGCAAATCCGCCGCCCGGCAGGTCGTGGCCGCGCAGGAACAGATAGGCGGCGAGCATGCCGGTGACGGGGAACATCCAACGCATGATCACCGAGGGGATGTGAAGATACTCGGCGACGCTGTCGCCCTCCACCCTCTCGGGATGGTCGTCGTCGTAGGCCTTCTGCACCTTCTGCTGCTCCGGCGTTTCCAGGCTGTCCGGGTGCGGGCGGAAGCGCAGCAGGAGCGCAAACACCGTGAGCGCCACGATGCACAGAACGGCGATTTCGCCGAGCGTGTCGAAGCCGCGGAAATCGACCAGGATGACGTTGACCACATTCGTACCGCCGCCCTGGTGGTAGGCCCGCCCGAGGAAGTAGCTGGCAATGGTCTCGGGCGTCAACGGCCGGGTCATCACCGTGTAGGCGACGAGCGCAACCCCTCCGCCTGCCATGGTCGCGAGCAGGAAGTCGCGCAGGCGCCTGAAACGGACCTTGAGCGGAATGTCCGCCGTCTCAGGCTCCTCGATGCGCTTCGGCAACCAGCGTAGCCCAAGCAGGATGAGCACCGTGGTGACGATCTCGACGAGGAGCTGGGTGACGGCAAGGTCGGGAGCAGACAGCCAGACGAAGGTGAGGCAGGTGACGAGCCCGGCGCCGCCGAGGAGCACGAGCGCTGCCAGGCGGTGGAATTTCGCCAGGAAGGCCGAGCCAACAGCGCAGGCGATGCCGATCCCCCAGAGCAGGGCGAAGGCGGGATCGATGCCGCGAAGGAGCAGCGGGGGCAGCCGAAAGCCGCCAATTGCAAGGGGCAGGGCCCCGGCGGCGAGCGCCAGGAAAACCAGGAGCCGCATCTGTGGCTGCAGATGGCGCGTGCCGAGGCTTTGCTCGAGCGAGCGGGCCCATTTCCACGACAGCGTCACCAGCACGCGCTCGAAGATGCGCTGTCCCTCGAGCAGGCGGAAGATCGGCGGCCCCTCTACTCCCGTCCTGAGATAGGAGCGCATGAGGAAGTAGAGGCCAACGCCGCCCGAAAGCGCCACGAAGCTCATGATCAGAGGTATGTTCCAGCCGTGCCAGACGGCGAGGCTGTAGCGCGGCGTTTCCTCACGCAGGATCGAGACGACTGCGGTGTGCAGGAACGGCCCGATCGTCTGCGCGGGAATGGTCCCGACGACCAGGCAGGCGAGCACAAGGAAGTCGACGGGAGCCCGCATCCAGCGCGGCGGCTCGTGCGGTTTCTTCGGCAGGTCGGACGGCAGCGGCCCGTAGAAGACGCTGTGAATGAAGCGCAGCGAATAGGTCACTGCAAACATGCTTGCAATCGTTGCGACATAGGGGGTCGCCGTGTCGAGCGCATTGACGAGATGCGTTTCGATCGCCTCGGCGAAGAACATTTCCTTCGACAGGAAGCCGTTGAGCAGCGGCACGCCGGCCATGGCGGCACTGGCGACCATGGCGAGCGTCGCGGTGATCGGCATGTAATGGAAAAGGCCGCTCAGCCGGCGCATGTCGCGTGTGCCGGTTTCATGGTCGATGATGCCGGCGGCCATGAACAGCGAGGCCTTGAAGGTCGCGTGGTTGACGATATGGAAGACCGCGGCGACGGCGGCCAGCGGGCTGCCGAGGCTCAAAAGAACGGTGATCAGCCCGAGATGGCTGATCGTCGAATAGGCGAGCAGCCCCTTCAGGTCCTGCTGGAAGATCGCGAAATAGGCGCCGAGCAGCAGCGTCGTCAGGCCTGCCAGGCCGACGATCCAGAACCAGGCTTCCGTGCCGGCCATCACCGGCCAAAGCCGCGCCAGCAGGAAAACGCCGGCCTTCACCATCGTCGCCGAATGCAGATAGGCGGAAACCGGCGTCGGTGCGGCCATGGCATGCGGCAGCCAGAAGTGAAAGGGGAACTGGGCGCTCTTTGTCAGGGCGCCGAGCAGAACGAGAACCAGGATCGCATTGTAGAGCGGATCGTTGCGGATCGCGTCGCCCGAGGCGAGCACGGCGTCGAGATCGTAGCTGCCGACAACCCGTCCGATCAGCAGCAAGCCGACGAACATCGCAAGGCCGCCCATGCCCGTCATCGTCAGTGCGATGCGCGCGCCGTCGCGAGCATGCGCGTTGTGATGCCAGTAGCCGATCAGCAGGAATGAAACGATGCTCGTCAGTTCCCAGAAGACTGCGAGCAGGATGAGGTTGCCGGAAAGCACCACGCCGAGCATCGACCCCATGAAGGCGAGAAAGAGCGCGAAGAAGCGCGGCACGGGGTCTTCCTCGGCCATGTAGTAGCGGGCGTAGAGGACGACCAGAAATCCGATCGCCGTGATCAGCGCCGAAAACAGCCAGGCGAACCCGTCCATGCGCAACGTGAAGTTCAACCCGAGTTCGGGGATCCAGTCGAGTTGGTAGCGCAGCACGCCGCCGGTAGCGACGAAGGGATAGAGGCCGGCGGTGACCAGGAAACAGATGAGGGCGATCGCGCCTGCGAACCAGGCCGTGGCGCCGCGTTGGTCGGACGGAAAGAAGATTGCGATGAGGCTTCCCCCGAACGGGGCGAGAATGAAGACGGATAGCAATTTTTCCGCGTATTCGATCGTTTGGCCCTCTCGGTCTGGGTATATCGGAAATGGAACCGATGGTTCCGGAGGGGCAGCCGCCGAAGCAACCGTCGCCGACAATGCCCGGATCATCCGCGAAGCGGCAGAGGCATATGTTTTTATGACTTTTTTCCGGTCGACTGCCAAGCCTTTCGGGACAGAAAAACGCGCCGATCCGTCGGGTCACGGAGTGCCCTGCAGCCAGAGCGCCGCGTTCCCGAATGGCGGACCGGCAAGCTCAGGCGGCGCGCCACTTCTGCTCGAAAACGAAGGTCGCGAGATCATTGGCGCTCATCGGCCGGGCGAAGGCATAGCCCTGCAGCCCATGACAGCCGAGCTGCTTGAGAATGGCGGCGTGTTCGCGCGTCTCGACACCCTCGGCGATCACTTCGATGCCGAGCGAGGTCCCGATATCGATGATCGATTCGACGAGCCGGCGTTGCTGGGGCGACTCGAGAATCGGCAATATCAGTTGCCGGTCGATCTTCAGGCGCCGCGGCGTCAGCTTCAGCAGGCTGAGGATGGAGGCATAGCCCGTGCCGAAATCGTCGATCTCGATGTCGATGCCCAGTTCCTTGATGCGTCTGATGTTCAACAGCAGCGTTATGTCGTTCTCGTCGAAGGAGATCGATTCGAGCAATTCGAAGGAAAGCCGCCCTTCGGGTATCCGCATCTGCTCGAGCCGTTCGATCAGCCCCTCGTCGCGCAGGCGCGAATAGGAGAGGTTGACGGAGACCTTGGGTATGCGGATGCCGTTTGCCTCCCAGCGGCAGATCTGGAACAGCGCCTGTTCCAGGATCGCCTGGTCGATGGCCGCGACAACGTTGATGTCTTCGGCAGTCTTCAGGAAGGCATGCGGCCCGATGAGCCCCTTGGTGGGGTGGTCCCATCGCGCCAGCGCTTCGACGCCGATGACCTCCAGGGATGACGGACAGAACTGGGGCTGGAAATGTGCGACGAATTCGTTCTGCTCGAGACCGCGAAGGATCTCGTCGGCGGTCTGCTTTGTCTGGAACACGGCGGTCTTGAGCGCGCCGGTAAAGGTTTCGTGCCTGTTGCGGCCACGCCTTTTCGCCTCGTAGAGCGCGATATCGGCGTTGACGAGAATCTGCGAGAGCTCGTCGGTCGCTGCGGCCTGGGCGGCAATGCCGATGCTGACGCCGATCCGGCATTCCTGGTCCTTGTAGCGGACCGGCGTGCTCATTGCCTCGATGATGCTCGAGGCCAGCGCCGCATCTTCCTCGGTGCTGCCGCCTGCGCGGATGATGACGAACTCGTCGCCGCCGATCCGCGCGACGAAGTCGCTCTCGCGCGCGCTCGCGCGCAGCAGTCCGGCGGCGTGCCTGAGAATTTCGTCGCCCGCCGCATGGCCCATCGTGTCGTTGATCTGCTTGAAGCGGTCGAGGTCGATATGGAAGACACTGACCCTTTCCCGGACGTCGAATTGCCGGGCGCGGTCCGCGAGGATCTGGTCGAGGAAGCGGCGGTTCGGCAGGCCTGTCAGAGGGTCGTGCAGTGCATTGAATTCCATCCGATGCCGCGCGGCCTCCAGCTCGGCGCTGTGCGCCTCGGCGAGACGCTTGGCTTCCGAAAGTCTCGCCCGCGTTTCGACGTCAGCCGTCACGTCCCAGTTGACGCCGACGATCTTCCTGCTGCAGCCCGCGCCGATGTGGATCGAGCCGATGGCGCGGATGTGGCGGATCTCGCCGCCGGGCAGCCGAATGCGGAATTCGGAGTTGTAGGCGCCGCCGCTTCCGACCGTCTCCGCGTATTCCGCCTCGGCGCGAGCGAGATCGTCGGGATGCAGCGAGTCTTTCCAGTCGTCGTAGATTTCGCGAACGGATGAGCCGACGCCGTAAAGCTCCTTCATGCGGCTGTCCCACAGCAGCCTGCCGGTGTCGATATCGAGTTCCCAGATGCCGATCTTGGAGGTGTCGAGCGCAATCTTCAGGCAATGCGAAAGCTCCAGAAGTTGATCCTTGCTCTGCCTAAGGGCCCGCATGTTTTGCTGGCGCTCGGTCGTCAGGTGTCCGGTGACGATCATCGGAACGACGATCGTCAGGCCGCCGAGCAGGATCAGCAGGCGGACCTGCCAGGCATTCTCCGACGTCGTCGGCCAGCCGCCCTTCGGTATCGCCGCAATCCGCCAGGAGCCGCCCGGCAGCGTCACGTCCATCTCCACCGGAGCCTTGTCGAAGATCGCCGGATCGCCGAAGAAAATCGCGCCATTGCGACCCTGACCATCACGGCCGGCGATAGCGATCTCGATGCCGAGCGTCGATGAGACGAGGCCGCTGTCGCGATAGAGCTGGTCGATATCGATGACCGCCGACACCAGGCCCCAGAACCGCTTGTTGCCGCCGGTATCGGTCGTCAACGGAAACCGGCCGATCAAACCACGGCCGCCCTGGACGAGATCGACCGGGCCGGCGAGCACCAACGTGCCCGTCTCCATCACGCGCATTGCCGTGGCGCGCTGCTTCTCGTTCTTGCGGTAGTCGAGTCCGATGGCCTTTTCGTTCCCCGACACCGGATAGACCATGGAAACCACCAGGTCGGGCGCGGCTGCCAGGTTACGCAGTTGCGATCGCTCGCTGAAGATGCTTTGCGCGAGCTCGCTGAAACGCGGCTGTCGCATGTCCGGCTCGGTCGCGATCGTGCCTATCAGGCCTCGAACGAGCTGAATATTGCCGTTGATACAGGTCTCCAGCTTGGAGCGGATCGGATTCAATTCGTCGGCCACGACCGAACGCAAGCGGGCATCCGAAATGGTCCGGTTCTGATTGTCGGCGAGAACGCCGGCAAGCAGAACGACGAAGGTCGCGATCATCGCCGGCAGATAATTGGGCGTCAGAAACCGCGAAAGCCGGGATCTGCCAAGGTTTTGAGTATTAATTTCTGGCACAAGACGACCCTGCGGATGCGGACTTCGAGATAGACAGGCCGAATATTCCAACCTCTCCTTAACAATTCTTCATTTGGAATCGCTGAAATAGTCGAGAGCGCTAGCTGCTTATCCCGATCATCGCCTGCAGGGTCTCCAGCCTGTCGGCCTCCCGCGGCAGCTTGTCCAGTCTCAGCCGGGCGATGCGCGGGAAGCGCATGGCGACGCCCGATTTGTGGCGGGTCGAGCGGTTCAGTCCTTCGAAAGCCACCTCGACGACAAAGCCGGCGTCCGGTTCAGCACGGACCGCCCGTACCGGGCCGAAGCGCTCGACCGTGTTGTCGCGCACGAACCGGTCGAGCACCTCGAGTTCGGCGTCGGTAAAGCCGAAATAGGCCTTACCGACAGGCACCAGGGTCGTGCCGCCTTCTGCCTCCGTCCAGACGCCGAAGGTGAAATCCGAATAGTAGCTCGAGCGCTTGCCATGGCCGCGCTGCGCATACATCAGCACCGCGTCGATGTTGAACGGCGCGCGCTTCCACTTGAACCATGGACCTTTCATCCGCCCGGCCAGATAGGGCGAGTCGAGCCTCTTCAGCATGATGCCTTCGATGACCGGATCCGGTGGGTCCGAGCGCAGGCGGTCCAGGTCCTCCCAGGTCGAGAAAGGGACGAGCGGCGACAGGTCGAAATGCTGCGGCGAAGCGGCGTCGATGAGGGCCGCCAAGGCTTCGCGACGGGCGTGGAAAGGTTCTGGCCGCATGTCGCGCTCGCCCGAAAAGAGGATGTCGTAACCGCGAATGAAGGCCGGGTAGTCCTCCAGCAGCTTGCGGTTGACGGTCTTTCGATTGAGCCGCTGCTGCAGGTCCCCGAATGTGGCTGTGGCGCGGTTGGTGCGCATCGTTCCGCCGACCAGCAACTCGCCGTCGATCACGCCGGCGATATCGGCGGCCTCGATGATTTCCGGAAAGGCGCCGGATATCTCGTCGCCGCTGCGTGAATAGAGCCGCCGCACGCCGCCAATATTGGCCAGCTGGACGCGGATGCCGTCCCATTTCCATTCGGCGGCGAAGTCGGCCGGATCCAGTCCTTCAAGGTCGCCCTCGCCGATCGGGGTGGCCAGCATCACGGAGTGAAAGACGGCCGGCGTGGTGAGAACGGGCATCTCCGCTTCGCCGGAAAGCCAAAGAAAAAGCGGCAGATAGGGCGGCGAAAGCCCGTGCCAAAGCGTTTCTATCTCGCCGATGTCCTTGCCGCCCATGTCGGCCAGCGCCTGTTTGGCGAGCCGCGCCGAGACACCGATCCTCAAGCCGCCGGTTACGAGCTTCAGAAAGGCGAAGCGGCCGGCGGTGTCGAGCCGGTCGAGCATGTCGCGGACGAGCGACCGGACCTCGGAACGCCCCGCCCTCTGAAGCCGCTCGATAACCTCCCCGAGTGGAATGTCCGCAGGAACGATCCCCTCCGGCGGCTCCCAGGCCAGGGAAACCGTTTCGGCGAGATCGCCGACATAATCATAGGAGTAGTGGAATAGCACCTCGTCCATGCGCTCGAGCAGCAGGTCGCGGATCAATGCCGGTTTCACCGTGTTGAGCGAAAGCGTCCCGGCGATCGCCGCGAGCGCATAGCCGCGACTCGGGTCGGGGGTGCTGCGGAAATAGTCGGCGAGCAGCCGTATCTTGGCGTTTCGCTGGGGCGTCAGGACGAGGCGGCCGAGCAGTTCGGCGAAGGCTTTCATCCGTCATTCTCCCTCGTCGTCGTAACCGACGAGATGGAGCGGGCGCGCCGGGATCCCCTCCAATTCGCACCAGCGCACCAGCGCCTCCTCGCGGCCATGTGTCACCCAGACCTCGGCCGGAGCGATTTCGCGTATGGTGCTGGTCAGTTCAGCCCAGTCGCAATGGTCGGAGATGACGAGCGGCAGTTCGACGCCACGCTGCTTGGCGCGCTGGCGAATGAGCATCCATCCGGACGCGAAGACGGCGACGGGATCGGCGAACCGGCGCGCCCAGCGGTCGGAAAAGGCCGAAGGCGGGCCGATCACGATGCCGCCGGCGAAATCCGGCCTCGTGTCGCCGGCAATAGTAGCCGGGCGGATATCGCCGAGGTCGATCCCCTCGGCCTGGTAGTACTCGCAGAGTTTCGCGAGCGCGCCGTGGATATGGATCGGCTCGTCGTAGCCCTGCTGGCGAAGCAGCGCGATGAGCCTCTGCGCCTTGCCGAGCGCGTAAGCGCCGACGACGTGGGCGCGTTCAGGAAACTGCTCCAGCGATGCGAGAAACCGGGCGGTCTCCGACCTGTCATCGGGATGGTGAAAGACCGGCAGGCCGAACGTCGCTTCGGTAATGAAGACATCGCAGGAGACCGGCTCGAACGGCCGGCAGGTCGGGTCGGAGCGCCGCTTATAGTCGCCGGAAACGACGATCCGCTTTCCAGCCGCCTCGACCGAGATCTGGGCGGAGCCGAGCACATGACCGGCCGGATGGAAGCAGACCCGCACGCCGTTGATCGTGATCGTTTCGCCGAGGCTGGCCACTTCGCTTTCGCCGCAAAAGGCGTCACCGTAGCGGATGCGCATGATGTCCAGTGTTTCGCGTGTCGCGAGCACGCGGCCATGTCCGGCGCGGGCATGATCGGCATGGCCATGCGTGATGAGCGCCCTTTCGACCGGCTGTACCGGGTCGATATAGAAGTCTCCCCTCTCGCAATAGAGCCCCTTCTGGGCGGGATAGAGCAACGTCTCGGGCTTCATGACAACAAAGATAGCTGGCGGGGGCGACTCTGCCAGCTATCCGGGCAAGTTTTTCCAAGGCTAACGCCTCAGTGCGCGCTCGCCAGTGTCTCGCCGATCAGCTTCAGGACGGCGTGGGCATCGATGCCGATGCAGGCCTCCTGGCTCGGCAGACCGTCCCAGGCATTCGGCGGGAAAAGCCGTCCGTCCGGCTTCTGGATGGTCTGGCCGTCTCCGATGCCGCCACACAGCACGCGAATCGCGCCGCTGCGGGTCCGGAACAATTCCGGTGCGACCACATAGGCGCAGGCGCAGCTGTCGTGAACGACCATGCCGTCATCGACATGCTGCTCGTAGAAATCGATGTAGAACTGCGAGATGTCGGCGAGGAGCCGCGCCGCTTTGCCGCCGCGTTCGGCGATGTCGGCGAGCATGGCGCGCGTCATCACCGTTTGCGAGGTCACGTCAAGGCCGATGACCGTCACGGGCCATAGGGCGGTCATCACCGCGTCCGCTGCTTCCGGGTCACCATGGATATTGGCCTCGGCCGCCGGCGTGATGTTGCCGGGCACATCGAAGGCGCCGCCCATGATCACCACAGCCTTTACGAGGCCGGCGATCTCCGGGTCCTCATGCAATGCGCGCGCCAGATTGGTCATGCGGCCGACGGCGACGAGCGTCACCTCCGCTGGGTTGGCGCGCACCGTGTCGATGATGAAGCGATGGGCCGGCCGGTGATCGAGCGGCAGGTCGATCACGTGCGGCACGTCGATATTGCCAAGCCCGTCGTCGCCGTGAATCCCAGTCGGCCAGTCGATATGCGGCCGGTCGGGATTGAACAACTCGCCGAGGCCCTTGGCGACTGGCGCGCCAATGCCCCAGGCCTGCTTCAGAAAGAGGGCGTTGCGCGTCGTCGTCTCGATGGAGGCGTTGCCGAACACCGACGTGATGCCGATGAGGTCGATCTCAGGGTGCCGGTGCAGGAAGAGAAGCGCCATCGCGTCGTCGACGCCGGGATCCGTATCGAAAATAACCTTGTGCATATCGTCTTCTTTCTCTGGGGGATCTCCGCCCCATTTGCCTGAACCTGATCGTGTGCGTCGGGGCAATGGACAAGGAGCAGGCGAAAGTCAATCGGCTGGATTTCGTTCGCGGCTACTGGAAACGGCGGATGCTGAAGGGTTCGAGGTCGGCGCTGGCCCCCTTCGAGAGGAGAGCGGCAACCTTTGCACCGGTGATCGCCGAGAGCGTCAGGCCGAGATGGCCGTGGCCGAAGGCCATGGCGATACGGGGATCCGACGGATGCAGGCTGATGACCGGTACCGAATCCGGTGTCGAGGGGCGCCTGCCCATCCATTCCTTGCCGCCGGTCTCCGGAAGGGCCGGAACATAGCGCCGCATAATCTGGCGCATCGCGGCAGCTCGCGCGTAGTTTGGGGGCGCCTCCGGCCGCGCCAGTTCCACGGCACCGCCGATTCGCAGGGCGTTGGCCAGTGGCGTCGCCACGAAGCCGTGCTCGGCGAAGAAGACCGGCATTTCCAGCCTAACTAGCGGGTTGGCGAAGGTGGTGTTGTAACCGCGTTCCGTTTCCAGCAGCACCTTCAGTCCAAGCTTGCGAACGAGCGTGCGCGACCACACGCCCGCGGCGATCACCACCTTGTCGAAGACGTGCCGTTCGCCGGTGTCGGCGACCACCGTGATTCCCTCGGGCCCTGGCTGCACGGCCTCGACGCCGGCTTCGACGAGCGTGCCGTATTGCCGGACATGGTGCTGCAGCTCGCGCAGCAGCTTCAGCGGATCGAGAAACGTCTGGTATCCGCTGCTGAAGACGCCTCCGGCGAAGGCGCCCTCGAGTGCGGGGACGCGGCCGCGGGCGGCGCGGGAGTCAAGGCGTTCGACGGCGAAGCCAAGAAGCCGGGCGGTTGCCTGCTTGTCTCGGAACGCGGCGTCGAGCGCAGCCTCGCTGTCGAAGATCGTAAGCGCTCCGGTCGGTCTCATATGGCCCGAAATGCCGCAGAGCCTCGCCATTGCCTGATGCGCGGCGAGAGCGTCGCGCATCAGGCCGAGCAGGGCCTGGCGGGAGCGCTTCACCTGGGCCGGCCGTGCCGCACTAAGGAAACGGAAGAGCCATGGGGCGAGGGCCGGCAGATCCTGCCAACGGAGCGTCAGGGGCCCGAGCGGATCGACGAGCCACTTCGGCGCCGCAAAGAGCATCTCTGGGCGGGCAATCGGGTCGATCTCCGGAACTGCGAGGATACCGGCATTGCCGACCGAGGCGGGCAGGCCGTCGACGTCCTTCTCGAAAACGGTGACCGCGTGACCCTCGGCGATGAGATGGGCCGCCGAGGCGCAGCCGATGATTCCCGCTCCGACTATTCCGATACGCGCCATGATCCCGCCTGTCCCTCAAATTGAGAATTGCCGCTTCGTTTTTATTGAGAATTGCCGCTTCGTTTTTAGTGATGGCGGGCAGGAGAGCAAGGGTCTTGCGTCTGTCCCTGCATCAATTCGCTCGCGACATGGCGCCATCCTCCGAAGCGTCGGCGACCTGTTTCTTCTGGAACAGGGCTGGCCAGCCGACCGTGGCAATATACACGCAAGGATGGGGTTATACCATTCTGGCTCAACCAGGGAGGAAATGGCATGCGTATGTGCATACTCGTTTCCATCGTTGCGATCGGCGCTGCCTCGTTTGCAGAATCGTCAGTCGCACAAAGCACCAAAGGCGGTCAGGGCGGAGGACGGAGCGCATCAGAGCACAGTGGTGACTAGTATGCCGGTACCTACAACAATTATCCGAAGCGCCGCATCTCCGTCGTGCCCACCTCTGGGGCATATTGCATTGAGCGACGCAGACGCTGGGTCGATGCGTGGGGCAACGTCCAGGTCTCCCCGCATCGCGAATGTCGCGACCGTCGCCACATCGAGATCCGCTGAGCACGGCGCTGCGACGACGTCCCGGCGCTTGGCCGGGGCGTGCCTCTCTCGTTCCACATTTCACTTGTGGCTCTTCGCTTAAACTTTCCGAAAGGGTGTTTCGCCTATCTTCAATCCCGTTCTGGCTTTTTTGTATTTGCGTCCACAGCGGAGCCGCCTGTGAAGGCTATCTTAAGTAAATTGCGTCCTTCGAAGCGGCTCGTTGTGATCCTCACCGCGGCCTTTGCCGTCTCGGCCGCCTCCGGTGGCGCCGCCGTCTATGTGGGGCGCGACAGGCTCGTTGCGCGGCTGTCAGAGCCTTCCGCCTCCGGTCTCGAATGCACGATGCTCCGGACACTCAAGCTCGACCACCGCGGGCAGCGCTGGATCCGCATGCATGTGAAGACGGACAGGGCCGGCGGGCCTGACCGGGTCCGCACCGCGTTGCGCGTCGTCGGCGCACTTGCCAGCAAGGAAAAAGCCGACCTCTATCAGGTCGTCGTGCTCGATGCGGCAGGCCCGGATGATCGCGCCGCGGTGCGCGGTACCGCGGTCGGCGCCGAAGTGCTTTTCGCGCCCGGTCCGCAGAGCGTGAAGGGCATGGACGAACCCTTCCGCGCTTCCTACAACGACGGCACGGCCAATCCGGACGGCATGTTCCATGGCAAGGTGGTGAGCCTCGGGCTCGACGAGATCCGCGCCATCATGGCCAGGATGGACGATCGCTCGCTCTGCATTGATCCGGCTGCGGCTGACGCAGTAGGCGCGGAGGCTGCGGAAGCCAAGGAGCATCCGGCCGAGAGTGCGGAAGCGCATAGCGGCCACTGAGCCCGCACCGCCGATCGTTCCCCGCCAAAACGAAAAGCCCGCCGCTTGCGCAATGGGCTTGTCCTGTCCGAGACCTATTCCTCCAGCTTAGTCGGCCTTGTGGCGACGGGCCGGGAAGAGAATGATGTCGCGGATCGACGGCGAATTGGTAAGCAGCATGATCAGCCGGTCGACGCCGATGCCCAAGCCGCCGGCGGGCGGCATGCCCTGGTCCATGGCGTCGAGGAAGTCCTCGTCGAGCGTCTTTTCCTTCTCGCCGCGGGCGTGGGCCTGTTCCATCTGCTCGACCATGCGGGCGCGTTGCTCGACCGGATCGTTGAGCTCGGAGAAGGCGTTGCCGATCTCCCAGCCGTTGCAATAGGTCTCGAAGCGCTCGACGAGCCGCGGCTCGCCCGGCACCTCCTTGGCGAACGGGGAGATGTCCTTCGGGAAGTGGATGACGTGAGACGGCTGGATCAGCGTCGCTTCGACCTTCTCTTCGAAGATGAAGGCGAGGACCTCGCCCCAGGTGGCGTCCTTCTCGACCTCGAGGCCGGTGTTCCTCGCCGCTTCGCGGGCCTCCTCGTCGGTCTTTATCGCGAGGAAATCGATGCCGGTCGCATCCTTCACGGCTGCCGGCATCGAGACGCGCGGGAACGGTCCCTTGAAGGAGAGCTGCTTGTCGCCGAATTCGAACTCGGTCTTGCCATGGACAGCGAGCGCCAAGGTCTCGAACATGCGTTCGACGAGGCCCATCATGTCCTCGTAGTCCGCATAGGCCCAGTAGCACTCCATCATGGTGAATTCCGGGTTGTGCCGGGTGGAGACGCCTTCGTTGCGGAAGTTGCGGTTGATCTCGAAGACCTTGTCGGTAAGGCCCGAAACCAGAATCCGCTTCAGGTAAAGCTCGGGCGCGATGCGCAGGTACATGTCGAGCTTCAACGTGTTGTGATGCGTCTTGAATGGCTCGGCCGTCGCGCCGCCGTAGATCGGCTGCAGCATCGGCGTTTCGACTTCCATGAAGCCCTCGTCCTCGAGGAAGCGGCGTAGACTCGAGACGATGCGGCTTCGTTGCAGGAAGCGCAGCTTCGATTCCTCGTTCACCATGATGTCGAGATAGCGCTTGCGGTAGCGCGTCTCGATGTCGGCAAGCCCGTGATACTTCTCCGGCATCGGCAGGAGCGACTTGCAGAGCATGGTGATTTCCTTGGCGTTCACCGTCAGCTCGCCGCGCTTCGTGCGGCGTACCTCGCCGGTGACGCCGATGATGTCGCCGAGGTCGATCATCGGTAGGAGAGCGCGCGCTTCTTCCGGCGTCGTGTCCTTGTGCGAGAAGATCTGGATCTTGCCGGAGGCGTCATGGATATCCATGAACATGCCGGAATTGCGCGAGGAGAAGACGCGGCCGGCGACCGTCGCCGTGTCGCCGCTTTCCGTATCGGGCTCCAGCCCGGCATATTTCTCGGCGAGCTCCGCGTTGGTCAGCGTGCGGTGGAAATGCGCCGGGTAGACGTCGCCGATCTGCTCGCGCAGGAGGTCGAGCTTCTGGGCACGCACTTCCGTGGCGTCGGAGGAAAGGCCAGCGGTTTCTGTCTTCTCGTTCATGGTCTTGTCCTTACTTTCCGCTGCCCACCATGGAGGCGACCACCTGCGCCGCCACCTTGAGGCGCTGGCGCGCTACGGCGCGGCCGAGCAGCTCCATCGAATCGAAGAGCGGCAGCGAGCGCTGCGAACCGGATACGGCGACGAAGAGCGGCGCGACGACCGCCTTGAGCTTCTTGCCCATCCGCTCGGCACTGGCGCGCAGTTCCGCCTCGATCGATTCCTTGTTCCATTCGAGGATCTTTTCGAGATCCGGTTGAACGGTGTTCAGGACTTCGAGCATCTCCTCCGGCGAGGCCTTCACGCCGGCGAAGGCGGCAGGCTGCAGGCCGAGATCCGACTTGAAGAGGAAGGCCGCAAGGTCCGGCAGTTCGCCGAGCTTCGAGATGCGCGACTGCGAAAGCTTCAGTCCCTCCTTGAGGCGATCGTTCTCCGACGCCCAGGCGAAGACCCGCGCGGCGAACTCGTCCTCGGAGAGCTTCTCGCGGATCCAACGGGCGTTCAGCCAGTCGAGCTTCTGGATATCGAAGATCGCGCCGGCCTTCGACAGGTTTTCCGGATCGAACTTTTCCGCCAGTTCTTCGATCGTCAGCAGTTCTTCGCCCTCGGCGATCTGGATGAAGAACAGGCCGAGAAAGTTCATCAGCGCTTCCGGCAGGTAGCCGAGCGCCGTGTAATAGGAGATCGAGGTTGGATTCTTGCGCTTCGACAGCTTCGACTTGTCGGCGTTGCGCATCAGCGACAGGTGCATGAACTTCGGCGGTTCGAGGCCGAGATACTGATAGATCAGGATGTGCTTCGGCACCGAAGCGAGCCACTCCTCGCCGCGCGCGACATGGGTGATCTTCATCAGATGGTCGTCGACGACGTTCGCCATGTGATAGGTCGGCATGCCGTCGGCCTTCAAGAGCACCTGCATGTCGACGGCCTCCCACGGGATCTCGACATCGCCATAGACGCCGTCGTGGAACTTGCAGGAGCCTTCCGCCGGGATCTTCATGCGCACGACATGCGGCTCGCCGGCGGCGACGCGCGAGGTTACTTCCTCGGCGGAGAGGCTGAGGCACAGGCCGTCATATTTCGGCGGCTTGCCGGCGGCGCGTTGCGCTTCGCGCATCTGCTCCAACCGTTCGGGCGTGCAGAAGCAACGGAAACCATGGCCGTTCTCGACGATCTTCTCGACAAACGGCCCGTAGATGTCCTTGCGGTCGCTCTGGCGATAGGGGCCGTGGGGGCCGCCGATATCCGGGCCTTCCGACCATTCCAGCCCGCACCATTTCAGTGCATCCAGCACCTTCTTCTCGAATTCCGGCGTCGAGCGCGTCGCATCGGTGTCCTCGATGCGGAGGATGAATTCGCCGCCGTGCTTCTTCGCGAAGAGGTAGTTGAACAGCGCGATATAGGCGGTGCCGACATGCGGTTCGCCGGTGGGGGAGGGTGCAATGCGTACCCGGACTGCAGAATCTGCCATGGTCTTTGCCCGTCTTGACGTGCTCTTGAGCCCTTGCCGGAGTGCCTACCAGCTGACGGGCGCGTATCTTATGGGAAGGAAGGCCCGCAAGGGTGCCGCCCAAGCGGTATCGGCGGGCAATTCCAGTCGGCAGGGGTGAGACCATAGAAAGTCCCGCATGTCAACGGAAAGAGGAAGGGGCGCTCTCTGTCTACCTCGCTGCCGAACAAGTATTGGAACGCTGACGGCGCGGCTGCATTATCCCCTCCGAGGACGCGGATTGTGGCAACCGGACGCGACGGAAGTGGAGAACACGGGAATTTTTCCGGTTTCTTCCCGTGGCCAACGAAATGGCAGGCGAGCTCCTGACCCGTCCAGCCCGCATCCTCGCTTACCTCCCGCAGCAAGAGGCCCGCATTCGCGTGAATGCGGGCCTCTTCGCAATGGGTCGCAATCGCGGCTGTTAATGCAGCTTCGTGGCCCGCTGCTTTCTCAGGCGCGCGTTGCGGGCGATCATGTTGAGCCCTTCGACCAACGCCGAGAAGGCCATGGCGGCATAGACGTAGCCTTTCGGTACGTGGAAGCCCATGCCCTCGGCAATCAGCGTGGTGCCGATCATCAAGAGGAAAGCGAGCGCCAGCATCACGATCGTCGGGTTTTTCTCGATAAAGTTCGCAAGCGGGCTCGCAGCCAGCAGCATGACGGTCACGGCGACGATGACGGCGACGACCATGATCGGCAGGTGCGGCGTCATGCCGACGGCGGTGATGATGCTGTCGACAGAGAAGACAAGGTCGAGAAGCAGGATCTGTCCGATCGCGGCCGCGAAACTGTTGATCGCCGAGCTTGCGATGAAGTCTTCGTCATGGTCGCTTGGATCGACGTTGTGGTGGATCTCCTTCGTTGCTTTCCAAACGAGGAAGAGCCCGCCGGCGATCAGAATCATGTCCTTCCAGGAAAATGCGTGAGCGAAGGCTTCGAAGACGGGCTGAGTCAGTTGAACGATCCAGGCGATGGTGCCGAGCAGCGCCAGCCGCATGACCAGCGCGAGGCCGATGCCGATACGGCGGGCGCTGACACGGTTTTCCGGCGGCAGTTTGTTGGTGAGGATGGAGATGAAGATGAGGTTGTCGATGCCGAGGACGACTTCCATCACAATGAGCGTAATGAGAGCGATCCAAGCCTCCGGGCTTTGAGCGAGCGTGAGGATTTCCTGCATCGGCGAACTGTTCCTTTCAGACTGACAATCACTGATGTCGTGTCGAATCGACCCCAACATCAGTGAACGTCATCGGTTCCAACAAAACAGAGTGGAATGCGGGCGGTAACCGCGCACACTTTTCCCCTCCAGGGCGCGTCGTCACGCCAGGCTCGCCGCAGTATTTAAGGAGTAGCGCCGAAGTGGCAAGCGCTGCCGCGGTTTCGCGGCAGCGTTTTACCGTTTACTGTTTTATCGGAACCCACATCTCGACGACGCCCATGCCGGAATCCGGGTCGAACCGCTCGTCGTAGCGTTCGATGAGATCGGGCGTATCGCCGTGCTCGAGACCGGACTGCGGAAACCACGTTCCGAAGATCTGCTGGGCCGTGGTCGAGATCGCCGAGATGTGACCTCGATGCAGGAACACGGCATAGCGCTGCTTCGGCAGCTTCAAGGTGGAGAACCCATTCGGCAGTGCGTCCGCATCCTCGACTTCGACGGCCGCCATGTAGCGGAAGCTTCCGGCTTCGGCATCCGCATGGGTGCAGACGCCATAGGCGACGTTGCCGCGCTGGCCCGGAATATGACCGAAATGGGTGTTGAAGCGTTGCCAGAGCGAAGGAATGCCTTCCGTGCGATTGTAAGCATAGGTTTCTTCAAGGCCGGCGAGGAGTAGGGCAGGGCCCTCCTCAAAGCGCGGCGGTTCGATTTTCAGATTGCGCGTATCGTTCATCCTGATGGGCTCCATCAATTCGATGTTGCGAACATGCCTTTGCTTGCGGATCGATTCGGGTGTCACGCCGAACTGCTCGCGAAAGGCACGGGTGAATGCCTCGTGCGAGCCGTAGCCCGCATCGAGCGCCACCTCGAGAATGGTGGAGTTGCCGTTCGCCAGCAGAAGCGCAGCCCAGCTCAGGCGACGCCCGCGGATATAGGCGCTGATCGAACGGCCGGTCGACAGGCCGAAGACGCGCGACAAGTGATAGCGCGACAGGCCGGCGGAGTCGGCAATCTGCTCCAGCGTTATATCCTTCGCGAAATGGCTCTCGATGAACCAGATCGCCCGTCCGATGGCACTCATGTTCACTCCCGTGGTAGACGACCTAGCTCTTACGGTTTTATCGGAGGGCGCGTTTGATCGCCGTTGCTCGATTGTGGGGAAATAGCGCCGCGCGTCGACGGCAAATTTGGCCCGCCGGCGCCGATTGCGTCCCAACAAACCGTCCGTCCGGCTCGACCAAGGGATTCCGTGGCCTACGTTCAAAGCCATGGCAACGTTTGGCGCTTTATTTCGTGGGATCGATGTGGTCTCGATCTCGGTGACCGACCTTGATCGTGCCCGAGATTTTTACGGCGAGGTGCTCGGCTTCTGGCCGCCGCACTACGACCTGCCCCGAAGCCGGCTGGATCGAGTTCTCTGCCGGCGGAGCAGGCGGCAACGTTTTGGTGACTTTGGCCGCGAGCGGCTGGACACCCTCCTCGGGGACAACCCTCGTCCTGTCAGTGGAGGATTGCCACGCGGCGGTTGAGGAACTGCGTCGCCGCGGCGTCCAGTGCGAGGATAGACAGGTGTTCCCGGCTTCGTGACCTTTGCGAGTTTCTACGATCCGTTCGGCAATCGCCTGCAAATGTGCGCCCAGCTCAGGCAAACGAGACCCGTGTTGCCGTTAGCGAGGGTCCCGCGGACCGTAGGCGGCCATGAAGACGCGGATGGCCGATACGACGTTCTTCTCGATCTGATCGGCGGGCAGCGCGTCGCACATCCCGAACAGGCGGCCCTTGAAGAGGCCGGCCATGGAAAGCTCGATGAACTGCTTCGCGGCCAGTTCCGTATCATCGATCGAGAGCGTGCCTGCCGCCACCTGCTGGTCGAGATAGGCCTTCAGCACCGTGTAGCCGTTTTCCGGCGTGGCGGTGAAAAAGCGTTGCGCGAGCCGCGGCATGCGGTCGATCACTCCAAGCACTGTCCTCATTGCACGGATCGTGTAGTCGGAGGTTATGCTGGTTACGAGAGTCACGGCGAAATCGTGAAGTGCTTCCTCAATCGGCTCAATGTCGTTCAGCGACTGCTTGATGCTGCTGACGATACGGCTGCGCTCCCGGGCGATGAGCGCCTCGAAAAGGTCTTCCTTGTTCTCGAAATAAACGTACAGCGTGCCCTTCGAAACGCCCGCCTCCCGCGTGATATCGTTCATGCTGGCGGCGTCGAAATTGCTTCGCATGAAAACGCGTTTGGCGCCTTCGAGGATCTGCTCGCGTTTGACCGGGTCCTCGCCGGCGGCGCGTCGGCCGCTGCCCGAAGGATGCTGCTCCTGGTGCTGCAGGGACTTTTCCTGCTGTGCGCTTTTCGCTGACGTCATGATAGCCGGACGTTTCCACTCCTGTAGATCACGATGATCCTGGAGCCCAAACCCAAAACCATAAACGTGATCGATTCCGATGAAAAGCAAGGGGCGCGGACAGGAACCCCGCGGATTTTTTACCTTGCTCGTCACTTCGAACCGCTCGGTTCGATTTACTCTTGATATGCGACGTAAAAGGCATTATGTCAAGGTCAATCGAACCGAACGGTTCAGTTCAATTTAGCTAATTTAGCCAAAACGGTGTCCCATGTCCGCTTCCAGCACCTCCAGCGTTGCGCGAGTCCGTCCTGTCGGCGACGATTTCGAAGTCGCCGATATTCCGAACACAGAGGCCAAGGCCCCGACCAGCGAGGCCCCACCGGTGACGGAGCGCCCGGCCGCTGAGGTTGCTGCTCCCCCGAAGAAACGTCGCAAGCCGATCCTTCCGGCGATCGGGCTGGCGCTGCTCGCCGCCGGGGCCTGGTACGGCTACGACTGGTGGACCAACGGTCGCTTCATGGTTTCGACCGACGACGCCTATATCGAGGGCGACATCGCGACCATCTCTCCGAAAGTCTCCGGCTATGTCGCCAAGGTCGATGTGGTCGCCAACCAGCACGTGAAGGCGGGCGATCCGCTCGTCACCCTCGAGGATGGCGACTATCGCATCGCGGCGGAACAGGCCGAGGCGCAGATCGCGACGCAGAAGCTGGCGCTGAGCCGTTTCGATGCGCAGATCGCCGGGGCCAAGGCAAGTCTCAGCCAGGCCGAGGCGCAGAAGAAGGCCTTCGAAGCTACGGTCAGAGGCGCCGAGCTCACGCAGAAGCGCGCCAGCGACCTGCAGTCCAGGGCTTTCGGAACGGATGCTTCGCGTGACAGCGCCGAGGTCGCGCTCGATCAGGCGCGAGCAAATCTCGTCGGCGCCGAAGCCAACATCGCCGCGGCCAGAGCCAATATCACCGTACTCGAGGCGCAGCGTACCGAAGCGGAAAGCACGATCCGTTCGCTGGAGCTTGCGCGCGACAAGGCGAACCGCGATCTCGGCTTCACCGTGCTCAAGGCGCCCTATGACGGCGTCATCGGCAATGTCTCCGTTCAGGTCGGCGACCTCGTCTCGGCCGGCCAGCGCCTTGCCGCTCTGGTGCCGGTGGACCAGCTCTATGTGGATGCGAATTTCAAGGAAACGCAGATCGCGCATCTGGTC
Organism: Sinorhizobium shofinae; assembly: GCA_001704765.1. GTDB lineage: Bacteria > Pseudomonadota > Alphaproteobacteria > Rhizobiales > Rhizobiaceae > Sinorhizobium > Sinorhizobium shofinae. The sequence continues at coordinate 64,925 of MBFK01000094.1, forward strand.
CCCGGATCCAAGGTCCAGGTCCATGTCGATGCCTATGACGAGCACCCGATCGAGGGCACCGTCGCATCGATTTCGCCGGCCTCCGGCTCGGTCTTCTCGCTGCTGCCGGCGGAGAACGCCACCGGCAACTTTACCAAGGTCATCCAGCGCGTGCCGGTTCGGATCACGCTTCCTGCCGACGCGCTCGCCAAGGGCAACCTGCGGGCGGGCCTGAGCGTCGTGGTCGATGTCGATACCCGCACGGCGCCGGAACCGGCGAGGGTCGCCGAGGCGAAGTAAGCGCAAGCACGCGAAGGAGTAGCGGAAATGGCTGCGACGGCAACAGCGGGCTCGGTGCCGACAAGCGGCGCCGGGGCCGAGGAGCGCATGGATCCGCGGCGACTCATCGCCTTTTTCGCGATGGTCGTCGGCATGTTCATGGCGATTCTCGACATCCAGATCGTCTCGGCCTCGCTCGCCGAAATCCAGGCGGGTCTTTCCGCCGGATCAGACGAAATCGGCTGGGTGCAGACTTCCTACCTGATCGCCGAAGTCATCATGATCCCGCTGTCGGGGACGCTCGCCCGGATCGTTTCGACGCGCGTGCTCTTTTCCGTCGCCGCCGCCGGCTTCACCGCCTCCAGCGCGCTTGCCGCAACCGCCACCAATATCGACCAGATGATCGTCTATCGGGCGATCCAAGGCTTCATCGGCGGCGGCATGATCCCCTCGGTCTTCGCCGCCGCCTTTACGATCTTCCCGCCGTCGAAGCGAAATATCGTCTCGCCGATCATCGGTCTGATCGCGACGCTCGCTCCGACCATCGGTCCGACGGTCGGCGGCTATCTGAGCCATGCCTTCTCCTGGCACTGGCTGTTTCTCGTCAACGTCATCCCCGGCATCGTCGTCGCAACGCTGACCTGGATTTTCATCGATTTCGACGAGCCGGAACTGGGACTGATCAAGAAGTTCGACTGGTGGGGGCTGTTCTCGATGGCGATCTTCCTCGGCTCGCTCGAATATGTGCTGGAGGAGGGCAATGCCAACGATTGGTTCAATGACGACCACATCGTCATCGGCGCGGTCGCCACGGCTGTTGCCGCCGCCATTTTCTTTTACCGGGCCTTCAAGGTGGAGTTTCCGGTGGTCGATCTCAGGGCCTTTGCCAATCGCAATTTTACCTTCGGCTCGTTGTTCTCCTTCGTGATGGGCATTGGCCTCTACGGCCTTACCTATCTCTATCCGCTCTATCTGGGGCGCATCCGCGGCTATGATTCGCTGATGATCGGCGAGACGATGTTCGTCTCCGGCCTGGCCATGTTCCTCACGGCTCCGGTTGCGGGCTTCCTGGCTGGTCGTCTCGACCCGCGCGTGATGATGACCATCGGCTTTGCCGGCTTTGCGGCGGGCACCTGGACGATGAGTCAACTCACCGCCGATTGGGACTTCTGGGAACTGCTCGTCCCGCAGATCTTGCGCGGCTGCTCGCTGATGCTCTGCATGGTGCCGATCAACAATATCGCGCTCGGCACGCTGGCGCCGGCGCGCATCCGCAATGCCTCCGGCCTCTTCAACCTGACGCGCAACCTCGGCGGAGCCGTCGGCCTCGCGATCATCAACACGATCCTGACGCAGCGCCAGGATCTCCACTATGCGCGCCTTTCCGAACATATCCAGTGGGGCAACCCGGAGGCGGTCGATCGGTTGAACAATATGACGTCGAACTTCAATGCCTACGGCCTCGACGGCGCGACGGCCGCCGTCAAGCAACTGGCCGCGATGGTCCAGCAGCAGGCCGTGATCATGTCCTTCATCGACGTGTTCCTGATGCTGACTGTCCTGTTCCTGGCGATGGTCCTCGGCGTGCTGATGATCAAGAAGCCGGAGGGCGCCGGTCCTGGAGGAAGTGGGCACTAAGGTGCGAGTCCTTTTGTGCCCCCTCATCCGCCTGCCGGCACCTTCTCCCCGCAAGCGGGGACAAGGGACAAGTGGTGCACTCCAAGCTCCCTCGCCCCGCTTGCGGGGAGAGGGTTAGGGTGAGGGCAGATCCCGCACAATAGAACTGGCATACTTTACGCTCTGCAAGCGTTGCTGCAAAATCCCGCCATGCTTGAGCCGTCTCAGTTGGTTCAAGGCGCGCGGGGCACCATGAACGACAATCTATTGCCTGAGCCATCCAGGCGGACATTTCTTGCCGGTGCGGCGGGCCTCGGTCTTTCCCTGATCGCAGGCGGCGGACGTGCGGCAGCCACGCCTCCGGTCGACGCCACTTTTCTCTTTTCCTGTGACATCCATGCCTGCATCGTTTCGACGGAAGGCCTCGCGCCGAATTGCGAGCAGGAAGGCAAGACCGACGCCAATCTGTTGCGCCACGTTGCGGCGCTCAACGCGGTTTCCGGCCAGCACTGGCCGGAAACGATCGACGGAAACCCAAGCGGCCTTGCCAGCGCAGGAGCGAAGATTGCCCGGCCGTTCGGCCTGGTGCTCGGCGGCGATATCACCGACGACGGCGGCGGTCAGATTCGCGAGCCGCGCGAGGGGCGGCAGTTGCAGCAGTTCCAGAGCCGTTACGAGCACGGTGTCGGGCCGCATCATATCCACTATCCCGTCTATGTCGGCCTCGGAAACCATGATCTCGACCAGGACGGCGCGCCACCGAACGTCGACTGGTATCGCCGCGAATTGCGGGACTATGTGGAGCTTACCCATCGTCAGTCAGTGTTCTACAAGCCGCGCGTGCCCGTCTCGAACTACGATCCGCTCTCCGACAACTATTCCTGGGACTGGGGCGGTCTTCATCTCGTGCAATTGCAGCGCTTCGGCGGGGACGAGAACAAGGGAGCCGTCAGCGGCCTGCCATGGCTGAAGCGCGATCTCGCCGCTTACGCCGCCGACGGCCGCCCGGTTGTGCTGTTCCAGCATTATGGCTGGGATGCGTTCTCGACCGAGGTCTGGGATGCCGCGGCAAAAACCTTCGACGATCACGGCGAAGGCGAGCCGCATTGGTGGAGCCCGGCTGAGCGCGGTGCCTTGCTCGAGGCGCTCAAGGGCTACAATGTTATCGGGCTCTTCCACGGTCACGAGCATGACCGGGTGATGGCCTATCGCGCCGGTGAACTCGATGTCTTCAAGCCCAAGGCCGCCTATCTCGGCGGCTTCGCGCTGGCGCGGGTGACCGACAAATTCCTGGATGTCGTCTTTGGCGAAGCGCGTGGTGAGACGGGCCACATCGCCTTCACGCACGCCTTCAGCAAGCGTTTCGACTGAGAGGTTAACGCGCAACTTTCACAGGCTTTCTTGTTCTCTCGATATTTTTGATTTACGTACATCAAATCTTCCTCTAAGGGGGTGTCCAAGGAGGAAAAGATGCGACCGACCGTTCACGATATCGCCGCAGAGGCAGGCGTCAGCCTGGCCACCGTCGACCGGGTTCTGAACAACCGCCCGGGCGTCAGGTCCGTGACGCGCGATAAGGTCGAGCGGGCGATCGCGACGCTCGGCTATGTGCGTGACGTTGCTGCGGCCAATCTCGCCAAGGGCCGCAGCTATTCCCTGATTTTCATCCTGCCCGCCGGCGAAAATTCCTTCATGCGCGGGCTCGAGGCGGAGGTGAGAGCCGCCAGGGCGCGCTTGGCGGCGGAGCGGACCGAAATCGCCATTCTCTGTGTTCCCGCTTTCGACGTGTGCGCCATGGCGGATGCGCTGGCAGAGGCGCGTCGACAACGGCCTGCCGGCGTCGCGGTCGTTGCGGTTGACGCCCCGGAGGTGGCGCAAGCGGTCGAACATCTGCGCGAGGATGGGATTGCCGTGGTCACCCTCGTTTCGGACCTGCCGGGATCGACACGCGATCACTTCGCCGGTGTCGACAATATCGCAGCCGGGCGCACCGCCGGAAACCTGATGGGGCGCTTCCTGGGCGATCGCGCCGGGCCGGTTGCGGTGGTGGCGGGCTCGATGCTCGTGCGCGACCACAGGGAGCGGCTGGAAGGCTTTCAGGCGGTCATGCGCCAATGCTTCGACACCCGTTTGCTGCTGCCGGTCGTCGAGGGTCAGGACGATGCGGCCCTGGTCGAAAAACTCGTCAGCGCGCTGCTCGAGCGCCATCCGGATCTTGCCGGCATCTACAGTCTCGGTGCGGGCAATCGCGGCCTCGTCGCCGCGCTCGAGAAAGCCGGCAGGGCTGAGGCGGTCTGCGCGATCGCTCACGAACTGACGCCCTATAGTCGCACCGCGCTCCTTTCGGGAGCGATCGACGTCCTGCTCAACCAGGACGCGGGCCACGAGGTTAGGAGCGCGATCCGGGTGCTGAAGGCGAAGGCCGACGGACTGGCGGTGATCGAGGCGCAGGAACGCATCCGCATCGACATTTTCCTGAAGGATAACCTGCCGATCGAGCAGGCATAGGAGGACACCCATGTATCTCGGACTGGATCTCGGCACCTCCGGCGTCAAGGCCATGCTGATCGACGGCGAGCAGCGGCTCATCGGCTCCGCCTCGGCCGCGATCGACGTCTCGCGGCCGCATCCGGGCTGGTCTGAGCAGGACCCGGCCGACTGGTGTCGCGCCGCCGAGGAGGCGATCAACGGTCTCAAGCAGGCGGATCCGCAAGCGCTTGCCGCGGTGCGCGGTATCGGTCTTTCCGGCCAGATGCACGGCGCGACGCTCATCGACGAAAGCGATACGGTGCTTCGCCCCTCAATCCTCTGGAACGATACGCGCAGCTTCCGTCAGGCGGCCGCGCTCGACGGCGACCGGCAGTTCCGGGCGCTCACCGGCAATATCGTCTTTCCCGGCTTCACCGCGCCGAAGCTCGCCTGGGTACGCGAAAACGAGCCGGAGATTTTTGCCAGGGTGCGCTGGGTGCTTCTGCCCAAGGACTATCTCCGCCTGTGGCTGACCGGAGAGCATATTTCGGAAATGTCGGATTCCGCCGGCACCTCCTGGCTTGATACGGGCAAGCGCAAGTGGTCGCCAAGCCTGCTCGCCGCCACGCACCTCGAAGAGCGTCAGATGCCGGACCTCGTCGAGGGAACGGACAGCGCCGGCACGCTCCGGCCGGAGCTTGCGAGCCGCTGGGGCATGGGGCCGGGCGTCGTCGTTGCCGGCGGCGCCGGCGACAACGCAGCATCCGCCTGCGGAATGGGGACGGTCGGCGAGGGGCAGGCCTTCGTCTCGCTCGGCACCTCCGGCGTGCTCTTCGCCGCCAATCAGCGCTATCTCCCCAATCCGGAAAGCGCCGTCCACGCCTTCTGCCACGCGCTGCCGAATACCTGGCACCAGATGGGGGTGATCCTGTCGGCCAGCGATGCGCTCAACTGGCATTCCGGCATCACCGGCAGGAGCGCTGCGGACCTGACGGGTGAGCTTGGCGACACGCTCAAGGCTCCCGGTTCCGTGACATTCCTGCCCTATCTCTCCGGCGAGCGCACGCCGCACAATGATGCGGCGATCCGCGGCGCCTTTGCCGGTCTGGGCCACGAAAGCTCCCGCGCCGCGCTGACCCAGGCGGTGCTCGAAGGCGTCTCCTTCGCGATCCGCGATAGCTTGGAGGCGTTGCGTGCGGCCGGCACCACGCTTCAACGCGTCACCGCGATCGGCGGTGGTTCCCGGTCGCGCTACTGGTTGAAGTCGATCGCAACGGCGCTCGACCTGCCGGTCGATTTGCCGGCGGATGGCGATTTCGGCGCCGCCTTCGGTGCGGCGCGTCTCGGCCTGATTGCAGCGACCGGCGCAGATCCGATCGCCGCCTGCTTTGCGCCAGCGACGGCGGAGACCATCGCGCCGGATGCCTCGCTGGTACCAACCTATGAGGATGCCTACCAGCGCTACCGCCGGCTCTACCCAGCGATCAAGGGAGCAACGATGTAACCAGTCCTGGCCCGGCGGCTTCGTCGGTCGCGCCGAACGAGCAATGAAAACGATTACTTTCCATCAAATGGCCGCGCTCCGCAGCAGACGGGCCGGCAACAGTCCATGAAAGGAGACAGCCGTGAGCACGGGATTTTTCGGCGACATCGCCAAGATCAAATATGAAGGGCCGCAGAGCACCAACCCGCTCGCCTTCCGTCACTACAATCCGAACGAGATCGTTCTCGGCAAGCGGATGGAGGACCATCTGCGCTTTGCCATCGCCTATTGGCATACCTTCGTCTGGCCGGGCGGCGATCCCTTCGGCGGGCAAACCTTCGAGCGCCCCTGGTTCAAGGACACGATGGAGGCTGCGAAGCTGAAGGCCGACGTCGCCTTCGAGTTCTTCCAGCTTCTCGGCGTGCCCTTCTATTGCTTCCACGATGCGGACGTTCGCCCCGAGGGCCGGAACTTCGCCGAGAACACCAGCAATCTCAACGAGATCGTTGACCACTTCGCTAAGAAGCAGGCCGACACCGGCGTCAAGCTGCTCTGGGGCACGGCGAACCTGTTCTCGAACCGTCGCTATATGGCGGGTGCCGCAACCAATCCGGACCCGGACGTCTTCGCCTTTGCCGCGGCAACCGTGAAGACCTGCATCGATGCGACGCAGAGGCTCGGTGGCGAGAACTACGTGCTCTGGGGCGGGCGCGAAGGCTATGAGACGCTGCTCAACACCGACATGAAGCGCGAACTCGACCAACTCGGCCGCTTCGTCAACCTCGTCGTCGAATACAAGCACAAGATCGGCTTCAAGGGCGCGATCCTGATCGAGCCGAAGCCGCAAGAGCCGACCAAGCATCAATACGATTTCGACGTCGCCACCGTCTACAGCTTCCTCAAGAAGTACGGTCTTGAGAACGAGGTGAAGGTCAATATCGAGCAGGGCCATGCGATTCTTGCCGGCCACTCCTTCGAGCACGAGCTGGCGCTTGCCAATGCGCTCGGCATCTTCGGTTCGATCGACATGAACCGCAACGACTATCAGTCCGGCTGGGACACCGACCAGTTCCCCAACAATGTCCCGGAAATGGCGCTCGCCTATTATAACGTGCTCTCGGGCGGCGGCTTCAAGACCGGCGGCACGAACTTCGACGCGAAACTGCGCCGCCAGTCGATCGATCCCGAGGACCTGCTGATCGGCCATATCGGCGGCATGGACTGCTGCGCGCGCGGCCTCAAGGCGGCGGCGAAGATGGTCGAGGACAAGGCGCTCTCCGCGCCGCTCGAAAAGCGCTACGCCGGCTGGAACGTCCCAGAGGCGAAAAAGATGCTCGATGGCGGCTTCTCGCTCGAAGAGATCGAGGCCTGGGTGCGGAAGGCCGATCTCAATCCGCAGCCAAAGTCCGGCAAGCAGGAGTACCTGGAAAACGTCGTCAATCGCTACGTCTGACGGGGCGAATCGACCGTAAGCGAGCCGACGGGATGCGTGGCGTCCATCCCCCCGTCAGCCGCTTCCGGCATTTTTCTAGCTGTACTCGCGGATGTGTTTTGGCGCGCCCGCGAGTGCCACCCGATCCTTTTCGCGACATGGCAGAAGCCCATTGCCCCACGCGAAGAATCTGCTAGTTTCTGGCTCCTGCAACGTTGCAGGTATATCAGATATCGCGAAAATTGCGGGGCAAAGCGCGCAAGGATCATCACTCGACCGGCAGGCCGTTCTCAGACATCCGATCCATCAGGGAGGAAATTTGCATGAAGACCATCAAGGGACCGGGGCTTTTTCTTGCGCAATTCGCCGGTGATGCGGCGCCCTTCAACTCGTGGGACTCGATCACCAAATGGGCTGCCGATTGCGGCTACAAGGGCGTGCAGGTTCCGAGCTGGGATGGCCGGCTCTTCGACCTGAAGAAGGCTGCGGAATCGAGGGCCTATTGCGACGAGATCGCCGGCAAGGCGCGCGACAACGGCGTCGAGATCACCGAACTCTCGACGCATCTGCAGGGCCAGCTGGTGGCCGTGCATCCCGCCTATGATGAGGCGTTCGACGGCTTTGCCGCACCGGAGGTGCGTGGCAACCCGAAGGCGCGCCAGCAATGGGCGGTCGAGCAGGTGAAGCTGGCACTGACGGCTTCGAAGAACCTCGGCCTCAATGCCATGGCAAGTTTCTCCGGTGCGCTCGCCTGGCCCTTCGTCTATCCGTGGCCGCAGCGTCCGGCGGGGCTGGTGGAGACCGCCTTCGACGAGCTCGCCCGGCGGTGGAAGCCGATTCTCGAACATGCGGAGGATTGCGGCGTCGATGTCTGCTACGAGATCCATCCGGGCGAGGATCTGCATGACGGCATCACCTACGAGATGTTCCTGGAGCGCACCGGCAACCATGCCCGTGCCTGTATGCTCTACGATCCGTCGCACTACGTTCTGCAGTGCCTCGACTATCTCGACAATATCGACATCTACAAGGACCGCATCCGGATGTTCCACGTCAAGGATGCGGAGTTCAATCCGACCGGCCGGCAGGGCGTCTACGGCGGCTACCAGGGCTGGGTCAACCGCGCCGGGCGCTTCCGCTCGCTCGGTGACGGCCAGGTCGATTTCGGCGCCGTCTTCTCGAAAATGGCCGCGAACGATTTTTCCGGCTGGGCGGTGGTCGAGTGGGAATGCTGCCTGAAACATCCGGAAGACGGCGCGCGCGAAGGGGCGGAGTTCGTCAAGGCGCATATCATCCGGGTCACCGAAAAGGCCTTTGACGATTTTGCCGACAGCGGTACCGACGAGGCAGCGAACAGGCGGATGCTAGGGCTTTGAGTGGGGCAAGTCCCCTCCCCACAAAACAGAGGGGCTTGCCGCGGCGGCGCCGCGAATCTCTCCCCTTGTGGGGGAAATGCCCGGCAGGGCAGAGGGGGTATCAAGCCCCAGAAACAAATCTGTTCAGGAGAGAAAACACGATGGCAATTGAGGGAAGCAGTACGGAAAGTCGTCAGAGGCGTATCCGGCTCGGCATGGTTGGCGGCGGCTCCGGCGCCTTCATCGGCGCAGTGCATCGGATCGCCGCGAGGCTTGACGACCATTACGAGCTGGTCGCAGGCGCTCTGTCGTCGACGCCTGAGAAGGCGCAGGCCTCGGGGCGCGAGCTCGGGCTCGACCCGTCGCGCGTCTATTCGGATTTCAAGGAGATGGCGATCCGCGAGGCGAAGCTGAAGAACGGCATCGAAGCGGTGGCGATCGTCACGCCGAACCACGTCCACTACGCCGCAGCGAAGGAGTTTCTGAAGCGCGGCATTCACGTGATCTGCGACAAACCGCTGACCTCGACGCTTGCCGACGCGAAGAAACTCCAGAAGGCGGCGGAGGAAAGCGACGCGCTCTTCGTGCTGACGCATAATTACGCCGGCTATCCGATGGTGCGCCAGGCGCGCGAGATGATCGCGAATGGCGAGATCGGCGCCGTCCGCCTGGTGCAGATGGAATATCCGCAAGACTGGTTGACGGAAAATATCGAGCAGTCCGGCCAGAAGCAGGCGGCATGGCGGACTGACCCGGCCCGCTCCGGTGCCGGTGGCTCGACCGGCGATATCGGCACGCATGCCTATAACCTCGGCTGTTTCGTCTCCGGGCTTGAGCTCGACGAACTCTCGGCCGATCTCGACAGTTTCGTCGCCGGCCGCCAACTCGACGATAATGCCCATGTGCTGCTGCGCTTCAAGGAGAAGGGCGGCGCGCGGGCCAAGGGCATGCTCTGGTGCAGCCAGGTGGCGCCAGGTCACGAGAACGGCCTGATGGTGCGTGTCTATGGTACCAAGGGCGGTCTCGAATGGGTTCAGAAGGATCCGAACTACCTCTGGCACACGCCCTTCGGCGAGCCGAAGCGTCTGCTGACGCGCGCCGGCGCGGGCGCCTCGCCGGCAGCGGCCCGCGTTTCGCGCATTCCCTCGGGCCATCCGGAAGGCTATCTCGAAGGCTTCGCCAATATCTACACGGAGGCCGCCCGCGCCATCTACTCCAAGCGGAACGGCGAGAAGGTGGATCCGGCTGTCATATATCCGACGATAGACGATGGCATGAAGGGCATGATCTTCGTCGATGCCTGCGTGCGCTCGTCGCAGCGTAACGGCGCCTGGATCAAGGTCTAAAGCGCACCCCGGTAGACGGGCGAGGTAAGCTCGCCCGTCTACCGGGTTGACATTTGCCGCCGCGGCGATAGGCCACGACCAAAACATGAATGATGCAGCGGCGCCATCCGGTGCGCCCCTCGACGGAAGACGGGACAAAAACGATGATCGAAGCCAAGAAACTCGCAGAACGCTTCCCAGGCGACTTTGTCTTCGGCGTTGCCACGGCCTCCTTCCAGATCGAGGGCGCCAGCAAGGCGGACGGGCGCAAGCCCTCCATCTGGGACGCCTTCTCCAATATGCCCGGCCGCGTCTTCGAGGGCCACAACGGCGATGTCGCCTGCGACCACTACAACCGGCTGGAACAGGATCTCGATCTCATCAAGAGCCTCGGCGTCGAGGCCTACCGCTTCTCGATCGCCTGGCCGCGCATCATTCCGGAAGGCACGGGGCCGATCAACGAGAAGGGGCTCGACTTCTACGACCGTCTCGTCGACGGCTTGAAGGCCCGCGGCATCAAGGCCTTTGCGACGCTCTACCACTGGGACCTGCCGCTGGCGCTGATGGGCGACGGCGGCTGGACGGCGCGGACGACCGCCTACGCCTTCCAACGCTATGCGAAGACGGTGATCGCCCGCCTCGGTGACCGGCTCGATGCGGTGGCGACTTTCAACGAGCCCTGGTGCTCGGTGTGGCTTGGCCATCTCTACGGCATCCACGCGCCGGGCGAACGCAACATGGACGCGGCGCTCGCCGCACTGCATTTCACCAATCTCGCCCATGGACTCGGCGTCGCGGCGATTCGCTCGGAACAGGCGGACCTGCCGGTCGGCATCGTCATCAACGCCCACTCGGTCTATCCCGGGCTCGACAGTGCCGAGGACAAGGCCGCGGCCGAGCGCGCCTTCGACTTCCACAACGGCGTCTTCTTCGGGCCGATCTTCAAGGGCGAATACCCGGAGGGCTTCCTCTCGGCGCTCGGGCCTCGCATGCCGCTGATCGAGGATGGCGACATGGCGACGATCTCGCAGCCGCTCGACTGGTGGGGCCTCAACTATTATACGCCAATGCGCGTTTCGCATGATCCGGCGGCCGGCGCCGAATATCCGGCGACGATCAATGCGAAGCCGCTCAGCGACGCTAAGACGGACATCGGCTGGGAGGTTTATGCGCCGGCACTCGGGGCCCTGGTGGAGACCCTCAACGCCCGCTACAAGCTTCCGGATTGCTACATCACCGAAAACGGCGCCTGCTACAATATGGGCGTCGAAAACGGCGTCGTCGACGATCAGCCGCGGCTCGACTATATCGCCGACCACCTGTCGGTGATTGCCGACCTGATCGCCAATGGCTGTCCGATACGCGGCTATTTCGCCTGGAGCCTGATGGACAATTTCGAATGGGCGGAAGGCTACCGCATGCGCTTTGGCATCGTACACGTGGACTATGAGACGCAGGTCCGCACGATCAAGAAGAGCGGTCACTGGTACAAGAAGCTGGCGGAACAGTTCCCGAAGGGCAACCATAAGCCGGCCTGAACATGGAGAGAAAGTCCCTGCTCTTCTCCGCGCTTTGTGGCAGCCAGAGAAGATCGTCAGCGAACCGTGCCTTGCTCGAGGCTCTGCGCCTCTCGGCGCCCACAGGCGTAGAGATCGAGATTTGCGACGTGATCGGCGACCTGCCGATCTTCAATCCCGATCGCGAAGGCGAGGCGACGCCGGCAAATGTCCGCTCCTTTGCTGCGAAAATCGCCGCCGCCGACGGACTGATCATAGCCTGCCCCGAGTATGCGCACGGGATACCGGGTGGTTTGAAGAACGCGCTGGACTGGCTGGTGTCACGAGATGAGGTCCCGTTCAAGCCGGTCATGCTTGCCCACGCGTCTCATCGCGGCGACCACGTTCTCGAGCAATTGACCGAGGTGCTGAACACCATGTCTTTGCGTCTCGTGACGGAAGCCTTCCTCCGGGTTCCGTTGCTCGGCAAAGGCGAAGTCGACCGAGAAGAGATCCTGGCCGCAGCGCGCGCCAACGGGCTTTTGTCAAGATCCCTGCGGAGGTTCGCCGACGCGATTATCGAAGGCCCTGCGGCCTAATCCGCCGCCGCAAAAGAGCATGTTTTTTGTGTCGAGACGCCGGTTTCTGGAAAGCCATATCTGTGAAAAGGCTCGCCCGCAGGTCATAAACGCCTATATCGCACGGTCGCCACATGGCAACCAAGTTGAACGCACCGGCTTGCTGATGATAGAGAACTGCTCCCCGTTCCAAATGCGTTGTCGAATGTCCGACTGACCAGACACGCCTCCCGTCCCGGCAGAGTGTCAGGGACCAGAGTTTCGAACATCAGAGAGCATCATGTATCCTTCCATCGCTGTGATCCCTCTTGCGGGGGCGACCGGACAATGACCATTTCCCTTTCCGAGTTTTCGCGTGACGACGCCTCAGTCGTGTTCGACGGCGTCTCCAAGCGCTTCGCTGGATCCGGCGAGAGCGCGGCCTTCACCGCTCTCAACAATGTCAGCCTCACGGTCGGCCGCGGCTCGATCACCGGCATCATCGGCCGCTCCGGCGCCGGAAAATCCACGCTGATCCGGCTCGTCAACGGTCTCGAAAAGCCTTCGAGCGGCAAGGTGCTCGTCGACGGTGTCGACATCGGCGCGCTCGACGAGGGGGGATTGCGCAACCTGCGGCGCTCGGTCGGCATGATCTTCCAGCATTTCAACCTGCTTTCGTCGCGCACCGTCTTCGGCAATGTCGCCCTGCCGCTTGAAATCGCCGGCGTAGACCGGCGAGCGATCGAGGCGCGGGTGCGGCCGCTTCTCGATCTCGTCGGCCTTGCCGACAAACATGGCCGCTACCCGGCAGAGCTTTCCGGGGGACAGAAGCAGCGCATCGGCATCGCCCGCGCGCTCGCGACGGAGCCGAAACTGCTGCTCTCGGACGAGGCGACGTCGGCGCTCGATCCGGAAACGACCCAGTCGATCCTCGAGCTTATGAAGCGGATCAATGCGGACCTTGGCCTGACGGTGCTGCTCATCACCCATGAGATGGAGGTGGTGAAGGCCGTCACCTCCGACGTGGCGGTGATCGACAAAGGCGAAATCGTCGAACTCGGCCACACCTTCGACGTCTTCACGCATCCGAAGCACGAGACGACGCGGGCCCTTCTTTCCGGCCTGCCGGGGTCGAAGCTGCCCGAAGCCGTGGCCAGGGGACTGAAACCTGCAGCCGCTCCCGGTGATCGCGTCGTCGTGCGGCTGACCTTCTTCGGCGCTGCCGCCGAGCGGCCGCTGATCTCGCAGCTCATCCAGTCAATCGGCGCCGAGGTCAACATCATCGCCGGCACGATCGACGAGATCGGCGGCAAGCCCTACGGCTCGCTGGTGGTCGCCTACGGGGCGGATCCGGACACATCGGGGAAAGCGGATCGTTTCTTCGCCGAGAATGGACTGGTCACGGAGGTGCTCGGCTATGTCGCCTGATCTACTGCTGCTCATCGGCAAGGCCACGCTCGACACGCTGCGGATGGTGGCGATCGCCGGGTTCATCGGCGCTCTGATCGGCCTGCCGATCGGCATCTTCCTCGCGACCAGTGGCAAGGGCGAGCTGTTTCCGGCGCCCAACGTCAACCGGATCGTCGGCCTAATCGTCAATGCGACGCGATCGACGCCCTTCATCATCCTGGTGGTGGCGATCATTCCGTTCACGCGGCTCGTCACCGGCACCTCGATCGGCACGAAGGCGGCGATCGTTCCCTTGACCATTGCGACCATTCCGTTTGTCGCCCGGCTCGTCGAGGCGGCGATCCGCGACGTCGACAAGGGGCTGATCGAGGCGGCGCGGGCCATGGGCGCGACGCCGGTGCAGATCGTCTTCAAGGTGCTGCTCGCCGAGGCCCGGCCGGCGCTGACGCTGGCGCTCACCATGACTATCGTCAGCCTCATCGGCTATTCGGCGATGGTCGGTGCGGTCGGCGGCGGCGGCCTTGGCGACCTCGGCATCCGCTACGGCTACCAGCGCTTCATGCCGGACGTCATGCTGATCGTCGTCGTCGTGCTGATCGTCCTCGTGCAGCTCGTACAAAGCGCGGGCGACCGCCTGGCGCGCCGCTTCGACAAGCGCAGTCGCAAGACCTGACTTTCCTGCCCCCTCCCACACCCCAAGGAGCCTTACATGAAGACCATTCTCCTCGCAGCCTCGCTCGCCCTTGCCTTTACGGCCGGAGCGGCCCGCGCAGAAACCATCAAGGTCGGCGTAACCCCGGGTGAGCATGCCCAGATCATGGAGAAGGTGAAGGAAATCGCCGCTCCCAAGGGGCTCGACATCGAGATCCTCGAATTCTCCGACTATGTGGTTCCGAACCAGGCACTCGCCGATGGCGACCTCAATGCCAATTCCTTCCAGCACCAGCCCTATCTCGACAACCAGATCGCCGATCGGGGCTTCGACATCGTCAGCGTGGGCCTGACCATCACAACGCCGATGGGTGTCTATTCGAGCAAGGTGAAGAGCCTCGATGAGTTGAAGGATGGCGCGACGATAGCCATTCCGAACGATCCGACCAATGGCGGTCGCGCGCTCCTGGTTCTCGCGTCGAAGGGCCTCATCAAGGTCAATCCGGATGCCGGGCTGAAGGTCACCCCGGCGGACGTGACGGAAAATCCGAAGAACATCGAGTTCGCCGAACTCGATGCGGCCCAGCTTCCGCGATCCCTGGCCGATGTCGACGCGGCCGTGATCAACACCAACTACGCGCTCGAGGCTGGCCTTCATCCCAAGAAGGACGCCATTGCCATCGAAAGCGAGAAATCTCCGTATGCCAACGTCATTGCGGTGCGTGCCGCGGACAAGGATGCACCATGGGTCAGGACGCTCGTCGAATCCTATCACGACGACAGGGTCAAGGCCTTCATCATCGATACCTTCAAGGGTGCGCTCATCCCCAGCTGGTAAGCCAATCTGTTGAACGGAAACGTGGACCGCGCGCCGCAACGTCGGCGCGCGGTTTTTCTTTGACCGCGACAGTCGCTTCGCTATCCTCCGGGCGGTTCGAGGAGGACATGACATGAGCGGTAGGAAGGGCGGGTGCCTCTGCGGCGCGATAAGGTACGAAACAAAGGGCTTGCCGCTCTATTCCGGCTTTTGCCACTGCCGCGAT
Organism: Sinorhizobium shofinae; assembly: GCA_001704765.1. GTDB lineage: Bacteria > Pseudomonadota > Alphaproteobacteria > Rhizobiales > Rhizobiaceae > Sinorhizobium > Sinorhizobium shofinae. The sequence goes on from MBFK01000094.1 coordinate 80,021, forward strand.
TGCCAGCGCGCGACCGGGACCGGGCATTGTTGCTACATGATCTTCTCGCGCGTCGACGTCCACGTCAGTGGCGAGCTTCGCGCCTTCCAGAAGTTGGCCGAAAACGGCAACATCACCATCCGGCACTTCTGTCCCAACTGCGGCAGCCAGATCTTCAGTTCCGGTCCGCCCGATGATGATCGATGGACGGTCTATGCGGGAACGCTCGATGATACCTCGCTGTTCGAGCCGACCCATGCAGTCTTTACCCGCAGCCGTCCGCATTGGGACCGGGGCGCCATAAAGCTGGATGAATGTGAAACGCTTCCAGTCTGAGACAGAAGCGGTGAATTGACTTGCACCGGGCAAAGACTTCGTGGCGCTTTCATCATTCGATCAAATCGCTTCTGTCCGGCGAGCAGGGCGAGGCGGCCGCCTTCGCCATGCGGCTTCTTGTCCGCTTCGCAGAGGCTGTCGGCGCGGAGCCGGCCGGCGTGACGCTGGTCATCGATACCTGCACCTATGTGACGGCGGTGATGCGCGACATGTCCGGCGCCGTCATGACCAATTCCGGCAAATGGGCCTATTACGCGCCGGGCAATATCGGCGTCGATGTCGCCTTCGGATCCGATTGCCGACTGCGTCGCGTCTGCCCGGGCCGGAAAGGTGGTGCGGCTGTGACGGTGCGGCTCCAGGCAACGACGCTGGTCGCAGGATCGGCGGAGGCAGGGACGCTGGTGCTTTCGGAACCCTTGAGCTTTTGGGGCAGCCTCGACTCGGCGACCGGCCGGATCATCGACCAGTGGCACCCCGAGAAGAACGAAGTGATGAGCGGCCGTATCCTGGTGATGCGGCCAGGGCGCGGCTCGAGCTCCGGGAGTTCGGTGCTGGCGGAAGCGCTTCGGCGCGGAACCGGTCCGGCGGGCATCGTGCTGCTCGCGCGCGACGCGATCGTCACCGTCGGGGCGATGATGCTGGCTTGAATTGAGCTCAGTCGCGGTCGCCCCTCACCCTGGCCCTCTCCCTGCAGGCGGGGAGAGGGTGCCGGCAGGCTGATGAGGGGCCGTCGAAATCACGTCAACTGCCGAGATGCCGCTCGCCGCGCGTCTTCGCCAGTTTGATCTGCCGCTGCCGTTCGCGGTAGCGCTCGCGGTCCTCGTCGGTGCGGACCTCGTGGCAATGGACGCAGGAGACGCCTTCCTCGTGAAGGGGCGAGAGCAGGTCTTCCGGCGTCAAGGGCTGGCGGCAGGCGTGGCAGAGCGTGTGATCGCCTTCGGCGAGGCCATGGGTGACGGAGACGCGTTCGTCGAAGACGAAGCAGGCGCCGTCCCACAGACTCTCCTCTGCCGGGATCTCCTCGAGATATTTGAGGATGCCGCCTTTGAGGTGGTAGACCTCCTCGAAGCCCTGTTCCTTCATGAAGGCGGTCGCCTTCTCGCAACGGATGCCGCCGGTGCAATACATGGCGATCTTCGGCTTGTTGTGCAGGCCGGTGTTGTTGCGCACCCAGTCGGGAAACTCGCGGAAGGTCTTTGTCTTCGGATCGACGGCGCCGCGGAAGAGGCCGATCGCCGTCTCGTAGTCGTTGCGCGTGTCGATGACCAGCGTGTCCGGATCGGAGATCAGCGCGTTCCAGTCCTTCGGCTCCACATAGGTGCCGACCACCTGGTTGGGGTCGATGGTCTCGACGCCCATGGTGACGATCTCCTTCTTCAACCGCACCTTCATGCGCAGGAAAGGCATGGCCGAGGCCCGGCTCTCCTTATGCTCCAGGCGGGTGAATTCGGGCTGTGCGCGCAGATAGCCAAGCACTGCGGCAATGCCCTCGTCGGTGCCGGCGATCGTGCCGTTGATGCCTTCATGCGCAAGCAGCAGCGTGCCCTTCGCGCCGTTGGCGTCGCAGAGAGCCTGCAGCGGTTCGCGGAATTCGGCGAAGCGCGGGAAGGAAACGAAATGATAGAGCGCGGCCACCAGAAACTGGCCCTGCGCCTCCGGGTGCGGTGTCGTGAACATGTCGGTCATGGCCAGGCAAATACAGCTTTCGCGGTTCAAGCGCAATTGCGGCGGGCCGCGCCGGAACGTCCCACCTGCCGCGTTAGTCTAACGATCAGCTTCGAGCCAAAGCAGCTTGACGGTACGACTTTCGCACTCCGGATCGTCCAGGAAGACTGCCTCGGCCCGCTGCAAGGCTTCCAGCCTCAGTTCCCCTTGCCGGGCGATGACGGCGGAAAGGAGATGCGCCTGGTTCTGGCTGTCGCCGGCGAGCTCCGGCTGCTCGTTGATGAGAGAAGTCATCGTGGCGAGGTCGTTTAAGTGGCCAAGCACGTCGACTAGTTCTTTGGTTTCCGCCCTTTTTGCCTGCATTGCCGAGGGCCATGCCTCCCGCAAGAGCGCCAGATGCATTCTGTAGTCCTGGGCGCGCTTGCGCAGCTCGTGGAAGAGTGCGACCTCCGTACTCGCTTCGCAGGCGGCCCTGGCACGCGCGGCCCGCTTCAATGTTCGCCGCCAACCTTTTTCCATTCGGCCAGCGGATTTTCGCCTGCCGTCGTCGAAGGAAACATGCGTAAGTGCCGCAAGCGCCTGTTCGCAATTGACGATCGTCGAGTCGATCTTTCCGTCCAGATCGGTCTCACCTTCGGCAATCCGGTCGCGGCGCTCGGCGAGGATCGAGCAGACTTTGTCGAGCGCCAATTGCTGCTCTTCGCTTGCTGCATGCTCGCGGAGATGGTTCGCGTTCTCGACGAGGGCTGCGGCGTCGCGAACGGTCGAGAGATTTCGCGCCATGTCGCGGATGCGGGCGTTTTCCTGCTTCTGGAAATTGCGTGCATCGGAGGCGACGAGCCGATAGAGCGAGCGCAGGCGCTTGAAGTTCTTGCGGGCGTCGTGGATCGCCTCGTGCACGCCCGCCGGCTGATCGTTGAGCACCGTCACCGCACGCTCGATCTGCTCGGCACCAACGTCGCGAAAGTCCTCGGTGAAGGGGCGGCCCGGATTGAAGGCGTAGGTCATGGTTGAGCAACCAAGAGTCCCTCGGTGGCGAGCGCTTGGTTGGAATAGCGGCGGTCGCCGGTGATCTCGCGGCCCAGCCACGCAGGCAGGGCGGGCAGATCCGTCTCCTTCTTCATTTCCACCTCGGCGACGACGAGTCCTTCGAGCGCTCCCTCGTAGACATCCACCTCCCAGGTGAAGCCCTTGTGAGGCACCCGATAACGGCGCTTCTCGATCACGACGCCGACGGCCTGTGTCAGCAACTCGCGAGCGTCCTCCATCGGCAGGTCATACTCGTACTCGTTTCGGACCAGGGCCGACTTGCCGATCTTGACGGTAAGGCGCGCCCATTTGTTGCCATGGATCCGAACGCGTACCGAACGATCCTCCATGGTGACGATATAGGCCTGGCGTAGCCTGATGCCTCCGTCGGCGCGCTCCTTCCAGCCGTCGGAAGCGACCAGGAACTTGCGCTCTATCTCCTTCGCCATGGATGTCCTGCCATTTCCGAGAGGGCGACTGTCATCAAACTATCGCATTGCGGGTTAGGCTCAACCCATCTCTTTGTTGCAGATGATATTTAATCGTCTGCTTTTATTCGACGGAGATGATGCGGCACCTTTAGGTCTCGACAATGACAGGCGGGCGGAGTATGCGAGGTGCAGATTCAATCGTTTTAAAAGGACGGCGGGCATGAGCGCGAAGACCGACAAGCTTCTTTCCATCCTCAGGCTGCAACCGGTGGTGCCGGTGCTGGTGATCGACGATGCGGCGACTGCAGTTCCGCTTGCTCGCGCCCTGGTCGCCGGCGGCCTGAAAGCGATCGAGATCACGCTGCGGACGCCGGCGGCGCTCGAGGCGATCCGCGCCGTGGCAGACGAAGTCGAAGGCGCGGTTGCCGGTGCCGGCACGATCCTCAACGCCGCGCAGTTCGAACAGGCCGTCGAGGCGGGGTCGCAGTTCATCGTCAGCCCCGGCACGACGCAGGAATTGATCGATGTCGCCAACGACCACGCGGTGCCCTTGCTGCCGGGGGCGGCGACGGCGAGCGAGGTGATGGGGCTGCGTGAGGAAGGCTACGACGTCATGAAGTTTTTCCCGGCTGAACAGGCCGGCGGGGCCGCCTATCTGAAGTCGCTTTCTTCTCCGCTTGCCGGCACGCTGTTCTGCCCGACCGGCGGCATTTCGCTCGCCAATGCGCGCGACTATCTTTCGCTGCCGAACGTCGTCTGCGTCGGCGGGTCCTGGGTGGCGCCGAAGGAACTGGTTGCCAAGGGCGACTGGGCCGGCATCACCAAGCTTGCCGTCGAGGCCTTTGCGCTGAAAGGCTGACCGGACGACACGCAGGGCAATCCATGAAGAACGCCGGGCTCACGTCCGGCTTTTCCATGTCTGGCGCGCATTTGTATTTTCGCCTCGTGGTTCCTATGTCTCACTCCGCCAACGACGACGCAGAGAGGCTGCTGCTTCCGCGCGTCAAACCTAAGGAGCGAGGCCGATGTTCGACGCGAAGAAATTGCTGGATCAGTTCTTGGGTTCCCAGATTCCCGGCGCCGGCGGCACGGTTCGCGACCGCACCGATCAGGTGACCAAGCTCGCCAAGGGCAATCCGCTTGCGACCGGCGCGATCGCGGCCGTCCTGCTCGGCACGAAGTCAGGACGCAAGCTGGCCGGCAATGCGGCTGTTCTCGGTGGGCTGGCGGCGATCGCCGGTCTTGGCTATCAGGCCTACAAGAACTACCAGGTCGGCCAGGCGCCGGCACCAGTGCCTCGCGCACCCGTCGAACTGCCGCCGCCGCCCGCCGATTCCGGCTTTGCGGCGCCGGAGGCGCTCAGCAATGACTTCGCGCTCGTGCTCGTTCGCGCCATGATCGCCGCCGCCCGGGCGGATGGCCATATCGATGAGACCGAACGCGGCCGGATCATGGACAAGCTTTCCGTTTCGGGTCTCTCCGCGGATGCTGCGGCTTTCCTCGAAGCCGAGCTCGCCGATCCCATCGATCTCGACGCGATCGTCGCTGCCGGGAAAACGGAGGAGGAACGTGTCGAGATCTATACGGCGTCGCGGCTTGCGATCGAGCCGGATGGCCGAGCGGAGCGCGGCTATCTCGATCTTCTCGCGGGCCGACTGGGCCTTGCCGACGCGCTTGTCGACCATATCGAGGCGACCGTCTCGGCGGCGAAGGTTCCGGCCTGAGACCCAGCTTCACAATGAGCGGAGCGTATCCGTTCCGCTCATGGTTCGATCACGAGTTTGAATTTGAAACGGGTTGGCGTCTGTCCTATTGCCGAAACAAATGGAACGCGGGAGTGATCGATGCGCGATCTTGCGAATTGGAAGGGGTGCCCGGCGCCGCAGCGGGTGTTAATCGATGGCCTATATGTCCGGCTGGAGCCCTACGACCGGGCGGCGCATCTCGAGCCGCTCTGGCACGACGCTTTCGGCGGCCTGGCGATCAACCCGCTGCTCAAATATTTCACGCAAGACGATTTTTCGGGGATCGAAGCCTTCGACGCCTGGCTCGCGGCGGTCCAGGCGAAATCCGGCTGGATCACCGAGGTGTTCCGCGACAGGGCGACCGGCAGGGTCGTCGGGATGGCGAACTACATGCGTGCAGACCCCGCCAATGGCGTCCTCGAAGTCGGTGGCGTGGCGCACGGGCCGGCCATGGCGCGTTCGCCGCTTTCGACGGAAGTGCATTACCTGATGGCGAGGCACGTCTTCGAGAATCTCGGCTATCGTCGTTACGAGTGGAAATGCCACAGCGAAAACCAGCCGAGCCGCACCGCGGCCCTGCGGCTCGGTTTCACCTTCGAAGGCATTTTCCGCCAGCACATGATCTCCAAACACGCCAATCGCGATACAGCCTGGTTCTCGATGATCGACTGCGAATGGCCGCTCCTCAAGGCCGCTTTCGAGGGCTGGCTTTCGCCTGACAATTTCGATCGCGAGGGGCGCCAGAGGCGGCGGCTTGAGGACATCCGCGCGGAGCTCGCGACAAAGGAGCGAACGTGAGCACGCCCGAGAAAAAGGAAAAGTCGGCGGCAATCGCGGCCGCGATCATCCTGGTCGTTGTCGGCATCGGCTTCTTCGTGCTGCCGTCGATCATCGTATGGCTCGGCGACATCTCGCCCTGGCTCGCCGCCAGCGTCGGCGCCCTCTTCGTGCTCGGCTTTTTCCTGATCTTCTGGCTGCGCGCCCGCCATCAGCGCCGGCGCGGCCTATAGCCGATCTGCGCCTCAGCCCTGCAGCGCTGCACCCAGCAGAACGAGCCCGAGAACCAGGACCAGGAGCGCACCGGCGATTTCGATGCCGTTCGAGATGCGTGCCGCAGCCGATTGGCTTGAGGCGTAGCGCAGCGCGAAACCCTTGGCCGTAACGGCCATGGTGGCGAGGATCGATACGGTGATCGCGGTGCCGATTGACATGGCGAAGACCGAGAGGACGCCACCGAGGTAGAGACCGTTCAGGAGCGCGAAGGAAAGAACGATCAAGGCACCGGAGCAGGGGCGCAGGCCCACCGCGACGATAGCCGACCAGGCTTCGCTGAGCGCAAAGCGATCGCCCTTGAGCATCTGCGGGTCGGGTGCATGGGCGTGGCCGCAAGTGGTGCAGACCTCGCCAGGACCATGCGCGTGGCCGTGATCGTGGTGGTGATGATGATGCGAGTGATCATGGCCGTGCTGCCCATGGTCGTGGTGGACGTGCCCGTCGGCAAGGGCCAGCGCCGGCCGCGCCATTGACCGCAGCTTGCGGAAGACGAGCCAGCCGCCGAAGGCGGCAATCAGCGCGTAGCTCGCCACCTCGAGCGAATGGGTTGCGCGCGTCATGCTGATGGAGGAGCCGCGCAGAACGAGATAGACGGCGCCGATCAAGAGGATCGCCACGACGCCCTGCAGGATCGAGGAGAGGAACGACAACAGCACGCCGCGTTTCAGTTCCGTCTCATTGGCGATCATGTAGGAGGAAATCACCGCCTTGCCGTGGCCGGGCCCTGCCGCGTGGAAAACGCCGTAGGCAAAGGAGAGGCCGATTAGTGACCAGAGCTGCCAGGGGTTCTCGCGCATGCCCTTGAGCGCACCGGTCAACAGCCGGTAGAAGCTCTGCTGCTCCATGTTGACCCAGGCGAAAAAACCGCCGAAGACGCCGGTGGTCTGGATCGAAGGCTCGGCGGAGCCGATGCCGAGCGGCGATTGCGCCATGGCAAGCGTCGCCGAAAGGGCTGTCAACAGAAGGCCGGCGACGAGTGGACCGCCGATCCTGCGCAGGTTCAGCATGTGACCTCGATCCTCGTTGCGAAGAGCTTCGACATGTCGGTACCGGTCGGGTCGTTCCAGAAGGCGTCGGTGAGCGTATCCTTGTTCTCGGCCAGCACCTCGTCCGGGTCCGGCCGCACCACCTGATGATGGCAGGCCTCGATCTTCTCGCCGACGACGGTGAGGTCGTCGTCGGTCGGGAAGTCCATCGCCGTGTACATGGTCGGGTCGTAGACGCCGAAGGAGAGCTTGCCCTTGAGCGGCATCGCCTCGGCCGGCTTGACCGCGAACATCATCAGCAGCTGATTGTCCTTGTAGTCGACCGTGATGCTGTCGGGCCTGTTCACCTTCACGGATTTTCCATTGTCGAAGATCGTCGTGTAATAGTTGTACTCAGAAAGCGACTCGAGCACGGTCTGGCCGACCTCTTTCAACTCGTCCGGATCGAGCGTGGCGTTGGAGTTCTTGTCGAAGTCGAGCACGACGCTTGCCGAAAACAGCTCGTCGAACCGCCAGACGTTGCGCAACTCGCCAACATTCCCCTTGTCGTCGGAGACGATCTCCAGCCGCGCCTCGGCGAAGATATGCGGATGGGCGGCAGCGAGCCCGGGCGTCAGCAGGGTCGCAAGGCCGGCCAGGACGAGGGGTTGTGTATTCATGGGAATTGGAAGTCCTTTTCGGTCGAAGCGGACCATACGAATCGCCCTCCGAATGTACCGTAAATGGGACGGAATTGGGACTTGGCCTGTCAAAGCGTCGGGCGCGCGCCCAAAGGTCGCGGCGCTTTCATTGTGGCTTGCGGAACCAGCCGTGCAGGAAATCGACGAAGGTGCGCACCTTCGTCGGTAGATATCGCCGGTGCGGATAGATCGCGTAGATGCCGCGGTCCTTGGGCAGGTAATCGTCAAAGAGCGTCACAAGCTCGCCCGACTGGATCTTCGGCCGGGCGATGAAGTCCGGCACGGGCGCCACTCCGATGCCGGTCACCGCGGCGCGGACGGAAGCAAGCGGGCTGTTGACCTCGATCGGCCCGCTGACCGGAACCGAGAAGGGCGATCCGTCCGGCTCGATGAAGCGCCAGTTCGAATAGGAGCGGCCGTTCGTGTCGAGAATGCAGGGGATCTTCGAGAGCTCGCTCGGATGCTTGAGGGGGCCGACTTTCTCCACGAATTCCGGCGAGGCGCAGAGCAGCACCTGGAAGTCGTCGAGCTTGCGCGCGATCAGCGTCGAGTCTTCGAGCCGTGTGATGCGAATCGCCACATCGAAGCCTTCCTCGACGAGGTCGACGAAACGGTCGTCGGAGACGATCTCCAGCGACAATTCCGGGTGCTGCCTGCCGAAGTCGATCAGAGACTGGCCGATCTCCGCGTCAACAAAGGTCCGCGGCACGGTGATTCGCAAGCGCCCACGTAGGTCGGAATTGTTGGCGCGGACGAGATCGGCAAGATTGTCGATCTCCTTGAGGATTTCGGAGGCGGAGCGGTAATAGGTGTGTCCGGCCTCGGTCATCGAGAACTGCCGCGTCGTGCGGTTGAGGAGGAGGGCGCCGAGCTCGTCTTCGAGTTCTCGGACGTATTTCGACAATAGCGCCTTGGATTTGCCGACGCGCCGGGCGGCGGCGGAAAAACCTTCCGCGTCCACGACGTCGATGAAGGCGCGGATGCGGGTCAAAGTGTCCATGTTTCGTCTTTCTCTTTTCACCGTGCGGGAGCCGGAAACCTCGCTCCCGCGAAGCTCTATTTTGGGCGTCTCTGCCGCACGCAACGGTCTGGCTGTGATCGTTCATTGAAAGTGAACACTCACGCCATGGCCCGGTCCAGAAAAATTTAGGGGCGAAGCGGAAAAAACTCTTGATTACGACAGTGATTTTTCTTACCTACGCCCTTGCCCAAAGTCGCACGTGCCTGTGGGTGTCCGCCGACCCTCGATTAGGTGAGGGTATCGGTAAGGTACCTGGAACTAACCCCTCCAGTCGCTATTCCGGCCAACCGGGAAATGCGAGGACATCTTGAAGCAACGACGGTGCGGGCCTTTCTGGTGTCTGCCGGCTCTCCAACAGCCGGGGTTACTGAAGAGGCACACCTTCATTGCCGGAAGTGCGGTTGGGTTATTCCCTCCAATCCATGGCAGACAAAGCCGAATCTTAGCCTTTGCGGGCTTCGATTCACCGTAACGCGCATCGAGCGCATGCATGGTTCCGGGGTCTCCACCGGCTGGTTCCAGTGCAAGCGCGCGCATGCCCTTTGTCCTCCACAGTTGTGGAGTCTAATGGATCGGGGAATAAAGCCATGACCACCGCACGCATCATCGACTTCCTCAACACCCGACGACCCGAAGGCCCCTGCCTCGTTGTCGACCTCGACATCGTGCGCGACAATTTCAAGGCCTTCCGTCATGCGTTGCCCGATAGTGCGATCTACTACGCCGTGAAGGCCAACCCGGCGCCGGAAATCCTGCGCCTGCTCGCCGGTCTCGGCTCCAATTTCGATTGCGCGTCCGTCGCCGAAATCGAGATGGCGCTCGAAGCCGGTGCGACCCCGAGCCGCATCTCTTATGGCAACACCATCAAGAAGGAGCGCGACATTGCCCGCGCCCATGCGCTGGGGATCAACCTCTTCGCGGTCGATAGCCATGAAGAGGTCGAGAAGGTCGCGCGCGCCGCGCCGGGTGCCCGTGTCTTCTGCCGCGTCCTGACGGACGGCGAAGGCGCCGAGTGGCCGCTGTCGCGCAAGTTCGGCTGCGTGCCGCAGATGGCCGTCGACGTGCTTGTCTATGCCCATCAGCTCGGCCTGGTCTCCTACGGCGTGTCGTTCCATGTCGGCTCGCAGATGACGAAGCTCGACGCCTGGGATGCGGCGCTTGCCGATGCCAAGCGCGTCTTCGGGCAGCTTGCCAAGCAGGGTATCGAGCTGAAGATGGTCAACATGGGGGGCGGCTTCCCGACGAAGTACCTCAAGGACGTCCCGTCGGCCGAAGCCTATGGCCAGGCAATCTTCGGTGCGCTGAAGAAGCATTTCGGCAACAACATCCCGGAGACGATCATCGAGCCGGGCCGCGGCATGGTCGGCAATGCGGGCGTGATCAAGGCGGAGGTCGTCCTCGTCTCGAAGAAGTCGGACAACGACAGCCACCGCTGGGTCTTCCTCGACATCGGCAAGTTCGGCGGTCTCGCCGAGACCATGGACGAGGCGATCCGCTATCCGATCCGCACGGCGCGCGACGCCGACGAGATGGAGCCCTGCGTCATTGCCGGCCCGACCTGCGACTCGGCCGACGTGCTCTACGAGAAGAACATGTATCCGCTGCCGATCTCGCTGACGATCGGCGACGAGGTTCTGATCGAGGGCGCCGGCGCCTACACGTCCACCTACTCGGCCGTCGCCTTCAATGGCTTCGAGCCGCTGAAGGCCTATGTGATCTGATCCTGCCTGCTCCCGCTCAGCGGGAGCGGCGATTTCACAATTTTCGTAGTTCCGCCTGAAGCGGTTTTGATGACGGGAGGCCCCGATGGCCGCTGTTGTTGATGCCCTGCGCGCGATCTTCGCGCCATCCACCTTTGTGATTGATGCCGAAAATCCGGGCGACGTCGTCGCGCGGGAAAACCTGCTCGACCGGGCCATGGGACCCGGCCGTCAAAGGAAGTCGTCTGAAAAGCTGCGCCGCGGCCGCGTGCCCGCCGACGGGCTCGCCCTCGTGGCGCGCGATGTCGATGGCCATGTCATCGGTACCGTGCGGCTCTGGAACGTCGAAGCCGGCGTCAACCGCGAAGGGCAGGCCGTGCCGGCGCTGCTCCTCGGGCCGCTCGCCGTCGACCCGGCGCATGAGGGCAAGGGGATCGGCGGCACGCTCATGCGTGCGGCAATCCAGGAAGCCAAGAACAGCGGCCACGGCGCAATCCTCCTTGTCGGCGACGCGGCCTACTATGAGCGCTTCGGCTTTTTCGCCGAGCGGACGCAGCATCTCGTCATGCCCGGCCCGTTCGAGCGCAACCGCTTCCTGGCGCTCGAACTCAAGGAAGGTTGGCTCGAAGGCGCCGCCGGCATGCTGGTCGCGAGCGGCCGGAAACTCGGCCTGCCGCCGGTCAAGCGTGCCGCCTGACATTCTTCCGCCTCACCCTGCGGAGGCGACAACGAACAGCGCTCCTGTCGCGAGGCGGGAGCGCTGTCATTTTGGGGAGGACACCTTCGCTTTACTCTTCGGGCGCAGGCAAGCTTGTTGCCGTCGGGATCGCGCGCATAGGCGGCGTCGAAACCGTCTCCATACTGCGGGGGCGAAACCCGGGCTTCCCTTCCTCTCGACCGCCCCGCTCGATGGCCACATCAAACATGCGATCGATCAGCTCTGCGCTGTCGACGAGGAACGCGGTCATCGCGCCGTTGCCGGCCGTGGCGACATTGCCATCGAATGGAAGCCCGTGAAAAAGCGCGGGGCCGTGTCGTCGATTTTCCTTCGCGAGGAGGCCACCTGCCCGTCGGAGAAGCAGCGCTCCTGACCCATCAGAGCCATCAACGGATCGTAGAACTGCTCGGCCCTCGCCAGATCGGCCGTCCCACCATGGTGTATCCGATCATCCGCGACTCCTCTGCCGTCGATTGGGTGGGCTCGGAGCCGTCAGTTCGCGGCACGCCTGTAGAGCGCCAGCGATCCCGCCAGTGCCACGAGCGCCCCGCCGCAGACGCGATCAAGCCAGATCGCGCCGGATCGCTTCAGAAATCGAACCGCTTGCGAGCCAAGCAGCGCATAGCCGAACATCACCATGAAATCGATCGATGCGAAGATGAGGGCCAGGACGGCGTATTGCGGCGTTTGCGGTAGCGCAGGGTCGATGAACTGCGGCAGGAAGGCGGAAAAGAACAGGTAACCCTTAGGGTTGGTGACCGCGACCAGAAAGCTCTTTACAAAAATCGAGCGCGGCGTGCCAGTGCCTTCCTCGGGTGACACCCCTGCCGTGATATCGAGTGTGCCGCGGGAGCGCAGCAGCTGGAAGCCCAGAAATGCAAGATAGGCGGCGCCCGCCCACTTGACCACCGAGAACCAGAACTCCGATGCCGCAAGCAGCGCGCCGAGGCCGAGCGCCACGGCGCCGATCAGCACGAAGTCCGAGAGCACCGCGCCGATCATCCCGTAGCCGGCGCGGTGGACGCCATAGCGCGACCCGTTGGTCAGCGCCAGCAGCACGGTCGGGCCTGGCGTTGCAATGCCGATGAAGGCGACGGCGGCGAATGCAAGGATGGTCATCTCGTTCATGGAAATCTCCTCTCGCGTCACACAGTCGTTCCATATCTTCGAAAACGCTGCAACGAGGAATTGCGCGGGCTCGGTAGCGCGAGCCCGCGGCGCCGCCTCACCGCGCATTTGACAGCATGCACCGCTTCGCCTATGGAGGCAGCGGGCGAGGGCCCCAGCCGTCCGCGAGCGTTCAAGCTTTGGTGAAGTCTCTCTTTTCGACACGGTCACGCCTCGAGGCATGCGAACCGATGGCAATGCGGGCACCCATCTGAATGAACGCATGCCGCAGCAGGAGACCCTGTCATGACGCATGAATCGCGCACGCTTCCATCATTGGATACGCTGAAGGACCAGGCCAAACGCTTGCGCGCCCGGCTTTCCCCCGAAGGCGAGCAGATTGGACATTCGAAATCTCTCGAGCTGATCGCCGCGCAATACGGCTATCGAGATTGGAACACGCTGCACGCAGCCGTCGGCAACCGGCCGCCGTTCAATCCCTGGATGCTCGGCTCGCGGGTGAGAGGCCATTATCTCGGCCAGCCCTTCGAGGGCGAAATCCTCTCGGCCCAGGCCTTGACCGGGAAGCCGGGGCGCTATCGCCTGACTTTCAGGTTCGACGAGCCGGTGGATGTCGTCACCTTCGAAAGCTTCTCGGCTTTCCGGCAGCGGGTGACGGCAACTGTCGACGACGGCGGGCGCACGATCGAAAAGACCTCGAATGGCCGCCCGCATCTGGAACTTGAGTGGTGACGGGCGAGGCGGCGGCCCCGGTCATGTGGATCAGACGATCGTCTGATCCATCTCCGCCGCTGGTACCTCGTCCACGCGATGAATGCGCACGACCGTCGCCGGCACGCCCGCGACCGTCGTCCGGGGCGGGACGGGTTTCAGGACGACACTGCCTGCGGCCACCTTGCTGTAGGCGCCGACCTCGATGTTGCCGAGGATCTTGGCGCCGGCCCCGATCATGACGCCGCGACGGATCTTCGGGTGCCGGTCGCCGGTTTCCTTGCCGGTGCCGCCGAGAGTGACGTTCTGAAGGATCGAGACCTGGTCCTCGATGACCGTGGTCTCGCCGACGACGATGCCGGAACCGTGGTCGAGCATGACCGCACTTCCGATGCGGGCGGCCGGGTGGATATCGGGGCCGAAGACGAGCGAGGCCAGGTTGGAAAGCCAGTTGGCCATTTCCTTGCGGCCATCGAGCCAGAGCCGGTGGGCGGCGCGATGGGTCTGCAGCGCCTGGAAGCCCTTGAGATTCATGAGGACGTGCATCAGGCCCGGGCAGGCAGGATCGCGCTCCCGTACGGCTCGAAGGTCCGCCTCGGCTGCGATCAGTATATCGGGATCGGCATCGAATATGCCTGAGAGGATGGTCGCAAGCGACTGTTCGTCAATGCGGGCAAGAGCGAGGCGGGAGGCAAGAATGCCCCCGAGCAGCTCGGCATTCGTCCGGGCATGCGTGATCAGCCTCAGGGTCGGTTCCATGACCGGTTCGCTTGCGGCAAGAATCCCAGATTCCGCGCGGACGAGGTCCCAGGCCTCGCCGTCAGCCATTGGAGCTGCCGTCGAACCGGGATACTTCTCGGCCTTGTTCCCTGAGACCATTCGTCGCCCTATCCCGCAATATCCACGACGCCACAATCACCGGCGGCCGAGCCGAAAGCAAGCTGGCGGCCGCTCCTGTTCCAGGCCATGGCGGTGATCGCGCCCTTGCCGGGGCGGCGCAGCAGCACTTCCTTGCTGTCGGCGAGACGGGCGGCGAGGATCATGCCGTCCTCATAGCCGATCGCGACGATGTCCTCGGCTGGGTGGCAGGCGACCGCCGTCACCATCGTGTTGCCGCGGGTGCCGAGCTCCAGCGGAGCCTTGCCCATCGGCCCGTCCTTGCCCTGGAAGGGCCAGACGATCGCCGCCGGAGCGCCCGCGGACGCAAGCCACTTGCCCTTGGCCGACCAGGAAAGCGACTTCACCTTGGCAGGGTAGCCGGTCATGCGCATGTGCCGCGCCTCGGCGCCGGGCTTCGTATCGAGCTTCCAGCCATGCAGCGCATTCTCCTGCATGGTGGTGACGACGAAGCGGCCGTCGGGCGAAAAGGTGACACCGGTATGGGCGCCCTTCCATTCGAGGTCGATCGGCTGGCCGGCCATCGACACCCAATGCAGCGACACGCCATTGTAACGCGCAACCGCGATGCGCAAGCCCTTGGGGGCGAAAGCAATGCCCTCGACGGTGCGTTCCTCGGGGAATTCCTTCGTGATGCCGTCGGCAAGGCGGACATAGCTCGTCTTGCCAAACGCATAGGCGACCGCCCTTTGCGGTCCGGCGGCGACCTGGGAAATCCACTTGCGCGGCGTCTCGGCGACAAGGCTCGCCGTTCCGTCGGCCGAAACGCGCATCACCTTGCCGTCCTCGCCGCCGGTCAGCAGTGTATCGGTTGCCTCGTCATAGGCGAGTGAAAGCAGGCCGTCGTGCAGGTCGGTCGTCTTGTGGCCCTGATCGAGACGGTGAATGGTGCCGGCGGCTCCAGCGAAAAAGGGAATGTCCTTCAAAAAGGCCACGCCGACGACGTGGCCTTCGAGATCGAGCGGAGCGACGGTCGGCATCAGTTGGCTAGGCTCTCTTGTTTCAGTGTGATCTTGTCCGGCAACCGGTCACCACTATCCGGGATCATGCCTGGACTTCACAGGCCTTGAAGGTGCGCTCGAGCTTCTCGCGATCGAGATCGCGGCCGATGAAGACGAGGCGGGTCTCGCGCTTCTCGCCCTCCTTCCACGGCCGCTGGTGGTCGCCCTCGATGATCATGTGAACGCCTTGCACCACATAGCGCTCGGCATCGCCAGCAAAGGCGATAATGCCCTTGAGGCGCAAGATATTCGGTCCGTCCGTCTGGGTGATCTTCTGGATCCAGGGGAAGAAGCGGTCCGGATTCATCTCGCCGCCCCGCAACGAGATCGACTGTACCGTCACGTCGTGGATGGGCGAGGGGCCATGATCGTGGTGATGGTGATGATCATGGTCGTGGTCATGATCATGATGGTGGTGGTCGTGATCGCAGTCGGGACCGCAGACGTGGTCGTCATGCTGGTCCTGATCGAGGAAATGCGGATCGTTCTCCAGCGCCTTTTCGAGGTTGAAGGCGCCCTGGTCGAGAACCTTGCTGAGGTCGATCTCCGAACGCTGCGTCCGGTAGATGCGGGCGGAGGGATTGATCACGCGTACCGTCGCCTCGATGCGCTCGAGTTCTTCGGGCGTCACGAGATCGGTCTTGTTGAGCAGCACCACATCGGCAAAGGCAATCTGGTCTTCCGCCTCGCGGCTGTCCTTCAACCGTAGCGGCAGATGCTTGGCATCGACGAGCGCGACGACGGCGTCGAGCTCGGTCTTGGCGCGCACGTCGTCATCCATGAAGAAGGTCTGGGCAACCGGTACCGGATCGGCAAGGCCGGTCGTCTCGACGATGATCGCGTCAAAACGGCCGGGACGGCGCATCAGTCCTTCGACGACACGGATGAGGTCGCCGCGCACGGTGCAGCAGACGCAGCCGTTGTTCATCTCGTAGATTTCCTCGTCGGATTCGACGATCAGGTCGTTGTCGATGCCGATCTCGCCGAATTCGTTGACGATCACCGCATATTTGCGGCCGTGATTTTCGCTGAGGATGCGGTTGAGGAGCGTCGTCTTGCCGGCGCCGAGATAGCCCGTGAGCACGGTGACGGGGATCGGCTTCTGCGTGGTCGTTTCGGTCATGGGAGCCTCGAGGATTGGCGATGCGCCGCGGGCATCTATGTTGGGGTCTCATATAGGAGATGACGCGGCGATGCGCAAATGTGCGGCACGCCTTTTCGCCGCCGTCAACCGCTCAGGCAAAGTCGCCGACGTCAAAGGCCTGCACATCCCTGAGCAGCTCGATGATGCCGCCGACCGCATGGCCGAGAAGAGCTTCGCCGCGCCCCGCCGTAGCGGCGGCCGCATTGCCGGCCACGCCGTGCGGGTTGAGGTCCGACATCTTCCAACCGAAGGCATGCGGACCATAGGCGCGCAAATGCTTGAATCGGTGCTGGAACTCGCTCTGACAAGAGGGGAAATGGCGGGCTTTCGCCATGTCCACCTTGTCCGGGTGGAGGGCCAGCATCACCGACGTTTCGATGTCGCCGCCATGGATGTCGATCGCCTTGTCCTTATCGCTGATCCAGCCCGCCGGCTGCCCGAAACGGGTCCAGCTCGTCGCGACCGCCAGCATGCCAAAGCGCATGCGCGCTTCTGTCGCCACGATGGTCATCAGAGGGGAATTGCCGCCATGCGCATTCAGCATCACGAATTTGCGGATGCCCAGCCGGTTAAGGTCTTCGGCGATGCCGAGCCAGCGCGAGATCGCTTCGTCATAGGCAAGCGTACGGGTTCCGGCGATGTCCATATGTTCGACCGAATAGCCGACAGGCTCGGCCGGCAGGAAGGTCGCAGGCAGGTCATGGGGCAGCCCTGCAATGACGCGATCGACGATGCCCTCGGCGATCAGCCGATCCGTTTCGAAGGGCAGATGTGGGCCGTGCTGCTCATGCGCGCCGAGCGGCAGAACGGCGATCCAATCCCGCCGCTCGGCGGGAGCAAGATCGACGGGATTGTCGTCCCAGCGGGCCTTCGGCATCGACATTTCTGTTCGGTCCTCCGCATCGATTGTCGTAAAATTGTTGTTTGAATCATACAGTTCGTAATTACGAGCCGTCTTGCTATAAAGGTAGTGTACGGGATTCGGCGGGAGGTCCAATGGGCAAGAAGAGCAAAGCCGAAAAGAAAGGCAAGAACGGCAAGAAGAGGGACGAACCGGCTGCCGCAGTGCATGACCACGATCTTGCTTCGCTGCTTGTCCAGGCTGCCCGCTCGATGCGCACGGTGCTTTCCCGCAACCTCATTGAAAGCGGCCTCTATGCGGGCCAGGACGGCGTCATGCTTGCCCTGGCCGAAACGGACGGCCTGACCGCGGGCGCGCTCGCCGCCAGGCTCGGCGTCAAGGCGCCGACGATGACGCGGACGATCGGCCGCATGGAGGCCCAGGGCTTCCTCGAGCGCCGGCCGGACGAGGACGACGCACGGCTGACCAAGGTCTTTCTGACGACTCCGGGGCGCGACCGCCTGCAGACGATCGCCGAGGCTGGCCAGCATTCCGAAAAGCTCGCCACGCGCGGCCTCACTGACAAGCAGGTGCGCACGCTCCTGAAACTCCTGCGCGTGGTCGACAGCAACCTGCAGGCGGCGCGTGCCGCCGACTAACGCACCGGTTTAGCGCACTTCTCGATTGCAGCGGTGATTTAAACAGTTTAAAGAGGGTTTAAAACGGGGCGAGAAAATCGACGGGCAACGGGGGACACGGTGGCGCAGAAGGTCAAGCTTTCGACAATCGCGGAAACACTCGGACTTTCGACGGCGACCGTATCCCTGGCATTGCGAGACAGCCCTCTCGTGGCGATCGCCACCCGCGAGAAGATCAAAGAGCAGGCGCGCGCCCTCGGCTATATCTACAATCGCCGCGCCGCGAGCCTTCGGACATCACGCTCCGGCATTATCGGCGTCGTCGTGCACGACATCATGAACCCGTTCTATGGCGAGATCCTCAAGGCGATCGAGGCGGAACTCGATCGCGACAAGCAGACCTTCATTCTCTCCAATCACTACGATTCCGTCGAGAAACAGCGCGATTTCATCGAAACCCTGCTGCAGCTCGGCGGCGACGGCGTCATCATGTCGCCGGCGATCGGCACGCCGCCGGAGGATATCCAGCTGGCCGAGGACAACGGCATGCCGGCGATCCTGATCGCCCGTTCGATCGAAGGCCTCGACGTGCCGATCTTCCGTGGCGACGACGCTTACGGCATCGCACTTGCCACCAACCATCTGATCGGCCTCGGTCATCGCTGTATCGCGATGGTCGGCGGCACCGACCAGACCTCGACCGGGCGCGACCGCTATCAGGGCTATGTCAACGCATTGCGCAAGGCGAATATCGAGGTCGATCCGGATCTGCGCATCCCCGGCCCCCGTTCGAAGCAGGGCGGCTTCGAGGCGGCGGTGCATCTTCTGTCGCTGCCGCAGAAGCCGACCGCAGTGGTCTGCTGGAACGACCTGGTGGCGATCGGCATGATGAACGGCATCGCCCGCGCCGGCCTCCTGCCGGGCGTCGATATTTCGGTGACCGGTTACGACGATCTCGAGGAAGCCTCGATCGCGACGCCGGCGCTGACGACCGTCTGGAACGGCCAGGCGGAAGTCGGCCGCAGCGCGGCCCGCGCCCTGCTCGACAAGCTTTCAGGCAGCCACGAGCCGGACGGCATCCATCTGATCAAGCCGGAAATGCGCATCCGCCAGTCAACCGGTCCGCTCCGCGTAACGGCTTGATCCTTTCCTGCGAGTCGGAACAGGATGCGGGGAGTAATCAACCGCATTTTTCGTCACGCTCCGGAAAGGGAAACTCGATGAGCCGTCCTAGAATTCTCGTGCCCGGCAAAATCAACCCGCGCGTCCTCGAACGACTGCCGGAAATGTTCGAGACTGTGCGCATCGAGCGTGCCGATGCCGCGCTGGCGACGGCAGATATGGCGGATATCGCCGGCATTGCCGTCTCGGGGCGCTTGCCGACAGAGCTGATGGATACATTCCCGAGGCTCGAAATCGTCGCCAATCTCGGCGTCGGCTATGATGGCGTCGACGTCGCCCGCGCCGCGGCGCGCGGCGTCGTCGTTACCAACACGCCGGATGTGTTGACGGAGGAAGTCGCCGATACGGCGATCGGGCTGCTCCTCAACACGGTGCGCCAGCTGCCGCAGGCGGAGCAATGGTTGCGGCAGGGCCGATGGGTTCGCGACGGTGCCTTTCCGCTGTCGCCGCTGTCGCTCAGGGGCCGGAAGGTCGGACTTTTCGGCCTTGGCAGGATCGGTCTGGCGATCGCCCGCAGGCTGGAGGCGTTCCGCGTGCCGGTCGCCTATCACACACGCACCCCGCGTGAGGATCTGCCCTTCGCCTACTATCCGAGCCTGTTGAGCCTGGCCGAGGCGGTCGACACGCTGATCGTGATCGTGCCGGGAACGCCGAGCACCGCGAAGGCCGTCAATGCTGAAGTGTTCGCCGCGCTCGGGCCGCAGGGGGTAGTGATCAATGTCGGCCGCGGTTCGACGCTGGACGAGACCGCGCTTATCGCGGCGCTTCAGAGCCGCACCATCGCCGGTGCGGGGCTCGATGTCTTCGAAAACGAGCCGCATGTGCCTGAGGCGCTGATTGTTCTTCCGAATGTCTCACTGCTGCCGCATGTGGCGTCCGCCTCGGTCGCCACCCGCAATGCCATGGCCGATCTGGTCGTCGACAATCTGAAGGCCTGGTTTTCAACCGGACAGGCGCTGACGCCGGTCGCCGAGACGCCGTTCGAGCGTAAAGGCCGGTAGAACCGGCTATTCGGCCTTGCTCTTCCGATAGGCGCGCACGGCATCGCCGAAAGCCTTGAAGAGGGCTGCGGAGGGGGAGTCGGTCCGGACCCAATATTCCGGATGCCATTGGACGCCGACGGCGAATGCCTTGGCGCCGATGACCGACACGGCCTCGATCGTACCGTCGTCGGCGACGGCCTCGACCGTAAGACGCGGCGCGGTGGCGGCGATTGCCTGGCGATGCAGCGAGTTGACCCGGATCCGGCCGGCGCCGAGGACGGGAACGAGGCAGCTTCCTTCTTTCACGACCACGTCCTGGCGGATGCCGTAGGCGGCGTCGAGATCGGGCACGTCCGGCTTGCGATGGTCCGAAATTCCCGGCTGCTCCTGAATCTCGGTCGCGAGCGTGCCCCCGAGGGCGACATTGAGTTCCTGAATGCCACGGCAGATGGCGAGCAGCGGGATGCCGCGATCAAGCGCCCGACGGATCAGGGGGAGGCTGGTTGCATCGCGGCCCGGATCGAATGGGCCATCCGCGTCCGTCGCCTCTCTGCCGTAAAGCGACGGGTGGACGTTGGAGCGGGCACCGCTGGCGAGCACACCGTCGACCCGGTCGAGGATCTCGTCGATGTCGTTGCCGGTTTCGAGTGCCGGAACGAGGAAGGGCATGACGCCCGCTCCCTCGACGGCCGCACGCACATATTGATGGGCGACCACATGCCAGACATTGCCGTCGAATTCGCGAAAATCGCAGGGGATGGCAACGACAGGTTTCGACATCATCAGACTCCGTTTATCGTTTTGTAAAAGCCTTGCCGCCGGAGCGCGGTCAAAGTCAACTGCGGAGAGATGCGGGCTCTATGCGAGTGCTCCCGAGCGATTTTTTCAGACCCGATTCAAGTCTTGGAACAGGGCATCCGGCACCGTTTTTTCAAGATCGGCTAACCATCTCCTCCGGAAAGGGCCTCGCAGGCTCCGGAACTCTTGGAAGTTCCATTGGTTTTCGCTTTCTTAAAGCGTGCCTATGCGCGGTTGCAAAACCGATCCATTATTTGGCACCTGCTGCAATAGCTGGTTGAATCTTTGCCCAGACGGGCAAACCGAGTTGCCGCTGTTCTGCAATTCTGCAGATATATTCGACAGTTAGACGAAATCATTCGTTAAGCCCTCGATCCTAACAATCCGGCAAACCGGAGCTTGGTTCATGACGCGCAATGAACAGGGCGCTTTTCCGACAGACATCTACCTGTCGTCTGTAAGCTCGCTCTACCAACATCGCCGGGCATTGGTGATCGGCATGCTGTCGCATGTCGTGACCTTTCTGCTCGTCTTCCTGAAGACGTCCGATCCCCTTTATCTTGGCTGCTCCTTTGCGATTGTCATCATCTGGACCCTGCGCAACCTCGACATGAGGCGCTTCGACCGCCAGGATTTCTCCAGTGCCGATCGTGCCGTCGTCAGAAGATGGGAAAACCGGTATATCGTCGGTGGCATTGGCGTCACCCTGACCTGCGGGCTCGCCTGCGGCTATGCCATTGCCGTCAGCCAGGACGCGTTCTCCGAACTTGCATGCATCTCGGTGACGCTTGCCTCGATGATTTCGCTGGTCGGCAGGAATTATGGCTCCGAACGCGCGGTGCTACTACTGTCGTCGTCGGCCTGCCTGCCGATCGTCATCGGCCTCTTGGCCTTGCGCGATCCCTACATGCTCGTGCTGGCGGTCCTGATCCTGCCGTTCATCTTTACGACGTGGAAGATGGCCAACAACGTGCGCGCCTTTCTTTACGACAATGTCCTCGCCGCACGGGAAATCAGGTCGATCGCCGGGCAATTCGACGCGGCGCTCAACAACATGACGCATGGCCTGTTCATGCTGGACGGCGACAACCGCATCGTTGTCGCGAATGAACGCGCCTGCGAGCTTCTGAACCTCTGCGACAAGGCGGATATGAAGGATCTGCTCCTCGACGACGTGCTTGCGCGTGGCGCCCGCCAGATGTCGCTCGACGGGGAAAAGAGCGCGAACATGGTTCGCCAGCTCGGCCTCCTGCTCAAGGGAAAGCGGTCGCGCGCGCTCATCCCCATTTCCGAAGATCTCTTTCTCGAATTCTCGGCGAGCCGGCGCGAGAATGGTGAGATCGTGCTGATCTTCGAAGACGTGACGGCGCGGGTCCAGGCGGAAAAGCAGATCTTGCAGATGGTGCGCTTCGATACGCTGACCGGATTGCCGAGCCGCGACTATCTTGCCGAGCTGACGCACAACGCAGTCGCCGCCGAGGGTGCGCCTGATCGTGATGTCGGGCTGCTGCTCATCGATGTTGCCGAATTCAAGCATGTGAATGACACAAGGGGCCACGTGGTCGGCGACAAATTGCTTCAGGCAATCGCCGAGCGCCTCAAGGAAGTCGCTGGCAGCGGCGCGATCGCGGCGCGGCTGATGGGGGACGAGTTCGTCGTCTTCTTCCCCAACAGGGTGAACAGTCCTGATCTGGAAGAGCGGATCCGAGACGTCCACGCCAAGATGCACGGCGCCTACGAGGCCGGCGGCTTCACGTTCAACATGACCATGAGCGCCGGCTTCGTCATCGCGAAGAGCAGCGCCTTTCGATTCGAGGATCTGCAGATCAAGGCCGATCTCGCCCTGGCGGAGACAAAATCGCGCGAAAGGGGAGGTTGCACCGCCTTCGAAGCCGAGATGGATGCGCGTTACCTCGATCGGCAGAAGCTCAAGAGCGATCTGCGCGAAGCGATTAAGTCCGGCGCCCTCAGCGTCTCCTACCAGCCGATGTTTACACCGGATGGATCACGCGTCGAGTGCTGCGAGGCCTTGGCGCGCTGGGCCCATCCGGAACGCGGACCGGTGCCGCCGAATGTCTTCATTCAGCTCGCCGAGGAGATGGGGCTCGTCACGGAGATTACACGCTTCGTTCTCCGGCAGGCCTGCCGCGACTGCTCGACCTGGCCACCGGGCGTATCGGTTTCGGTCAACTTATCCGTCCTTGACCTCCGCGACAGGGAGATCGTCGAAATTGTCAACAGGACCTTGGACGAGACGGGGCTCGATCCGGCCAGGCTGCATCTGGAAGTGACGGAAAGCTGCCTGATGGACGAACCGGCCAAGGGTCAGTCCCTGCTCCATGAGCTCCGCGAGCGCGGCATGACCATTGCGATCGACGACTTCGGGACCGGCTATTCGAGCCTCAGCTATCTCGACACCCTTCCTGTCTCAATCATCAAGATCGATCGATCCTTCGTCCGGAACATTCGCGACGACGCGCGTCGTTTCAAGCTGCTGCGCAGCGCAGTCAATCTCGCTCGTGCGCTCGGCCTCAAAGCGGTCGTCGAAGGGGTCGAGACGGTCGATGAGTTGCAGCTCATCAACAACTATCGTTGTGCCGATCTAATCCAGGGTTTTGTCTTTTCGGCGCCGATGCCGGCATCGGCGATCCGGGACCTGTGCAAGCCACGTGTACGAAAACGAACCACGAAAGCTTCACGCTCGCACATCGCTTAGGATTTTGCCCTCCGCCGGGGCGCCCATTCAGCGTTCAGACCATTAACCACGTCGATTAACCTTTTATTAAGGTTAACAAAAGGTTAAGTGCGATCTGTGCCATTTTGTTGTTGCCGACAGTCCATCCCTCAATAGGTTTAACTTCCTGTTAACCATGGGGTGGGGTGATGAGCGCCAACGGAGGCCAGACCGACTCTGGCGGCTTTTCCGACAAACTTATGCTGCTCCTCGATCGCGTCGAATACCGGCGGGTGGAGGGGGGCGAGGACATGGAAGATATCGCACGCCTGAGATTCAAGGCTTACAAGGCCGTGAACCTGATGGAGTTGACCGGCTCGACGCTCATCGACGCATTGGACTTCGACAGCCACGCCTATGTCTTCGGCATCTATCTAGACGAGAGCCTGGTCAGCACGGTGCGCGTCCACCGCGTGACGCCGGACCATCGCGCCAGCACGTCCGGGCTGATCTTCGGCGAAGAAATCGACGTCTTCCTGGATGCAGGTATGGTGCTGATCGACCCGGGCCGGCTCGCCGTCGATCCGGAGGTGCTCGGCGACGATCTGAAGGCCGTGCCGTATCTGACGCTGCGCCCAGTTGCCATGGCCTGCGAGTATTTTTCCGCCGACCGCTGCCTGACCGCTTGCCGTCCACGCCACACCGCCTTCTACAAGCGCATCTTCGGATCGAAAACCGTGGTGGAGCGGCGGGAGAACCTCGGCGTCTACAATGCCGACGGCTCGCTCCTCGTCGCGCAGGTGCGCGGTCAGCGGCCGTCCATTCTCGATCGTTATCCGATCTTCGATTCCGAGCCATTCGAGCGACGCCTGATGTTCGGCGGCCGCCACGAGGTGCCGTTCGCGCCCCTGACGATCCTGCCGACGGCCCGAATCGCGCAGATGGGCCAGGGCCGATCCTTCTCCCGGGGGTCGGCGGGCGAATAGGTAGCCTCACGGCCGGAATCCTGCAGCATGCATTGCGTTCCGAAACAATTCGTCGGCGTACGCCTTCGACTTTGCCGCAGCTTGCGCGGGCGGGTTTTCGTTGCGAAGGGCCGTCGCTTTGTGTATGCGGAAGCTAAAGGACCGCTCTCTCGTCTTGCGTGAAAGCGGTTCCGATCGTGGGTCAAAGCGAACCGCCGAAAGGCGGTGCCACAGCATTCTGGAGAATTGGAGATGGCAGAGCATCACACGGGACCGGCCGAGACGGGCGCCCCGATGGACTATTCCGAGCATGAGAAGACCTACAAGTTCTTTCTCAACGCAACGAAATACGGCACGCTGTTTTGCGTTGCCCTGCTGATTGCCATGGCCGCCGGCTTCTTCACGACCATGGGTTTCTTCAGCGCCTTCGTGCTGTTCATCCTCCTCAACGTCGCCGGTTACTTTTTCTTGCGCTGAGCGGCCCTCTGACATTTCCTGTTGAAGGCGGGGGAGGACGACGCCCCTGCCTTTGTCGCCGGAAGCGATCCGGTCTCACCTCACCGCGTGAGGAGCGTTTTTTCGACGGCGGGCAGGTTCCGCCTTCGAAGGAAGAGTGCCTGTCGCTGCAGCGCCGTGTGCCTTTTCGTTCGCACAAAGCTCGCTGTAGCGCTTTGAAGTGGTGCATGGCTTCTCTCCTTAAATCGGGTCCGATTTAGGGAGCCAGCATTAGGGGCGGCTCGTTCAAGCGGCCGACTCGGCAGTCGAACATGTACCCGCATTTCAGCGAGGGTCTGGTTGCGGGGCGGAGAGGGGGAGTATTGAGCCAGATTGTCTTTATCGCCAGGGAGTCGGATCCGAGCGAGCCACGTGTCGCGGGTTCTGTCGAAAGCGTCAAGAAGCTGAAATCATTCGGTTTCGATGTGGTCGTCGAAGCCGGCGCGGGCCTCAGTTCGCGCGTTCCGGATGCGGAATACGAGAACGCCGGCGCGCGGATCGGCGCG
>MBFK01000145.1 GCA_001704765.1 Sinorhizobium shofinae
GGTCCTCCGAGAATCACTGAAGCTTCGACAACCTCAGATTTCCCGGCCAGGGCCGAATGGACAACCTCCTGAAAGCTCACATCTAGAGCTTGCCTTGCGGGCCGGCGAGAAGGGTGGCGGCGCCGATGATCGGGCCCGGCGTTTCCGCATCCTTCATCGATTGCAACAGGATGGCGCAACCGCTGTTGCCGCGCCCCTCGATCAGCACCGAGGCGGGCAGCGTGAATTGGGCGGCCTTGCCGTCCCACATGCCGATGGTCTGGATGTCCTTGACCGCGTGCCAATAGGCGATCTGTTTGCCTTTGTTTTCGCCTCTTTCGACCTTGACCTCCCTGGCCCGGTCGAAATAGACGACGACGACATTCGCCTTGCCCTCGCCGGCGCCGACCTTGATGGAGATTTCCTCGCCGCCCATCGAGGCATCGACCGGCACGGCGAGCCCGCCGCCGCTGGCACTCATCGTCGTCAGACGGGTCTTGATCGCCTGCAGGTCGGAGCCGTTCACATGGTCGCGCCCGTTGAGGACCACCTGGGGCGTGTAGACGCCGCTGCGGCCGAGCATCCGGGCATAGGCATATTGCCGCTCGGTGTTTTCCTTGGTGGCGAGCGTGTCGGTCCAACCGAGATAATTCCAGTAGTCGACATGGTAGGCGAGCGCCACGACGTCGCCCTCGTCGACGAGCGTCTTCAATGCGGCGTCGGCCGGCGGACAGGACGAACAGCCCTGGCTGGTAAAGAGCTCGACGACACCCTTGATCGCCTTGCCGTTGTCCGCCGCCGCCGTGCCGCCGATGGCGCCGAGAAGCCCTATCGTCAGGGCCAGGCGGCGGATCATTGGCGTCGAGGCGAATGTCATGGCTTCACTTGCGTTTGTCAGGCGGGCGTCGTTCATCAGGGGAGTACATTACATACGACGGCCCGGTTTCAACAGAAAGTCACGTTGGAGTGACCTGACGCTAAGTTGGGGAAAACTGGCGGATAGGCGCGCCGGACCTAGCGGCGGGCCTGTTTCACCGGAGGGCCGGCAGCAAAAAGCCGGGGCATCGGCTGATGCCCCGGCTAGATCAATTGACAAGCGGGATGCGGCGGAAAACCTTCATCCAGCTCCGCTCAGACGACCGGCTCAGGCTGCGAGATCGCGCAGAACCGTCTGCAGAATGCCGCCATTGTTGACGTAGGTGACCTCATCCAGCGTGTCGATGCGGCAGATGAGCGGCACTTCCTTCACCGAACCGTCGCCATAGGTGATCTTGGCGACGCGCCTTTCGCGCGGCTGGACATTGGCGAGACCTTCGATCGTCACGACCTCGTCGCCCTTGAGACCGAGCGAGTCCCAGGTCATGCCCTGCTCGAAGACGAAGGGAACGACGCCCATGCCGACGAGGTTCGAGCGATGGATGCGCTCGAAGGACTGGGCGATCACGGCCTTGACGCCGAGCAGGTTGGTGCCTTTGGCAGCCCAGTCGCGCGACGATCCGTTGCCGTATTCGACGCCGGCGAAGATGACCAGCGGAACGCCCTCTTCCTTGTACTTCATGGCCGCATCGTAGATCGACATCTCTTCCTTGGAGGGATAGTGGATCGTGTAGCCACCTTCCTTACCGTTCGGACCCAGCATGTGGTTGCGGATGCGGATATTGGCGAAGGTGCCGCGCATCATCACTTCGTGGTTGCCACGGCGCGTGCCGTACTGGTTGAAATCGGCAACGCCGACGCCGTGCTCTAGCAGGTAGCTACCTGCCGGCGACGCGGCCTTGATCGAGCCGGCCGGCGAAATATGGTCGGTGGTGATCTTGTCGCCGAAAAGGCCGAGGACGCGGGCGCCCTTGATGTCGGAAATGCCGGAGCCCTTCTTGCCCATGCCGACGAAGTAGGGCGGGTTCTGGACATAGGTGGAGGCC
This sequence comes from Sinorhizobium shofinae, assembly GCA_001704765.1. GTDB lineage: Bacteria > Pseudomonadota > Alphaproteobacteria > Rhizobiales > Rhizobiaceae > Sinorhizobium > Sinorhizobium shofinae. The sequence continues at coordinate 1,902 of MBFK01000145.1, forward strand.
TCGTCCCAGGCATAGGTCTGGCCGGCCGGAACCTGAACCGCCTGCCAGTTGGCGTCACCCTTGAAGACGTCCGCGTACTTGGACGCATAGAGCTCGCGGGTCACATACTTGAAGATGAAGTCCTGGATTTCCTGCGAGGTCGGCCAGATGTCCTTGAGGTAGACCGGCTTGCCGTCCTTGTCTTCGCCGATCGGCTCCGTGGTCAGGTCCTTCTGGACCGTGCCGGCGAGGGCGTATGCGACGACGAGCGGCGGCGAAGCAAGGTAGTTCGCCTGGACGTCCGGCGAGATGCGGCCTTCAAAGTTGCGGTTGCCGGAGAGCACCCCGGCGGCAATCAGGCCCTTGTCGTTGATCGCCTTCGAGATCGGGCCCGGCAGAGGACCGGAGTTGCCGATGCAGGTGGTGCAGCCGAAACCGACCAGGTTGAAGCCGAGCTTGTCGAGATCGGTCTGCAGGCCGGACTTCGCCAGATATTCACCAACGACCTGCGATCCGGGTGCGAGCGAGGTCTTGACCCACGGCTTGGTCTTCAGGCCCCTGGCGACGGCGTTGCGGGCGAGCAGGCCGGCCGCGATCAGTACCGACGGGTTCGAGGTGTTGGTGCAGGAGGTGATCGCGGCGATCGCAACGTCGCCGTGTCCAAGGTCGAAATCCGTGCCTTCGACGGCATAGCGGTTCGAAAGCTGGCCGGGTTTCTTGTAGTCGTTTTCGAGCGCGGTTGCGAAGCCGGAGGCGATGTTCTCGAGCGAGATGCGCCCTTCCGGGCGCTTGGGGCCAGCCATCGACGGCACGACGTCGCCGAGGTCGAGTTCCAGCGTGTCGGTGAAAACGAGGTCGGAACCGTCGCCTTCGCGCCACATGCCCTGTGCCTTCGAATAGGCTTCGACGAGCGCGATACGCTGCTCTTCACGGCCTGACATCGTCAGGTAGTTGATCGTTTCGGCGTCGACCGGGAAGAAGCCGCAGGTCGCGCCGTATTCCGGACCCATGTTGCCGATCGTTGCGCGGTCGGCGAGCGTCATGTTGTCGAGGCCCGGGCCGAAGAATTCGACGAACTTCGAGACCACGCCCTTCTTGCGCAGCATCTGCACGACAGTCAGCACCAGGTCGGTCGCCGTGACGCCTTCCTTGAGCTTGCCCGTCAGCTTGAAGCCGATGACTTCCGGCAAAAGCATCGAGACCGGCTGGCCGAGCATGGCGGCTTCGGCCTCGATGCCGCCGACGCCCCAGCCGAGTACGCCGAGGCCGTTGATCATCGTGGTGTGGCTGTCGGTGCCGACGCAAGTATCCGGGTAAGCGGTGATTTCGCCGTTTTCTTCGCGGGTCCAGACCGTCTGGCCGAGATATTCCAGATTGACCTGATGACAGATGCCGGTGCCGGGCGGCACGACGCGGAAGTTCTTGAAGGCCTGCTGGCCCCACTTGAGGAAGCGGTAGCGCTCACCATTGCGCTGGTACTCCAGCTCGACGTTGCGGGCAAAGGCCTGCGGCGTGCCGAATTCGTCGACGATGACCGAGTGGTCGATGACGAGGTCGACGGGAACGAGCGGATTGATCTTCTCAGGGTCACCGCCGAGCGAGACCATGGCGTCGCGCATCGCCGCGAGGTCGACGACGGCCGGAACGCCGGTGAAGTCCTGCATCAGCACGCGCGCCGGACGGTAGGCGATTTCGTTTTCCGCAGTGCCCTTGTCGCTGAGCCATGCGGCGACGTTTTCGATGTCCTTCTTGGTGACCGAGCGGTCGTCCTCATTGCGCAGCAGGTTTTCCAGCAGCACCTTCATCGAATAGGGAAGCTTGGATACACCGGCAAGGCCGTTCGCTTCCGCTTTCGGCAGGCTGTAATAGACATAATCCACGCCATTGACGGTGAGCGTGGAGCGACAATTGAAGCTGTCTAGGGACTTGGACACTGGAAATACCCCGTTCCGTCTGATCGCCAAAAACTGACGTACGAACGCCCGAGCGCTTGTGAAGCGCGAAATGGGATGCGGGTGCGGCCATTTCCGCTGTCCGTACGTGGAATATCGTTCCATGTTCGGCGCTTGGATGATATTCACGCCGACCGCTGGCGTGTTGGCCGCCTTATAGATAATTTCTCCAAATCGTGCCAGACCAACCAAGGGTCAATCGGAACTTTTTTTGCTCTCCAGAAAAGAGCGTCAAGGAAAGCTTGAAATTGATGCGCCTACTGGTTGAAGTTTTGAGTGCGAGGCGCGGCGAAGATCTGATTTTCCACGATATTTCCTTTGCACTTTCTGCCGGGGAAGCGCTCGTGGTGACGGGGCCGAACGGCTCGGGAAAGTCGACCCTGCTGCGCGTCCTGGCGGGCCTTCTTCAGGCAGAATCGGGACGGGTATCACTCGAGGACGGGCCTTCCGGTTTTGAGCATCCGCACGAGCTCAGCCACTATCTCGGTCACCGCAATGCGATGAAGCGGGAATTGACCGTCGAGGAAAATCTTTCCTTCTGGCGGCACTTTCTCGGCAATTCGCCGGGCGGCTCCGGCATCGATCTCGCTGCGGCCGCCGCGGCCGTCGGCCTTGCCGGCATCACCCATCTGCCTTTCGGCTATCTTTCCGCCGGGCAACAGCGGCGCATGGCCATGGCGAAGCTGCTCGTCGCGTATCGGCCGATCTGGATTCTCGACGAGCCCACCGCCGCTCTTGATGCCGGGGCGGACAGGCTCTTTGCCGGGTTGGTCACGAGCCACCTCGCGCGCGGCGGCATCGTCATTGCCGCCACCCACCAATCGCTGGGGATTGGACAGGCGAAGACGTTGCAGATGACGGGGTTCGCGCATTGATCGCTCTCTTCTTCCGTGACCTGAAGCTTTCGGTGCGCGCCGGCGGGGGTGCGATGATCGGTGTGCTCTTCTTCATGACGGTCGTCTCGGTCATCCCCTTCGGCGTCGGGCCGGATCTCAATCTGCTCGCACGGATCGGCCCGGCGATCCTCTGGATCGGCGCGCTGCTCGCCGCGCTTCTCGGCCTCGACCGGCTCTTCCAGGCCGAGCGCGAAGACGGCTCGCTCGATCTGCTTCTGATGCAGGAGACGCCGCTACTCCTTACCGTTTTCGTCAAATGCACCGCCCATTGGGCTGCCACTGGCCTGCCGCTGGTCGTCGCCTCGCCATTTCTCGGCCTCTTCATGAACATGGACGAGCTTGCCATCGGCGCGACAATGCTCACCCTACTTGCCGGGACGCCGGCGATCACCTTCATCGGGGCGGTCGGCGCGGCCGTTGCGGTGGCCCTGCCACGCGGCGGGCTGCTCGTCTCGATCCTCGTGCTGCCGCTCGCGATCCCCGTGTTGATTTTCGGGGTCAGCGCGGTCTATGCGGCGGTCGAAGATCCCGCCCCCTTTCTGCCGCCTTTCATGATATTGATGGCAATAACCCTGTTCTTTGCGGTGATCGGACCGGTGGCGGCGGCTGCGGCCCTCAGGCATTCGGCCGACTAAAGCGTATTCATGCGGCGCGCATGTCGTTGTCCCAAAACCGCCGCGCACGTTTGGGCGACAAGCATTGACGCAATTGTGATTGACCAGGGTCAATTGCGGAAGGAGGCCTTCCGCGTTAAAGAGCCGTGATGAGCGAAAACAGCCTGGCTATCCGCAAATTCAGCGATCTCGCCAACCCGACCCGGTTCCTGGCGCTGGCTGATCGCGTGCTGCCGTGGATGGCTGGTCTTACGATATTGCTCTTCGCCGTCGGCCTCTGGCTCTCCTTCACCACCGAGGGCGACTACCAGCAGGGCGAGACGGTGCGCATCATGTATGTGCACGTGCCATCCGCATGGCTTTCGATGATGTGCTACACGGTGATGGCGATCTCGGCGCTCGGCACGCTGGTGTGGCGCCATCCACTCGCCGATGTTTCGGCCAGGGCGGCCGCGCCAATCGGCGCCTCCTTCACCTTCCTGGCGCTCGTCACCGGTTCGCTCTGGGGCAAGCCGATGTGGGGCACCTGGTGGGTGTGGGATGCGCGGCTGACTTCCGTCTTCGTGCTCTTCCTCATGTATCTCGGGCTGATGGCGCTCAACCGCGCTATGGAGGATCCCGCCCGTTCGGCGCGCGTTTCGGCCGTGCTGGTGCTGGTCGGCTTCGTCAATATCCCGATCATCAAATTCTCGGTCGAATGGTGGAACACCCTGCACCAGCCGGCAAGCGTCATGCGCCTAGACGGGCCGACGATCGATCCGGAATTCCTGTGGCCGCTGATGATCATGGCGGTTGCCTTCACGCTGCTGTTCTTCACGCTGCACATCGCCGCGATGCGCAACGAGATCTGGCGCCGCCGGGTGACGTCGCTCAGGCGCCAGGCGGCCCGCAATGCCGGACGGGAGTCACTCGCGCCATGATGAGCCATGCAGCCTATGTGATTGCCAGCTATGCCGTCGCCTGCGCCACGGTGGCGGGGCTCGTCTTCTGGGTCATCGGCGACGGCCGCGCCCGGCGGCGCGAATTGAAGTCGCTCGAGGCCGCCGGCATTCGCCGCCGTTCGGCGGAAGCTCCAGGCGGAGAGGCCCAATGACGAGCACCCAGGCGCCGCAGCCGGACGAGCGCAGGCCCGGCGCCTTGCGCTATCTGCTCGCGGCCCTTCCGCTTTTGATCTTCGCGGCGCTTGCGCTGATCTTCTGGAGCCAGTTGAACTCCGGCAGGGACATCAGCGAAATCCCCTCCGCCTTGATCGGCACCAAGGCACCGAAGCTCGACCTGCCGCCGCTCGAAGGCGCCACGACGCCTGCCGGCCAGCCGATGCCGGCGCTTACCGATGCTGCCGTCAAGGGCAGGCTGACCCTCGTCAATGTCTGGGCCTCCTGGTGCGTGCCGTGCCGCCAGGAGCATCCGATCATCCTGGAACTGTCCAAGGACCCGCGTCTTACCGTCGTCGGCATCAACTACAAGGACCGCAACGACAATGCGCTTCGGTTCCTGGGCGAGCTCGGCAATCCGTTTACGGCGGTCGGCGTCGATCCGAACGGCAAGGCGGCGATCGACTGGGGCGTATATGGCATTCCGGAGTCCTTCCTCGTCGGCGCCGACGGCACGATCCTCTACAAGCGCGCCGGCCCCTTCGACGAGCAGACCCTCAAGAAAGGCTTGCTGCCGGCCATCGAGAAGGCGCTGGCCGGCTCGTAAGCGCCAGCTAAAAGCGCGGTGTATCGCCAGGGCCGCCTCGTACTTTCCCCATCCCTGTGCTCGGCACAAGGATCCAGCCACGGTGCGTCCGCACCGTGAATGACCGTAAGAGCAGAAAGGAGCCGCAGTCATTGCTGCTCCAAAACGCGTCTCGCTTTCCACGCGGGACGAGTTTCAAAGGGCTCAAGCGGGCGCCGCAAGCCTCTTCTCCCCGCAAGCGGTGAGAAGGTCGCGGCAGCGGGACGGGGGCAAAAAAAACGCGGCGAAAACGCGCGCTAAAGCCCCGCCTGCCACGCCTTGACCGCATCGAGCGGCCAGACGAGCATCAGCACGTTGAGCGTCAGGTTGTCGTGGATGATCCAGCCGGTGAAGAGCTCGAGGACGATCGCGATAGTGATCGTTACCGCTACCGGCAGCCGCGAGGCCAGCAGGAAGCCAGCCGCCATGGCGAGCGTGTCCATGGTGGAATTCAGGATGCTGTCGCCGAAATAGTCGAGCGAGATTGTCGCCGAGCGATAGCGGTTGATCACCATCGGCGTGTTTTCGGCGATCTCCCAGGCGGACTCAATCACGGTCGCAAGCAGCAGGCGGGTGCTCAAGGGCTTGCCGCGCAGCAGGAGATATCCGAGGCCGTAGAAAAGGAAACCGTGAATGATGTGGGACGGCGTGTACCAGTCGGTGATGTGCTGCGAGTTGCCGCTGGAATTGACGACGCCCTCCCATAATTTCACGTAGCCGCATTCGCAGATCCACAGCCGCCCCATCAGGTGCTGCGTCAGGATCTGGATCGCGACGACGCCGAGGCAGGCGATCAGCCAGATCCAGGCGTGCCGTCTATTGTCTTCGGTACCGGCCGCGATCGTCACTCGGCACCTTCCTGTTCCAGCGAGTGCTTCATGATCAGCGGCATCTGAGCAAGGGTGAAAAGAATGGTGATCGGCATCGTTCCCCAGACCTTGAAGGCGACCCAGAAATCCGTCGAGAAGGAACGCCAGACGATCTCGTTCAGGACCGCGAGGAACAGGAAGAACACGCCCCAGCGGATCGTCAGCTTGCGCCAGCCGTCCTCGTCCAGCTTGAAGGCGGCGTGGAAGACATAGCCGAGCAGCGACTTGCCGAACAGCAGCCCGCCGAGCAGGATTGCGCCGAAAAGCGTGTTGACGATGGTCGGCTTCATCTTGATGAAGGTGTCGTTTTGCAGCCAGAGCGTCAGCGCGCCGAAGACAAAGACGACGATGCCGGAGATGAGCGGCATCATCGGCAGGGTGCGCGTCATGATCCAGGAGGCGATGAGCGCAGCGGCCGTCGCCGCCATGAACAGGCCGGTGGCGATAAAGATTGGCCCGCCGAGCTCTGCAAGCACGGGAAAGCGGCTTGCCAGCCAGTCGCCGCGCGAATTGGCGAAGAAGAAGACCATGAGCGGCCCGAGCTCCAGCACGAGCTTCAGGAGCGGGCTTACCTCCGTCCGCGGCTTGGCGGCCTCGATTGTCGACATGTGCGGATCCTGTTCTTGCATCACTTCAATCACATTCATGAGTTTGGACGGACGCAATCGAGATTCATGAATGTTGTCACGTCTGCTTGCGCGGGACGCGGGCGGAAGCGGCTTCCACTTCCTCGTCCCGCTCCCTCGCTGCTCATAACACCAGCATTGCGGCAAAACCATATCAGCCGCCGCCTCGGCTGCAAGCGCTTCCCGTCTCTTGATCAGGCGGCCGCGATGCCGGCGATCGCCTCGGCAAAATCCTTCGCCTCGAAGGGTTCGAGATCGTCGATGCCCTCGCCGACGCCGATGAAATAGACCGGCAGCTTGTGCTTGGCGGAGATCGCGACCAGGATCCCGCCGCGCGCCGTGCCGTCGAGCTTGGTCATGATCAGGCCGCTGACGCCCGCGACATTGCGGAAGATCTCCACCTGCTGCAGGGCATTCTGCCCGGTCGTCGCATCAAGCGTCTGCAGGACGGTGTGCGGTGCATCCGGGTCGAGCTTGCCGAGGACGCGGACGATCTTTTCGAGCTCGGCCATCAGTTCGGCCTTGTTCTGAAGCCGCCCGGCCGTGTCGATGATCAGCACGTCCGACTTCTTTTCGCGGGCGAGCTGGAAGGCTTCATAGGCAAGACCGGCCGCGTCGGCGCCGAGCTTCGAGGCGACGATGTCGGACTTCGTTCGCTCGGCCCAGATCTTCAGCTGCTCGATCGCCGCGGCGCGGAACGTGTCGCCCGCTGCCAGCATGACTTTCAGACCCGCGCCGGAAAGTTTTGCCGCAAGCTTGCCGATCGTCGTCGTCTTGCCGGTGCCGTTGACGCCGACGACCAGGATCACGTGCGGCTTGTGGCTGAGATCGAGTTCGAGAGGCTTGGCGACCGGCGTCAGCACTTTGGCGATCTCGCCGGCCATGATGCGCGAGACATCTTCGCCGGTCACGTCTTTGCCATAGCGCTCGGATGCGAGCGTGTCGGTGATGCGCATCGCCGTCTCGACGCCGAGGTCCGCCTGGATCAACAGGTCTTCGAGATCCTGCAGCGTCGCCTCGTCGAGTTTCCGCTTGGTGAAGAGGCTGGCGATCTGCCCGGTCAGTTGCGAGGAGGTGCGGGCGAGGCCGCGGCGCAGCCGCTGGTACCAGGAAAGCTTCGGCTGCTGTGCCGGTGCCTCTTCCTTCGGGCGCTGGTCGGAGGTTGCGAAGCCTTTGGGGAGGCTCGCGGCGGCGTGGCTTTCGGGTGCCTCACCCCCCTCTGCCCTGCCGGGCATCTCCCCCACAAGGGGGGAGATTGGACCGACGCCGCTGTCGTCCACCGCGACGCTTTCGTCCGTAGAGATGTCCGGAATTGTCTTGAATTCTTCGCGTCGGCTGACCTCTTCCGTCGCCAGTTCCGGCCGAGCCACGATTTCGTCCGCGCTAGGCTTTGCCTCCTCGATTTCGGCTCGGTCGCCCTCCTCGATTGCCTCGGTCTCCGCCTGATCTCCCCCCTTGTGGGGCAAATGTCCCAAAGGGACAGAGGGGGGTATTGCGGCCCCGTCGGCAGCGATATCGGTCTCATTGCCAAATGCCACCGCGTGGTCGGCAGCCGTTTCGCCCCCCTCTGCCCTGCCGGGCATCTCCCCCACAGGGGGGGAAATCGGAGGAGGGACGCTCTCATCGTCCACAGCGACGCTTTGGTCTGCAGCGACGTCCGTGCTCGCCTCGAGACCGTCGACCGGGGCGCCGCCCTCTTGTTCAGTTGCAGTGGGCGAAATCTCGTCTGCGCCGAGCTTGTCTTCCCCGACCTTGTCTTCCCCTGGGGCGGCGCGGTCGTCGTCCTCGGTGGTTGCCTCGGCCGCTACCTGATCTCCCTCCTCGTGGGGGAAGTGTCCCGAAGGGACAGTGGGGGGTATCGCCGCCTCTCCCGGCGCCTCCGACGCAACCTCCTGCGGCGGCACGGGTTTCTCTTCGACGGCATCCTTGCCAAAGGAGAAGATCTTCTTGATGAAACCAATTGCCATGGGAATGTCCGGGTGTCAGGCCGCAGCCATCTGTTTTCGTTGCATCGCCAGATGCTTGCCATTGTGGCCGGAGATCGTGACCTCCAGGAGCGAGCGCGGCTCGAGGCCGGCAGCATAGACGAGCGTGAAGTTCTCCGTATGCGCCAACCCGTTCATCTCGACGAGAATGGTCTGCTCGGTGCCGACCATGCGGTCGAGATGGGCGGCGTGAAGCGCTGCGCCTTTCGCGCGCAGACGCGCGGCCCGCTCCTTGACGAGTGCCCGGTCGAGCTGCGGCATGCGGGCCGCCGGCGTGCCGGGGCGGGGGCTATAGGGGAAGACGTGGAGATGGGCGATGCCGCAATCCTCGGCGAGGTTGAGAGCGTTTTCGAACATCGCCTCGGTCTCGGTTGGAAAGCCGGCGATCATATCGGCGCCGAAGCTGACCTTCGGTCTCAGCCGGCGTATCTCGTCGCAGAAGGTGCGGGCGTCGGCGCTCGAATGGCGCCGCTTCATGCGCTTCAGGATCAGGTCGTCGCCGTGCTGCAGGGAAAGATGCAGATGCGGCATGAAGCGCGGCTCGTCGGCGATCAGGCCGAGGAGGTGCCGGTCCGCCTCGATGCTGTCGATCGAGGATAGGCGCAGGCGCAGGATGTCCGGCACCTGCTTCAGAAGCGTCTTGGCGAGAAGCCCGAGCGTCGGGGTTCCGGGCAGGTCGGCGCCGTAGCTGGTCGCATCGACACCGGTCAGGACGATCTCGCGATAGCCGCTTTCGACCAGCCGCCGCGCCTGGTCGACGACCGCGCCCATCGGCACGGACCGGGAATTGCCGCGGCCATAGGGAATGATGCAGAAGGTGCAACGGTGATCGCAGCCGTTCTGCACCTGGATGAAGGCGCGCACGTGCCCATCGATGTGTTTGATCATCTGCGGCGCGGTGGCGCGCACGCTCATGATGTCGTTGACGCGCAGCTTCTCCTCGGCCGAGACGCCAAAGTCCGGCAGCGAACGATAGGAGGCGCTTGTCAGCTTCTCCTCGTTGCCGAGAACGGCGTCCACCTCCGCCATTTCGGCGAAAGTTTCCTTCTCGGTCTGGGCGGCGCAGCCGGTGACGATGATGCGGGCGTGCGGATTGTCGCGCCGTGCGCGGCGGATTGCCTGGCGCGCCTGGCGAACGGCCTCGGCCGTGACGGCGCAGGTGTTGACGAGGATGGCGTTGTTCAGCCCTGCCTTCTCGGCCTCCGCCCGCATCACTTCCGATTCATAGGTGTTGAGGCGGCAACCGAAGGTTATGACCTCGACGCCGCTCAAAGCGCTCGCGCTCCGCTTTCGCCGGTGGTGACCTCGTCGCGTTGAAAGGCGCCGGTAGCGGGATCGAGCGTACCTGACCATTCCCATTCGGCCGGTCCCGTCATGATGACGTGATCATCCCGCTCCCGCCATTCGATCCGTAGTGGCCCGCCCGGAACGTTTACGGTGACAGTGCGGTCCGTCTGACCCGTTCGGGCACCGCTGACGGCGGCAGCACAGGCGGCAGAACCGCAGGCAAGCGTCAGCCCGGCGCCGCGCTCCCAGGTCCTCAGGTCCATTTCCTGGCGCGAACGGACGCGGGCGATCGAGATGTTGGCGCGCTCGGGGAAGATGGGGTGATTTTCAAGGAGCGGTCCGAAGCGATCGAGCTCGTAGCTCCAAACGTCGTTCTCGACCCAGAAGATCGCATGCGGGTTGCCCATCGAGGCGACGGAAGGCGAATGCAGCACCGGTTCGTCGATCGGGCCGATCTGCAGTTCGATGCGGCGCGTATCGTGAAACTCCTCGGCGAGCGGGACTTCGTTCCAACCGAAGCGCGGCATGCCCATGTCGACCGAGATGGTGCCATCGTCGTGCTCCTGTGCTTCGAGCAGGCCGGCGACCGTATGGAAGAGGAAAACCTTCTTGCCGGTCTCGGCCGCAAGCGCCTGGACGACGCAGCGGGTGCCGTTGCCGCAAGCCTGAGCCATCGAGCCGTCGGAATTGATGATGTCGATCCAGGCGTCGGTGCCGGAGGCCTTCGGATCGTGGATCGCCATGATCTGGTCGAATTCGGTCGCCGGATCGGCGTTGAGCGCGATCGCGGCCCCGGGTGTGACGCGATCCTTCCGACCGCGCATGTCGACGACCAGGATCTTGTTTCCAAGCCCGTTCATCCTGGCAAATTGCACGTGGTCGATCATGTCGCGATTGTCCAAATCTCGCCTCCGAGCCGGAAGGCGCCCTTCATTCGGGCTGTATATGGCGGAAAAGGCCGGAAATTACCAGTGCCGGCTTGGTTCCGCTTAGGCCGGAACGTCGAAGACTTCCCCAGGCCGCAGCGGCCGGAACCGGCTCGGCTCGACGCCGGCCTTGTCGAGTGCGGCTTCCAGCGCTCTCAGCGGTTCCTCGACCCCCTCGTCGGTCAGGCGGAACGTTCCCCAATGATGTCCTGCAACGTGTTCGGCGCCACAGGCGAGCATGCCCATGACCGCCTCCTCCGGATTCTGGTGGTGGCTTTCCATGAACCAGCGCGGTTCGTAACAGCCGAAGGGCAGGTTGGCGAGGCGGAAGGGGCCGTGCTTGTCGCGGGCGGCGCGGTAATTCAATCCGCCGTGGAAGCCGGTGTCGCCGACATGGTAGATCTTGCCGGCCGGCGTCTCGATGACGAAGGCGGCCCAGAGCGCCATCCGCCGGTCGCGCGTGCCCCGGGCCGACCAATGGTGGCAGGGCTCCGCATGGATGACGACGCCGTCGTCCACCTCGATCCGCTCGCCCCAATCGAGAACGGATATTTGCGCATCCGGAACGGTGCGGCGGATGATCGTGTCATTGCCGAGCGGCGTTACGACGCGCGGCGCGTGCTCGCCATGGAGAGCGCCGAGCGTCTCGAGGTCGAGATGATCGTAGTGATTGTGGGTGACGAGGACGACGTCGATCGGCGGCAGGTCGTCCATGTGAATGCCCGGTGCGTTGCGGCGGTGCGGCCCGGCAAAGGCGAAGGGGCTGGCGCGACGGGACCAGACCGGATCGGTCAGGATGTTGAGGCCGGCAACCTGGATCAGAAGCGTCGCGTGACCGACCATCGTCACCCGCAGACGGTCGCCGTCGACATTGAGCTGAGGCCGCACCTCCACGAAAGGGCTGTCGTAGCGCCCCGGCCATTGCACGCGCCTGCCGCGCAACTGCCAGCGCAACAGGTCGGCAAAGCCGCGCGGTGCCATTCCGCCGGGATTGAAAAAGCGAACGCCGTCGAAATGGTCCGACACGGGTCCGCTGTAATAGGGGTTGTCACCTCTCCTCATCGCTGCCTCGGCTGCATCAATGACGATAAAAACATGCAGCAATCCAAAGTACTACAGCGATTTTTGCGCGACTGATTAGACGCGCCTCGCCGCAGGGTCGAACATTGCCGCTGACCGAAAAGATAAGCGCTTTCGCGTCCGATCACAGGGTCGCGGCAGAATCAGTTAAGAATTTCTTGAGAATGGCAACTCGATTGCTATCATGCGCCTATGCTCGTCCGATTCGACAAACAGGAGCGCCTCTACAAGGCGATCAAGCTCGTCCGCCCCGTTCATCTCAACGTCAGCAGGACGGTCGAGAAGATGCTCGAGGGCGCCGGGATCAGCGTTGCCGAGCGCGCCGTCCTGGAATTGCTCTGCGAGGCGCCGCTGACGGTGCCGGAGGCAGCCAGGCGGCTGTCGATGAAGCGCCAATTCGTGCAGCGTGTCGCCGCCGGCCTCATCAAGAAAGGGCTGATCGAGAAGAAGCCCAATCCCGAGCACCGGAAGGCCTATTTCTGTGCGCCGAGCCCAGCTGGCAGGGATCTCTTCAACGCGGTCCATCAGCGCGAGCTCGAAATGCTGCATGCAGTCCTCGGCGATATCAACCAGACCGAGGTGGTCGTGGCGCTGAGAGTCATGGTACGGATCGATGCCGCCTTCGAGGCGCTTGCCCGGCAGGCGGGCGAGGCGAACGGCCCGTGACGCCGCTTCTCATGGCCGTCGCGACTGCTGAGGGGAAATCGTCGAGGATCTGGTCCTAAGCCGGGGGTCATTGCAGCGACCCCACCTCTAACTTGACTTTTCGGTCGCTTTCCTGTTTATCGCGGTGAAATTCCTTCGCAAGTGATGACTTCGAAGCCGCCGACCGGGCCCCGCAAAGGTATAAAGAGAGCCCGGAGGTCACCATCCGACAGCGCGTTGCGCCCTCGGGTGGTTTTTGGCTTTGCGTCTTGTTTTCCGCGCGAGGGAACCCACGTTTCCGGCGAGCCGTAGGTGAAACCGGAAACCAGAAGGAAGAGAGAATGTTCGAGAGCCTCCAGGACCGTCTTGGATCCATATTGAATGGACTGACCGGCCGCGGCGCCCTGTCGGAAGCTGACGTTTCCGCGGCGCTCCGGGAGGTTCGCCGTGCGCTGCTCGAAGCCGACGTCGCGCTCGACGTCGTGCGCTCCTTCACCGAAAAGGTTCGCGAGAAAGCGGTCGGCGCCGAAATCCTGAAATCGATCAAGCCCGGCCAGATGGTCGTCAAGATCGTCCACGACGAGCTTATCGCAATGCTCGGCTCCGAGGGCGTGACGATCGATCTCAATGCCCCGGCCCCTGTCGTCGTGATGATGGTCGGCCTGCAGGGCTCGGGCAAGACGACGACGACCGGAAAGATCGCCAAGCGGCTGACGACGCGGGACAAGAAGAAGGTCCTGATGGCCTCGCTCGACACGCGTCGCCCGGCCGCGCAGGAGCAGTTGCGCCAGTTGGGCGTCCAGACCGGCGTCGACACGCTGCCGATCGTCGCCGGCCAGTCGCCGACCGATATCGCCTCCCGCGCCGTGCAGGCCGCCAAGCTCGGCGGCCATGACGTCGTCATCCTCGACACCGCCGGCCGCACCCATATCGACGAGCCGCTGATGATCGAGATGGCAGAGATCAAGCGGAAGTCCAATCCGCACGAGATCCTGCTCGTCGCCGACGCGCTGACCGGCCAGGACGCCGTCAATCTCGCCCGCAACTTCGATGAGCGCGTCGGCATTACCGGCCTGGTGCTGACCCGTATGGACGGCGACGGCCGCGGCGGTGCGGCGCTGTCGATGCGTGCCGTCACCGGCAAGCCGATCAAGCTGATCGGCGTCGGCGAGAAGATGGACGAGCTTGAGGAGTTCCATCCGCGCCGCGTTGCCGACCGTATCCTCGGCATGGGCGACATCGTCTCGCTGGTCGAGAAGGCGGCGGAAAACATCGACGCCGAGAAGGCGGTCGCCATGGCCGCCAAGATGGCCAAGGGCAAGTTCGACCTCAACGACCTGGCCGACCAATTGCGCCAGATGCAGAAGATGGGCGGCATGGGCGGCATCATGGGGCTGATGCCCGGCATGGCCGGCATGAAGGACAAGATGGCTGCCGCCGGCCTCGACGACAGGCTCTTCAAGCGCCAGCTCGCCATCATCTCGTCAATGACCAAGGCCGAACGCGCCAACCCGGATCTGCTCAAACATTCGCGCAAGAAGCGCATCGCTAGCGGTTCCGGCACCGATGCGGCCGACATCAACAAGCTTCTGAAGATGCACCGCCAGATGGCGGACATGATGAAGATGATGGGCGGCAAGGGCAAAGGCGGCATGATGAAGCAGATGATGGGCGGCCTTGCCAACAAGATGGGCCTCGGAGGATTGGGCGGCGGCATGCCGGACCTCTCGAAGCTCGACCCGAAACAGCTCGAAGCGCTGCAGAAGCAAGCCGAGGCTGCCGGTCTCGGCAAGCCCGGCAGCCTTCCGGGCCTCGGCGGTGGCGGTTTGCCCGGAGGCGGCCTGCCCGGCCTCGGTGGCGGTTTCCCGGGCCTTCCCGGCCTCCCCAAGAAGAAGTGAGGATCGCGACGAATGCTTGATCCCGAGATCAAAGAAGAATTGGCGAGCTACCGGCAGTCGATCGACAACATCGATGCCGCGCTCGTCCACATGCTGGCCGAACGGTTCCGCTGCACCAAGGCGGTCGGCGTTCTGAAGGCCAAGCACAAGCTGCCGCCGGCCGATCCGGCGCGCGAAGAATACCAGATCGAACGCCTTCGCCGTCTGGCCAAGGACGCCAATCTGGACCCGGATTTCGCCGAGAAGTTCCTGAACTTCATCATCAAGGAAGTCATCCGGCATCATGAAGCCATCGCCGCCGATCGCTCGCAGCCCGCGGGCAGCGCCGGCACCACCCGTTCCGCTTGAACGAAGCGGTCAAGAAAGCCTGCAAGGAGTAACTGAAATGGCACTGAAAATTCGTCTCGCCCGTGGCGGTTCCAAGAAGCGTCCCTACTACCAGATCGTCGTTGCCGATGCGCGCAGCCCGCGTGACGGCCGCTTCCTTGAAAAGATCGGTTCATGGAACCCGATGCTGGGCAAGGACGATGAAAAGCGCATCGAGCTGAATGCCGAGCGCGTCAGCCACTGGATCGCCCAGGGCGCACAGCCGACCGATCGTGTCCTGCGCTTCCTCGACCAGGCCGGTCTTGCCAAGCGCCCGGCCCGCAACAACCCGACCAAGGCACAGCCCGGCAAGAAGGCACAGGAGCGTGCCGCCGAAGCCAAGCAGAAGGCCGAAGAAGCAGCCGCTGCTGCTGCGGAAGCTGCCGCGGAATAATATCCGTCAAAACGGTGTGGCAAACGGGTGGCATTTTCATGCCGCCCGTTTTGCTTTATGTGCACATTCAAAGAATTGGAGCGGGATCGTGGGGTAAAAGCGCGCCCGTTCCCAGCTGGATGCCGAAATGACGACACTCGAAAACCCTGTCCTGATGGCGACGATCGGCGCGGCGCAAGGCCTGCGCGGCGAAGTGCGGGTAAAATCCTTTACGGACGATCCGACGGCGATCGGCGATTACGGCAACCTGCACAGCGAGGACGGCCGCGTCTTCGAGGTGCTGGAAATCCGTGAGGCCAAGAACGTGGTCATCGTCCGTTTTCGCGGCATCAACGACCGCACCGCGGCCGAAGCGTTGAACGGCCTCGAACTCTTCATCGAGCGCGACAACCTCCCCGACGACGATCTCGACGAGGACGAGTTTTTCTATGCCGATCTCGAAGGCCTGGAAGCAGTCGACGGCACGGGCAAGAGCTACGGCTCGGTGACCGGCGTCTTCGACTTCGGCGCGGGGGATCTCCTTGAGCTGAAGGGGCCCGGCCGCCGGCCGGTGCTGATCCCGTTCACCGAGTGGTCGGTGCTGGAAATCGATCTTGAGGCCGGCAAGCTGTTGGTCGATCCGGTCGCCGCCGGCCTCGTCGACGACAAGGACGAGGGTGCGCCGTTTGCCTCGAAGCGCAAGTGAGCCACAGGCGATGCCCTTTCACGCGACGGTCCTGACGCTATACCCGGAGATGTTCCCGGGGCATCTCGGCGTGTCGCTGGCTGGCAAGGCGCTGGAGCGCGGCCAATGGTCGATCGAGGCCGTGCAGATCCGCGATTTCGCCGAGGACAAGCACCGCACCGTCGACGATACGCCCGCCGGGGGCGGTGCCGGCATGGTCTTGAAGCCGGATGTTCTCGCCCGCGCCATCGACCACTTTGCGGCGAATGACGACCGGCCACGCCTGCTGATGAGCCCGCGCGGCCGACCCCTGACACAGGCCCGCGTTCGCGAACTCGCGGCGGGACCCGGCATCGTCATCGTCTGCGGGCGCTTCGAAGGCGTCGACCAGCGGGTGATCGACACGCGCAATCTCGAAGAGGTCTCGATCGGCGACTACATTCTTTCCGGCGGCGAGCCGGCGGCGCTGGTCCTGCTCGATGCGGTCGTCAGGATTTTGCCGGGCGTGATGGGCAATGAATTGTCCGGCGTGCACGAAAGCTTCGAGGGCGGGCTTCTCGAGCACCCGCACTATACCCGGCCGCAGGTCTTCGAAGGCCATGAGATCCCGGCGGTGCTGACCTCGGGAAACCACGGTGCCGTCGCAAAATGGCGCGAGGCCGAAGCGCGACGGCTGACGGCGGAGCGCCGTCCCGATCTCATGGGGGGTGATCCGGCTCAGCCGGTGAAGAAATAATAGGCGGCGAGCAGCAGGCCGACGGCGACGACGATGGAGCGAATGACGGCCTGCGGAACGCGCCGGGCGGCCCAGACGCCGGAATAGCCGCCGAGGGCCGCACCCGGCACCATGATCGCCGCATGCAGCCAGGAGACAACGCCGCCCGCCGCGAAGACGAGGATGGCGATCAGCGCGATGACGATCGAGATGAAGTTCTTCAGCGCGTTCAGCCGGTGGTAGCTGCCGCCCGTCGCAAGCCCGAGCACCGCAAGCATCATGATACCCATGCCGGCTCCGAAGAAGCCGCCGTAGACGGAGGTCACCATCTGGCTCGCCACGCCGAGCGGCCCGATCCGGTGCTCATCGCTGCGGGCCTTTGGCTTGAGGAGAGGTCCGGCCGCAAAGATCGCGGTCGCGGCGATCAGCAGCCAGGGCACCATCGCCCGGAACGATGGGTTGGAGAGCGAAAGCAGCAGCAGCGCTCCGGCGAGCCCGCCGATCGCCGAAATCGCCCCGAGGACGATGGCGTTCCCCCGATCGGCGCGGATCTCCTTGGAATAGGCAAGCGCCGAGGTGATGTAGCCTGGAAGCTGAATGATCGACGAGGTGGCATTGGCGACGATCGGCGGCAGGCCGCCAAGCGTCATCGCGCCGAAAGTGAGAAATGTGCCGCCGCCGGCGATGGCATTGACGACACCGGACAGGAATCCGGAGATAAACAGCAAGAGGACTTGGAATAACGTCATGGCCTTCCCCGAACCGCAGTGCATCCGGGATAGCGGCTGGTGAAATCGACGGCAAGCCCCATGACATTCATGGCGCCGTTCCTGGCAAATCGCCCAGAAATCCTGCATTCGGGGGTGACAAGTCCGGTCGTTTGGTGTATGTGCCGCCCCGGTTCGGGTTCTTGCCCGTCGACCATTAACAAAGAATGGTGAAACCGCTCCTGCCTGAAAAGGCAAGGCCCAAAGGAAAACCGAGGGGCCGGTCGAGAGCGCTCTGGCTGTTTCAGAAGAAAGCAAAGGTTAGACCGATGAACATCATCCAGCAGCTGCAAGCCGAGCAGGCCGCCAAGATCGCCGCCAAGCGCACCCTTCCCGATTTCTCCGCCGGCGACACCGTCCGCGTCAACGTCCGCGTCGTCGAAGGTAACCGTACCCGCGTCCAGGCCTACGAAGGCGTCTGCATCGCCCGCTCCGGCGGCGGCCTCAACGAGAGCTTCACGGTTCGCAAGATTTCCTACGGCGAAGGCGTCGAGCGCGTATTCCCGGTTTACTCCCCGCTCGTCGAGAGCGTCGAAGTGGTTCGCCGTGGTAAGGTCCGTCGCGCCAAGCTCTACTACCTGCGCGATCGTCGCGGCAAGTCGGCTCGCATCGTCGAGAACACCGGCACGCGCGCCCGCAAGCTGAACGAAGCCGAGCGTCAGGCCGTTGCCGACGAGAAGGCTCGCATCGAGGCTGAGAAGGTTGCAGCCGCCCAGGCGCTCGCCGCCGAGAAGGCAGCCGCCGAGGCCGCCGAGGCAAAGGCAGCCGCCGAAGCTGCCGAAGCAAAGGCTGCGGAAGACGCTGCGGAATAAGATTTCAAATCCTCGGATTTGCTGAAAGGCGGCCTCTTGGCCGCCTTTCTTTTTTAGCACTATCTGCTTGTCTTCCCGACGAAATTCGTGACATTTTCTGTCGCCACAATTTTCGGGAGTTCCTCCAATGACAATCCGTCGCCACGTGCTCGCGGGCATCGCCGCTGCCCTCGCCGTTCCCTTCGCATTTTCCGCGCCCGCAGCCGCGAGCGATCTGCCGGATCTCGGCGGCAAGACGGTCGTCGTCGTCACTGAGAACGCCTATCCGCCGCTACAGTTCATCGATCCCAAGAGCGGCCAGGCGGTCGGCTGGGAATATGACGCAATGAACGAGATCGCCAAGCGGCTGAACTTCAAGGTCGAGTATCAGAACACCAGCTGGGATGCGATGATCCAGGCGGTTTCCGACGGCCAGTATCAGATCGGCATGACCGGCATTACCATCAAGGACGACCGCAAGGAGAAGGTGGACTTCTCCGACCCCTACATGCGCTCGCAGCAGTTCATGCTGGTGCGCGCCGACGAGAAACGCTTCACGGATGCCAAGAGCTTTGCTGCGGTCGAGGACGGGCTTGTCGGCGCCCAGCCTGGCACTTCGCCCTTCTACACGGCGGTCTATGAAATCCTCGACGGCAACGAGCAGAACCCGCGCATCAAGCTGTTCGAAACCTTCGGTGCCACGGTGCAGGCGCTGAAAGCCGGCGACGTCGATTTGGTGCTCACCGACAGCGTCGCCGCGAAGGGCTATGTCGACGCGTCCGAGGGCAAGCTCAAGGTCGTCGGCGAACCGCTCGGCACCGAGGATTTCGGCTTCATCTTCCCGAAGGGTTCCGATCTCGTCCAACCGATCAATGCCGCCATCAAAGCGCTCAAGGAGGACGGCACCGTCGACGCGCTCAACAAGAAATGGTTCCTCGATTACAAGATGGGTGGCTGATCGCTAGGTCCTGATCCTGAAATGGCGCCGGTGCAATCATCCGACACTTCCGAGAAGGGCGACTATCCCTGGTGGCTGGTCGCCCTTCTCGTCATCGCCGTGGCGCTTGCCGCGATAATCGTCACAAACGATATCTTCACCCAGGTCTTCAGTGTCGTGCTCAAGGGCATCGGCGTCACCGTCTTCGTGACGCTGATGGGCTTTGCATCGGCG
Source organism: Sinorhizobium shofinae (assembly GCA_001704765.1). Taxonomy (GTDB): domain Bacteria; phylum Pseudomonadota; class Alphaproteobacteria; order Rhizobiales; family Rhizobiaceae; genus Sinorhizobium; species Sinorhizobium shofinae. Next base: position 21,246 of record MBFK01000145.1, read on the forward strand.
ACCGTGCTCGGCCTCGCCGTGGCATTGATGGCGCTTTCCGAGCACGTGGCGCTGCGGCAGGTCGCGCGCTTCTACACCGAGGTGATCCGCGGCGTGCCGATCCTCGTGCTGCTTTTCTATATCGCCTTCGTCGGCGCGCCGGCCCTGGTGGTGGCCGTGAATTTCCTGGCGGCACCGTTCATCGCCTCGGGCTGGATGGAGCCGCTCGTCGTCCGTGACATCTCGCTGATGTGGCGGGCGATCATCGCCCTGATGATCGGCTATTCGGCCTTCATCGCCGAGGTCTTCCGCGCCGGCATCCAGTCGGTCGACAAGGGGCAGGTGGAGGCCGCCAAGGCGCTCGGGCTCAAGCGCTACCAGCGCTTCCGCCTCGTCGTCTTTCCGCAAGCGATCCGCGTCATCCTGCCGCCGCTCGGCAACGACTTCGTCGCGATGGTCAAGGATTCCTCGCTCGTCTCGGTGCTCGGCGTCGCCGACATCACCCAGATGGGCAAGGTCTATGCCTCGGGCTCGTTTCGCTTCTTCGAGACCTATTCGATCGTCGCCTATGTCTATCTGATCCTGACGATCGGCCTGTCGCTGGCGCTCAGGGCGCTCGAGCGGCGGCTGAGAAGGGCGCAGGCGCGGTAGGTTCGAACCATGGGACGGGTGAGCTTGTTGCGCCCATCTCGTCGATTGCCGAACAGTCAAAAAATTGATATGAGCACCGGCCATGGAATCCAAATTCGGATGTCGCGAACAGAAAATCGTCGTGCTGCAGGACCACAAGCGTCTGCCGGCACGTTTTTTTGCGCGTGTCTGCGCGGCGCTTACGAGCCGCCTATCCTGATCGCTTGATCAGTGTTGTTTCCGGCCGCACCGCCGCCGGTTTTTTCCGTATCTGAAATTCGATGGATATATCGCCATGAGCGCACCGCGTACCCTCTATGACAAGATCTGGGACGACCATCTGGTCAACAGTCAGGATGACGGCACCTGTCTGCTCTACATCGACCGTCACCTCGTGCACGAGGTGACGAGTCCGCAGGCCTTCGAGGGCCTGCGGATGGCCGGCCGCAAGGTCCGCGCGCCGGAAAAGACGCTCGCCGTCGTCGACCATAACGTGCCGACCTCGCCGGATCGCCACCTCGGCATCAAGAACGAGGAAAGCCGCATCCAGGTCGAGGCGCTCGCCAGGAACGCCGCCGATTTCGGCGTCGAGTATTATTCGGAGAGCGACAAGCGCCAGGGCATCGTTCACATCGTCGGCCCCGAGCAGGGCTTCACCCTGCCGGGCATGACGATTGTCTGCGGCGACAGCCACACCTCGACGCACGGCGCCTTCGGCGCGCTGGCGCATGGCATCGGCACGTCGGAAGTGGAGCACGTGCTGGCGACCCAGACGCTGATCCAGAAGAAGGCGAAGAACATGCTGGTGCGCGTCGACGGGCAATTGCCGCCCGGCGTCACCGCCAAGGACATCATCCTCGCCATCATCGGCGAAATCGGCACGGCCGGCGGCACCGGCCACGTCATCGAATTCGCCGGCGAGGCGATCCGGTCGCTGTCGATGGAAGGCCGCATGACGGTCTGCAACATGACGATCGAGGGCGGCGCCCGCGCCGGCCTGATCGCGCCGGACGAAACGACCTTCGCCTATATCAAGGACCGGCCGCGCGCCCCGAAGGGTAAGGCCTGGGACATGGCGCTCGAATACTGGAAGACGCTGCACACGGACGAAGGCGCCCATTACGACCGCGTCGTCGTTCTCGACGCCGCTAACCTGCCGCCGATCGTCTCCTGGGGCTCGTCGCCGGAGGACGTCGTGTCCGTCCAGGGCGTGGTTCCGAACCCGGACGACATCCAGGAAGAGACGAAGCGCGCTTCGAAATGGCGGGCGCTCGACTATATGGGCCTGAAGCCGGGCACGAAGATCACCGATATCGCCATCGACCGGGTCTTCATCGGCTCCTGCACCAATGGCCGCATCGAGGACCTGCGCGCCGTCGCCAAGGTGGTCGAAGGCCGCAAGGTCGCGGAGACCGTTTCGGCGATGATCGTGCCGGGTTCCGGCCTCGTCAAGGAACAGGCGGAGGCCGAGGGTCTCGACAAGATCTTCAAGGAAGCCGGCTTCGACTGGCGCGAGCCCGGTTGCTCCATGTGCCTGGCGATGAACGACGACCGGCTGAAGCCGGGCGAGCGCTGCGCCTCGACGTCGAACCGCAACTTCGAAGGCCGCCAGGGCTTCAAGGGCCGCACGCATCTGGTCTCGCCGGCGATGGCTGCCGCCGCCGCGGTGGCGGGCCACTTCGTCGATATCCGCGAGTGGAAATAAGCCGGATTTGAGCTTTTCCGGCATATTGGGCCGCCCTTCGGGGCGGCCTTTTTTATCTGGGTCCTGACTCCGGCTTCACAAGAAGCTTCCGCGGGAAGACAAGTGGCGCCAACGGTGCGACAATGGCCAGGTCAATCTACCTCGCGAAGCACATCATGTCCGATCACGATAAAACCGCAGCGCGCCGCCTCATGCTGCTTCGCCATGCGAAGTCCGCTTGGCCCGACGGCGTTGCCGATCATCGCCGGCCGCTCGCCGAGCGTGGACGAAAGGCTGCCCCGAGGATGGGCGCCTATATGGCCGAGCACGGCCTCGTTCCGGATCTGGCCCTTGTTTCCACGGCACGGCGCGCGCAGGAGACCTGGGAGCTCGTGGCCGAGACTTTGCCGCGCGGCATCGAGGTCCGCGATGCCGTCGGCATCTACGAAGTCTCGGCAACGGCCATTCTCGGTGTGATACGGGGCGTGGAGCCATCGGTACGCAGCCTCCTGCTCGTCGGGCACAATCCGGGAATGGCGGAACTTGCACTCCTGCTTGCCGGGGAAGGCGATGCGCTGCCGCGTCTGCGCGAGAAATTTCCCACGGCCGGCCTCGCCGTCATCGATTTCGATGCCGGGCAATGGTCGGAGATCGAGCCCGGCAGGGGCCGCCTCGTGCGGTTCGTGGCGCCCCGCATGCTCGAGCGGGAGCAATGACAGCCTTCGTGGCTACGCGACCCTGACAGCCATTCCCCGGCGCATGTGCCGGATCAGCCGCTTCATCGCCGGCAGGCTGACGGCGATGCAGCCTTGCGTCGGTTCATAGCCGGGGCGAATGAGGTGGAAGAAGATCGCCGAGCCGGCTTGCCGCCGTCTGCAGGAAATGTTCCAGTCCATGACGAGGCAGACATCGTAAAGCCCGTCATGGCGCATCATCGTCTCGTGGCTCGCGGTAAACGGCGCCCTGACCGGGCGGTTGTAGGAAGCATGGCCGGGCGCGTCGCACCAGAGCATGTCGCGACGAGTCTCGCGCATCGGCAGCCGGGTCGGCGGCAGGGACACGCGGTCGCGGCGCATGAAGCCGCCGATCAGCTTCATCGTCGCCCGCGGCGTCGCGCCGTCGCCTTCGCGCTTCATGGCGGTGAGGCCGCTTTGCCCGATCGCCGCCTGCTCCGTTCTACCGTCGAAGCTTAGAAGCGCGCGCCGGCGGTCGCGCGGCGCAGCCCGGACAACGATGGTGGACTTGCTCGATCTTACTCCCGACGTTTTCTTGCGCATTATTCTCACAAATTCTTGCTTTGCCCGTGATCTCACGGCCACCCTAAGCACGGTTGCACGGCGACAAGATTGCGTGGCCGCCGCGCTTTGCCAAGGGCGGCATTTGAGCTAGTTTGAATTCAGGAAGCAACAGGAACTGTCCCATGGCGACGCGCACTATCCTCCTTGTCGACGATGACAATGATCTGCGTGAGACGTTGATAGAGCAACTTTCTCTTTACGAGGAGTTCGACCTGCTGCAGGAAGCGACCGCCGGCAAGGGCATCCAGGCGGCGCGCACCCGTCAGGTCGACCTGTTGATCATGGACGTCGGCCTGCCGGACATGGATGGTCGCGAGGCGGTGAAGCTTCTGCGCAAGGGCGGATTCAAGGCACCGATCATCATGCTGACCGGTCACGATACTGATTCGGACACGATCCTCGGCCTCGAAGCCGGCGCCAACGACTATGTCGCCAAGCCCTTCCGTTTCGCCGTGCTGCTTGCCCGTATCCGCGCCCAGCTTCGCCAGCATGAGCAGAGCGAGGATGCGACCTTCAGCGTCGGTCCCTACACGTTCAAGCCGAGCCAGAAGCTGCTGACGATGGAGAACGGCCAGAAGATTCGCCTGACCGAGAAGGAGGCGGCGATCATCCGCTACCTCTACCGTGCCGACCAGAAGGTGGTGACCCGCGACGTTCTGCTCGAGGAGGTCTGGGGCTACAATTCCGGGGTGACGACCCATACGCTCGAGACGCATGTCTATCGGCTGCGCCAGAAAATCGAACGTGACCCTTCCAATGCGGAGATTTTGGTGACAGAGAACGGCGGTTACAAGATCGTTCCATAGCGCGGCATCGCGGAAAGTGTGAGGCGGTTTTCCGTTCCGCATCCCCCTCCCCAAAAGTGAGCTAGGAGAAATGCTGCTTGGCGCTCAATGACGATATCGCGCTTCTGTCCAACGTCTCGCTCTTCGCCGATATCGGCGACGACAAGCTTCGGCTGATCGCTTTCGGCGCCGAGCGCCGCCGCGTTGCAAAGGGCCACGAGCTCTTTCGCGAAGGGGCACCGGCCGATTGCGCCTATGCGGTTGCCGCCGGAGGCTTCTCGCTTTCGAAGCTCAACGCCGAGGGCCGCCCGCAGCACGTCGAGGCTGTCGGCCGTGGCGCGCTGTTGTCGGAGCTGGCGCTGATATCGATGGTCGAACGCAAGTTCACCGCGACCGCCGACGAAGACAGCGAGGTGATCCGCATCAACCGGCCACTTTTCCGCCGCATGTTGGAAGAATATCCGGAGGTCACGGCGATGGTCGAAGCCCGGATCCGCGACAATCTGCAGGCGATGATACGCCGCGTCGAGGCGCTAGCCGGGCGTTTCGCTTAGTCGAAAGTGCTTTTGTCCCTCATCCGGCCTGCCGGCCACCTTCTCCCCGCAAGCGGGGCGAAGGGGACTCGCGACGCTCGCTTGAACCGATCATTCCCTTCGCGGAGGAGAGGGGAGGTACGTGACAGCGTTCCGAGCCCGTCACATCGCAAATTCGAAGGCTCCAAAATCCCCTCTCCCTGCCTGCGCGGGAGGGTTAGGGTGAGGGGCTATTTCACACGGCTCAAAGCTCAAAATGCGCGATCACGGGCACATGGTCGGACGGGCGCTCCCAGCCGCGTGCTTCCCTGAGGATGTCGACGCGGACGAGTTTCGAGGCGAGGTCGGCGGAGGACCAGACATGGTCGAGCCGGCGGCCCCGGTCGGCCGCCGCCCAGTCCTTCGCCCGATAGCTCCACCAGGTGTAGAGCTTTTCAGGCGGCGGCGTGTGCTGGCGCATCAGGTCGACCCAGGCGCCGCCGGTCATCACCGTGGTCAGGCCGTCCGTCTCGACCGGGGTGTGGCTGACGATCTTCAAGAGTTGCTTGTGTGACCAGACATCATGCTCTAGCGGGGCGATGTTGAGGTCGCCGACCAGAATCGAGGAGATGCCCGCTTCGGCCTCGGCGTGCAGGAGTTTCATCTCGTCGACGAAGTCGAGCTTGTGTCCGAATTTCGGATTGATCGTACGGTCCGGCTCGTCGCCGCCAGCCGGCACATAGAAATTGTGCAAGCGAATGGTCTTGCCGCCGGCCGTGAAGACGACAGAGAGATGGCGGGCGTCTCCGACACCGCAATAGTCGCGGCGATTGGTCAGTTCGTGCAGCGGCAGGCGAGAGATGGTCGCCACGCCGTGGTAGCCCTTCTGCCCGTGCATTTCGATATATTTGTAGCCGAGCTTCTTCAGTGGTGCCGACGGAAACTGGTCGTCCGGGCACTTGGTTTCCTGCAGGCAGAGAATGTCAGGCTGCCACGTCTCCAAAAGGTGCTCCACCAGCGGCATGCGCAGGCGGACGGAGTTGATGTTCCACGTGGCGATGGAAAGGGTCATTCCACATTCCTCTGGAAAATTTCGCCGGTGACAGGAAAGCAAGTGTCCGGCAACACCGGGCGTTTTAAGGAGGTCCGGCGCCAATCGACAAGTATGAAAAAGGCCGCCCGAAGGCGGCCGATACCAGTATCCAAGGCAGGGCGCGTCCGGTCATTTGCCGCCCTTGTTGCGCACCTCGTCATAAGGAATGCGGAACACCTTGTCGTCCAGTTCGATGCCGGTCTGCACGTTGAAGATCATCACCGAGGTGTCCTTCTTCTGCGCGTCGGTAATCGTCCACTGCCTGAGATTGTAGGTCTTCGGATCGAACATCATGGTGATGGTCGAATCGCCGAAGATCGAGCGGTCGCCCAACACGATGGTGATGAGGTCGGGCTCGACCCTGACGTCGCGCACCATGCGGCTGCTCAGGTCGATCCTCTCGCTGAGGAGCAGATTGAGCGGCGTCTTCGACAGCGGGTAGATGTCCCAGGTCTTCAGCTTCATGTTGCCGATGACCACCGACCTGCCGTCGGCGATGACGCGCATCGGCGAGGGCGCCTCGTAGTTGAAGCGGATGCGTCCGGGTCGGCGGATATAGAACTTGCCGCCGGTCTGCTCGCCGCGCGGGCCGAACTGGACGAATTCGCCCGCCATCGTCTTTACCGATGAAAAATGATCGGCGATCTTCTGGGCGACGGCGGATGCCTGCGCCGAAGCGGGCGGCGCGTCGAGGGTCGTTCCGGCGATGCCCGCCAGCGCTGCCAGGCCGCAAACGAAGACGCGCCGCGAGATCGCCCGAGTGTTGCCGTCGCCGTTTCTTGTCTCTGTCATCGCAGTCTCCTTCATATGAGCGTCATTTGGAGCGCAAGTGGGGCGCCTTCAAGGCGTCGTCTGGCGCCGCGGCGTCCGCGTTCTCAAATGACCGTTACCGGCCGGCGCTTTCGCAGCCGGCCTCCTGCACGATCGGCCAATCGTACAGCGGTCGAAGTGCTACAGCGAGCCTGTTCCCGCTGTAGGAGACCGGCCCTACCGGCCGGTGATCTCCGCCTCGGTCGGTACCAGGATCTCGCGCTTGCCGGCGTGGTTCGCCGGGCCGATGATGCCCTCCTGCTCCATCCGCTCGATCAGCGAGGCGGCACGATTATAGCCGATGCCGAGGCGCCGCTGCACGTAGGAGGTCGAAGCCTTACCGTCACGCAGCACGATCGCCACGGCCTGGTCGTAGGGGTCCTCGGAATCGGCAAGGTTTGAGGTGCCGGCCGGTCCGCCGCCTTCATTCTCCTCGTCGTCGTCCTCGGTAATCGCATCGAGATATTGCGGCACGCCCTGGGTCTTCAGGTAGGCGACGACCTCTTCCACTTCCGTGTCGGAAACGAATGGGCCGTGGACACGCTGGATGCGTCCGCCGCCGGCCATGTAGAGCATGTCGCCCTGGCCGAGGAGCTGTTCGGCCCCCTGCTCTCCGAGGATGGTGCGGCTGTCGATCTTCGAGGTCACCTGGAAGGAGATGCGGGTCGGGAAGTTTGCCTTGATCGTGCCGGTAATGACATCGACCGACGGGCGCTGCGTCGCCATGATGACGTGGATGCCGGCGGCGCGCGCCATCTGAGCGAGCCGCTGCACGGCGCCTTCGATATCCTTGCCGGCGACCATCATCAGGTCAGCCATCTCGTCGATGATGACGACGATATAGGGCATCGGCGAGAGGTCGAACTCCTCGGTCTCGTAGACGGCCTCGCCGGTCTGGCGATCGAAGCCGGTCTGGACGGTGCGGGTGATCGCCTCGCCCTTGGCAAGCGCCTGCTCGACGCGGGCGTTGAAGCCATCGATGTTTCGGACGCCGATCTTCGACATCTTCTTGTAGCGTTCTTCCATCTCGCGCACGGTCCATTTCAGCGCGACGACGGCCTTCTTCGGATCGGTGACCACCGGCGAGAGCAGGTGCGGGATGCCGTCATAGACGGAGAGCTCGAGCATCTTCGGATCGATCATGATCAGGCGGCACTGATCGGGGGTGAGGCGATAGAGCAGCGACAGGATCATCGTGTTGATCGCCACCGACTTGCCCGAGCCGGTCGTACCGGCGACGAGCAGATGCGGCATCTTGGCGAGGTCGGCGACGACCGGTTCGCCGCCGATCGTCTTGCCGAGCGCCATGGTGAGCTTCGTCTTGGTGGTCTCGAAGTCGCGCGAGCCGATCAGCTCACGCAAATAGACCATTTCGCGCCGCTGGTTCGGCAGTTCGATGCCGATGGCGTTGCGGCCCGGCACGACGGCGACGCGGGCGGCAATCGCGCTCATCGAGCGGGCGATGTCGTCGGCAAGGCCGATGACGCGCGACGACTTGATGCCCGGCGCCGGCTCGAGTTCGTAGAGCGTGACGACCGGGCCGGGGCGGACGTGGATGATCTCGCCCTTGACGCCGAAGTCCTCGAGCACGCCTTCGAGCATGCGGGCATTCTGTTCGAGCGCATCGGCCGAAAGCGAGGCGTCGCGCGCGACATTCTTCGGCTCTGCAAGGAAATGGATCGGCGGAAGCGCGAAGTCGTCATCGTCCTCGACGAAGGAACGCTGCGCTTCGCGTTCGATGCGCTGGCCACTCTTCGGTCGCGGCGGCGGCGGGGCGACCCGCGGGCCGGCCATCGCCGGTTTTGCCGGGGCCGGCCTCGGCGCCCAATCGGCGGCAATGTCGTCCTCGTCGTCCAGCAGGATGCCGGCCGGGCGAGGCTCGTCGATGTCGAAGGGCGGGTCGTCTTCATCGGCGACGATTGGCGGCGGCGTGACGATGCGGCGCTCGGCGCGATCGAGCGATGGTTCGATGCGCGCGGCGCCGGCCTGCGCCTTCGGCCGGACCGGCTCGTTGAGCGTGCCGAATTCGTCGTTGTTGAAGTCATAGGGCTCGTCGTACTGGCGTTTGGCGCGGCTGGTGCTCAGGCCGAAGGCGCGACGCAGCCGGGCTTGCGCCGTGAAGCGCATATGGGCGAGCGAACCCATCAGGAGGGTAAGCGGACCTTCGTCGTCCTCTTCCTCGAGTTCTTCGCGTATGGTGCGCGCCTTGCTGGGGACGGGCTCCGGTGCCTGCTCTTCCTCGTCCGCCTCGCTGACGCCGATGAGGCCGGCGCTGAAGATCAGCGCCCAGGCAGCCGGCGCGGCGAAGAGGCAGGCGAGAACGGTCGCGAAGGTGCCGGTCGGGAAAGTGCCGGTGAAGAGCGCCGGGAAACGCAGGATCATGTCGCCGAAAACGCCACCGAGACCGTTCGGCAGCGGCCAGGTGATCGGCGCCGGCACGCAGCTCAGGGCAGCGCTTGCCAGCACCGAACCGACGAACCAGAGGCAAAGCCGCTTCCCGACCTTGTCGAAGGGCTTGCCGCCAATCAGCACGAGGGCCCAGGCGACAGCCGGCAGCAGCGCCACGACGCTCGCAAGGCCGAAGAATTGCATGAAGATATCGGCAAAGGCGGCGCCGCCATAGCCAAGCAGGTTGGTCGGCTCCCCCGAGGTGGCATAGGAGAAGCTCGGATCGGAAACGTTCCATGTCGAGAGGGCGGCAATGGCGAGGGCCAAGGCGCCGAACAGCGCAAAACCTGCCAGCGACGCGATCTGGCGCCAAAGGAAGGTGGTCAGCACGAACTGGTTGGAACGGCTGTCAAGCGTTGCGGGGTTGCTTCTGCTCATGTTGCCTGCTGCCCGTTTCGATCCGCCGGAGCGCCACGCATCTTCCAAGTGAACGGTGGGAGCATTCCAGCCATTGATTGCAGAGCATCCTTGCCCCCATCCGGAACCGGTGTGGAAGCAGAATGCTCCGGGCACATTGCGTGCCATGGAATCAACCTACGCGGAGTAGGGTTAATGCGACATTAACCATGCGCGTGTGGGGTCGAAATACCGGTGGATGGGCGGTTGTTCAGAAAAAAAAGCCCGGATCGCGAGGATCCGGGCGAAGGGCGATCCACGAAGATGCGGATCGCGACGGGACTGATGGCGGCGCCGTTCTGCCGGCGCCGCAATGCGCTTAGCTGGCGTGATAGGCGGCTTCGCCGTGCGAGGAGAGGTCGAGACCTTCGCGCTCCGCTTCGACCGTGACGCGCAGGCCGACGATCGCATCGACCACCTTGTAGAGGATGGCGGAACCGATGCCGGACCAGACGACCGTGACGAGTACGCCCTTGAGCTGCGCCATGACCTGGGTGGCCGTACCGGCATAGCCAGCGGCGAAGTCGGCGGTCGAGTAGTCGACGATACCTGCGCCGCCGAGCGCCGGGTTGACGAGGATGCCGGTTCCGATAGCGCCGAGGATGCCGCCGACGCCGTGAATGCCGAACACGTCGAGGCTGTCGTCATAGTTGAACTTGTTCTTCACCACGTCGACGAAGAAGTAGCAGACCGGCGAGACGACGAGGCCGAGCACGATCGCGCCCATCGGACCGGCAAAGCCGGCAGCCGGGGTTACTGCAACGAGACCTGCAACGGCACCCGAGGCGGCACCGAGCATCGAAGCCTTGCCGCGAACGAGCGTTTCAACCACGGCCCAGGAGACGATGGCGGCTGCAGTCGCCAGGAAGGTGTTGATCATGGCAAGAGCCGCATAGGCGTTGGCTTCGAGGTTGGAGCCGGCATTGAAGCCGAACCAGCCGACCCACAGCAGCGAGGCGCCGACCATGGTGAGCGTCATCGAATGCGGAGCCATGATCTCCCGCTTGTAGCCCGTGCGCTTGCCGAGCAAGATCGCGCCGACGAGGCCCGCGATACCGGCATTGATGTGGACGACGGTGCCGCCGGCGAAGTCGATCGCGCCGAACGCGAAGATCAGGCCGGTCGGAGCCGTATAGGCGCTCGGACCACCCCAGAACCAGACCATGTGGGCGATCGGGAAGTAGACGAAGGTGACCCACAGGATGACGAACAGCATGACGGCCGAGAACTTGATGCGCTCGGCGAAGGCGCCGACGATCAGGGCCGGCGTGATGCAGGCGAAGGTCATCTGGAACACGACGAAGACGTATTCGGGGATGAAGACTCCCTTCGAGAAGCTTTCCGCAAGCGTCGTCGTGTCAACACCGGCCAGGAACACTTTCGAGAAGCCGCCGACGAACGAGTTGAGAGAGCCGCCGTCGGTGAAGGCCAGCGAATAGCCGTAGGTCACCCAGATGATCATCACGACGGCGGTGATCATCAGAACCTGCATCAGCACCGACAGCATGTTCTTGGCGCGCACGAGGCCCCCATAGAAGAGCGCGAGGCCGGGAACGGTCATCAGCAGGACGAGGATGGTCGACAGCAGCATCCAGGTGGTGTCGCCCTTGTCCGGAACCGGCGTTGCCGCGGCCGCTTCGGCAGCGGCGGGCGCCGCCTCCTGGGCGAAAGCAACGACCGGCGCGAGCAAGGCGGCAGCGGTGGCACCCACGCGTCGAAGAGAGGTGGAAAGGTTGAATGACGACATCGAAAAATGCTCCCTGATCGGCGCTGCTTACAACGCTTCTGAATCGGTTTCGCCAGTGCGGATGCGCACGGCGTGGTCAATCGAATAGACGAAGATCTTGCCGTCGCCGATCTGGCCGGTCTTGGCGGACGAGGCGATCGCGTCGACGGCCTTGTCGACGATCTCCGACGGAACCGCGATCTCGATCTTCAGCTTTGGCAGGAAGCTCACGGCATATTCGGTGCCGCGGTAGATTTCGGTGTGCCCCTTCTGGCGGCCGTATCCCTTCACTTCAGTTACGGTCAAACCCTGTATGCCAACGGCGGTCAGGGCCTCGCGAACCTCATCGAGCTTGAACGGCTTGATTATGGCCATCACAATTTTCATCGGTTTCCCATCCTTGTCTGCCTCCGGCTGGAGGCCTCTCCTTGCTGCTTAAGCGCGTGAAGCGCTGGGCAACCGGAAAGTCACATTCAAGGGGCGTGCCAGATTCACTTCAGAGGGCTCAAATTCAGGAAAAAACACGAAAAAACCACTTTTCGCGACGTTTCGCCCGCGAAGTGCCAAAAAAGTCGCCAATGATTCAGCCTAAAAAATGCGCATTTTTTTGAAATTGGCTAATTTTTACTCAGTTGCCTTTTTGCGGATCAGTCCTTCCTGCGCCACGGAAGCGATCAGCACGCCGGAACGATCGAACAGGCTGCCGCGCGTCATGCCGCGCGCGCCGTGCGCGCTCGGGCTGTCCTGGGTGTAGAGCAGCCAGTCGTCCATTTTGGACGGGCGATGAAACCACATGGCGTGGTCGAGGCTCGCGACCTGGAGGGTTCGGTCGAAGACGGAGGTGCCGTGCGCATAGAGCGATGTGTCGAGCAGCGTCATGTCGGAGAGATAGGCAAGGACGGCCGCCTGCAGATGGCGCTCGTCCGGCACTTTGCCGACGGCCTTCACCCAGACGTCCTGCCGCGGGGCGGCCTTGTTGCGCGAGAAGTAGTGCTCCAGCGAGGTCGGCCGGATCTCGATCGGCCGCGGCCGCTCCCAATAGCGGCGGATCGCCTCGGGCGCATGGACGAGGAATTTCTCGCGGAGTTCCTTTTCACCCGGCAGGGTTTCCGGCATCGGCACGTCAGGCATGTCGAACTGATGGTCGAAACCATCCTCGTCATATTGGAAGGAGGCCGACATGGAGAAGATCGCCTTGCCGTGCTGGATCGCCACGACGCGCCGGGTCGCGAAGCTCGATCCGTCGCGGATGCGGTCGACCTCGTAGATGATCGGGACGGTGGGATCGCCTGGCCGCAGGAAATAGGCGTGCAGCGAATGGACGTAGCGGCCCTCGTCGACGGTGCGTTGCGCGGCGACCAGCGCCTGGCCGATCACCTGGCCGCCGAACACCCGCTGCCAACCGACCTGGGGGCTCAGGCCCCGGAACAGGTTTTCTTCGAGCTTTTCGAGATCGAGGATCCCAAGCAGCGCATCCATGGGGGTGGCGTTATCGGTGGGGCGCGACATTTCGGCGGTCTCCGGTGGTAGGAACGGCGAGGGCATTGATCTATATAGGCACGTGATGATGCTCAAGTGCGACGGGAGAGGCGGTATGATCGATGTACTGATTGCCGGAGGCGGCTATGTCGGCCTGTCGCTCGCCGTATCCCTGAAGAAAGCGGCTCCCCATCTTGAAGTGACGGTCGTCGACGGTGCGCCGGAAGGCGCCTGGAAAAAGGACGAGCGGGCCTCCGCGGTCGCCCTTGCGGCCGAGCGCATGCTCGATGTTCTCGGGGTCTGGGGCGCGATCGCGCCGGAGGCCGAGCCTATCCTTAGGATGGTGATCACCGATTCGAAGATGGCCGATCCCGTTCGTCCGGTCTTCCTGACCTTCGAGGGCGATGGCGGCGAGGGGCGTCCCTTCGCGCATATGGTGCCGAACACCGCGCTGGTCGGTACGTTGCGCGAGGCCTGTCGGGAACTCGGCGTCGCCATCCGGCAGTCGGCGATGGTTAAAAGCTTCAAGAGCGGCGACCACGCCGTTGCCGTCACGCTCGCCGGCGGCGAGGCGGTGGAGGCGCGGCTGCTGGTCGCCTGCGACGGCGTCCGCTCGAAACTGCGCGAGGCGGCCGGCATCAAGGTCGTCGAGTTCGATTACGGCCAGTCGGGCATCGTGACGACGGTCGAGCACGAGCGGCCGCACGGCGGGACGGCGGAGGAACATTTCCTGCCGGCCGGACCCTTTGCCACCCTGCCGCTCAAGAACAACCGCTCGTCGCTCGTCTGGACGGAGCGTAGCGCCGACGCTGAACGTCTGGTCCAGGAGGATGATTTTATCTTCGAGGAAGAACTGGAGCGCCGCTTCGGCCACAAGCTCGGCCATCTCAAGGTGGTCGGCGGCCGCAGGGCCTTTCCGCTCGGGCTGACGCTGGCGCGCGATTTCATCGCGCCGCGTTTCGCGCTGGCGGGCGATGCCGCCCACGGCATTCACCCGATCTCGGGCCAGGGCCTCAATCTCGGCTTCAAGGACGTGGCAGCACTTGCCGAGACGATCGTCGAGGCGGATCGCCTCGGCCTCGACATCGGTTCGCTTGCCGTCCTCGAGCGCTACCAGACCTGGCGGCGTTTCGACACCTTCCGCATGGGTGTGACGACGGATGTCCTGAACCGGCTGTTCTCCAACGACATCACGCCGGTAAGGGTCGTCCGCGACATCGGGCTCGGCCTCGTCGATCGCCTGCCGTCACTCAAGAATTTCTTCATTCGCCAGGCAGCGGGTGTTGCCGGCGAAACGGACCCGCGCCTGCTATCCGGTCAGCCGATCTGAGGAAAGTGCGGGGCGGCTCGTTCGTGGCCCCCCCATCCGGCCTGACGGCCACCTTCTCCCCGCAGGCGGCGAGAAGGGACTTGCCGCGCCCGCCTGTTCACATGCGAAGTTGAGGAGAATAGGGCAAGCGGCGGGCTCCCGTCCCCTCGCCCCGCTTGCGGGGAGAGGGCTACTGTACGGTGAGGGGCAGACTGCTACCAACTACTGCTCCGACAGTTTCATGTCGGGATGATAATCCTTGCCTTCCACCTCTTTCATCACCGCCTGGCCGCATTGCATGTGCTGGGTATCGGCATTGAAGGCATAGGTCGGCGAGCCGTGCAGGCTCCAACCCTGGTTCAAAGCCGCCGTCACCTTGTGGCAGAACGAAGCGTCGTCGGGGCCGGTCAGAAATCGGTAGAGTTTCAAGGTTTCGCCTTTCGCTTTTCGATGATGTCCGCCTTCGCGGCGAGTTTCAGCGCCTGGTCGAGATGGAGGCGTTCGACCATACGGCCGCCAAGATTGATCACGCCCTTGCCTGCATGTTCCGGCCGGGCGAAGGCGTCGATGATGGCGCGCGCTTCGTCAAGCGCCGCCTGGTCGATGCCGAAGCAGCGATTGGCCTCATCGATCTGGGCGGGGTGGATCAGCATCTTGCCGTCATAGCCCATGTCGCGCCCCTGGCGGCACTCGACCTCGAAACCCTCCGCATCGCGAAAATCGTTGAAGACCGCGTCGATGGCGTCGAGGCCGCTGCCGCGCGCGGCGAGCAGGACCTGCATCAGCCAGGGCACGAGATAGGTGCGGCCGGGCAGGGCGGGAACGCCTGTCTCCATGCGGAGGTCGTTGAGGCCGACGACGAAGCAATCGAGCCGACCGCCGAACGTGCGGCCCGTCTCGGCGATGGCCGGCGCGTTAATGACGCCGCGCGGCGTCTCGATCATCGCCCAGAGCCTCAAGCTCTCCGGCGCGTCGTTTTCGGACAGCCAATCGAGAACCGCCTGGATATCGGCCTGGCGTTCGACCTTCGGCAGGAGGATCGCATCCGGGCTCGCCGCAACCGCGGCAACAAGATCCGGTTCGCTGAAACCCGATTCCGCCACATTGATGCGGATGATCGCTTCTCCGACCGGCCGGTTTTCCGACAGATGGCGGACAAGGGCGTCGCGTGCCTCGGCCTTGCGCTCGGGTGCCACGGCATCCTCGAGATCGAAGATCACCGCGTCCGCGGCAAGATCCTTGACCTTGGCGAGGGCGCGGGGTTTGTCCGCCGGAACGCAAAGCACGGAACGGCGGAGCCGCACGGGATGATGATCGGTCGCTCGTGTCATGGGACCCGTTGTGCCCGCCTTTCTTGCCTTGTGCAAGGTCGAGGGGGCCTCTTGCAAGCGGTGCCGCGAGCCACCACATGCCGGATAGAAAGGTGACGAACATGCAAAGCATCCGCTCTGTTCTTTTCACGGCCGCAGCCATTGCCATCACGTTTGCGGCCTTCGTGCTTACCGCCTCGCTTGCCCTGGCGCTCGCCGGCATTGCCGCCGTCATTGCGATCGGCAGCGCGATCGCCGCAAGGTTCAACGCGAAGCCGACGCCGGCGCGTGCCCGCGCGGCCGCTGCCGGTCAGCAGCGCGAAATGCGGATCTGGAACGACGGGCGCGGCACGATCATCGATCTCTGAATCGAGCCGGGAAGGTTCGCAAACGCAGATTCCCCTTCATTTCGGCGCAAAACTGATCTAAACGCTCTGCCAACATTTCCGCTGAAATCGAAGGCCAAAAGTCATGGACAAGTTCGTCAAGCTCACCGGCGTCGCTGCGCCCCTGCCCGTCGTCAACATCGACACGGACA
This sequence comes from Sinorhizobium shofinae, assembly GCA_001704765.1. Taxonomy (GTDB): domain Bacteria; phylum Pseudomonadota; class Alphaproteobacteria; order Rhizobiales; family Rhizobiaceae; genus Sinorhizobium; species Sinorhizobium shofinae. The sequence goes on from MBFK01000145.1 coordinate 37,243, forward strand.
TGATCATTCCGAAGGACTACCTGAAGACGATCAAGCGCACCGGGCTCGGCACGGGACTTTTCGCCGAGGCCCGCTACAACGAGGACGGCACGCCGAATCCGGACTTCGTGCTCAACAAGCCGGCCTATCAGAACGCCAAGATCCTGGTTGCCGGCGACAATTTCGGCTGCGGCTCCTCGCGCGAACATGCCCCTTGGGCGCTCCTCGATTTCGGCATCCGCTGCGTCATCTCCACCTCGTTCGCCGACATCTTCTACAACAACTGTTTCAAGAACGGCATCCTGCCGATCGTCGTCAGCCAGGCCGATCTCGACAAGCTGATGGACGATGCCAATCGCGGTTCCAACGCCGTGTTGTCGATCGATCTGGAAGCGCAGGAAATCACCGGCCCCGACGGCGGCTCGATCAAGTTCGAGATCGATGCCTTCAAGCGCCACTGCCTGCTGAACGGCCTCGATGACATCGGCCTGACGCTCGAAAAGGCGAACGCCATCGACAGCTTCGAGAAGAAGAACGCCGCATCGCATCCCTGGGCCTGAGCGCCGATGGCGCGCCGGCTGATCTCCTCCGGCTCCCCTTTCGAGAAGGCGGCAGGCTATTCGCGTGCCGTCGCAAAGGGCGACTGGTGCTTCGTCTCCGGCACGACCGGCTACGACTACGCCACCATGACCATGCCGGAGACCGTCGAGGAACAGGCGCGCAACTGCCTGAAGACGATCGAAGGCGCCTTGAGGGAAGCCGGCTTCTCGCTCTCCGATGTGGTGCGCAACCACTATTACGTCACCGACGCCAGCTTCGCCGACCGGGTCTTCCCGATCTTCGGCGAGGTCTTCGGCGAGATCCGCCCGGCCGCGACGATGGTCGTCTGCGATCTGATCCACCCGGAAATGCTGATCGAAATCGAGGTCACGGCGTTTCGCGGCTAAGGCGGGAAAAATGCAGGCGGCTTTCCGCCCGCACCCCGCGTTTCACTGAGAATCGAGAGTAGCAGGCCCATGCAATTCGAAGGCACCGCCGACTACATTGCCGACAAGGACCTGATGATCGCCGTGAATGCGGCGATCCGGCTGGAGCGTCCGCTGCTCGTCAAGGGGGAGCCCGGCACCGGCAAGACCGAGCTTGCCCGTCAGATTGCCGCAGCGCTCGGCCTCGAACTCATCGAGTGGAACGTCAAGTCGACGACCAAGGCGCAGCAGGGGCTCTACGAATACGATGCGGTCTCCCGGCTGCGCGACAGCCAGCTCGGCGACGCCCGCGTCAATGACGTCAGGAACTATATCCGCAAGGGCAAGCTTTGGCAGGCGTTCGAGGCGCCGCAGAAGGCGGTGCTGCTGATCGACGAGATCGACAAGGCGGACATCGAATTCCCGAACGACCTGCTTCAGGAACTCGACCGGATGGAGTTCCATGTCTATGAGACCGGCGAGACCATCCCCGCCCGCCAGCGACCGATCGTTATCATCACCTCCAACAACGAGAAGGAACTGCCGGACGCCTTCCTGCGCCGCTGCTTCTTCCACTATATCCGCTTTCCGGATGCCGAGACGCTCGCCCGCATCGTCGAAGTTCATTATCCGGGCATCCGCAAGACCCTTCTGTCGGCGGCGCTTGCTGCCTTCTACGGCATCCGCGAGGTGCCGGGCTTGAAGAAGAAGCCCTCGACCTCCGAAGCGCTCGACTGGATCCGCCTGCTGGTCGCCGACGAGATCGATCCGGCAGATCTGCGCGCCGATCCGAAATCGATGCTGCCGAAGCTCCATGGCGCGCTTTTGAAGAATGAGCAGGACGTGCACCTTTTCGAGCGGCTGGCCTTCATGGCGCGCCGCGACGCATGAGGCCGGACGCACACAAGGTCCTGATCTACGCCAACTGGCAAGGCGCGCTGCTGGTCTTCGACGAACCGGACTTTCCGGAGGTCGACCTGCAGGTGCCGGGCGGCACGATGGAGCCGGGCGAGAGCCCGGAAGCGGCGGCCCGCCGGGAGTTTGTCGAGGAAACCGGGCTGGCATCGCCGGAAACTTTCGTCCATCTCGCCACACGGGACTACCGCTTCGTGAAGAGCGGCACAGAGATCTGTCACCGTCGGCACTGTTTTCACACGGTCCTCGCCGGCGAGCAGCGGCGAACCTGGCTGCACCACGAAATGACGCCGGACAGCGGCGGCCCGCCGATCCGTTTTCGTTTCTTCTGGCTCGGCATGGCCGAGGCGAGCAGCCGGCTCGGCTATGGGATGCAGGACGGTCTGGATCTGCTGCAGGTCCGAAGCCGGATAACGAGCCCGAGCTGATCGCGTGCCCGTGGCCAGCCCCGTGTTTTTCATTGACCGCGTGGGGTTCGTCACGCTATCAAGCGATCCTGTGGTGATTTGGCCGGCCGGCTTGCAGCCACGTTAAAGAAATCGCTAAAGGGCCGAGGAAGAACGGATTTCCGAGGACCGGTCGCGATCATCTCGCCGCCGGTTTTTTTGTATTGATCGAGTGGAACCATGCCCATCAAGATACCGGATACGCTGCCCGCCTTCGAAACGCTCGTCAACGAGGGTGTGCGGGTGATGACTGAGACCGCGGCGGTCCGCCAGGACATCCGCCCGCTCCAGATCGGGCTCTTGAACCTGATGCCGAACAAGATCAAGACGGAGATCCAGATCGCCCGCCTGATCGGCGCGACGCCGCTTCAGGTGGAGCTGACGCTGGTGCGTATCGGCGGCTACCGGCCGAAGAATACGCCCGAGGAGCATCTGTTCGCCTTCTACGAGACCTGGCAGGAGGTGAAGGGCCGCAAGTTCGACGGCTTCATCATCACCGGCGCGCCGGTCGAGACCCTCGACTATGAAGAGGTCACCTATTGGGACGAGCTGCAGCGCATCTTCGACTGGACGGCGACGCACGTGCATTCGACGCTGAACGTCTGTTGGGGCGCGATGGCGGCGATCTACCACTTCCACGGCGTTCCGAAATATCCGCTCAAGGAAAAGGCCTTCGGCGTCTATCGCCACCAGAACCTCAAGCCCTCCTCCGTCTACCTGAACGGCTTTTCGGATGATTTCGCCGTCCCCGTATCGCGCTGGACCGAGGTGCGCCGCGCCGATATCGATCGGGTGCCGGGCCTCGAGATCCTGATGGAATCGAAGGAGATGGGCGTCTGCCTGGTGCACGAAAAGAAGGGCAACCGGCTCTACATGTTCAATCACGTCGAATATGATTCGACCTCGCTATCGGACGAATATTTCCGCGACGTGGATGCCGGCGTGCCGATCAAGCTGCCGCATGACTATTTTCCGCACAACGATTCGACCTTGCCGCCGCAGAACCGCTGGCGCAGCCATGCGCATTTGCTCTTCGGCAACTGGATCAACGAGATGTACCAGACGACACCCTACGAGGTGGAAAAGATCGGCACCGGAGAGTGATGTTCATTCCCTTCTTCCTCGAACTGAAGGCCGAGAAGATCCCGGTGACGCTCCGGGAGTTTCTTTCGCTGATCGAGGGGATGGAGAAGGGGATCGCCGCCTTCGACGTGGAGGCCTTCTATTTTCTGGCACGCACGGCGCTCATCAAGGACGAGCGGTACATCGACCGCTTCGACCGGGTCTTCCGGCGCTCGTTTGCCGGGCTCGAGACGGTCTCGCCTCCGGAGGGGCTTGCTGAAACCGTCATCCCCGAGGAATGGCTGAAGAAGCTCGCCGAGAAGTATCTGACCGAGGAGGAGAAGAGGCTCGTCGAGGCGCTTGGCGGTTTCGACAAGCTGATGGAGACGCTGCGCCAACGGCTTGCCGAGCAGATGGGCCGCCACCAGGGCGGCTCGAAATGGATCGGCACGGCCGGCACCTCGCCCTTCGGTGCCTATGGCTACAATCCCGAGGGTGTGCGGATCGGTCAGGAGGGCTCGCGCCACCGGCGCGCCGTCAAGGTCTGGGACCGCCGGGAGTTCAAGGACTATGACGACACGGTCGAGCTCGGCACCCGCAACATCAAGGTGGCCTTGAAACGGCTCCGGCGCTGGGTGCGTCAAGGGGCGGCCGAGGAACTCGACCTCTCCGGCACGATCCGTTCCACCGCCGAGCACGGCTATCTCGACGTGGTGACCCGGCCGGAGCGGCACAATGCTGTCAAGCTCCTGATGTTCTTCGACGTCGGCGGATCGATGGACGACCACATCCGCATCGTCGAGGAACTGTTCTCGGCGGCGCGCGCCGAGTTCCGCCACATGGATTATTTCTATTTCCACAATTGCGTCTATGAGGGCCTGTGGAAGGACAATCGCCGCCGCCGCGCCGACATCACCCGCACGGGCGAGCTCTTGCGCACCTATGGCAGCGATTACCGCGCCATCTTCGTCGGCGATGCCGCGATGAGCCCTTACGAAATCAGCCATCCGGGCGGTTCGGTCGAGCACTGGAACGACGAGGCGGGGGCGCTTTGGCTCGAGCGCCTGACGACGCATTTCCCGCGTTCAATCTGGCTCAATCCGGTGCCGGAGGGTGACTGGCGCCACACCCATTCGATCGGCATGATCCGCGCGCTCTTTCACGGGCGGATGTTCCCGCTGACGCTCGCCGGCCTGCAGGCGGCCACCAAGGAATTGTCCCGCTGAAAAGTGTGACTTTCCGGTTGCCGCACCGCCGGAAATAACGCAGTTTGTCGCCCGCTTGGAACGATGAAGTGAAGGGGAGACAAGATGAGCACCGACGCGGAAATCTTCGGCCACCTGCCGTCGGGCGAACCGGTCTACCGGGTAATGCTCAAGGGCGGCGGGCTGACGGCCAAGGTGATCAGCTGGGGCTCGGTCATCCAGGACCTGCGGCTCGAGGGCCACGCCGCCCCGCTCGTGCTCGGTTTCGAGGATTTCGATAGCTATCCGGCCCATTCCTCCTATTTCGGCGCCACACCCGGTCGCAACGCCAACCGCATCGGCGGCGGGCGCTTCACGCTCGACGGCCGGGCCTACCAGCTCGAGCTCAACGAAAAGGGTGTCACGCATCTGCACGGCGGCAGCGACAATATCGGCAAGCGCAACTGGACGATCGTCGACGGGGCGGAAGACCGCGTCACGCTCCGGATCACCGATCCCGATGGTCGCGCCGGTTATCCGGGCAATTGCACCGTCACCTGCACCTACGTGCTGAAGCCCGGCGGTACGCTGAGCGTCGTCTACGAAACCGAGACCGACGCGCCGACGCTCGCCAATGTCTGCCAGCACAGCTATTTCAACCTCGATGGCGGCGCCGATGCGCTCGGCCATGACATCATGATCGCCGCCGACCATTATCTCCCGACGGACGAGCGGCTGATCCCGAGCGGCGAGATCCGCGCGGTCGCCGGCACCGCCTTCGATCTCCGCGAGATGACGTCGTTGCGGCGGCAGATGGAGGGCGAGAAGATCGCCTATGACCACAATTTCTGCCTCTCGCCAAAGCGCATGCAGAAGCGTTCGGTAGCGCTGGCGCGCAGCATCAATTCCGGTGTGTCGCTTGAGGTGCTGACGACGGAGCCCGGCCTCCAGTTCTATACCGGCAGCAAGCTGAACGTCCCGGTTCCGGGCCTCGAAGGCCGCCGCTACGGCCCCTTCGCTGGCTTCTGCCTCGAAACCCAGATCTGGCCCGACGCAATCAACCACGAAGGTTTTCCGAAGACGGTGCTGCGGCCCGGCGAAACGCTCCGGCAGGAGACGGACTACGTTTTCGCGAAGAGCTGACAGGGTTGCGCATCAAGGCGCCGCCGCCCACCCGGGGAACGCGTCCCAAAGCTCGTCGCCTCTAAAGGACCAGGCGACGCGCTTTAGTTTTTGTGTTTATGCATGGCGTCCCAAAACCGCGCGCATTTTGGGTGACATGCATTAGCGTCCCAGCAAGACCAATCTTGGAACCGCAACGTATCCCGGTGGCGGCACGGTCTCGTCCCCCGGCGATACAAGAATCGGCGGAGGAAGCGTCTCATCAATCCTGGCCGGCCCAATGCGCTCCCAATCATACTCGAAAAGCGCGTGGTAGAATTCGGCGATCTCCCGGTCGTAGAAAATCAGACTGGCATCCCGGTTGAAGCCCGTTCCGGCTGTCGTCCAGTTGTGACTTCCGATCAACACGGCCTCGCCGTCCACGATGATGCCTTTCGTATGGCAGTTTTTCTGGATGCGGATTCGCCCGGTGTCGAAACCATAGTCCTTCGCAAAAGAGATCGTGTCCCGATCGTCGGGACCGAAGCTGCGAAAGATGACGCGAACGTCGAGCCCTTCTTGTTGCTTGGTGAGAAGAGCATCCAGCAACTTGCCGTAATCGCCGCCGACCGTCTTCGTGTTGAAGCTCTGGTTCTGGAACAATACCGAGCTTTTTGCCGCCTGGATGAAGGGCAGTACGGTCTCGATGTAGTTGTCCGGCGTCAGGATTGGATGCACATCCAGCACACGGCGGTCTTCGAGCGGTCTGAAATAGCGGGGTTTTGCTGCCGCCTCCAGATCGGGCAGCATGCCGGTCGGCACGAAGACAAGCGGTTCTGCCGGCGCCGGAGCTTCCTCGCTCTCCTGCGCCTCCTTGCGGTCACGTTCGATATGCTTCTCGAAAAGCTCCGCGAGTTCGGCATTGTCCAGTATCACATGCCATTCGCGATTGAACTGCCGGAGCGCCGCCGGTTTGCTGTCTTCCGTCAAGGGATCGACGTTGGGCTGGTTGGAGGTTTGCCACGAGCCGCTTGAGAGCCACAGGGAGCGGCTGTCGCGAACGGCTACCTTGATATGATAGGCGGAATCAAAAATGCCGGACTTGCCGACGCTGGCGGCGGCGAAGTCAAATTTCGATTTCTTCGCCTCGCGAATCCGGTCCACCGTTTCCGCATCGGTGAAGTCGTCTTTTTTCGTGCCGCGCCCGACGTCGCCGCCCAGTTGCAGAACGAGGCCGATCGTTTCGTTGGCTCCTTTCACGCCTGCAATCACGCCATCGACAATGTGGGGGGCTCCAAACTCATACATCGCGATTGCCAGCGACTTCCGCGTCGCCTTCAGGAATTTCGATAGTTTCGGCCAGCCGGAATCGGGACCCGAATGGATGACAAAACTCATCTCCGCGCTACGGCGCGTCAGTGGCAGGTCCGGCCGTTTCTTGTAGGATGTATGCCAGGTGGGCACTCGCGCTTCTTCGCCTATCCCGATGCCCTCGCCGGAAAGGTCGGCCGTCGTGGCGACTGCCACATCGACACGTACGCCGTCGATTTCCGTGGGCAAGGCAAGCACACCGCGCGATTCGAGCGAGGACCTCCCGATCTTGCGGCGCACAGAGACCACGACCGCTTTCTCGTCCGTGATCGCTCCCTTTGCGAAGCGGTAGCCTGGCTTGATTGCCACGACATCTGCGCGGTTCGCAAGAAGGGCCCGCGCCTTTGCGACGGCCTGCGCTAAGCTTTGCTTGTCGACAGTGCCTCCGACCCCCGAGGCGGGCAGTGCGCGGTTCGCAATTGCCGGCAAAGCTGCCGCGCTGGTCGTCAAAGCGGCTACGCCGCCAAGTTCCACCGTGATCCTGAGCGGTATCGTGAAGGTAAGACTCCCCGGTGTTGATCCGACCTGAACGCCGCCGTCGCTCGCGCGCGTGTTTTGGCTCTCATCCTTCGACACGGCTATTCCTCCCACCCCCTGTATTGCGCGAGCCCGTTCGAGACAGCGGTTCAACACCGACACGGAAACGGCGTCGTTCTCCACGAATTCGATGCCGCGGTAGTGCAGACCCACCACCTCGCCGCTTCCAATGTCGATCACCGGCGAGCCGGAATTTCCCCCGAGTGTTGAGCATCCATGGGTGATTTCGTCGGCGCCTGCGGCGAGGATCTGGCCGACAGCGACCCTTTTCTTGTCAAAGACGCCGCCGAAGATCTTCTCGGCGAGTGCCCTATCGGAGAACCGGCTGTCGCGTGCAGGATAGCCGACGACAGCCACCGGGAGCTTCGGTCGCGGGGCTTCGGTCGAGCGAACCAATGCCTTTCGCCCAACCAGCGTGGATGATTGTGCAAGTTTCAGAAATGCGACATCGGGCCCGGTCTCGGGCGCCACCCAGACGATCCGCTCGACGGGGACTTCTGCAGACCTGACATTGCCGAGTTCCTCCAGAAAATCGACCATGACCCCGATCGGCGTACGCGCGTCGAATCCGAGGCGGAATTTGAAGCCGATGCCGCTTGCTTCGGCGAAGAGATTGGCGACATGGCGATTGGTGACGACGAGGCCGTCGTCGATGACCCAAGCCGTGCCAACATAGGGACTGTCGTCGACGAAGTTGACGACATCGACGCGGCCGACCGAAAGCAGCACATTGGCCATTGAGGCGTCGTGCTGGGCGAGGAGTTTGCGCCAGGCCTTCGCCTCAGCACGCGCGCTGTCGAGGTCGATGCGGCCATCGCGGACGACATAGACGGGTGTGCCGACCGCAAAGACGATGGTCTCGCGCGCGCCGACATCGTCCGTTGGCGCCACTCCCTCGTCGACGGCCGCTGGCCTGACGCCGGCTTCGATCGCAGGCTCGTTGCGCAGACGCCTCTTCATCGCCTGCTGTGCCTCCGTGAGCCAAGCAGGACGCTTATTGGGTTGCTTCAGCAGCGCCTCGATATCCGCCTGAACATCGGGGTTGCTCGCTTCTCTGATCTGCTGAGCAACAGCACTAACTCGAGTTGAATCGCTGATCGCCATCCCGTCCCCCAAGCCCGACGTGTCTAATTATCATTATTGTGCAACTCTTGCGAAAGAATAGTGACATAGCACTACCGGTCCGAGGCGACGTCCGGATGAAGGCACAGTATGCGGGATCGGGATCTGCGACCCCCGACCTCCGAGATGGCAGTCGCCATTAACGCCCCGAGATCATTGCAGGCTTGGCTGGCGGTGTCTTAGTGGTGTCTGGCGAAAGACACCCGATATGACCTTCAAGGTCGGTCTTGGTAATGCTTTGAAGTCTTGAATGCCCGACCTGAGAGATAGGTGACGTTTTGTACCGGAGACATGGGAAACACTTTTCGCTTTTTGCGGGAGGTGTTGATGCCGTGGAGAGAGACTTCGGTGATGGAGGAACGTCTGCGGTTTGTCGCCCGGCTTCTGGAGGGGCGAAGGCATGAGCGATGTGTGCCGGGAGTTCGGCAGCCGGACCTATCACGGCCTGCCGGAGCTCGACTATCCTTTCCATGACAGAGATGCGCTAGTCACCAATTGCGGCCGCATCTGCGTCTATCGCAAGAAGATCAACATCTCGACCGTCATGGCAGGACAAAAGCTCGGCATCAAGGAAGTTGACGACGGCATTTGGCTCAGCTTCATGCACTATGATCTGGGATATATCGACCTGGAACAGAGGGCCTTGCAGCCCATCGACAACCCGTTCGGCACGAGGTTGTCACCCATGTCTTAGGGACAATCTGTTACGTCTCCGGCATGGACAAGAAGAAGACTGGAGCGGGCGAAGGGATTCGAACCCTCGACCCCAACCTTGGCAAGGTTGTGCTCTACCCCTGAGCTACACCCGCTCATCAGACCCAGGCCCGGGGTAGTCGATGGACCGTGGGTTTGCCGCCCCGTCTTGCGGCGACGGGCGCTATATGGCCTAAGCCTTTTTCAATTGCAACAGGGAAATGACGCGAATGGGAAGAAATTTTTCGGACGAATGCCGAAAGCGCGCAAATGCCGCGTTTTCGGTCGTTGATCGCCGCCGCTGAGATTGCGCAGGCCGGCCCTTCTTCGTAAAGCAGGCGCAAAATCTCAGGAGGCAGAAAGGATCCAAGCATGAGCGAGGCACAGCCGAAGACCGCGGAAGACCTGTTCCGCTTTCTCGACGAGCTCGGTATCGAACACCGGACGAAGCGGCATGCGCCGGTCTTCACCGTCGCCGAATCGGTGGCGCTGCGCGACGAAATTCCCGGCGGACATACAAAAAACCTGTTCCTGAAGGACAAAAAGGACAATTATTTCCTCCTGACCGTCGAGGAGAATGCGACGGTGGACCTGAAGACCATCCATCAGACCATCGGCGCAGCAAGCAAGGTCTCCTTCGGCAAGCCGGAGAAGCTGATGGAATATCTGGGCGTGATCCCCGGCGCCGTGACCGCCTTTGGCGCGATCAACGACATGTCGGGCAAGGTGAAGATCATTCTCGATCAGGAGCTGATGGAATTCGAAACGATCAATTGCCATCCGCTCTCGAATGACCAGACAACTTCGATCGCCGCCAAGGATATGCTGCGCTTTATGGAGGCGACCGGACACGAGCCGCTTGTCTTGAAAGTGACGGCCTGACATACGATCTTTGGCGCGGAAGCATGAAAGTCGGGCGACAAGCCCGCGAGGAGAGAAGAATGGGCGGTAGCGACAATCCCTATGCAGGTTCCTTCGGCAACCAGATGACGGCCTCGGCCTCGTTCGGCGGGCAGCCGGCACCGGATGCCGCAGCCGCCGGCGACCTGGTCAAGGACACGACCACCGCCACCTTCGCACGCGACGTGCTCGAGGCCTCGCGCCAGCAGCCGGTGCTGGTCGATTTCTGGGCGCCCTGGTGCGGGCCCTGCAAACAGCTAACCCCGGTCATCGAGAAGGTGGTGAAAGAAGCCACTGGTCGGGTGAAGCTCGTCAAGATGAATATCGACGACCATCCCTCGATCGCCGGCCAGCTCGGCATCCAGTCGATCCCGGCGGTCATCGCCTTCGTCGGCGGGCGTCCGGTCGATGGCTTCATGGGCGCCATCCCCGAGAGCCAGATCAAGCAGTTCATCGACCGCATTGCCGGTCCTGCGGTCGATAATGCCAAGGACGAGGTCGAGGCTGTGCTTGCCGATGCAAAGGCGCTGCTCGAAGCCGGCGATGCGCAGAACGCCGCCGGCCTCTACGGCGCCGTGCTCCAGGCGGAGCCGGAAAATGCCGACGCGATCGCCGGCATGGTCGAATGCATGATCGCGCTCGGCCAGCTTGCCGAGGCGCGCCAGGCCCTTTCGCAATTGCCGGAGGAACTCGGCAAGGCAGCCGCCATCAGCGCCGTTTCGAAGAAGCTCGACCAGATCGAAGAGGCGCGCAAGCTCGGCGATCCGGTTCAGCTGGAGCATCAGCTCGCGGTCAATCCGGACGACCACGCGGCGCGGCTGAAGCTTGCCAAGATTCGCAATGTCGAAGGCGACAGGGCCGGCGCCGCCGATCATCTCTTGCTGATCATGAAGCGCGACCGCAGCTTCGAGGACGACGCCGCCCGGCGCGAACTCCTGTCCTTCTTCGAAGTCTGGGGGCCGAAGGATCCGGCGACGATTGCCGCCCGCCGCAAGCTTTCCGCACTTCTCTTCTCCTGACCGGTGATCTCAGCGACGGGCAAGATCGCTTTTTGCGCGTCCGAATGCAGCTTTTCTCCTTGAGATTTTCGAGGGATGCACCATCTCTTGAGCGTGCGGCCCGCGCTCAAGCGACCCGGACGCCGCCATCTTCAGGGGCAGCCAGAAATGCATGTCGGAAATGCGCGCTATCTCAGTCCGAAGGACCTGCCGGAGATAATTCCGGTCTTCCCCCTGACGGGCGCGCTCCTGCTTCCGGGTGCACAGCTTCCTCTCAACATCTTCGAACCGCGCTACCTCGCGATGTTCGACGACGCGCTCTCCGGTGACCGGCTGATCGGCATTGTCCAGCCCTCCTTCGCCGAGGGGCGCAGCGATATCGATTCCTCGCCGGTGCCGGCTCTATGCCAAGTCGGCTGCATCGGCCGCATCACCTCCTTCGCCGAGACCGGCGACGGCCGCTATATCACCTCGCTCACCGGCGTCTGCCGCTACAGGCTCTTTGCCGAAATTGCCGGCGTGCGCGGCTATCGCCGTTTCCGCATCGGCCCCTTCGCGGCCGATCTCGAAGGTCCGGACGACGAAGCCCTCGTCGACCGCGAGGCGCTGCTCGCCGCCTTCCGCGCCTATCTCGACGCCAACAAGCTGGAGGCGGACTGGGAAAGCGTCGAACGGGCAAGCAACCGGACGCTCGTCAATTCGATGGCGATGATGTCGCCCTATGGGCCGGCGGAGAAACAGGCGCTCCTGGAAGCGCCCGATCTCAGGACGCGCGCCGAAACGCTGATCGCGATCACCGAGATCGTGCTCGCCCGCAGTTTCGGCGATCTCGACAACATTCTGCAGTGAAGACGAAGCCATGGACGCAAACGCCAGCAGGGTCGATCCGAAACTCCTCGAACTGCTCGTCTGCCCCCTGACGAAGGGGCGGCTCCGCTACGATGCCGAGGCCCACGAGCTGATCTCGGAAAAGGCGCGCCTTGCCTATCCGATCCGCGACGGCGTGCCGATCATGCTGGTCTCGGAGGCGCGCAAGATCGAGGAATAGCACGGAATTCTGCCCCTCACTCTAGCCTTCTCCCCGCAGGCGGGGAGAGGGGACTGTGGCGTGCGGCAAGCCTCCTTCGCCCCGTTTGCGGGGAGAAGGTGCCGGCAGGCGGATGAGGGACAAATGCGGACGGAATTCGTCGCGGACTAACCGCCGACGTGCTCGACGCTGGCTTCGATCCGTTCCATGTCGTCGTCGGAAAGACCGAAATGGTGGCCGATCTCGTGGATCAGCACATGGGTGATGATGTCGCCCAAGGTCTCCTCGTTTTCCGCCCAGTAATCGAGAATGGGGCGGCGGTAGAGCGTGATCCGGTTCGGGAATTGGCCGGTCTCCATGGTGAAGCGCTCGCCGATGCCGCGGCCTTCGAACAGGCCGAGAAGGTCGAAAGGCGTCTCGAGCGCCATGTCTTCGAAGACGTCGTCGCTTGGAAAATCGGCAACTTCGATGATGAGGTCCGTCGTCAGCTTGCGGAATTCTTGCGGCAGGTGGCTATAGGCTTCAAATGCAAGCTGTTCGAATGTGGTAAGGGTCGGTGCGTGGCGTTCCCGCCAATCATCGGTCTGGTCAATGCGGGCCATAGGCACTCCTTGTTGCCCTCATATAGCGATTTCGCGTTTGTTTTTCGAGTGTTGAATTCTGTTCGGGAGGGATGAGGAATAAATTCTTATCCTTTGCTGTTGACTCTTCCCGCAAGCTCTGGAATCTATAAGAACATAACATGAACATTCGATGGGAGTTGACCGTCATGGCCGAGAACGCCGTGCAACGGCAAACCATTCTTTCCCTTCGTGACACCATAGCACGGATTGAAAATTGCAGCTTGCCTGGAATTGTGCGGACCGCCAAGGCGGCCGATGCCGCCGGCTTTCGGCGCGGCAGGGAAGGGACCTTGCATCGCAAGGTTCTGCCCCTCGGGATTGCGCCGCTCGACGATGTCCTCAAGGGCGGGCTGCCGCTCGAAGGCATGATGGAAATCCGCAATGCCGAAACCCGCGATGCCGGCGCGGCCGCCGGCTTCGTGGCGGCGCTTGCGGTGCTTTATCAGCAAGAGAGGAAGGAGAAAGGCCATCTCGCCCCGGTCCTATGGATCAGCCAGGCGCTCGCTTCCCGCGAGGCGGGGCAGCTCTATGCGCCCGGCCTCAAGTCCTACGGGCTCGACCCAGAGCGCTTCCTCTTCGTTTCGGCGCGCACGGTCAAGGATGCGCTCTGGATCACCGAGACGGCACTTTCGGTGCCGGTCTTCGCCGCGGTCGTTCTGGAAATCCGCGGCAATCCCGCCTGTCTCGCCTTGAGCGAGAGCCGGCGCCTGCATGTCCGGGCCGGGGCCGGCGGCGTGCCTCTGCTTCTCTTCCGCCAGGCGGGCGAGGAGGAGGCGAGCAGCGCCTTCTTCCGGTTCCAGATCAAGCCGGCGCCGGCCGGCGAACGTCCTCTCCCCGATGGTTCGGTGCTTTGCGGCAGCATCGACCATCCCGCCTTTCACCTCCTTGTCGAAAAAAGCAGGGCTTACGCTGCTGCCGACATCTTTCTGGAATGGAACGCCCATGACCGCCGCTTCTACCCCCTCGATGAGCGCCGGAGCGCCGCTCTTCAAGCCAATGGACAGCCAGAGAATCCTGTCGATCCACTTTCCGCATCTGCCGGCCGATCGCGTCGCGCGCAGCCGCTGGGGCGCCTCCTGGCTTTCGCGCGGGCGTCCTGATCATCCGCCGGTCGTTTTTGCCGCCAAGATCGACAATGCCATGCGCCTCGTCGCGCTCGATACGCTTGCCGAGCGCATCGGCCTGAAGCGCGGCCAGGGGGCTGCGGAGGCCCGCGCCATGTGCCCGGCGCTCGACGTGATCGCCGCTGATCCGGCGGCAGACCAGGCCTTTCTGGAAGGGCTTGCCGATTGGTGCGACCGCTATACGCCGCTCGTCGCCCTCGACGGAAAGGACGGCCTATTCCTTGACATCACCGGCTGTGCCCATCTGCATGGCGGCGAGAAGGGGCTCATCAGCGACGTCTTGTCCCGGCTTTTTTCGCTCGGCGTCGAGGCGCGGGCGACCGTCTCCTCCTCTGCCGGCCTCTCCTGGGCCGCTGCCCGCTATGGCAATGTGGCCGTCATCGAACCGGGAGAGGCCGACCGGGTTCTTGCACCCTTGCCGGTCGCTGCCCTGCGCCTGCCGGCGGAAACCGCCGCCGCGCTCGAACGCGTCGGGCTGAAACAGATCGGCGACCTTCTCGAAGCGCCGCGCCCGCCGCTCGCCCGCCGCTTCGGTTCCCTCCTTCTCCTGCGGCTCGACCAGGCGAGGGGCGAGGCGGACGAACCTTTATCGCCCCGCCTGCCGGTGCCGAGCTTTTCCGCCGAGCGCCGGCTCGCCGAGCCGCTTATGGACGAGGAATACATTCTCGAACTGACCCGGCACCTTGCCAAGGACGTCCGCGCCTCGCTGGAGCGGCATGGCGAAGGCGGACGGCTGTTCGAGCTCCTCCTGTTTCGCGTCGATGGACGGGTGTTCCGTGTCCGGGCGCATGCGGCCATCCCCTTGAATGATGCCGATCGCATCGCGGCGCTCTTTCGCGAGCGGCTGCAGGCGGTCCATGACGATCTCGATGCCGGGTATGGCTTCGAAATCCTCAGGCTGGCTGTTTTGCGAAGCGAGAGGCTCGATCCCGCACAGCAGGATTTTTCCGGCGTGCCCGAGGAAAGCCAGCCGCTTGCCGCCTTCATCGACAAGGTTTCCGCCCGTTTCGGGCCCGATTGCCTGATGCAGGCGAGCCTTGCCGAAAGCCACCTGCCGGAACGGGCGGGCGGGTTTGCCGCCGTTAGGGATGTTGCGGCGCTGATGGGTTCCCCTGCCTCTGAAGACAAGGCTTTTCCTGAAAACCGCCCGCTTCGGATTTTCACCCATCCCGAACGGGTGGAGGCGACGGCCGAGGTTCCGGACGGCGCCCCGCGCAGCTTCAACTGGCGCAAGACCCAGTATCGCGTCGCCCGCGCCGAGGGGCCGGAGCGGATCGCCGCCGAATGGTGGATCGACGGGGAGGGGCATCCGACCCGCGACTATTTCCGGGTCGAGGATCAGGAGGGCCGCCGCTTCTGGCTGTTCCGCGAAGGCCTTTACGGAAGGGAAGTCGCAGCGGCCCGCTGGTTCATGCACGGAGTTTTCGCATGAGCGAGGAGCCGATCTTCTACGAGCTTGGGGCGCGCACGAATTTCTCCTTCCTCGAGGGGGCGGCGCCGGCCGAGGAGATGATCGTCTTTGCCAAGAAGGTCGGGCTTTCAGGCCTCGGCATCGCCGACCGCAACAGCGTGGCGGGTGTCGTCCGGGCCCATGCCAAGGCGAAAGTGGAGGGTTACCCTTTCCAGCCGGGGACCTGCCTGGTTTTTGCCGACGGCACGCCGGATATTCTCGCCTATCCCAGGAACAGGCGGGGGTGGGGGCATCTTTGCCGTCTGCTCAGCGCCGGCAACCTGCGCTCGAAGAAGGGCGATTGCACGCTTTATCTCGCCGATCTCCTCGAATGGCAGGAGGACCTTCTCCTGATCGTCATGTCGGACGAAGGCCGGCCGCAGCCGGAAACCATGAGCACGCTTCTCAAAAAATTGCAGGAGCATGCTGGCAACCGGCTCTATCTTGGCCTGGCGCCGCATTATGACGGTTTCGACCGACATGACTTCGCCGTTCTCGCCTCAGTCGCCAAGGGCCTGGATGTCCGGCTTCTGGCCACCAATGACGCGCTCTATCACGATCCGCATTACAGGCCGCTTGCAGATGTCGTAACCGCCATTCGCGAGCATGTGACGATCGCCAGCGCCGGCTTCCTCCTCCAGAAGAATGCCGAAAGGCACCTGAAGGGCCCGACGGAGATGGCACGGCTTTTCCGCGACTATCCCGAAGCGATCGTCAATGCGGGTAAATTCTTCAAGCGGCTTTCCTTCAGTCTCGACGAACTCAGCCACCAATATCCGGACGAAAATGCCGAAGGCGAGACGCCGGCCGAAAGCTTGCGACGGCTCGTCGCGGAAGGCGCGCTCGAGCGTTATCCTTCGGGCGTGCCGGAAAAGGTCCAGCGGCAGATCGAATACGAGCTGGAGCTCATCCACGACAAGAAATACGAGCCCTATTTCCTGACCGTCCACAAGCTGGTGAAGTTTGCCCGCAATGCCCAGATTCTTTGCCAGGGGCGGGGGTCTGCGGCCAATTCCTCGGTCTGTTTCTGTCTCCGCATCACCGATGTCGATCCGCAGAAGTTCACGCTGCTGTTCGACCGCTTCCTGTCGCGCGACCGCGACGAGCCGCCCGATATCGATGTCGATTTCGAGCACGAGCGGCGCGAAGAGGTCATCCAATATATCTACAGGACCTACGGCAAGGAGCATGCCGGCCTGACCGCCGCGGTGATCAGCTATCGCTCGCGTTCGGCCGGACGCGAGGTCGCCAAGGCCTTCGGCCTGTCGGAGGATGTCCAGTCGGCGCTTGTCAGTTCGATCTGGGGCTGGGGGACTTCTCCCTTCACCAAAGAGCAGGCGAAGGGGGCGGGCCTCGACGTGGCGGATCCGCTCACCAGGCGCGTTCTTGCCTATGCCAGCCTGCTCATGAACTTCCCGCGGCATCTCTCCCAGCATGTGGGCGGCTTCGTCATCACCCGCGACAGGCTCGACGAGGTCGTGCCGATCATGAATACGGCCATGCCCGACCGCTACATGATCGAATGGGACAAGGACGACCTCGACCAACTAAAGATCCTGAAGGTCGACGTGCTGGCGCTCGGCATGCTGACCTGCCTTGCCAAGGCCTTCAAGTTTCTGGAAGCCCATTACGGCGAACTAAAAACGCTCGCCGAAATCTACCAGGATCATCAGGAGGCCGTTTACGACATGATCTGCCGCGCCGATACGGTCGGCGTCTTCCAGATCGAAAGCCGGGCGCAGATGAGCATGCTGCCGCGCCTCAGGCCGCGTGAAATGTACGATCTGGTGATCGAGGTCGCGATCGTCCGCCCGGGCCCCATCCAGGGCAACATGGTGCATCCCTATCTGAAGCGGCGCGAGGCGCAGCGCAGGGGCGAAGCGGTCGAGTATCCGAGTTCGGAATTGAAGGCGGTTTTGGAAAGGACACTGGGCGTGCCGCTGTTCCAGGAGCAGGCGATGCAGATCGCGATCACCGCCGCCGGCTTTTCGCCCAGCGAAGCCGATCGCCTGCGCCGCGCCATGGCGACCTTCAAGCGGACCGGCACGATCCATACTTTCGAGCGGAAGATGATCGATGGCATGGTCAAGAACGGTTACGATAGGGAGTTCGCCGAACGCTGCTTCAACCAGATCAAGGGATTCGGCGAATATGGCTTTCCCGAGAGCCATGCCGCCTCCTTCGCCTCCCTCGTCTATGCCTCCTCCTGGTTCAAGACCTACTATCCGGATGTCTTCTGCGCCGCCCTTCTGAATTCGCAGCCGATGGGCTTCTATGCGCCCGCCCAGCTCGTGCGCGATGCCCGCGAACACGGGGTCAGGATGCTGCCGGTCGACGTCAACCATTCGGGCTGGGATGCCCTGCTCGAAGGCGAAGGGATGTTCAGCAAGACTGCGATCGACCCGCGTCATGCCGAAATGCGGAATGTCATCCGTTCCGAGAAGGCCGTTCGGCTCGGATTCCGGCTGGTCAAGGGAGTAAAGCAAACGGATATGGAGGCGCTCGTTGCGCGCCGCGGCAAGGGGTACCGTTCCGTCCACGATCTCTGGGTCCGCTCCGGCCTGACCCGGGCCGTGCTGGAGCGTCTTGCGGATGCGGATGCCTTCCGCTCCATCGGGCTCGATCGGCGAAGAGCACTCTGGGCGGTGAAGGCGCTAGACGAGCAGTCGGCGGTCGAGCGCCTGCCGCTTTTCGACGGAGCGGGGTCCACGGACCTGCAGGTCGAACCGGCGGTCGCCCTGCCGGACATGGCCGCGGGCGAGCATGTCATCCATGACTATCGTTACCTGACGCTTTCCCTGAAGGCCCATCCGGTTTCCTTCATGCGGGAGGATTTCGCGCGCATGGGCATTCTTTCCAACAGTGACCTGGCGAGGACCCCGGCCGGACGACGGGTGACGGTGGCAGGCCTTGTGCTCGTTCGCCAGCGGCCGGGCTCCGCCAACGGCGTCATCTTCATGACGATCGAGGACGAAACCGGTGTCGCCAACATCATCGTGTGGGAAAAGACGTTCCAGAAATATCGACGGCAGGTCATGGGATCGCGGCTCGTGAAGGTGCGCGGCCGCTTACAGAGCGAAAGCGGCGTCATCCATGTGGTCGCCGAGTATATGGAAGACATGACGCCGATGCTCGGCCTCTTGCGCAACGAGGTCCGGCGTTTCGGAGCCAATGATCGGGCGGATGAGGCGCTGCGGCCGACGGCGGACGCTCGCGACAAGAAAGCGCTCCGCCAATTGCGTCTGGCGCCACCTGCACACAGGGAGCTGGAAGCTTCGGAGGTGGGGATCGAGGTGGCCGAAGTCCTGCCGAAGGGGCGCAATTTCCATTGAGCCTCGGTCAGACTTGCTGCCAACGATCGTTGCATCGCCGATTTGCCCAAGCTTTCGTCTCCCTGTGTAAAAATGTCGCAGGCTGCCCTCCCCAATCTGCAAGCCAGGGGAGAAAAATCGTCGCCTTAGAATCACCTAATCTAATGAAAACACGAAATTTTTCCTCAAGGTTAGAATCACTCTAATATGCCCCTCAACTTTATGGAGAGGAGTTTTTTCTTGACGGCAAATATCCTCTTTTGCTTTATCGCAAATCAGGATGTTGCGTTTGACAGGCAAGACGAAATGTTGGTTTGCAGCTGCAATTTCATCACCGAAGAAGAGATCGAAGACACGATCATCGGCCTCCTTGATGAGGACTGTTGGCAGCTGATCGTGCCGGCAAAGGTCTATCACGCGATGGAAAAGCGCGGCCGTTGCTGCGGCTGTTTCCCCAATGTCGTCGACATCATCATCCGCACCACCGAGCAATATCATGCCCGTCGCGACTCGACGGAAGCCGAGATATTTGATTTCATGGCCCGCCTAAAACAATTCCATGAAGAAAACCGGAGGGCGGATCTTGAAAGGCGACGCAAAGGTCATCGAGCAGCTTAACGAAGCGCTCTTTCTCGAACTCGGTGCTGTAAACCAGTACTGGGTGCATTACCGCCTTCTCGAAGACTGGGGCTACACGCTGCTCGCAAAGAAGGAGCGTACCGAGTCCATCGAGGAAATGCACCACGCCGACAAACTCATCGAACGCATCATCTTCCTCGAAGGCCATCCGAACCTGCAGACAGTCGCACCGCTGCGCATCGGGCAGAACGTCAAGGAAGTGCTGAAGGCCGACCTCGCCGGCGAAAACGACGCCCGCACGGCCTACAAGAATTCCCGCGATATCTGTCACGCGGCCGGCGACTATGTCTCGATGAAGCTCTTCGAGGAACTGCTCGCCGACGAGGAGGGCCACATCAACTTCCTCGAGTCGCAGCTCCAACTGCTCGAAACGATCGGCGAGGAGAAATACGGGCAGCTCAACGCCGCCCCGGCCAACGAAGCCGAGTAATACCGGATCTGTTTCATGAAGCGCCGCGCCTTTAAACGCGCGGCGCTTTTTCTTCATCGATGAAAAGAGGGGTTGCGTTTGCCCTCACCCTAACCCTCTCCACGCAGGCGGGGAGAAGCTGGCCGGCAGGCCGGGGGCTACATGCGGGTGGAAACCGCTCTTCCTCTTTACCGCACCAGATGCGCGAAGGCGGCGACGACCTCTTCGTAGGCCTTGCGCTTGAAGGGCACGATCAGGTTCGGCAGCTCGTGCATCGGCTTCCATTCCCAGGCGTCGAATTCGGGATCGTGACCGCCCGGCGGCGGGTTGATGGCGATCTCGCTTTCGTCGCCCTCGAAGCGGAAGGCGTACCAGCGCTGCGTCTGGCCGCGATACTTACCCTTGAGGCCGATGCCGATCAGGTGTTCCGGCAGGTCGTAGTTGATCCAGCTAGGCGCCTCGGCAAGCAGCGAAACGCTGCGAATGCCGGTTTCCTCGTAGAGTTCGCGATAGGCGGCTTCGAGCGGATCCTCGCCCTTGTCGATGCCGCCTTGCGGCATCTGCCAGAGCTGCGGCGAGCCGTCATATTCCGAATTGCCGACGGCGAGCCGATGCCCGGCCCAGACATGCCCCTCATGATTGATGACCATGACGCCGACGCACGGCCGATAGGGCAGGTCCTCTGCCTTTACAACTTTGTCCCTATCCTTACCCATATCGTCATTTCCCTTGCATGTTCCTGTCGGCTGTTCAGCCTGATTGTGTGCTTAGATCAGTTTTGTTGCGGATCGTTGACGAGGGCCGAAACACCGACAAATTCGATGCCGCGCCCGCCGGCCTCCTCCATCCATTCGGCGATCGTCGCCACGCTTTCCTCGAAGGCGGAGGCCACGCCGATCGCCGTGCCGTTGCGTCGTGCGACGCGTTCGAGCTCGTCGAGCTTGCGCAGGATCGCACCGCGGCTGAGTTCGCTGTCGAGGACCAGATCAGCGAAGCCGTGCGGCACGCCGAAGGCGCCGGAGAGCGTTCCGGAAAGCGATTGCGTCGAGGTGCCGTCGTCGAGAAATAGCAGACCGCGCTGGCTGAGGTCGCGTATCACCGGTTCGAGCGCATCCGCGTCGGAGAGAAACCGACCGCCGAGATAGTTCATGATACCGGTATAGTTGGTGATCTGGCCCATGCTGCGGTGCAGCTCGCCAAGGTTCTTCGTGGCGCTACGGGATATGAGAAGCGCATGCGGTCCGGGGTCGTCGTCCGGATAGTCGAACGGCTCCATCGGGATCTGCAGCAGGAGTTCATGGCCGTCGCGCCGCGCATCCTGCATCCACCGCTGCAGGCTGTTGCCGGTCGTGGCGAAGGCGAGCGTCACCTCCGGCGGCAGGTCGCGGATCGCGCGCTGCGTTCCCGTCTGGCTGAGGCCGAGACCGCCAACGACCAGGCCGATGCGCGTGCCGCGCGCGCCGGACCAGGGACGGGCATATTGATCCATCGGTCTCAATCCGTCCGGACCGACGATCGGCAGTCGGCCTTGTGGAGTTTCTTCGAGCAGGTCTTCGTTCGGAAGCGCCGCCATGCGGGGATCCTGGCCGCGCATCGGGCCGGCACTGATCAGCGCTGGGCCGTCGCCGTCGCGCGACCTCGGCGTGTATTTCGTAACCGTCGCGCCGTCGTCGGTCAGGATTTCCTCGACATGGGCTCCCGAATGAGCGCCGCTGGGGCGAAGCGAGCCGGCCGCTCCCTTGGGCTTGGCGGAAAGCGCGGCTTGCTCGGCGGCCGCCTGGCTCGTTTCAGCGCTTGTGGTCGGATCGGGAGTGCGAAGCAGACGATCGGGCGCGAAAGCAGCCCAGCCGGAGAGCCCGGCGACGGTAAGCGTGAAGATGCCAAGAAACGCATAGCCGAACATTCGGCGCGGATCGCGCTTGCGCGTCGGCCTCTTCTTCTGGCCTTGGCCAAGGGGGGCATTGAGATCAGTTCCCAAACGGAGCCTCGACCTTTGGAAAGTTGCCGGTGAGGAATGCGCCGCTCGTGAAGAATCATCGGCAGTCGGCTACATCGCCGATGCATAATATAAAGGCGCCGGGTTGAACAGCCCGGCGCCTTTGTCTGTCTTGCTTCGAATGGCCGCGTGGCTCTCTGGATCAGGCCGATCCAATGAACCACGAAGGCTCACTTCTTGAGCTCGGCCTGGTCCGGACTGGCCGGGAAGGCCGGATCCGTTTTCTTGCCGCGCAGCAGGTCGAGCGCATAGTTGAGCTGAATGTCGTCCTTGGCTTCCGGCGGCACATAGGCGACCGAACCGGAGCCTTCGTCTGTTTCATTCTGCCCCGGGATGTGGCCGCGCAGATCGGACTCGCCCTGAGCCTCGACCTTGCCCAGGAGTTCCGGGGGGAGCGGCTGCTCGACCTTGATGTCCGGCGTGATACCGGTACCCTGGATCGACTTGCCGGACGGCGTGTAATAGAGCGCCGTCGTCAGGCGTAGTGCGCCGGCGTCGCCGAGCGGAATGATCGTCTGAACCGAGCCCTTGCCGAAGGAACGCGTGCCGAGCACGGTCGCGCGCTTCATATCCTGGAGCGCACCCGCGACGATCTCCGATGCCGAAGCCGAACCGCCGTTGACGAGCACGATGACGGGCTTGCCATCCGTCAGGTCGCCCGGCGTCGCGTTGAAGCGGCGCGTCTCGTCCGGGTTGCGGCCGCGGGTTGAAACGACCTCGCCGCGCTCCATGAAAGCGTCCGAAACGTTGATCGCCTGGTCGAGCAGACCGCCCGGGTTGAGGCGTAGATCGAGGACATAGCCCTTGAGCTTGTCGCCCGGAACCTCCGCCTTGACCTTCTCGATGCCCTTCTTCAGGTCGTCGAAGGTTTTCTCGGTAAAGGAGATCACCCGGAGATAGCCGACATCGCCTTCGACACGAACCTTGACCGCACGCACCGCTATCACGTCGCGGACGATCGTCAGCTCGATCGGCTTGTCCGCGCCCTTGCGCAGGATGGTGAGCTTGATCGGCGTGCCTACGGCACCGCGCATCTTCTCGACCGCTTCCTCGAGCTTCAGGCCGCGAACGTCCTGGCCGTCGATCTTCGAGATCAGATCGCCGGCAAGCACGCCGGCGCGGGCGGCAGGGGTGTCGTCGATCGGGCTCGTCACCTTGACGAGATCTTCTTCCATCGTCACCTCGATGCCGAGGCCGCCGAACTCGCCGCGCGTCTGGGTGCGCATATCCTCGGCATCGGCCGAGTTCATGTAGCTCGAATGCGGGTCGAGGGATGAGAGCATGCCATTGATGGCATTCTCGATGAGCTTGTCGTCCTGCGGCGGCGTCACGTACTGTGCGCGCACGCGCTCGAACACATCGCCAAAAATCGCCAGCTCGCGGTACGTGGACGAATTGGCCGCCACGGCCGGGATCGTTGCCGAATAGACGACGCCCATTGCCGTCGCCCCCATCAGCGCCCCGACCAGAACAAGTGAAGCTCTACGTATCATTTCGCGCCTTTCCAACCTCTGCTGCGGTCCACCACGGTCGGGAATCAACCGGCTTTCCGTCTTTTCGGAATTCAATGTAAATCGTTGGCCTGTCGGTTTCCAGCGTCAAGGCCGCCGCACTCGCCACTCTTTTTGCACCCATCGTCGCGACCGGCTCGCCTGCAACGACGAATTGCCCCGAGCGGACGCCCACACTTTCCATTCCGGCGAGCACGATATGGTAACCGTCGCCGGGATTGAGGATGATCATCTGCCCGTAGCTGCGGAAACTGCCGGCATAGACGACCCAGCCGTCCGCCGGCGTGGTCACCAGCGCGCCTGCATTGGTTTCCAGCATGATCCCCTGCAGCGAGTGCCCGGTGCCGTCCGCGTCGCCGAATTGTCGCAGGATCGAGCCTGCGACCGGAAAGCTGAGCCTCTGTTGCAATTCCGAAAACACGTATGCGGGCGCAATGCGGTTTTTGTCGGGCACTGCGCTCTTGGCCAGCTCCCGTGCCGCCTCGCGCTCGGCCTCGTTCATCCGCAGCCGTTCCGCCTCCTGGGCGCGGGCGGCCTCGGCGGCCTCGCGCACCGAGGAGATCTCGTTTTCGAGCGAGGAGATCAGCCCTTCGAGATTGGTCGCCTGCAAGGCGAGTTCGTCGGCCTTGCGCTGTTCGGAGGCCAGTTCCGTCGCGTTCTTCTGCCGCAGCTTTTCCTTCTCGGCGACGAGCATCGACATGCGCCGTTCTTCCTCAAGATTGGCCGTCATCGCCACTGTCAGATCATCCCTCTGTCTGGCGATGCCGGCGCGGATGTCTGCAAGCGCCTTGAGGTCGGCGACGAGGCTTTCGGTTTGCTCGCGTATCTCCGGAACGACCGCGCCGAGCAGGATCGCGCTGCGAACGGAAGCAAGTGCATCTTCCGGCGTCACCAGGATCGCCGGCGGCGGGTTCCGGCCCATGCGCTGCAGGGCAGCGAGCACTTCGGCAAGCACGCCGCGCCGGGCCCGGAGCGAACGCCTGACCACGTCCTCCTTGACGCGCAGCTCGCCGAGCTTCTTTTCCCCCTCGGCAATCTGCCGGTCGAGTTCCTGGCGCTTCGCGGCCGAGTCGACGATCGCGGAACGCAGCGTCGCGTTGCTCTTGTCGATCTCGGCAATCGTCTGCTCAAGGGCCTCGGCGCGGTCGTGCGAAAGGTTGATCGTCTTCGAGAGCGCGTCGAGTTCGCTGCGCGTGCTGTCGCGTCTCGAGGTCAGGTTGGCCGCGGGATCCGGCTGTCCCTGTTGCGCGGCGGCCTGGCCCGGAGCGGCATCCACGGCCGCATCCTGCGCAAGCGCCGGTCCGCAGATCGACAGAAGAACGGCGGCCATGGCCGCGTGCCGGCCGAGTTGCTCCACGGCAAACCTCATCCGTGCCACGTCGGCTCTGTTCCTAGCGCGTGTCATCCTGTCTCGTGGGCTAGCGGTTAGATCAGGAAACCCTAATCCGATTTGTCGGAGGCCACCAATACATATTCTTGTTATCGCCGACGAGGGGAGATTCAGGCTCGGTGGTACGGGTGGCCGGCAAGAATGGTCACGGCACGATAGAGCTGTTCGGCGATGAGGATGCGCACGAGCTGATGCGGCCAGGTCATCTTTCCGAGGCACAGAACGGCGTCGGCTCGTGCATGGAGCGCCGGGTCGAGCCCGTCGGCACCGCCGATAGCGATCATCAGATCGCGCTTGCCGCCGTCCCGGAACGTGCCGAGAAGCGTGGCAAAGCTCCCGGAATCGAGCGCCTTGCCGCGTTCGTCGAGCAAGACGAGCAGGCTGCCGTCGGCAAGCGTCTTTTCGAGCTGGGCCGCTTCCTCGCGCTTACGCGTCTCCGCATTCGCTGCGCGGCTCTCATTGATCTCGACGACCCGCGCCAGTTCCAGGCCCACGGCCGGCCCCGCTTTGGCAAAGCGATCGAGATAACGGGCCGCAAGATCCTTTTCCGGCCCCGCCTTCAGGCGGCCGACTGCGGAAAGTCCGATACGCATTGACCCGTCCCCACCGGTATCCGATCGAACCGGATTTTCGATCGGCAAAAACCCTCTTGCTGTCATCGTCCCACTCGGGTGATGACAGCCGCATCTCAAATCGGCACCGGTCGTCGCTCCGTCCTGAGGAACTATGGGTCAGGGACGGGCGGCGCGTCTCAGTGCAAGGTGCTGTCATCGATCTCCGGGGCGGCCCACATCTTTTCGATGTTGTAGAACTCCCGGATCTCGGGCCGGAAGATGTGAACGATCACATCGCCGGTGTCGATCAGCACCCAGTCACCACCCTCGAGGCCCTCGACGCGGGAATTGCCAAAGCCCTCGTCCTTCAGGTCCGTCATCAGGTGGTCGGCAATAGCCATCACATGCCTGTTCGAACGCCCGGAGACGACGACCATGAAGTCTCCCAGCGCCGACTTTCCGGCAATGTTGATGGTGATGATATCTTCTGCCTTCGAGTCCTCTAGGCTTTCGAGGACCAGCTTAAGCGCACGGACAGCGGCTTCGTCGCTCGATCCCGTGCTGCGCGGGTATGCGGAGACCGCATATCCCTTGGCGTGTGCTGTTGTCAGGGTCTTTCCTTTCCAAATGAACAGAACATGCACTTCCGGTTCGTGAATGAGGTCGAACCGTGCGCCAAATGTAGGCACCAAACCGGTGCGGTTTCAAGACACGAGAAGTAAATCATGGGAATTCACCCCGATTTGGCGGATCGAAGCGCCGTCGAGCTCAAGGATGAGCGGGGGCCGTGGATGAAGGTCCAGGCCGGCGCCTCTCGGAACGCAAGCGCCGGCGCGTCGTCCTCGTCGATTCGCGCATGGCTGAAGGTCATCGCCATGCGCGATGACAGATGGGCGAGGGTCGAGCCCGGCCTGTCGATCACCGCGATCGGAAAGGTGGCGATGATCCGGCGCCAGTTCTGCCAGCGGTGGAAGTTCCGGAGATTGTCCGCCCCCATGACCCAGACGAAGCGCACGCCGCGATTGCGCGCCCGGACGAAATCCAAAGTGCGAGCCGTATAGCTCTGGCCGAGCGCCTGCTCGAAGGCGGTGACCTTGATGCGCGGACTGCGGGCGATCTTCTCGCTGAGCGCGATGCGCTCGGCAAGCGGCGCGAGATTGTTATGGTCCTTCAAGGGATTGCCGGGCGTCACCATCCACCAGAGCTGGTCGAGCCCGAGTCTGCGCAGCGCCGTCTCGGCAACAAGCACATGGCCGTCATGGGGCGGGTTGAAAGACCCCCCGAACAGGCCGACGACCATGCCGCCTTCGACATGCGGCATGCGCAGATATTCTGGCTTCACATCCGCAAGCGTCGTCAGGGCCGCACCTGTCCCGTGCCGCGCACGCGATATTTGAACGAGGTCAGTTGCTCGACGCCGACCGGACCGCGGGCGTGCATCTTGCCCGTGGCAATACCGATCTCGCCGCCCATGCCGAACTCGCCGCCATCGGCAAATTGCGTCGAGGCGTTGTGCAAGAGGATGGCCGAGTCGATTTCCTTGAAGAAGCGCTCTACAACCGCCGGGTCCTCGGCAATCACCGCCTCGGTATGGGCCGAAGACCAGCTGTTGATGTGCTCGATGGCGCCGGAAATGCCGTCGACGAGCTTTGCCGAGATAATCGCGTCCAAGTATTCGGTCGCCCAGTCCGCGTCGCTTGCCTCCTTCAGGCCGGGAAGCAGGTCTTGCAACTCTTCAGAGACGCGCACTTCGCAGCCGGCGTCGAGGAGCCCCTGGAGCAGCGGTTTTGCCAGCCGGCCGGCTGCGTTGCGATCGATCAACAGCGTCTCGGCGGCGCCGCAGATGCCGGTGCGGCGCATCTTGGCGTTGACGACGATCCTCTGCGCCATGTCGAGGTCGGCGGAGGCGTCGGCATAAATATGGCAGAGCCCTTCGAGATGCGCGAAAACCGGAACGCGCGCCTCGTTCTGGACGCGGGCGACGAGGCTTTTTCCGCCGCGTGGCACGATCACGTCGATCGCGCCGTTGAGGCCGGAAAGCATGGCGCCGACGGCAGCGCGGTCGGAGACCGGAACCATCTGGATCGCATCCTCCGGCAGGCCCGCCGCCTTCAGCCCCACGACGAGGCAGGCATGGATCGCCCGTGACGAATGGAAGCTATCGGAGCCGCCGCGCAGGATCACGGCGTTGCCGGCCTTGAGGCAGAGCGCGCCGGCATCCGCCGTGACGTTCGGACGGCTTTCATAAATCACCCCGATGACGCCAAGCGGCGTGCGGACCCGCTCGATATGCAGCCCGTTCGGCCGGTCCCATTCGGCGATGACATCGCCGACCGGATCCTTGAAAGCGGCGATCGCGCGAATGCCGTCCGCCATGTCGCGGATGCGAGCCTCCGTTAGCGTCAGCCGGTCGATGAAGGCCTTGGCGACGCCGCTCGTTCTCGCGTTTTCGAGATCGATTGCGTTGGCGGCGAGAATCTCGCCGCTTTTCGCCACGATAGCATCCGCCATGGCGACAAGCGCGGCGTGCTTACGCTCGGCGCTGGCGATGGCGAGCGGGCGGGCGGCCGCCTTGGCGCGCCGGCCGATCTCCAGCATCATCGCCTTGATATCCTTGCCGTTTTCGACCGCGTCAAGCATGGAGCTTGCCCTTCCTCTCATCCGTTTCCCCCTCGGGGCGCGCGCCGGAGGGAGCCGTCATGACCATATCGTCGCGATGCACCATGGCGGTGCGGCCGGCATAGCCGAGGATCGCGGCGATCTCGGCCGATTTCTTGCCGGCGATCTGGCGCGCTTCGTCGGCGTCGTAGCCGGCAAGGCCGCGGGCGATCTCGCGGCCGCTGCTGCCCAGGATCGCGATCGTGTCGCCGCGGCTGAAGCTGCCCGTTACCTGCCGGACACCGGCCGGAAGCAGGCTCTTGCCGGAACGCAGCGCGGTCTCCGCCCCGGCGTCGATCATCAATGAACCGGCCGGCAGGAGCTGTCCGGCGATCCACGTTTTGCGCGCCGTCACCGGCGAGCCGGAGGGCGCGAACCAGGAGGAGCGGACGCCCGCCTCGATCGCCTTGAGCGGATGCTCCGGCTTGCCGGAGGCGATGATCATCGCGCAGCCGGCCGTCGTGGCGATCTTGCCGGCATCGATCTTGGTGCGCATGCCGCCGCGCGAAAGCTCGGACGCCGCACCGCCTGCCATCGCCTCGATTTCCGGCGTGATTTCGGCAATCGTCTCGAGGAAGCGGGCCTCCGGATCGAGATGCGGCGGGGCCGTGTAGAGCCCGTCGATGTCGGAAAGCAGCACGAGCAGATCGGCGCCGACCATCGTCGCCACCCGGGCGGCGAGCCGGTCGTTGTCGCCATAACGGATCTCGGTGGTCGCGACCGTGTCGTTCTCGTTGATGATTGGCACGGAGCCGAGCTTCAGCAACTGGTTGATCGTGGCACGCGCATTCAGGTAGCGGCGGCGCTCCTCCGTATCGCCGAGCGACAGCAGGATCTGGCCGGCGATGATCGCATCGGTCGAAAGGCTTTCCGACCAGGCGCGCGCCAGCGCGATCTGGCCGACCGCGGCGGCCGCCTGGCTTTCCTCTAGCTTCAGAGCACCGGCCGGCAGGTTCAGGACTGTGCGCCCGAGCGCGATGGCGCCCGAGGAGACGACCAGCACTTCGACGCCCTTGGCCTTCAGCGCGGCGATGTCGGCGCACATGGCGTCGAGCCAGCTCTTCTTCAGCCCCGTCTTGCGGTCGACGAGCAGCGCCGAGCCGATCTTGATGACGATCCGGCGGTGTTTTTCGAACGGTTTGCGCGTACCGGCCATCTCAAACTTGCTCCTCGCCGGCCTTGGCGACGGAAATGACGTCGCGCAGCGCCCTCAGCGCCTCGGTCATGCCCCTGTTGGTGACGGCCGAGATGAGGAGCGGCGGCGAGCCGCAGGCCTTGGCAAGCGCCTTCGACTTCGCCTTAAGCTCCTCGTCAGTGAGCACATCGATCTGAGCCAGCGCCACGATCTGCGGCTTCTCTTCGAGCCCGCCACCATAGGCATCGAGCTCATGCCGCACCGTCGTATAGGCCTTGGCGACATCCTCCTCCTGTGCCGAGACCAGATGCAGAAGTACGCGGGTGCGCTCGACATGGCCGAGGAAACGGTCACCGATGCCGACCCCTTCATGGGCGCCCTCGATCAGTCCCGGAATGTCGGCGATGATGAATTCCTGCCCGTCGACGGTGGCAACGCCGAGATTGGGATGGAGCGTCGTGAAGGGGTAGTTGGCGATCTTTGGCCGGGCGCGCGTGCAGGCAGCGAGAAAGGTCGACTTGCCGGCATTCGGCAGACCGACGAGGCCGGCATCGGCGATCAGCTTCAATCTCAGCCAGATGGTCTTCTCCTCGCCTTCGAGGCCGGGATTGGCCCAGTTCGGTGCCTGGTTGGTCGAGGACTTGAAGTGGGCATTGCCGAAGCCGCCATTGCCGCCGGCGGCAAGCCGATAGCGCTGGCCTTCTTCAACCATGTCGACGATCAGCGTCTCGTTGTCCTCCTCGAAGATCTGCGTGCCGACCGGCACCTTCAACGTCACGTCGGCACCCTTCGCCCCGGTGCGGTTGCGGCCCATGCCGTGGATGCCGGTCTTGCCCTTGAAGTGCTGCTGGTAGCGGAAGTCGATCAGCGTATTGAGGCCGTTGACCGCCTCCACCCAGACATCGCCACCGCGGCCGCCGTCGCCGCCGTCCGGCCCGCCGAACTCGATGAATTTCTCGCGGTGGAAGGAGACGGCGCCTGCGCCGCCATCCCCGGACCGGATATAGACTTTCGCTTCATCGAGGAATTTCATGGGCTCGCCATTTCTTGCATGTTCGGCTTGATTAAGTTTAGAGCGGGATGCGGGCGGAAAACCGCGCACACTTTATCCATGATCCCGCGCCTTCGCCGCCATCGATATAGGCGGTTCCGGCAGAGGTCAAAGACTATCGTGTAAAAGAACCCGCCAGGGCGAAGCTCTGGCGGGTTCGGTTCGTCAAGCTGGCCGGCGCAGGTCCTCGGCCGTCAGGCGCGTTTCGATATGCGCCACCATGGCATTGCGGGCGAGCGCATAGATCTGGCTGCAGCCGGTGATCCGGAAACCGAGCTTCTCCTGCACTTTGAGCGAGGCCGGGTTGTCGGCGAAGACCCCCGAATACAACACCGCATCTGGCATGCGCCGAAGGAACCGTTCGACAGCGGCATGGACCGCCTCGCTGGCCAGGCCCTTGCCCCAATAGAAGCGGTTCAGCCAGTAGCCCACATGCCATTCGCCGCGCCTGAGCTCGATGCCGACGCAGCCGATATGGACGTCGTCGCCGGACGTGACGGCGAGCGTCCAGTCGGGCAGCAGGTTCGCCACCTGGCGGTTCAGCCAGTCGAGCGCGTCCTGCTGGTGATAGGGCGCCGGCACCCGCGCCAGCATGCGCGCCACCTGAAAATCGCCGAGCGACTCGGCGATCGGTGCCGCGTCAGAGAGGCGGTGCGGGCGGAGCCTGAGCCGCTTCGTCTCGATGACCGGGCAGGGGCCGGGATCAGGCTTTGCGACGATCCGCGCCCGTTCGGTAACGAACGCCTTCATCGCATCCCTCCCCAGCTCCTCAGCGAAACCCAGGTCTTGCGGTCGAGCCTATACCATTCGACGGCGACGGTGCCGCCGAGCGCCAGGCTGTCGACCATGCCGGAA
Organism: Sinorhizobium shofinae; assembly: GCA_001704765.1. Lineage (GTDB taxonomy): Bacteria > Pseudomonadota > Alphaproteobacteria > Rhizobiales > Rhizobiaceae > Sinorhizobium > Sinorhizobium shofinae. The sequence goes on from MBFK01000145.1 coordinate 68,249, forward strand.
CCCTGGAACTGGAAGCCGCACTTCTGGATGACCCGACGCGAGGCCATGTTCATGACCCGGCAGCGCGCATCGATCTGGTCGATGTCGCGGCTGCGGAAGGCCATGTCGGTCAGCGCCTGCGTCGCTTCGGTGGCATAGCCCTGGTTCCAATAGGGCTCGCCGAGCCAGTAGCCGAGTTCGACAGTCCTGCCGTCGGCATGCGGCTCGATTCCACAGCAGCCGAGGAATGCGCCATTGTCCGCCTTCGTGATCGCGTAGACGCACTTGCCAATCGTGCCGGCTTTTGCGCGTCGCACGAAATCGGCCGCATCCGCCGTGGTGTAGGGGTGCGGCATGCGCGAGACCATGGTGGCGATATTGGCGTTGTTGGCAAGATGGGCAAGGGCGTCGATATCGTCTTCATGCGGGGCGCGCAAAACGAGCCGGGGCGATAACAATATCGGGCAGTCGGTCCTTGACCGTTGAGGCCTCAGCCTTTGTTCGGGAGACCGGGATTGGTCTTCCCTGACGAGCTCGGTTTGCATGGTTCTTCCTCCAGAACGAAAAAGGGGAGTTGGGTATTGCCCCATCTCCCCTTTGAAGTCTGGCTTTAGAACCTTGCGGGTGCGTCAGCCGGGTCGATGAGACGCCGGCTGTTTTAGAGCGCTACCGGCTTATTCCGCTGCTTCGGCTTTCGGCATTACAGACACGTAGACTCGGCCGTTGGCTTTCGTACGGAAGTCCACGTTGCCGGTCGTAAGCGCAAAAATCGTATGGTCCTTGCCGAGGCCGACATTGGCGCCGGCATGCCACTTCGTGCCGCGCTGGCGCACGATGATGTTGCCTGGAATGACGGCTTCGCCGCCGAACTTCTTCACGCCAAGGCGCTTGGACTCAGAATCGCGACCGTTGCGCGACGAACCGCCAGCTTTTTTGTGTGCCATTGGTGTTCTCCTTTAAACCTTCGATCCCGGAACTCAGTTTGCAGCTTCAGCGGCGGCTTCGGTCTTCTTCGAAGCCTTCTTCGCCTTGCCGCCGGCGGCAGCGATGTCCAGAATGCGGACGATCGTCTGATGCTGGCGATGGCCGCGCGAACGCTTGGAGTTCTGGCGGCGACGCTTCTTGAAGGCGATGACCTTCTTGGCGCGGCCCTGGTCCACAACCTCGGCGCTGACTACGGCACCTTCGACAAACGGAGCACCGATGGTTGCATCGGCGCCCACGCCGACCATCAGGATCTCGGTGAATTCGATCTTGTCGCCTGCAACGCCTTCCAGCTTTTCGATGGTGATGACGTCGTCGGCTGCCACGCGGTACTGCTTACCGCCGGTCTTGATGACTGCGAACATATTTTATCCTTTCATGTTCGGTCCGGCTCTTTGCCCTCGAAAAGGCAAGGCCGTCTTTTTGTCAGTCGTTACGTTGAGCGGAGCGCCTTAAGGAAATCCTTGACCTCCACCAGTGAACGGGCACAAACCACTACCTGTCGCGGTGCGGGCAGGCCACACCACTTCATGGCGCGGATTACGGGAGTCGCCCTTCCTTGTCAAGGCGAAAGGCACGCACTTGAAGATATTCTTCTTTCTGCCCCTTGTCAGCGGCGGAAACTGCCGCTATGAACCGGCCGCGCTGAAACGCGCCAACCGGCCCCGCGGAGAGGTGGCAGAGTGGTTGAATGCACCGCACTCGAAATGCGGCATGGGTGCAAGCCCATCGGGGGTTCGAATCCCCCCCTCTCCGCCAGTACGTGCCGATAAGTATTTGAATTATCTGGTAAAAGTCGTTGCTACCGCCGCGCTTCCCTAAGCTCTTTCCAACGAATCCGCGCGTCCTCACCCGAATCCGATTCCGACTTGATGGACCCGCATGACGACATCCGCCGTTGCGAGTGCGGTAAATCTACCGTGACACTTCTCGGCGCCTGTAGTCGCTCAGGGTTAGGGTGGATTTAGGAGCAGTTGAATCGTGAAGTTCGGCCCATTACGATCCGCAACTGTTCAGCACCATCGGGCCGTCTCGGCGGCTCCTGAACAAGCGTCGCAACCTAAGGCCGAGGCACGATGCTCGCTCCGGTAGTCCCAGCGTGATCGGTACCTTCACCGCCACGCCTGCATCCGGATCGTGGGCACAAGCTGCTCGACGGCGTACCAACGACGACGCCGACAACAGAACGGCGACCAGTAGCAAAAGCGTCTCAAAGTCGCTGATGATGATGCCGCCGGCAGCGCCTACCGCAACCATTGCGATAATGAGCGCAAGGTGCTGAACACACAACCCCACGAGAAGGAGAATGTCCATGTCCATCGGCATTATCGGAGCCGGCCAGATCGGCTCCGCCTTCCCGCTTGCCCGCAACGGCATCGCTGCAACCATCTCGAACAGTCGCGGCCCCGAGACGCTGCAGGACCTTGCGACAGAGCTGACGCCGCACATCGAAGCGGCACGATCGAAGAGGCGGCTAGAGCTGACCTCGTCCTTGTCGCAGTTCCGTGGTCGAAGCTTCCCAAGGCATTGGTCGGCCTTCCCGACTGGGCTGGTCGCATCGTGATCGACGCCAACAATCCGATCGAGGGACCACTCTTCAGGCTAAAGCTGAATGGCCGACGGTCGACCGAAGTCTTCGCTGGGCTAGTGCCAGGTGCACGCGTGGTGAAGGCGTTCAACCATCTCCCGACGCACCTGGTCTCGGGCGATCCGCTCGCTGAGGGTGGAGCCGCGTGCTCTTCTACTCGGGTGACGACGTGAAATCGAAGGCGGGGGTGGGTGCCCTGACCCCAAGCTCGGCTTCGCCGGCATCGACTTTGGGCCGATTTCGATCGGTGGCAAACTCGTCTATTTTCCCTGTGGACCCCTGCCAGCACTCAATCTCGGATAAAGCGAAATGGCCGGAGAATTGTCTTTCCGGCCTCGCATCTGACGGACACGCCCCTGTGATGCCGCATGGGGTCGGCATTTCACGTTGTCTCCCGTCGCTCATGGCAGCAATGGGTCCAGGCTGTGTGAAAACGCCGAACATGATACCCTTTGACATGAGTCGAGGGGGATTCATGAAGCGGTATATCGAGGG
>MBFK01000069.1 GCA_001704765.1 Sinorhizobium shofinae
ATCCAACCCGGCGAATGCAGTAACTACTTCGCAAACGCCGGCTATGCTTCCGTGCTTCCGTCAAAACATGAAACGCTCTAAAGGGTGCCCTGATCGGTTGCGGGTTTTTCGCGGTCAACCAGATGCATGGCTGGCGCGATGCCGAGGGCGCGCGCATCGTCGCTATCTGCGACCGCGAGCCGGCCAGGCTCAGGGCCGTTGGGGACGAGTTCGGCATCACGCGCCGTTATACCTTAGCCGAGGATCTTTTCGCCGATGGAGGCTTCGACTTCGTCGATATTGCGACAACCGTCAAGAGCCACCGATCGCTCGTGGAGATCGCCGCGCGTCAGGGCATTCCGACGATCTGTCAAAAACCGATCGCACCGACGATGGAGGACGCCAAGGCGATGGTCGCCGCCTGTGCCACGGCGGGCGTGCCGCTGATGGTGCACGAGAACTTCCGCTGGCAGTCGCCGATCCGGGCGGCAAAGGACGTGATCGACAGCGGCGCGATCGGCGAGGTCTTCTGGGGGCGGGTGAGCTTCCGATCGGCCTATGACGTCTATTCCGGCCAGCCCTATCTGGCGACCGGCAAGCGCTTCATCATCGAGGATCTCGGCATCCACGCACTCGACATCGCGCGTTATCTCTTCGGCGATGCGACGTCGGTGACCGCCCGCACGCGGAGCGTCAACCCGCACATCGTCGGCGAGGACGTCGCGACCATGATGCTCGACCATCTAGGTGGGATCACCTCGATTGTCGATTGCAGCTACGCCACCAAATTGCCGGTCGAGCCATTTCCCGAGACCTTGCTGGAAGTGGACGGCAGCAGAGGCACGCTGCGGCTGTCGCAGGGCTACCGCCTTCACATTCACTCGCGGGATGGCACGGAGATGACAGATGTCGAGCCGCGACTTCTTCCCTGGGCATCGCCTCCCTGGCACAACATTCAGGAGAGCGTCAGCCTCATCCAGCAGCACTGGGTCGAGTGCCTGCGCACTGGACGCGAGCCGGACACCTCCGGCAGGGACAATCTCAAGACCTTCGCCTTGGTGGAGGCATCCTATCGCAGCGCCGCCAAGGGCAGAACTGTGCCGGTCGAGGAATTCCTCCAATGACGGCTTCGCGCGCCTTTCTCCTCTTCGGCACCGAGGAGACGGAGCCGGATCCGCGGCGGCTAGAAGCAGGTCGCCTCAGCGCCGAGCTTGTCGACGGCAATCTGCGCACAATCAGCTTTTCCGGCAAGGAGGTGCTGCGGGCGATCTCGTTTCTCGTGCGCGACCGAGATTGGGGAACCTGTGAAGCCGCAATCACCGATTTGACCGTGGAAGAGGAAGAGGCGGCGGCTATCGTCCAATACAATGCCCGGTTCCAGGCGCCCGACGGCGCGATCCTCTGTTGCCGGTCGACGATTGAAGTCTTCCCCGAGGCTCTCATCTTCGATGCGCGCTTCACGCCGGACCGCGATTTCGAAACAGCGCGCGCCGGCTTTGCAATCCTGCATCCAATCGTGGGTGTGGCAGGTCAGACAGTTACGGTCGAGCATGAAAACGGTTCGATCGAGCGATCGGCTTTTCCCGATTTGATCGAGCCCTGGCAGCCATTCAGGGATATTGCCGCGATCGCCCATGAAATCATGCCCGGGGTCGAGGCCGAGTGCCGCATGGCCGGCGATGTCTTCGAGATGGAGGACCAGCGGAACTGGACCGACGGCTCCTACAAGACCTATGTGCGGCCGCTCGCGCTCCCCTGGCCCTATGTGCTGAAGGCCGGAGAGACGATTCATCAGGCCATCCGGCTCTCGTTCCGGCAGACCGGCGCGGTCATTCCGAAAGTGGCGCAAACACCAAGCCGGATCGAAGTTTCACTGAGGCGCGATCAAGGAAAACTACCGGAAATCGGCATCGGGCTCAGACCTGATGAGGTAAGCGATGAGCTCCTCGACGCAGGACTGATCCGCGAGCTCGGTGCCCGCCATCTGATCTGCCACTACGATCCGCTGGCCGGCCATGGCGCAGCGGCATTGAGGCACTTCCGACAAATGGCCGATACTTCGGGCTCAGCGGTGGCGCTTGAATGCTTCGTGCCTTGCCGGCGCCGGCTGGATGACGAACTGGGTGAGATCGCCCGGATGGTTCGCGACAACGGGCTGAAGCTCGCAAGTCTCGCCGTTTCCCCGTCGGTCGATCGCCAATCGACGCCGCCGGGCAGTGTCTGGCCGCAGTGCCCGCCGCTCGAAGATGTCTATGCCGCTGCACAAGGAGCATTCCCGGGTATGTCGCTTGGCGGCGGCATGTTCAGTTATTTCACCGAGCTCAACCGGAAGCGCGTGCCGGCCGAACGGCTCTCCTATGTGACCCATTGCACCAATCCGATCGTTCACGCCGCCGACAATCTGAGCGTCATGCAGACCTTCGAGGCGCTCCGCGACGTCACCCGGTCCGTCCGGGCGATCTATGGCGACAAGCCCTATCGCATCGGCCCTTCGACCATCGCCATGCGCCAGAATCCTTATGGGAGCCACACCAAGGACAATCCGTCCGGCAAGCGCATTGCCATGGCGAACCGGGATCCGCGGCACAATGCGCTCTTCGGTGCCGCCTGGACGCTCGCCTATGCGGCGACGGTGGCGGATGCGGAACTCGAGGTGCTGACCCTTTCGACGCTTGCTGGTCCATTCGGCCTGGTGGCCGGAACCGGCGAGCCGGTCAAAGAGGGTCTTCCGAGGCCCCTGTTCCACGTCTTGCGCTGGCTTGCTGAGCTTTCGGCGGGCCGGCGCATCGCGGTCGACACGTCCGCACCCGATCGGGTCGTCGGGCTCGGCGCGGCGAGTGGAGGGACGACGCTGATGTTCGCCAACCTGACCTTTGAGCCTCAGGAGTTGATGCTTGCCGAGGCCCGAGCAGACGCATGCCGGCTCACCGTCCTCGACGAGGCTTGGCTTCGAGAGGGTGGGAAGGCGCCGGAGGCGAGGGTGCATAGGGGCGAAAGACTCGTGCTCTCCGCCTATGCGGTGGCCCGTATCGACAGCCCTTGATCGTGTGCTGGTGAGGGGTGAGGGTCCCGGAGGGGCCGTGTCGTTCGCTACGCACTCTGGCTCTCGACCTTGCCCTTTGGCGCATAGAGCGCCCGCGAGCGCTCGAGATGCTTGATCATTGCCTGCTCGGCTTCATCAGGATTGCCCCGCCGGATGCAGTCGATGATTTCCTCGTGCTCGGAGAGCGTCACGTTCTCCTTGCCGGTCCAGATCAGCATTTCCGTGTGATATTCCTTGAGCCAGCCGAGCATCGCTTCACTCACGGCACTGAAGATCGGATTGCCGGAAATCTGTGCGATGCGGGTGTGAAAGGCCATGTCGGCGTCGATGAAGGCGTCGGAATCCCCGAGCGCGGCGCGCTGGCGCGTCAAGGTCTCCTCGAGCGCGGCGATATCGGCGGCCGTGGCGCGGCTAGCCGCCTCGCGCACCATGCCGCGTTCGAAGAAAATGCGCGCGTTTTTCAGGTGTTCAAGCGAATCCGAAGACGCCGAAAGCATGATCTTGGCGGCGACGTCCACCTGTCTGAGGAGCGATTGCGCCGTCGGCTGCAGCACCTTGGCACGCTCGCCGTGCGAAATCTCGATCAGTCCCATATTGGCGAGCGCCTGCATTGCTTCACGAATGGCGGGGCGGCCGACCTGAAAACGCTCCATCAGCATCCGTTCCGACGGCATCTCGTCGCCAGGCTGCAATTCGCCGGTCTCGATCAGCGCCTTCAGCCGGGCGAAGACCTCGTCGGAAAGCTTCCTGCGAACGATCGGTTCGGATTGAATTGCCATGTGAACTCCACCGCTGTTGTCGCTTGTCTCTCTATATGCATGTTTTCCTTGGAGAGGAAATCTCGCGCCCCTTGCCGGCTGGCGAACGCGATTTCTCTTGCACAACTGAGATACTCATTATACCAGTTAGCCGAAAGAGGCTACTCATTTCATGAAGAGCGAATTGCCGTGATCCGCATCACATACCGCATCGAGACCCCGGGCGACGTCGAGGCGCTGGCGGCCAAGATCGCCAGCGATCAGTCGACCGGAACCTTCGTGCCGGTCCCGGGCGAAACCGAAGAATTGAAGGCGCGCGTCGCGGCCCGGGTCGTCGCCATTAGGCATCTGGAGCCGACCGCCCGCCCCTCCTGGCCAGAGGAGGCGGGCGAGGCGAAACGCTTCAACCGGGCCGAGGTGGATGTCGAATTTCCGCTCGACGCGGTCGGTACGGATCTCTCCGCGCTGATGACGATCGCCATAGGCGGGGTCTATTCGATCAAGGGGATGACGGGCATTCGCATCGTCGACATGAAGTTGCCGCCGGAATTTGCCGCCGCCCATCCTGGACCGCAGTTCGGCGTCGCCGGGAGCCGCCGACTGACCGGCGTCGAGGACCGCCCGATCATCGGCACGATCGTCAAGCCCGCCTTGGGCCTTAGGCCGGAGGAAACCGCAGCGCTGGTTGGCGACCTGCTCTCCTCCGGCGTCGATTTTATCAAGGACGACGAGAAGCTGATGAGCCCGGCCTATTCGCCACTGAAGGAGCGGATCGCCGCGATCATGCCGAGGATCCTCGACCACGAACAGAACACTGGCAAGAAGGTGATGTACGCCTTCGGCATCTCCCACACGGATCCGGACAAGATGATGCGCAACCATGATCTCGTCGTTAAGGCGGGCGGTAATGCGGGGGTCGTCAATATCAACTCGATCGGCATGGGGGGCGTTGCCTTTCTGCGCAAGCGCTCCGAGATCGTTCTTCACGCGCATCGGAACGGCTGGGATATCCTTACCCGCCACGGCGGTCTCGGAATGGAATTCTCCGTCTGGCAGCAATTCTGGCGGCTGATCGGCGTGGACCAGTTCCAGATCAACGGCATCCGCGTCAAATATTGGGAACCGGACGAGAGTTTCGTAAAATCGTTCAAGGCGGTCAGCGCGCCGCTTTTTTCCGAGCGCGACTGTCCGCTGCCGGTCGTCGGCTCCGGCCAATGGGGCGGCCAGGCGCCGGAGACCTACGCACGCACCGACCGCTCGACCGATCTGCTTTATCTGTGCGGCGGCGGCATCGTCAGCCATCCGGGCGGGGCTGGTGCCGGCGTCAGGGCGGTTCGCCAGGCCTGGGAGGCGGCGGTCGCCGGTATCCCGCTTTCCGACTATGCCAAGGATCATCCGGAACTCGCCCAGTCCCTCGTGAAATTTGCTGACGGCAGGGGCGCCTGACCCACTCAAGATATGAGCCACATCACGGGAGGCCCGAATGCAGACACCATTGCTGAGCTACTACGGCGACGACCTGACCGGCTCCACCGACGTCATGGAGGCGCTCTCCTCGCACGGGGTCGAAACAGCCCTGTTCCTCAGAATTCCGGAGGCGGCGCTGCTTGAACGGTTCGCCCATTGCCACGCCTTCGGACTTGCGGGTACGAGCCGCAGCCAGACGCCCGACTGGATGACGGAGCATCTTCCATCTGCCTTTTTATGGTTGAAGTCGCTGGGGGCGGAGATCGCCCATTACAAGGTCTGCTCGACGTTCGATTCCAGCCCGGCGGTCGGCAACATCGGCATGGCGATCGAGATCGGTCGCGAGGTGTTCGGCAAGGCGCCGGTACCGCTTGTGCTAGGCGCTCCGCAAATTCGCCGCTACACGACCTTCGGCAATCTCTTCGCCGCCTTTCGGGGCGAGACGTACCGGATCGACCGCCATCCGGTGATGAGCCGGCACCCGGTAACGCCCATGGATGAGGCAGACATCCGCCTGCACCTGTCCCGGCAGACGTCATTGAAGACGGGGCTGGTCGATATCGCCCAGCTCGCCTCGGCGGAAGCAGACGCGGTCACGGATTTCGCCTTCACCGAGGGAAACGACATCGTTCTCCTCGACGTCGCGGGGGCGGAGAGCCAAGCCGCCGTCGGGCGGCAGCTTTGGCGCAAGCGTACGACCGGCGGCCAGTTCGCCTGCGGTTCCTCCGGGCTGGAATATGCGCTCGTTCACGAGTGGCGCCGGCTCGGGCTGTTCGGCAAAGCGCCCGTCTTTACGGCGCCCGGCCCCGTCGATCGGCTCGCCGTCGTGTCCGGCAGCGTTTCGCCGACGACCGAACGGCAGATCCGCTACGCCCTCCAGAACGGTTTTGAGGGAGTCGGGCTCGATGCCGTCGCCTTTGCTGCGGCCGAAGGTGGTGGCGCGCTCGAGGATGCGATTGCGCGCGGCCTTGCGGTTCTTGCCGCCGGCCGGAGCGTCGTTCTCTATACCGCCCTCGGATCCTCGAGCGACCGGGGCAATGCGATCCGCCTGGAGGATGGGTCTCGCCACCGGATAGGCGAGCGGCTCGGCCTGCTGCTGAAAGAGCTGGTGAAGGGGGCCGGCCTTCGCCGCGCCGTGATCGCCGGCGGAGATACGTCGAGCCACGCGCTGAGCCAGCTCTCAGTCGATGCGCTGACATTGCGCCTGCCGCTGCCGCAATCGCCGGGATCGCCGCTCTGCACCGTCCATAGCCGCGACCGGCTGATCGACGGCATGCAGGTGGCACTGAAGGGCGGCCAGGTCGGCCTCGACGATTATTTCGCGATGATCCGCGACGGGCGGCCGGCCTGATGCATTTTTCCCAAACAGCAAACATGCAGCATCAAGATTCGCCGGCCGTCGTCTGCCCGACATAGTCCGCCCGGTTTATCCCGTGGCGCTGCAGCTTGTCGTAGAAGGTCTTGCGGGGAATACCGAGAGCCTGCAGCGTCTCCTTGACGTCGCCGCGATGGGCGGTCAGCGCCTCCTTGAGGATCTCGGCCTCGTAGCGCTCCAGCCGCTCGGGTAGGGTGCCGCCGCTCTTCGCTGGGGCAGCGGCGGCTTTGCCTGGCTGTCCCTCGACGCCGAGCGCCACCCTTTCGGCGAAGTGCGAAAGCTCGCGCACATTGCCGGGCCAGGGGTGGGACATCAGGTGATCGCGAATAGCGGCGGAGATCGTCGGAACCTCTCGACCGAAGCGCTCGGAGGCGCGTTTCAGGAAATGCGAGAAGAGCAGCGGGACATCCTCGCGGCGTTCGCGCAAGGGCGGGATCGACAGAGTGACGACGTTGAGCCGGTAGTAAAGGTCCTCGCGGAAATCGCCGCGCTCTGCCGGATCGCCGAGGTCGATCTTGGCCGCAGCAACGACGCGAATGTCGACCGGTCGGGTGGCGTTGGTACCGAGCGGCGTGATCTCGCGCGCCTCGAGGACGCGCAACATCTTGACCTGCGTTGCCGGCGGCATCGCCTCGATCTCGTCGAGGAAGAGCGTTCCGCCGCTCGCATGCTCGATGCGGCCGATGCGCTTCTTGACGGCGCCGGTGAAGGCGCCGGGCTCGTGGCCGAAAAGCTCGCTCTCGATCACCGTTTCGGGGAGCGCGCCGCAATTGAGTGCGACGAAATTGCCGCTCCGTCGCCGGCTCCACTGGTGCAGTAGCGTCGCGACGACCTCCTTGCCACTGCCGGTCTCACCAGCGACCAGCACGTCGACGTCCGTGTCGGCGATATGCCTCAGCGTCTGCCGCAGCCGTTCCATTACCGGCGTCTGGCCGATCAACGGCAGGCTTTCGGAGGCTGCCTCTGCCGCCTGGCGAAGCGCGCGGTTCTCCATCACGAGGCGGCGCTTCTCTTGGGCTCGCCGCGCGCTCTGGACGAGCCGGTCCGCGGCAAACGGCTTGGCGATGAAGTCATAGACCCCGTCCTGAATGGCCTGGACGGCCATCGGTATGTCGCCATGACCCGTCACGAGGATGACCGGAAGGTCCGCGTCGAGCTCGGCGACCTTGCGGAAGAGGGCAAGCCCATCCATGCCCGGCATGCGGATATCACTGATAACGACGCCCTCGAAGCCAGCGGTGAGTTCCGCGAGCGCCTCGGTCGCGCCGGCGAACGGCGAGACCGTGAAGCCGGCGAGTTCCAAGGTCTGCTGCATTGCCTTGCGCAGATCGCGGTCGTCATCGATCAGGAATGCGGATGGGGCGCCGCTCATTGCGCTCAAGCCTTCTTCAGATGCACGGTGAATGTCGTTCCGGACGGGCCGCTATCGACCTCGATCGTGCCGCCATAGTCGGAGACGATTTCCTTCGAGATGGCCAATCCGAGACCGAGGCCCTCTTCCTTCGAGGTGTTGAAGGGGGTGAACAGCTCGTCCCGGATGGCGGCCGGAATGCCCGGTCCGTTGTCGGCGACGGTGAGCGCGATGCCGCGCGCCGTCTCCTCGCAGCGCACCCGGATCGTAGCGCCGTCGCGATCACCGATTGCTTCCAGCGCGTTCTGCAACAGGTTTATCAGCACCTGTTCGAGCCGGATGCGATTGCCGAGCGCCTTGAGGCCGTGCGGCGGCAGTTCGATGCTGATCGCGTCCATGCGGCCGGCAAAGCGGCTGCGCAACAGCAGAAACGCCCCCTCGACGACATCTTTCATCGCTGTCGGCTCCGCGGCGAAGTGGCCCTTGCGGGCAAACCGCCGCAACTCATCGGTGATGGCGCCGACGCGTTCGGTAAGTTCCGCAATGCTACCCATGTTCTCGGCGGCCGTCGCGCTCTGGCCGCGGTCGAGAAGCACGCGGGCATTGTCCGCATAGGCACGGATCGTTGCGACCGGCTGGTTGATTTCATGAGCGACTCCGGCAGCGATCTGGCCGAGGATCGCCAGCCGGTTCGCCTGGACGAGATCCTGCTGGACGGCCTGCAGTTTCTCGGCCGTCTGCCGGTGGTCGGCGATCTCGGTTTCGAGGCGGTCGCGCGCCATGCGCAGGTCACGCGTCCGCTCCTCGACCTTCTCTTCCAGCTCATTGCGCGCCAGCCGTTCCGTGGCCGATCTGATCGCGATCGCCTGCCGCCGGCGCAAGAGAAATGCGGCAAACGCGAGGAGCGGCACCAGCGCGGCAAGCATGATAAGCCGCATCTCGCGTGCGCCCGCCGCAAGCACGGCCTTGAGCGGCGACAGTTGCTCGAGCCGCCAGTTCGTCGATGGCACCAGGGTCTCGATGCGCAGGAATGCCTCGGTGCCGTCGCCCGGCAGCAGCGCCTCGAGCGTGGAGGAACCGTCCGGCCGTGCCTCGATCTGATGGAAGGGTAGCGGCAGCAGGGGCGCGTCGCCGAACTGCAGGCTCTCGCGAATTTCCGCGAGCCTTTCATCGGGAATCGGTTTCGTCGTCATGAAGCGCCAGGAAGGCAGGCTGGTGATCAGCACGATGCCGCGGCGGTCGGTGACATAGGTGGGTTTGTTCGATACTCGCCAATCGGCCTCGACGCCGTCGAATTCGAGCTTCGCGACGATCACGCCGAGCGGGCCTCCCGGTCCGTCGACGCGGCGCGAGATATAGAGGCCAGGCCGCCTGCTCACCGTTCCCATGGCGAAATGCTCGCCCTTGCCGTCGCGCATCGCCAGGCGGAAATAGTCGCGGAAAGCGTAGTCGTTGCCGACGAAGCTTGTCGGCTCCCGCCAATTGCTGGCCGCCACGGCGACGCCGTCGCGGCCGATCAGATAGACGACGGCCGCTTCTGCACTTGTTGCGAGGCTTTCCAGCTTGCGATTGATCGGCCCTAACGATTGAGGGTTTGGCGAGACCAGCGCTTCGCGAATGGCGGTATCGTCAGCGAGAACCAGCGGCAGGGCTCGCTGACGTTCGATGACCGCCCTTAACAGCGAGGCCTTCAGGCTGGCGTCGATGCGGCTTTGCCCGGCGAGGTCGGCCAGCGCCTGCGACCGGCCGTATGCTCCGGCAAGCAAGAAGCCCGCGACCAGAAGCGCGAGCGCCACGGCTGAAAAGACGAGCCATGATTGCCGCGCCCGGCGGCGCAGCGCCCCCAAATCGTCCGTGCCTGGCGGATATTTCGTCATGGCGGCATTGTGCATGATTTCGCCCAGGGCGCCAGCCGACTTGTGCGGATTTCCGCACATGAGGGTGGGGGGCAGGGAAGCGCTTACTGAAAACGTAGGAATTTCAATGCATTGCCGTCTGACGGCAAACTGGCACGCTTGTTGCTAGCTATCTCCACAAGGCAGCCACGGCTGTCGATCTTCGGAAAAGTGGCCCGGGAGGCCGGCACCTTGCCGGACTGGGCGCCCTTAGTGGAGGATATCATGATCATTGAACATTCCGCGGAGGTCCGCGGCAAGACACCCTTTTACCGCCATCTCTATGTCCAGGTCCTGGCGGCGATCGCCGCGGGCATTCTGCTGGGACATTTCTATCCTGAGCTCGGCACGCAACTGAAGCCGCTTGGCGACGCCTTCATCAAGCTCGTCAAGATGATCATCGCGCCGGTGATCTTCCTGACGGTCGCGACCGGCATTGCCGGCATGACCGATCTCGCCAAGGTCGGCCGCGTCGCCGGCAAGGCGATGCTCTACTTCCTGACTTTCTCCACCCTTGCGCTTGTCGTCGGCCTGATCGTCGCCAATGTCGTGCAGCCGGGCGCGGGCATGCATATCGACCCCGCCTCGCTTGATGCGAAGGCGATCAGCACCTATGCGGAAAAGGCGCATGAGCAGTCGGTCACCGGCTTCCTTATGAACATCATTCCGACGACGCTGATCGGCGCCTTTGCCGAGGGCGACATCCTGCAGGTGCTGTTCATCTCGGTGCTCTTCGGCATCTCGCTCGCCATGGTCGGCAAGAAGGCCGAGCCGGTGGTTGATTTCCTGCAGGCGCTGACGCTGCCGATCTTCCGGCTGGTGGCGATCCTGATGAAGGCTGCGCCGATTGGCGCCTTCGGCGCCATGGCCTTCACCATCGGCAAATATGGCGTCGCCTCGATCGCCAACCTCGCCATGCTGATCGGCACGTTCTACCTGACTTCGTTCCTGTTCGTCTTCGTCGTGCTCGGCGTCGTGGCGCGCTATAACGGCTTCTCGATCTTGGCGCTCATCCGCTACATCAAGGAGGAACTGCTGCTCGTGCTCGGCACCTCGTCCTCGGAAGCGGCACTCCCGGGCCTCATGAACAAGATGGAGAAGGCCGGCTGCAAGCGTTCGGTCGTCGGTCTGGTCATTCCGACCGGCTACTCCTTCAACCTCGACGGCACGAATATCTACATGACGCTGGCGGCGCTCTTCATCGCCCAGGCGACCGACACGCCGCTCTCCTACGGCGATCAGATCCTGCTGCTGCTCGTTGCCATGCTGAGTTCGAAGGGTGCTGCCGGCATCACCGGCGCAGGCTTCATCACGCTGGCCGCGACGCTTTCCGTCGTTCCGTCCGTGCCGGTCGCCGGCATGGCGCTGATCCTCGGCATCGACCGCTTCATGTCGGAGTGCCGGGCGCTTACGAACTTCGTCGGCAACGCCGTCGCGACGCTGGTCGTGGCGAAGTGGGAAGGCGAGCTGGACCAGGCTCAGCTCTCAGTCGCGCTTGCCGGTGACGCGCCTATTGAGACCATTCCGGCGGTCGTCCAGCCTGCCGAATAACTTGCCTCCCAGGGCAGGACCGCAATCTGTTGCGGTGTGGCGCGGCCTGTTCCGACAGGCCGCGCTTTTTTTCGGCGCGCTGGGGAGAATGTCGGGTGCGTCAGATTCCGTGCAGCACCTGCGTCGCCTTGACCGCTGCTGAGGCACGATTCTCGACACCGAGCTTCACATAGATCTGCTCAAGATGCTTGGTGACGGTGCGGGCACTGAGGCCAAGGATTTCGCCGATATCGCGGTTGGATTTTCCCTTGGCGATCCAGAGCAGCACCTCGGACTCACGCTGGGTGAGATGGAAGTGCTGGCGCAGCATCTCGTCGTCGCTCATGCCGTTCTCGGCGGTCAGTCGGAAGAGATACTCATTGGCGCCGATCGCGCCGAGATAGGAAATCTGCAGACCCGTCTGGCCGGCCTGATGTAGCGACAGGTTGCCCTGCTTTTCGCCGCCTTGGCGTTCCCGCTCCCGCATCCACGCGGCTATGCGGGCGGCCACGACCGCAAGTCCGTCGTCACTGCCGGTGGCGGCGTTGACGAGGCGGGTCGCCTGCGGCGTAGACCAGCGCACGGTGCCGTCACCGCGCACGGCAAGCAGATGCCTGCCGGCGGCATCGAGCGCGACGCGGGCGCTCTGAGCCGAGCGCGCATTCGAAAGATGGACGCGGATGCGGGCGCGAAGCTCGTCGATATTGATCGGCTTGGTGAGGTAGTCGACGCCGCCGGCCTCGAGCGCGCGCACCACGTGTTCAGTCTCAGTGAGCCCGGTCATGAAGACCACCGGCACCTGGGCGACCGAGGCATTCGCCTTCAGCCGGCTGCAGGTCTCGAAACCGTCCATGCCAGGCATCACCGCATCGAGCAGGATGATGTCGGGGGTGATGCGATCGGCGATGTTGAGCGCCGCATTGCCGGAGGTGGCGATCAGCACGGAAAAGCCGGACTGCTCCAGCGCTTCGGTCAGGAAGCCGAGAGCCTCCGGAGAGTCGTCGACGAGCAGCACGATGTCGCGCGGGTTCGTGGCCTCAGGCACGGGCGTTCGTCTCCTCGGGAAGCAGCCGTTTCAGGAAGGCGTCGTAGCCCGAAAGGTCGAAGGCCTGAACATAGGCGCGCACCGCCTCGGCAAAGGGCTGGTTCTCGGGGTTCAGGGCAATCTCCGTCAATTTCGCCTCGATGCCTCTCACGTAGCCGATTTCGCCGAGCTGGATCAATTCCTTCACGTGGTGGTCTCCGGGGCTTGTCACAGTACTGTTCTTGCCATTGGCAGGCGCATGTTTTGCGTCGCCTTCATGGATCCATTCCAGCCCGAGATGGATTGCCAGCTTGTCGGTGAGCTGGCGCACGCCGAAAGGCTTGGCAAGCGTGTCATTGTGGCCGATCGCGCCTGCCGCCGAGCCGTCGCCGATATTGGCGGACAGCATGATCGCCGGCGCCGTCTGACCGCCCTCCCTGAGCTTCGTCACCAGTTCCCAGCCATTCATGCCAGGCATCGAGATGTCGATGAGAAAGAGGTCCGGCCTCGTCCCTTCGATGAGCGCCAGGCAATCGGCGCCGCTCGCTGCCATCAGCACGGTGAAGTCGAGCGGCACGAGCACTTCGCGCATCAGGTCGCGGTGGTCCGCGTTGTCGTCGACGACGAGGATGGTGCGGTGCGGTCCCTTGTAGGAGCTGATCTTGCGCACCGGGTCCTTGAGGGCCGCCGGCCGGTCGACGGCCGAAAGCATCAGCCGTACCTTGAAGGCGGTACCCCTGTCCTTTTCGCTCGTCACCGAGATCTCGCCGCCGAGCGTCTGGGTCAGCAGGCGCGTAATGGTGAGCCCCAGACCGAGACCCGGCATGCGGTGCTCCGCGTCGCCGCGCTGGAAGGGATCGAAGATCTTCGGCAGGTCCTTGTCGCTGATGCCGCGGCCGCTGTCCTCGATCGCAAAAGTCGCCACCTGACTGCGATAAGCGATATCGAAGCGGATGCGGCCCTGATCGGTGAATTTCAGCGCGTTCGAAAGCAGGTTGACGAGGATCTGCCGGAGCCGCTTCTCGTCGGTCCGCACATATTGCGGCAGTGACGCGGCGCGGTTGTGTTCGAAGCCGATGCCCTTGGCCTGCGCCTGCGGGCGGAACATGTCGATGATCTGATCGAGAAAATCGTGAATGTTAATCTCGTTCGAATAGACCTGCAGCTTGCCGGCCTCGATCTTCGAAATGTCGAGGAGGCCATCGATCAGCCCGGAAAGATGGTCGGCGCTGCGCTTGATCACCTTGATCGCACCCTGCCGCGACGGCGGGATCGTCTCGTCGCGTTCGAGGATCTGCGCGTAGCCGAGCACGGCGTTGAGCGGCGTGCGCAGCTCGTGGCTCAAGCCGACGACGTAGCGGCTTTTCGCCCGGTTCGCGGATTCAGCCGCCTCCTTGGCATTCTGCAGCGCCGCGTCGGTCTTCTTGTGGGCGGCGATCTCTTTCAGGAGCAGCGTGTTCTGGCGGGAGGATTCTTCCTCCGCCACCACCCGGCTGTCATGGGCAAGCACGTAGAACCAGGAGACGACGCCGGCGAGGATGGCGAAGACAAAGAAGACGATGGCGATCGTCCGCTCGACGACGGCTGCAGTCTCCGGCGAGGCGGCGGTCGTCTGGTGGGCGATCATCGCCAGGATGATGCCGATGCCGGTGATCGAGACGACTGCCGAAATCGCATAGCGCCCGAGCCTTGTGGCGAGCTTCGTCACGATGGTGTCCGGCAGTACCGCCTTCGCCACCGTTGCGATCTGCGTGTTCAGCCGCGCCTTCGGCTTGCACATGTCGTGGCAGCGGCTGTCGAGCGAGCAGCAGAGCGAACAGATCGGCGCAGCATAAGCCGGGCACCAGGCCATGTCTTCCGGTTCGAACGGATGCTCGCAGATCGAGCAGGTGATCTCGCTTTCGCGGAACCAGCTCTTGCGCGGCTTGCGGGCGAGATAGAATTTGCCCTCCGTCCACCAGGCAAGGAGCGGCGAGACGACGAAGGCCGTGACGAGCGCGATATAGGGCGCGAGCGAGGTGGCAATGGCGCCCATCGCGCCGAAATGCGCGGCGAGAGCCAGCAGCGCCGAGACACCCATAGTGCCGAGGCCGACGGGATTGATGTCGTAGAGATGGGCGCGCTTGAACTCGATGCCGGGCGGCGAGAGCCCGAGCGGCTTGTTGACGAAGAGATCCGCCGAGATCGCGCAGAGCCAGGCCATGGCGATGATCGAGAAGATGCCGAGCGTCTCCTCGAGCAGGCGGTAGATGCCGAGTTCCATCAGGAGCAGGGCGATCGCCACGTTGAAGACCAGCCAGATGACGCGGCCCGGATGGCTGTGGGTGAGCCGCGAAAAAAAGTTCGACCAGGCGAGCGACCCGGCATAGGCATTCATCACGTTGATCTTCAGCTGCGAGACGACGACGAAGGCGACCATCAGGAGGAGCGCCGCGGTCTGCGACGGGAAGATGTAGCCGAAGGCGGTGTAATACATCTGCGCCGGGTCGGCGGCCCTGGTCGAGGGCACGCCGGCGCTCAATGCCAGCACCACGAGAAAGGAACCGGCGAGCAGCTTTGGTGCGCCGACGATCACCCAGCCTGAGCCGGCCAGAAACACGGCGATGCGGTGATGCAGCTTCCTCTGGCCGTCCGGCGGCAGGAAGCGCAGGAAGTCGACCTGCTCGCCGATTTGCGCCATCAGCGCGAAGATCACGGCGGAGGCCGCACCGAATTCGACGAGATCGAAGGGCGCGATGGTTCCGGAAGGACCGGAGGCGTGGTGAATGCCGGCATAGGCAAGCCACAGGCCCACCTTCTCCCAGTCGGCAAGCGCGATGAAGGCGAAAGGCAGGATGTTCAGCACGATCCAGAAGGGCTGGGTGACGAGCTGGAACTTGCTGATCAGCCGCACGCCGTGGGTAACGAGCGGGATCACCACGACGGCGCTGACGATGTAGCCGATCCAGAGCGGGATCCCGAGCGCGAGCTCCAGCGCCCCGGACATGATCGACGCCTCGATCGCGAAAAGGATGAAGGTGAAGCTTGCATAGATGAGCGAGGTGATCGTCGAGCCGATATAGCCGAAGCTCGCGCCGCGCGTCAGAAGGTCGATATCGACGCCGTGGCGGATCGCATAGCGGCTGATCGGAAGGCCGACCAGGAGGATCATCACGCTCGCGACGAGGATCGCGACGATCGCGTTGGTCGTGCCGTAGGACATGGTAATGGCGCCGCCGATCGCCTCGAGCGCCAGGAAGGAGATCGCGCCGATCGCTGTCTGCGAGATCCGCTCGGAGGAAAAACGCCGCGCGCTCTTCGCGGTGAAGCGCAGCGCGTAGTCTTCAAGCGTCTGGTTGGCGACCCAGCGATTGTATTCGCGTCGAACGGGAATGATGCGCTGGCGTGCCGCCATGGTCCCTCTTGTCTTCTGCGTCGCCCCCGGCAGCGCCTGCCCCGCCTTCGTAACACAGACGCGCGGCGCATGAAATTGCTGCGGTGCGACGACAGCTTCCTTCTTCCCCCCGCCGCCTACGTAGAATGACGTATGTGCAGTGCAGCGCGGCTGTCGGATGATCGATGCAGCAACGGCCAAGGAGAACGAACACTCCGTTGCGGAGACCAGACCAAGAGGGGTTCAATCAGATGACTATCAGGGCACGCGTCACCGGCGCATTCCTCGCTGCCGTCCTTTCGACGACCGCGTTCAACGGCGCATTTGCCGCCGAGGACACGATCAAGGTCGGCATTCTTCATTCGCTTTCCGGAACCATGGCGATCTCGGAGACGACGCTGAAAGACGCCATGCTGATGCTGATCGACGAGCAGAACAAGAAGGGCGGGCTCCTCGGCAAGAAGCTCGAGGCAGTCGTCGTTGATCCGGCCTCGGACTGGCCGCTCTTTGCCGAAAAGGCGCGCGAGCTGATCTCCGTCGACAAGGTCTCGGCAGTCTTCGGCTGCTGGACCTCCGTGTCGCGCAAATCCGTGCTGCCGGTCTTCGAGGAACTGAACTCGATCCTCTTTTATCCTGTCCAGTACGAGGGTGAGGAAAGCCAGCGCAACGTCTTCTATACGGGTGCCGCGCCGAACCAGCAGGCGATCCCCGCGGTCGACTATCTGATGGAGAACGAAGAGGTCGAGCGCTGGGTTCTCGCCGGCACCGACTATGTCTATCCGCGCACGACCAACAAGATCCTCGAGGCCTATCTCATCTCCAAGGGCGTCAAGCCCGAGGACATCATGATCAACTACACGCCGTTCGGTCATTCCGACTGGCAGACGATCGTCTCCGACATCAAGAAGTTCGGCTCGGCCGGCAAGAAGACCGCCGTGGTCTCGACGATCAACGGTGACGCCAACGTGCCCTTCTACAAGGAGCTCGGCAACCAGGGCATCAAGGCCGAGGACATTCCGGTCGTCGCCTTCTCGGTGGGCGAGGAAGAGCTCGCCGGTCTCGACACCGGGCCGCTCGTCGGCCATCTCGCCGCCTGGAACTATTTCCAGTCGGTCGACAACCCGGCCAATGCCGAGTTCATCAAGACCTGGAAGGCCTACACGAAGAGCGACAAGCGGGTCACCAACGACCCGATGGAAGCCCACTATATCGGCTTCAACATGTGGCTGAAGGCGGTCGAAAAGGCCGGCACCACCGACACCGACGCCGTGCTCGACGCGATGATCGGCATCTCGGTGCCGAACCTCTCGGGCGGCTATTCCACGATGATGCCGAACCACCACATCACCAAGCCGGTGCTGATCGGCGAAATCCAGTCGGACGGCCAGTTCGAGACCGTCTGGGAAACGCCCGGCCTGGTCGTCGGCGACGAGTGGTCCGACTACCTGCCAGACTCCAAGGACCTGATCTCCGATTGGCGGGCTCCGATGTCCTGCGGCAACTTCAACGTCGCCACGGGCAAGTGCGGCGGCAAGGGTTCATGATTTCATGACGAATGAATTGTTCGCTGACGGGCCGGATGCGGCCCGTCCCCGACCTCGTGTTTCATGACGAACCGATAGCATGAAATACCCTCCGTCCGACGGCGTCCATTCGGACGGAGGAACCTTGCAATTCCGGCCCGACAGCGGGCTTGCCATGAATTCTTCAAGGGCAGGCGACGCGAACCGAGCGAGATGGCGAATGTACCGCATCTTACAAACCGTGCTTGTTGCCTTGTTCCTCTTCACCGCAGTCCCTTCCGGGCTCCGGGCGGAAGAGGCGCTGCGCGATCTGGTGAATGCGCTGGGCGAGGCGAAACTGTCCGACATGGACGAGCACATCGCGGCCCTGGCAAAGACCGGCGATCCCAAGGTCGTGGCCATCCTCGAAGCGCTCGGCGAAGGCAATCTCTATGCGCGCAAGGCCGACGGCCAGGTATTCCTGACGAAGGAAAGCGGTTCGAGCCTGTCGCTCACCGATCCGGTCTCCGGCGAAGCCGCCGGCGAGGCGCCGAAGGCGGCGCTCTCGAAGGTTAAAGTCAACAATGGCGTGCGGCGCGCGGTGCGCACGGCCCTCGGCAGCCTGACGCTTCTGAGCCCCGACCGGAATGCACGTCTCAAGGCAGCGCAATCCGTCCTTCAGTCGCCCAATGCCGAGGCGCTCGGCGCCATCGAGAACGCGCTTGCCGGCGAAAAGGACGGAGAGGTCCGCACCTTGCTCGAACAGGCACGCGCCACGACCCTGCTCATTTCCGAGCGGCCGGTCGAGGAGAAAAGAGAGGCCGTGCGAACGCTGAAGGAAAGGGGCGGGCGCGGGGCACTCTCCATCCTCTCATCAGCGCTCGGCTCGGCCGACGAGACCTTGAAGCCGGACATAGAAGCGGCGCTCGCCAGCATCGAACAGGATCAGGCCTTGTGGGCGGCCGCCCAGAACGTCTGGTACGGCCTGTCGCTCGGCTCGGTACTGCTGCTTGCGGCGATCGGCCTTGCGATCACCTTCGGCGTCATGGGCATCATCAACATGGCGCATGGCGAGATGGTGATGCTCGGCGCCTATACGACCTTCCTCGTGCAGGAGGTCCTGCGCAGTTCCTTTCCGGGCCTGTTCGACTGGTCGCTGGCGATCGCGCTGCCGCTTGCCTTCCTGGTGACCGGTGCCGTCGGCCTGGCGATGGAACGCGGCGTCATCCGCTTCCTCTATGGCCGCCCGCTTGAGACGCTGCTTGCCACCTGGGGCATATCGCTGATCCTGCAGCAATCGGTGCGGACGATCTTCGGCCCGACCAATCGCGAGGTCGGCAACCCGTCCTGGATGTCCGGCGCCTTTGAGCTCGGCGGTCTGACGATCACCTGGAACCGCCTCTGGATCATCCTTTTCGCGCTCGCCGTCTTTGCCGCGCTGATGTTTCTATTGAGGAAGACACCAATGGGCCTGCAGATGCGGGCGGTGACGCAGAACCGGCGCATGGCCTCCTCCATGGGCATCCGCACGCCCTGGGTCGATGCGCTCACCTTCGCGCTCGGCTCCGGCATTGCCGGCATGGCGGGGGTCGCGCTCTCGCAGATTGACAACGTTTCTCCGAATCTCGGTCAGGGCTACATCATCGACAGCTTCATGGTCGTGGTCTTCGGCGGCGTCGGTAATCTCTGGGGTACGCTCGTCGGCGCCTTCTCGCTCGGCATCCTCAACAAGTTCCTGGAGCCCTATGCCGGCGCCGTGCTCGGCAAGATCCTCGTGCTCGTGCTGATCATCCTTTTCATCCAGAAGCGCCCGCGCGGGCTGTTCGCACTCAAGGGCCGGGCGGTGGAAGCATGATCACCTCGTTTCTCATCAAATCACTGGATCGCACGATCGTCATCGCCGTGGCGACCCTGCTGGCGCTTGCGATCCTCGTTCCGGCGCTCAATCTCCTGACGGCGCCGGACCATCCGCTGCACGTGCCGACCTATCTCGTGTCGCTCTTCGGCAAATATCTGACCTACGCGCTCTTGGCGCTGGCGCTCGATCTCGTCTGGGGCTTCTGCGGCATCCTTTCGCTCGGTCACGCCGCCTTCTTCGCGCTCGGCGGCTATGCCATGGGCATGTATCTGATGCGCCAGATCGGCGCGCGCGGTTCCTACGGCAATCCGCTCTTGCCGGATTTCATGGTGTTCCTGAACTGGAAGGAACTGCCCTGGTTCTGGTACGGCTTCGACATGTTCTGGTTTGCGGCGCTGATGGTCGTCCTGGTGCCCGGCCTCATCGCCTTCGTCTTCGGCTGGTTCGCCTTCCGCTCGCGGGTCAACGGCGTCTATCTCTCGATCATCACCCAGGCGATGACCTATGCGCTGCTGCTCGCCTTCTTCCGCAACGACATGGGCTTCGGCGGCAATAATGGACTGACCGACTTCAAGGACATTCTCGGCTTCAACATCCAGGCCGACGGCACTCGCGCCGCGCTCTTTGCGGCTTCCGCGCTGGCACTTGCCGTTTTTCTCGTCATTACATCGGGAATCGTGCGCTCGAAATTCGGCAAGGTGCTGGTGGCGTTGCGTGACGCGGAAAGCCGCACCCGCTTCCTCGGCTATCGTGTCGAGCACATGAAGCTCTTCGCCTTTACCGTCTCGGCCATGATGGCCGGCATCGCCGGCGCGCTCTATGTGCCGCAGGTCGGCATCATCAATCCCGGCGAGTTCGAGCCCGGCAACTCGATCGAAGTGGTCATCTGGACGGCGGTCGGCGGCCGCGGCACGCTGATCGGCCCGATCATCGGCGCCATTCTCGTCAACGGGGGAAAAAGTATATTCACCGCCGCCTTCCCGGAATTCTGGCTCTTCGCACTCGGCGGGCTCTTCGTGCTGGTGACGCTGTTCCTGCCGAAAGGCGTCGTCGGCACCGCGCAGCAACATGTCAGTCGCCGCAGGGCCTATCGGGAGGCGCGAGGTGACAAGGACGCCGGCCTCCCGGCCGCCGAACCGATGGCTGCGGAGTGATCGTCATGACTGACAAGAAACCGAAAAGCCTGCTCTATCTCGATGGCGTCTCTGTCTCCTTCGACGGCTTCAAGGCGCTGAATTCGCTCTCCTTCATCGTCGAGCCGGGAGAACTGCGCGCCATCATCGGCCCGAACGGTGCCGGCAAGACGACGATGATGGACATCATCACCGGGAAGACCCGGCCGGACGAGGGCGAGGTCTTCTTCAAGGGCGACATTGACCTCACCAGGAAGGACGAGGCGGAGATCGCCCAGCTCGGCATTGGCCGGAAATTCCAGAAGCCAACAGTTTTCGAGAGCCATACGGTCTGGGACAATCTGGAACTGGCACTGAACCGTCACCGCGGCGTCTTTGCGACGCTGTTCTACCGGCTGACGGGAGAGGACAAGAACCGCATCGAGGAGATCCTTTCAACCGTGCGGCTGACGGCACGACGCGACGATCTCGCCGCCAATTTGTCTCACGGCCAGAAGCAATGGCTGGAGATCGGCATGCTGCTCGCCCAGGAGCCGGAACTGCTGCTCGTCGACGAGCCGGTCGCCGGCATGACCGACGCGGAGACGGCGGAAACCGCGCTCCTGCTCAAGGAAATCGCCAGGACCCGTTCCGTCGTCGTCGTCGAGCACGACATGGGCTTCATCCGCGACCTCGGCGTCAAGGTCACCTGCCTTGCCGAAGGATCGGTGCTGGCGGAAGGCTCGATCGATTTCGTCAGCAACGATCCGACGGTGATCGAGAACTATCTCGGCCGATAAGCGGCGAGCGGAAAGGACTGTACCCATGTTGAGCGTCGAAAACGTCAGCCTGCATTACGGCGCCGCCCAGGCGCTCCGCAATGTCTCTTTCAAGGCCGAGATGGGCAAGATCACCTGCGTGCTGGGGCGCAATGGCGTCGGCAAGTCGAGCCTGCTTCGGGCAATCACCGGCCAGCATCCAGTGACAAGCGGTGCAATCTCCTTCAACGGCGTTTCGCTTGACGGCCTGGCGCCGTTCCGGCGGGCGAAGCAGGGCGTCGGCTACGTGCCGCAGGGCCGCGAGATCTTTCCTCTCCTGACGGTCAAGGAGAATCTCGAGACCGGCTATGCGCCGCTGAAACGGCCCGACCGGTCGATCCCCGACGACATCTTCAGCCTGTTTCCGGTGCTGAACACCATGCTCGGCCGGCGCGGCGGCGACCTTTCCGGTGGCCAGCAGCAGCAGCTGGCGATCGCCCGCGCGCTTGTCACCCGCCCGAAGATCCTGGTGCTCGACGAGCCGACAGAAGGCATCCAGCCGTCGATCATCAAGGACATCGGCCGGGCGATCCGATACTTGAGGGATTCGACCGGCATGGCGATCCTGCTCGTCGAGCAATATCTCGATTTCTGCCGTGAGCTTGCCGACCATGTCTACATCATGGACCGCGGCGCTTTCGTCCACGAAGGGCCGGCGGAGACGCTGGACACGCCGCAAGCGCGTCGGCATTTGACGGTCTAGCGGTTTTTCCACAGGTCCAAAATCGGCCTGCCAATTCAGTCACTTCCTGTCGACCGGGTCATGCCTTGTCGCGGGCATGCGACAGAAAATCCACTTTTTTAATCGATTGTGTTTGCCCGCCAAACGGCTTTGAACCTATACTGCGCCGGCATAGTTCCATGATTGCCGAGGAGTATCGCAATCACTTTTTGCTGACAGAATTGGCCATTTCGCGTTTCCGGCCTAACCACTCGGAGGAGACCCTAATGACGAATTTCCTGCCCGCCCTTTATGAAGGGCATGCCCCCATCACCCTGCAGACTCTCTTCAGAGATGCGCTCGAAGCCTATGACGATTGGGACGAAGACATGCCCGAACCGGTCGTTTCCTTCGAAGGCAAGATCGTGCCGATCAGCGCCGTTTTCGAATGGATGAAACCCTGCACCGACATCATGCCCGCCAACATGCTCGGCATCGTCACCGACCGGCTGACGAAGCCCTGGAGCGGCACGGGACCGCTCGACGAGATGACCGTCTCCACCGCCGCACGCGTCATGTCCGTTCTGGTGCGGCGGCGCGTAAGGCGCTTCGGTCGTGGTTCGATCGAGGCATTCGTCGACCGC
The DNA here is from genome assembly GCA_001704765.1 of Sinorhizobium shofinae. Classification (GTDB taxonomy): domain Bacteria; phylum Pseudomonadota; class Alphaproteobacteria; order Rhizobiales; family Rhizobiaceae; genus Sinorhizobium; species Sinorhizobium shofinae. Next base: position 22,391 of record MBFK01000069.1, read on the forward strand.
TTCAATCAGCCGTTACATCCCGGGCACGAGGCCTGAACTGAGGTCTTGCAAAACAGCGCAGCCGCCGGGTGCGTTGTTTTGCTTTTTCGGGACAAGCACGAAGACCTGGTCCGATCGGCGCCGCAGCTTTACATAAGGTATTGGTAGCGCTACCATTTCCAGTAGACGCCCCGGGAGGAGCCGGTCTGGCGTCAATGGACTTGCGTATCGATAAGTCGTGCCGGATCGGCCACGGAAGCACTCGGATACAGGTGACGAAACCGAAAAGAGGCTTTGGAGCGTTCTGAAGCATCCAACTGCGCTCGTTTGGAAGGGTTCTGTGCTCCGGCCCGCAGGCGTGCCTGCGGCGAACAATCGATGGCTGTGCCCCGATCGATGCCCTGTCCTTCATGGTAACGGGAGGGAATTCGATGACCATGTCATTCGTCAGCGGCATTCTCACGGTCGCTGCACTCGCACTTCTATCGACCACCGCCTCAGCAGAACCTGAAATCGTCAGCGGCCCGGCCGCAGATGCGGATTGCTTCGCGCCTTGGACGCCCGAGACGAAGTTTTTCAAGTTCGCGAAGAAGGAAGGCCCATATCGGATCGCGCTCGCCAATGGCTACATCGCCAACACCTGGCGCATCCAGATGATCCAGACGGCGAAGGCCTATGCCGCGCAGCCGGACGTTGCGGCCAAGCTCAAGGAATTCAAGGTCGTCTCGACGGGCGAGGACGTCCCGGCGCAGATTTCGGCGATCAACAATTTCATCGACTCCGGCTATGACGCGATCATCGTCAATGCCCAGAACCCGACCGCCTTCGGGCCGGTCATCAAGAGGGCCAAGGAAGCGGGCGTCGTTCTCGTCGCCTTCGACAACATCCTCGATACCGAGGACGCGATAAACGTCAATGTCGACCAGAAGGGTTTGGGGGTGCTTTGGGCCAATTGGCTCGCCAAGCACCTTCCGGAAGGCGGCAAGATACTCGAGGTGCGCGGCGTTCCCGGTACCTCCGTCGACACCGACCGCCACAACGGCATTCACGAGACATTCGCGGCGACCGGCAAAAAGTGGGAAGTCGTCGAGGTGCTCGGCAAATGGGACGATCCGACGGCGCAAAAGGCGACGGCCGATGCGATCGCCGTCCATAAGAAGTTCGACGGCATTACCGCCCAGGGCGGCGACACCGGCGTCGTGCAGGCGATGATCGATGCCGCTCATCCTTTCGTGCCGTTCGGCGGCGAGACCGAAAACGGCTTCCGCAAATTCTGCGCCAAGCACTCTGCGGAAGGGCTGAAGTGCTCGTCTGCCGGTACCGGCCCGGCTCAAGTCGCGGTCGCCATCAAGACGGCGATTGCGGCACTCGAAGGCGAGGTCGTGCCACAGTCGATCAAGTTGCCGCTGGCGATCGTCGAGGATCCGAATTTCAAAGAGGGCCAGGACTATTATCCGGACCAATCCGACAATTTCTTCGTCGGCAACGCCTTCCCGACCTGCGGCATCAATTTCACTGCTCAGGAGATCATGGGTCAGACCAAGGAGAACCAGTAGGGTTCTCGATCGGCCCTGAATTGCCGCGCACCTGGCGTGCGGCATGCTTACCACAAACCATGATCCGAGGCGCCTCATGACCCCAGCAGAGACACCGCCGCCGCTCTTCCGGATGGAAGGTGTATCGAAGCGCTATGGCGGTGTCCGCGCACTGGAGAAGGCGCAACTCGAGGTGGCGCCGGGCCGAATTCATGCGATCCTCGGCGAAAACGGGGCCGGCAAGTCGACGCTCATCAAGATCATGGCCGGCGTGGTTGCACCGGACGAGGGGCGTATCCTGCTCGACGGTCAAGAGGTGACTTTTCGATCGCCGGCGGAGGCCGCAGCGGCGGGCATTGCCTGCGTATTCCAGGAACTGTCGCTGATCCCGGACCTGAGCGTCGCCGACAATATAGTCCTTTCCAATCCGCCTCGCCGTTTCGGCATGATCGACCGGGGCGCCCAGCGGGCGCTGGCGGAGGAGGCCTTGGCGCGGGCCGGAGCCGAGGACATTCACCCGCGCGCCGCGGTGAAGGATCTGCCCTTGTCGCGCCGGCAGATGGTGGAGATCGCCAAGGCACTCGCCTCCAAGCCGCGCGCCCTGATCCTCGACGAGGCGACCTCGGCGCTGACCGCGGCCGATGTCGCCAAGGTCTTCGCTGTGCTGAAACGGCTGCGGGAAGAGGGGCTCGCTCTGCTTTATATTTCGCATCGCATGCATGAGATTGCCGAGCTCGCCGACACGTGCACGGTGTTTCGCAACGGCCGCAATGTCGCGACCTTCACGGCCGGCAGTCGCAGCAACAGCGAGATCATCGAGATGATGATCGGGCGCGAATACAGCAACGTCTTCCCCCCGCGCCAGCCGGTGGCCAAGCCTGCAAAAGCGCCGGTGCTCGAATGTCGAAATCTCGGCTGGACCGATCGGCTGCGCGAGATTTCCTTTTCGGTTGGCGAGGGAGAGGTCGTCGGCCTCGGCGGCCTCGAGGGCCAGGGCCAGCGGCTGCTCCTCCTCGCCCTCTTTGGCGTGTTGCGCGGAACGACCGGCTCGGTGCTCGTCGACGGATCGCCGGTAACGATCAGCGGTCCGGCGGTGGCGCGAAAACCCCCCCTCGCCATGGCGCTTATCCCAGAGGACCGCAAGACGGAAGGCTTGATGCTGCCGATGACGGTCCGGGAAAATCTCTCCTTTGCCGCCCTCGACCGGGTTTCGCGCGGCGGGGTCATCGACCGGACGAAGGAGGAGCAGTTGATCGACGACATGGTGCGGCTGCTGGAGATCAAGACCGCCGGTCTCGACATTCCGGTGGGCACGCTTTCCGGCGGCAACCAGCAAAAGGTGGTCATTGCTAAATGGCTGATGCGAAAACCGCGCATCATATTGCTTAACGATCCGACACGCGGGATAGACGTCGGTACCAAGCAGGAGCTCTATCAATTGCTTCGCCGGCTGGCGCAGGCCGGTGCGGCGATCGTCTTCTATTCGACGGACTATGACGAACTGATCGGTTGCTGCGACCGGGTGCTGGTTCTTTACGACGGTCGGGTCGTTCGCGAACTCGAGGGCGATACGATCAGCGAACGCGCACTGATCGCCAGCGCCCTGAACGTCGAGGCAGGGCAGGAGGGGTCGGCTATATGAGCGAGTGGCGCTATTGGTTGAATGAGCAGCGCGGCACCCTCACGGGGCTTGCAATCTTCCTCGTGATGTTCGTCATCTATGTCGCCAACCACCCGGCCGGGTTCACCGCCAATGTCGTGCACACCGCCGCCAACAAGGGCGTGCTGCTCGCCTTTGTCGCCATGGCGCAGGCGCTGGTGGTGATTACCGCCGGAATCGATCTGTCGGTCGGAATGATCCTGGTGCTCACCAATTGCCTTGCCTCCTGGATCGTCGTCGGCGGCGCCGTGCCGACCGCCCTTGGCGTGGTGGCCGTGCTGTCAACTGGCGTGCTTTGCGGTGCGATCAACGGGATCCTAGTCATTTACGGCCGTCTGCAGCCGATCGTCGCGACGATCGCGACCGGAGCCGTCTATTTCGGGCTGGCGCTGCTCTTGAGACCCTTTCCCGGCGGCTCCGTCAACGAGGACCTTGCCGATGCGCTGACCGGTCGGCTCTTCGGCGTCATCCCATCGAGCCTCGTCGCCTTGGCGGCGGTCGTCGTGCTTATCTGGCTGCCCTTCCGACGTTCCGTGGCGGGGCGAGCGGCCTATGCGGCGGGGTCTTCCGAGTCGGCCGCCTTCATGTCCGGCGTGCCGATCCGGCGTGGCAAATTCGCGGCCTATTTGCTGGGCGGGTTGCTCGCCGGAATGGGAGGCCTGTTTCTCACTTTCTTCACCTATACAGGCGAGGCGGCCTATGCCAGCGGTAGCGCCTATACGCTCTGGTCGATTGCCGCGGTCGTCCTCGGCGGCGTGTCGCTCTACGGCGGCCGCGGCAGCGCCGTTGGGGCGATCTTCGGCGCCTTTGCGGCCCGCACCACCGGCGACATGCTGTTTGCCTTCGACGTCGATCCACTCTGGCAGCCCTTGCTCCAGGGCGTTGTGCTGATGATCGCGGTCAGCATCGGCTCGCTGGCGCTGCTACGCGTGCGAAACCGTCTGGACTGGTTCCGATGAGCGAGACATCCGAAAACCACGTCTCGATGAGGACACGCCTGCCGAGCTTCATTCGCCGCGCGGACCCTGCCGTGCTCACCGCTTTCGGCTGCATTCTGCTTCTACTGTTTCTTGGCAGTCTCTACTCGAGCAACTTCCTCTCGCCCGATTACCTGCTCCAGCAGCTCAAGGTCGCGTCCTTTCTCGGGGTGGTGGCTGCCGGGATGATGGTCGTCATCCTCCTCGGCCACATCGACCTTTCCGTTCCCTGGGTGATGACGGCCGGCGCCATGATGGCCTGCGCCGTGGCTGGGTTTGGCAATACCGGCTCCGTTGCCGCCATCCCTGTCGGCATTCTCTGTGGCGTGGCCTTCGGCCTCCTGAACGGCATCGGCGTCGCCTATCTGCGCATTCCTTCGATGATCGTCACGCTCGCCTCCAATGTCGTGGCGCAAGGGCTGATGGTCGTCTATACCGGCGGCTTCTCGCCCCAGGATTCCGCACCGCCCGCAGTGCGCTGGCTCGCGACCGGCGCGGTCGTTCCGGGCCTGCCGAACGCCATCCTCGTCTGGTTGGCGATCAGCGCGGCGATGGTGTTCCTGTTGACGCGTACCGCCTTCGGCCGCGCCGTCTATGGCATCGGCAACAGCGAGCGTGCTGCATTTCTCTCCGGCGTCGCCACCCGAAGCGTCGTGATGATCGCCTTCGTCGTTTCAGGCGCCTTGAGCGCCTTTGGAGGCGTGCTGCTTGCGGGCTATGCCTCGAAGGCGGCGCAGGCGATGGGTGACGCCTATCTGTTGCCCTCGATCGCAGCCGTCGTGCTCGGCGGCACATCGATCCTCGGCGGCCGCGGCTCCTATCTCGGCACGGTCGCCGGGGTGATCCTGATCACGCTCCTGCAATCCATCCTCTCGGTCATGCAGATGCCAGAGGCGGGCCGCCAAATCGTCTACGGCGTCGTCATTATCGCGATGCTGCTGCTCTACGGCCGCGCGCCGCCGAACCGCTGACATCGCGGCAGCAGGCGGCCCAGGCAAGACAGCTTGGCCGATCCCTTTGGCGGCCTTCAACTCACTGTCATGAAAGCGCGATAGGGGGTGGCCGGATGGCGACATTGCAACAGATAGCCTTCCATGCCGGCTGCTCGCTGGCGACGGTTTCGCGCGTCCTTAAGGGGGAGGGCCCGGTCAGCGAGGAAATGGTGCGCCGCGTGCGCCGCGCCGCAGCCGAACTCGGCTATAGGACCTCGTCTTCCGGGGGTGGACCCAGCCTGCGCAATCGCCCGGTCGTCGGCGTGCTGGTCCCGAGCGTCGTCAATCCCGTCTTTGCCGCCTCGCTCGCCGGTATCCAGCATCGCATGCAGGCCGCCAAGCACGGCGTTCTGATCGCCCAGTCGAACTACGACCCGGCCTCGGAAGCGCGCGCGGTCGCCGCACTCCTGGAGCAGCGCCCAACGGGGCTCATCCTGACGCTCTGCAATGCCGAAACCAGCGAGGCGCTGTCGGCAGCCCTGCCGCCGACGGTCCTGCTCAACAACCGGCCGGTGCCACGCTTTCCGGCCGCCGTGACCGTCGATAATTACCGCGCCGGCTACGAGATCGCCCGCCATATGCTTGACCACCGGCATCGCCATATCCTGTTCGTCTCCGGCTATTTCGCGTCTTCCGACCGCGCGCGCCTGCGTTACGAGGGCTATTGCGCAGCGATGAAGGAGGTCGGGCATGCGTCGTTGCCGGCAATAGAAATCCCTTTCGTCGACGGTTACGAGCATCTGGATCTCTCCAGCGCGATGGAGAGGCACCGGCCGACGGCGATCATCGCATCCAACGACCTTCTCGCGGTGGGCGTCGTTGCGGCGCTGAGGCGGGAAGGTTTGGCGGTGCCGGGCGATGTTTCCGTCGCGGGTTTCGACGGGATCGCGATCGGCCGCCTGATGAACCCGCCACTGGCGACGATGGCGATGCCGGACGGCGACATGGGCGTTGCGGCCGCCGCCATGCTGCTCGATATCGCCGAAAACGCCTCCGGGTACCGACATCTCTGTCTCGATCATCGGCTTTATCCGGGTGGGACGGTAAGGATGGCCAGTTGACCAACGGAAGAAACGCTCCGCCGGTCTTTCAGGTTAAGTTTGCCCCTCACCCTAACCACCCTCTCCCCGCAAGCGGGGCGAGGGGACTGGGAGCGCGCGGCTTGTACCTTCTCCCCGCGTGCAGGGAGAAGGTACCGGCAGGTCGACAAGAGGGCGTTGCTCGTTTCCCTCCCGTCAACTGCGCGGCAGCAGGCTTTCCACTTCCGCAGCGGCGTCATCAAGCGCTTCGTCAGGTCTTGCCGACTGCTCGACGACGCGCGAGAGGTTCTCGACGATCGACTGGGTAACCTTGACGCCGTTGGTGCCGGGGAAGGCGTACCACGGGATCATGCGCGGCATCTGCTCGAGACCGGCGCGAAACAGCGGGTTCTCCTTGTAGAAGTTCGCGAGATAGTCCGGCGAGTTGGCGGCGAGTTCGTTGTTCGGCACGTAGCCGGTGCCAGGAACGACGACCGAGGCGCCATAGGGACCGGCCGCGAATTTGGCGAACTTCCAGGCCGCTGCCTGCTTTTCGGAGTCGCGCGTCAGGATCACGACGGCATTGCCGCCGGTCGGCAGATTGCCGTTCACCGGGTCGATCAGCGGAATATGCGCTGTGCGCAGGTCGAATTTTCCGCCGACATTCTTGATCGTGTTGCGCAGCGCACCGGTCGTCTGGAAGGCGAAGCCGACCTTGCCGGCGACGAAAGCCTGTTCGCCGGCCTGCTTGGTCAGCACCGGCAGGCCGCCTTCTTTCACCATGCGGTCGAGCACTTCGATCGCCTTCCGGCCTTCCGGACCGTTGAAGGCGATCTTGGTCTCGTCCTCGGTGAGCATGCGCCCGCCGGCGCCGAAGAGGAGGGCGGAGAACATCCAATCGTCGCCCTGCCACCGGAAGTCGATGCCTTCGACGCCGTCGCCGAGTGCCTTGATCTTGCCACCGAGCGCGATCACCTCGTCCCAGGTCTTCGGCGGATTGTCCGGGTCGCCGCCGGCTTTGCGGACGAGATCGGCGTTGTAGTACATGATCGGGTTGGAGGTCGCGAAGGCGAGGCCGACCTGTTTGCCGCCGACCTGGGCAAGTTTCAGGATGTTCTCTGAAAAGCCCTGCTCGGCCATATTGCCGTCGTTGGCGATGAACGGTCCGAGGTCGACTGGAATGTCGCGTTCGTTGACCATGCGCAGGCGGTTGAGGCCGATGAAGGTGACATCGGGCATCTCGGCCGTGCCGGCCTGGCGCATGATCGTCTGGATGCCTTCCTCGTAAGTGGCGGAAGGATTGGCAAAGGTGATCTTGATGTCCGGATTTTCCTCCATGAACTTCTTGGAGATCGTGTCCATCACGTCCTTGAAGAAGCCGGGCATCGGATAGTGCACCGTCAGCACCGTTTCGGCCTGAGCCGGGACGGCGAAGCTCATCGATACCGCCGCGGCGGCGAGAAGTTGCCTGAAATGTTTCATGACGTTCTCCTGTTTCGAACCGGTCAGCCCTTGAGACCGGTCATGGTTATGCCCTCGACGAAGCGTTTCTGCGCGAGCAGGAAGACGGCGACGAGGGGAAGGGTGATGATCAGTGTGGCAGCCATCAGCGCGCCGTAGTCGTCGCCGGCTTCGGCGGCGCGGAAATAGAGAAGACCGAGCGGCGGGGTGGCAAAGTCCTGATTGGTCACCACCACCAGCGGCCAGAAAAGGTCGTTCCAGTGCGCCACCACCGAGAAGATCGCAAAGGCGGTAATAGCCGGCCATGCATTTGGCACGATGACTCGGGCGACGATCCCCACCTCCGACATGCCGTCGAGGCGCGCAGCGTGGATCAGGTCGTCCGGAATGGCGCGGAAGAACTGCAGGAACAGGAAGATCGCGAAAACCGAGATCGAGAAGGGCGCGACGAGTGCCGTGTAGCTGTTGAGGACGGCGAGCCGGTCGAAGGCGACGTAGAGCGGCAGCGCGGTAGCGTGGATCGGCACGAGCAGCCCCAGCATCACCAGCACCATCATGAGGCGTGCGGCGCGGAATTTGAGCTTTGCCATGGCGTAGGCACAGGGGATGGCGACGACGACCTGGACGACGAAGATCAGCGCGCAGACGATCACGCCGTTCATGAGCAGTGTCGTCATGGAGACGCGCGACAGCGCCTTGCCGAAATTCTCCAGATAGGACCATTGCTCGGGGATCAGCGAGAGCGAGGAGGAAAAGATCTCGCTTTGCGCCTTGCCGGCGGTCGAAATCATGAAGATGTAGGGCGCGAGGAAGATGAGCGCTCCGATCGACAGGACTGTGAACCGCAGGACGCGGCCGAGAGTTAGGGCGTGCGCGGTCATGCGTAATGCACCTTGCGATCGAGGACGCGGTATTGGAGGAACATCAGGACGACGAGAATGGCGAGGAAGACGACCGTCATCGCCGAGGCATAGCCGACCCGGAGATAGACGAAGCCTTCCTGGTAGATGGTGAAGAGCAGCACCTCGGAGGCCTTGTTCGGCCCGCCTTCGGTGAGCGTCTTGACCGTTTCGAACACCTTGACCGAGTTGATGATGCTGATCGTGGTGACGAAAAGCGTCGTCGGCCCGAGCATCGGCCAGGTGACGAGGCGGAAGCGGTCGAACCAGGACTTGGCGCCATCCACTTCCGCGGCGGCATAGAGTTCCCGCGGTATGGCGGTCAGCCCGGCAAGGAACAGCACCATGTTGAAGCCGACGGATTGCCAGATGCCGATGATCGAAAGGCCGTAGAGCACGGTGCCGGAGGCGCCGAGCCAGTTCGGTCCGGCAATTCCGAAATGGGCGAGAAACGTGTTTATCGGCCCGATGCTCGGATGGAAGAGGAATTGCCAGACCGTTGCCATGGCCACCAGCAGTGAGGCGACGGGCAGAAAATAGACAGTGCGGAAGAAGGCTTTGGCGCGTTTCTCCGCTTCAATGAGGAGGGCGATGGCGAGCGCCAGTATGAGCGAGGCCGGGGTTACGATCGCCGTATAGATGGCAGTGTTCCAGAGCGAGCGGCGAAAGGTCCGGTCGCCAATCAGCTCCGCGTAGTTCTCCAAGCCGACGAAGCGGAAGCCGCTATAGCCGAGCTCGAAATCGGTGAAGCCGAGGATGATGACGGCAAGCGTCGGCAACAGGATGAAGAGGAACAAAAGCACGATCGCCGGGGCGGCGAGCAGCCAGGCGACCAGCGCCTCGCGCCGGTCGGCTGGGGCGATCGCCATGTCCATCGTGACGCTAGCCATGGATCTTCTCCAGCGTCGAGGCGGCGGCGATCGTTTTCGCTTGCAGCCGTTCGCCGGTCGTGGCGAAGAGCATGACCCGGTTCGGCTCGATCTCGACGGAAACGGGCCGGCCGGGGGCGAGCGTCGCCGCTTCGGCGGGGGCGACCTTGGCGACGATCTCGCCCATTGCGTCGAGCCTTGCGTGTACGATCACTTCCGAGCCAAGGAATTCCGTCCGCTCGACGCGGGCTTTGAGTATGCCGTCCGGTCTTGCGCTGAGACGGATGAATTCGGGCCGCACGGCGATCAGGACCGGCGTCTCGCCCGCCGGGACCCTCTCGGCCGCCAGTGTCAGGGTGCCGAAGCGCACGATGCCGGATGCATTCATCCGCGTTTTGAGGACATTTATGCGCGGCTGGCCGAGGAAGCGGGCGACCTCGATGTGGGCGGGATTGTCGTAGATTGCTTCCGGCGACGCGAGCTGCAGCAACGTGCCGCCGATCATCACCGCCACCCGATCTGCCATAGAGAGCGCCTCGGACTGGTCGTGGGTGACGTAGAGCGTCGGCACGCCAGCACGCCGGTGCAGCTCGACGATCTCGCCGCGGGCGTGAACGCGCAGGTTCGCATCGAGGTTGGAGAGCGGCTCGTCCATCAGAAAGACGCTCGGATGGCGGACCATGGCGCGGGCGAGCGCCACGCGCTGGCGTTGTCCGCCCGACATCTGGCCGGGCTTCCGGTCAAGCAGATGGTCGATCTTGAGGGAGGACGCCATGTCTTTGACCTGGCGCTGGATGTCGGCACGGATCTGGCGTTGGCCGGGAATGAGGCTGCCGATGACGGGCAGGCGCTGGGCAGCCGTCAGGCGCCGCATGGCGAGCGGCACGGCGATGTTCTGGCCGGCGGTCAGATGCGGATAGAGGGCGTAGGACTGGAACACCATGGCGATGTTGCGATCGGCGGCGGCAACCGCCGAGACGTTGCGGCCGCCGATGGCGATCTCGCCGCTATCCGCATGGTCCAGTCCCGCAACGATGCGCAAAAGCGTGCTCTTGCCGCAGCCGGATGGCCCGACGAGCGCAATGAATTCGCCTTCTTTGGCCTCCAGGCTGACGCCCTTTAGGATCGCGTTGCCGGCAAAGGATTTCGTGACGCTGCGGAGCGAAAGAATGCTCATTGCGCCGCCTCCACGACTTTCTTCGCGGCGCGCGGGTATACCTCCTCGATGACGTGATCGAGCACGTGGGGCGTAAGCCCGGGCACAGCGACGATCTCGCTGTCGATGCGCTCCTCGCTGACGTGATGGAGGACCGCGCCGACGAGCCGATCACCGGGCATCTCCCGCTCCAGCGTGTCGATGATGAATGAGGTCGGCGGCGCCCAGAGAAGGTCGGTCTCGCCAAGCCGGCCCTGCCAGGCCCAGTGCAGGTGGCCGCTGGCATGAAGCGCGACATCGTGCTCCGCCATCAACTCGTAGAGACGCTGGCGCTGCTTCGGCCGCACACTCCAGTAGCCCGTATCGCCCTCGGCCGGATCATCGACGAAGAGCGGCTTATGCGCGAAGATCGCGACGTGGCGGCCGTCACGCGCGGCGAGAGCCTGTTCCAGCCACTGGAACTGCTCCTCCTCCGCGTCTTCGAAGCCGAGAACAAGGCTGTTGAGGCCGATCAGTCGCCAATTGCCGTGGTCGGAGACCCAATAGTCAGGTCCGACAAGCTTCCGCCAGCGGGCAAGCCGATGCGCGTCGACCGGCTGGTCCGAGCCGGCCAGGTGGCCGACATCGTGGTTGCCGGGCAAAACCAACACCGGTATCGGCAGCTTTCGCATGAGCTCCATCGCAAAGGTGATGTCTTCCTCCTGGTCCGCTCCGTCGATTGTGAGATCGCCGGTGTGGACGACGAGGTCGGCCCCGACCATGGCGATCCAGCGGGCAACGGGCTCCCAGTTGTCGTTGAAATGGGTTTTGGAGGGGCTGAGATGGGTGTCGCTGATCTGAACGATCTTCATGGGGCATGGCCTCCGGCGGTGCGGTCTGAAACGTGCTGTGCCGAGGGCCGTCCGCCCTCAGCGCCTATGGGCGCAGTCTTTAGGCGGCTCGCATGTCAGTTTCGCAACGGTCATTCTCAGTCGTTTTTCAGTTTCTCCATGAAAGCTTCAATCTTCGGGTGTGAGCGGGCCATGACGCTCCAGGGGCTTTTGAGGATTCATGTCGCTGCTGCCGGGTGGTATGATGCGGACCCCAGGGCCTCTGTTGGCGGCTGAACACATATCGGGAGCATCAAATGACCCGCATCGTCGATCTCCGCGTCTTTGACCTACGCTTTCCGACGTCTCAGAGCCTTGACGGTTCGGACGCGATGAATCCGGACCCTGATTATTCGGCCGCCTATGTCATTCTCGACACCGACCAGCCGGGGCTCGCCGGCCACGGCCTCACCTTCACCATCGGCCGCGGCAACGACATCTGCTGCATGGCGATCAAAGCCATGCGGCACCTGGTCGTCGGCCAGGAGCTCGACAGTATTTTGCGCCAGTCGGGCCTTTTCTGGCGGCATCTGACCGGCGACAGCCAGTTGCGTTGGATCGGGCCGGAGAAGGGCGCAATCCATCTCGCGACCGGTGCGATCGTCAATGCTGTGTGGGACCTGATCGCCAAGGATGCCGGCAAGCCGGTCTGGCGTCTCGTTGTCGACATGTCCGCGGAAGAGATCGCCGACATCGTCGACTACCGCTACCTGACCGATGTGCTGACGCGCGCCGAGGCGATCGACATCCTCAGACGAGCCGAATCCGGCAAGGCCGAACGCATCGCGACCCTCGAGCGGGAAGGCTATCCCTGCTATACGACGTCCGCCGGCTGGCTGGGATACGACGATGCGAAGCTCCGGCGGCTTGCGCAGGAGGCGGTCGACCAGGGCTTCAACCATATCAAGATGAAGGTCGGGCGTGACCTCGCCGATGACCTACGCCGGCTGACGATCGCCCGTGAGGTTCTCGGTCCAGACCGTTATCTGATGATCGACGCCAACCAGGTCTGGGAGGTGGGGGAGGCGATCGATTGGGTGAAGGCGCTTGCTTTCGCCAAGCCTTTCTTCATCGAGGAGCCGACGAGTCCGGATGATGTCGCCGGCCACCGCAAGATCCGCGAGGCGATCGCCCCGATCAAGGTCGCGACCGGCGAAATGTGCCAGAACCGTATCCTTTTCAAGCAGTTCATCGCCGAAGGCGCAATCGACATCGTGCAGGTTGACGCCTGCCGCCTGGGTGGGCTGAACGAGGTTCTTTCCGTGCTGCTGATGGCGGCGAAATATGGGTTGCCGGTTTGGCCGCATGCCGGCGGCGTGGGCCTCTGCGAATATGTGCAGCATCTGTCGATGATCGACTATGTCGCCGTTTCCGGCACCAAGGACGGCCGCGTGATTGAATATGTCGACCACCTGCACGAGCACTTCGTCGACCCATGCGTCATCAGCAAAGCGGCTTATATGCCGCCTGAGCGGCCGGGCTTTTCGATCGAAATGAAGCCTCAATCGATCGACGCCTACACCTATCGCGCGTAGCGGCAGGCCGCGGTCTGAACGGGGAGGTGTCTCGTGTTTCGGAGAAATGGCTTGACGCGAATCAGATGATGACTCATTCCTGTAACGGAATAGATCGCATATTCCGTATTTCAGCGTAGTTCAGCGATTGCTCTGTTAAGGAAAGCGGCGGGCGCATTTGTGCGGCCGGCGAAGGGATGGCTGTTGCCATTCGCTTGCGGCTCGAGGTGCGATTGCGCAATGCACGAGGGGATTTTGACGATGGACATGACAGGATCGGCCGTGGACGCCGCAAGCGCAATTGACAAGGCGGCGATCGCCGGCGCCGGATCTCGCAGGTCCGCCGACGAGGCGATCGCGGCGGACGCACGGGCGCTTTCCGAGCAGTTGAAGGCGATGCGCGACCGTCTGTTCGCGCCGACGGCGATGAAGACGCTCCGGAGCTTCACCTCCGGCGAGGCCGCCAAGCTGATCGGCGTTTCCGACGGCTATCTCAGGCAATTGTCGCTCGCGGGCGAGGGGCCGCAGCCCGACACCGGCATCGGCGGGCGGCGCTCCTATTCGCTCTCCGACATCAATGCGCTGCGCCGACATCTCGCCGAACAGGCGCTCGCCAAAGGCAATGCCGCCAAGGCGCGCGGCTACGTGAATTGGCGCGACGGCGCCCGGGGCGAGCATCTCCAGGTCATCTCCGTCACCAATTTTAAGGGCGGCTCCGGCAAGACGACCTCGTCTGTCCATCTGGCGCAATATCTCGCCCTGACCGGCCATAGGGTGCTGGCGGTCGATCTCGACCCGCAGGCCTCTCTGTCGGCGCTGTTCGGCTATCAGCCGGAACTGGATTTGACGGGCAACGACACACTCTATGGCGCGATCCGCTACGACGCCGAGGCACGGCCGCTCACGGACATCATCCGCAAGACCTATTTCGACGGGCTCGACCTGGTGCCGGGCAATCTCGAACTGCAGGAATTCGAGCATACGACGCCGCAGGCGTTGAGCTCGCGGCAGAACGGCGCCGATGCCGGGCCGCTTTTCTTCGCCCGCGTGCAGGCTGCACTGGCAAGCGTCGCCGACGACTATGACGTCGTCGTCATCGATTGCCCGCCGCAGCTCGGTTATCTGACGCTCTCGGCGCTCTGCGCCTCGACTTCAGTGATCGTTACCGTGCATCCGCAGATGCTCGATGTCGCCTCGATGAACCAGTTCCTCTACATGACATCGGATCTCCTGAGCGTCGTGCGCGAGGCGGGCGGCGAGCTCAATTTCGACTTCCTGCGCTATCTCGTCACCCGCTTCGAGCCGAATGACGGGCCGCAGGCCCAGATCGTCGGCTTCATGCGCTCGCTCTTCGGCGATCGGGTATTGACTTCTGCCATGGTCAAATCGACGGCGATCTCCGATGCGGGCCTCACCAAGCAGACGCTCTACGAGGTCGGCCGCGAGAACTTCACCCGTGCGACCTATGACCGGGCGATCGAGTCGCTTAACGCCGTCAACGGCGAGATCGAGGCTCTCATTCACGCGGCCTGGGGGCGCTAAGACATGGCTGGCAACAACCGGAAGAACGAGTTGCGGGCGCTGTTCATGGGCGGTGCGCCTACTGCCGTGCCGCAAGCGCCCGTCGACCAGCCGGCTGCGAAGGCGGGCGAGTTGACATCTGTCAACGGCCAGCCGGCCGCCGCTCCAAACGCGCCGCGCACCGCGTCGGGGGCCGTCAAGGCCATGGGGCTTTCGCTCGGCAGCATCACCCGCGAGGCCGAAGAGGCGCGCGCGCTGAGAGAAGCGCTGACGCAGGGCGAGCGCGTCGTGGCGCTCGATCCGGCCCTCGTCGAGGCCTCCTTCGTCGAGGACCGGCTGACCGACGGCGAGTTGAACGATCCGGATTTCCTCGCTCTCATCGAGAGCATCCGCGAGAACGGCCAGCAATCGCCGATCCTCGTTCGCCCGCATCCGGCAAAGCCGGGGCACTACCAGACCGCCTACGGGCATCGCCGTTTGAAGGCCGTCCGCCGGCTCGAGCTTCAGGTGAAGGCGATCGTCCGGCCGCTGTCGGATGACGAGTTGGTGCTGGCCCAGGGCAAGGAAAATGCCGAGCGGCGCAATCTCTCCTTCATCGAGCGAGCCCTTTTCGCCGCCGCCCTTGCCACCCGCGGCTTCGAGCGCAAGGTGATCGGCGATGCGCTTGCCGTGCAGAAGAGCGAATTGTCCCGCCTGCTTCAGGTGGCCGAGAGCGTGCCGCATGAACTCGTACGTGCCATCGGCCCGGCGCCGAAGGCCGGCCGGGAGCGGTGGATGGCGATCGGCACTTTGCTGGAACGAGAAGAGGCGCGCGAAAAAGCGGAAGAAGAGCTAGCCTCGCCACGCTTCCGCGCAGCCGATACCGACCAGCGCTTCCAACTCGTCTTCAATTGCCTGTCTGAGAGCGATAAGCCGGCGCCGGAGAAGCCGGAGGAACTGAAGGATGAGGCGGGACGGGTCTTTGCGCGGCTGAAGCTTGACGGAAAAGCCCCAAGAATCGAGTTCCTGCCCGGCACCCATCCGGCCTTCATCAAGGAGGCGGTGTCGATGCTGGAAAAATGGCATGCGGCTTTTGTGCAGAACCAAAAGTCATCGTAACGCGGGCCTTCTTGGCTCTTGCCCCTCACCCTAGCCCTCTCCCCCGCAGGTGGGGAGAGGGTTCAAGTCGCCGTGCTACCTAAGGCTCTCTTACGGAGTGAAATGGTGCCGCTTGTCCCTTCGCCCCGCCTGCGGGGAGAAGATGCGGCAGGCGGATGAGGGGCAAAGGCAGGCGGAAATCCGCCCGCTGCCTTTTATTCGTACTCCACCCACACCCCTCCCGCGTCGGCCGAGCGGACGCAGTTCTCGACCCAGCGCACGCCTTCCAATCCCGCATCGACTCCCGGGAAGACCAGTTCCTCGATGCCGGCCGGGGCAAGCCCGCGATTGCCGTTGATCGCCAGGCCGAAGCGGCGGTAGAGGTTGGCCCAGGCCTCGAACAGGCCCTCCGGGTGGCCGCCGCCGATGCGGTCGTCGAGCCGGGCTTCCGGATAGAGGTAATCCATGCCGCGTTCGAGAATGCGGACGGGCTCGCCCTGGATCTCATAGGAGAGTTGGTTCGGCCGCTCGTCC
The DNA here is from genome assembly GCA_001704765.1 of Sinorhizobium shofinae. GTDB lineage: Bacteria > Pseudomonadota > Alphaproteobacteria > Rhizobiales > Rhizobiaceae > Sinorhizobium > Sinorhizobium shofinae. Next base: position 38,453 of record MBFK01000069.1, read on the forward strand.
CACCACTCGATGCTCGCCTTCGAGCCGACGATGCGCACCTTCTGCCCGTGCATCGAGCCGGCATTGACGGCGCTCGACCAGACATTGGCGATGGCGCCATTGTCGTATTCCATCAGTGTCACCGCATTGTCCTCGAGCGGAGCGCGGCTCTTGACGAAGCTCTGGCGCACGCACATCAGCCGCTTGATCTTCAAGTGCGGGAGGATGACCTCGGAAATATAGAGCGGGTGCGTGCCGACATCGCCAAGCACATAGCTCGGACCGGCGAACTTGGGATCGACCCGCCAGCGCGTCGACGGGTTCTGTTCTTCGACCGCCGCGCTGTGGAAGCCGTGGGCGAATTGCAGGTTAACGACGCGGATCTCGCCGAGATCACCGTTCTTCACCATGGCCCGCGCCTGCTCGATCATCTGGTGGCCGGCATAGCCATAGGTAACGCCGACGATCAGCCCGCGCGCTTCAGCGAGCGCCTTCAGCTCCTTCGCCTCAGCGACGGTGAAGCAGAGCGGCTTCTCGCAGACGACGTGCAGGCCATGCTCGATCGCGGCCTTGCAGATGGCGAAATGGGTGTTGTTCGGCGTGGCGATGGAAACCGCCTCGATGCCGTCAGAACGCTCGGCCTCCTCGGCGAACATAGTCTGGTAGTCCGGATAGCTGCGCGCTTCATCGAGCCCCAGATCGACGCCGAAGGCGCGGCCGCGCTCCGGGTCGATGTCGAAGGCGCCGGCGACGAGCGCGAAGGTGTCGTCCCGGAGCGCCGCCGAGCGATGGATGTAGCCGATCTGGCTGCCGCGTCCTCCACCGACCATGCCCCAACGGATCGGCATTTTCTTCTTCACTGACATTGTCCTGTTCCTAGTGATGGATCGCGTTCTAGAAGCCGACCGAGCGCAGATAGTCGCGGCTTTCCTTCACATCTACGAGGCTGCCTGCGACGCTCAAGGGATCGCGCTCCTGCTCGACCGTGATGAAGCCGTGGTAGCCGATCTCCTCAAGGGTTTGCTTGACGGCCGGATAGTCGATGACGCCCCGGCCGATCGGGCACATGACACCCTGGGCACAGGCCTCGAAGAAGCGGATCTTTTCGCCGAGCACGCGCCGGAAGACCTTCTCGTCGATATCCTTGAAGTGCACATAGTCGAGCCGGTCCGCATATTTCCTGAGCGTATCGACCGGATCCATGTCGGCGTAATAGGCATGGCCCGTGTCGACGCAGAAGCCCGCAAGTTCCGCCGGCACGTCCCTGGCGATCCGCTCGATCTCGTCGGCGAACTCGATATAGCCGCCGGCATGCGGGTGGATAACGGCGCGCACGCCGTATTTGCCGCTCGAAAGTTCGGCGATCGCCCTGATGTTGGCGACCATGCCGTTCCACTCTTCGTCCGACAGCCGCGGCGCGCGGTCGGAGTGACCGGCGGCAAAATCGCGCTCGTCATGCCCCCAGTCCATGACCGTCAGATAGGGCGTCCCGTAGCGTTGGCCGGGCGCCTGTTGCGGCTGCGGCAGCCTGGTAATGACGGCGCAGATCTCGTCCGTCTGGCGCAGCAGGTTCGCGCGGTTCTCCGGCGAGACGAGATCGTCGAAGATCGTCCCGGCGACGATGAAGAGGTTGCGGTCCTGCAGCGCCTTCGCCACTCGCTCGGAGTCAAGCGGCACATAGCCATAGGGGCCGAGTTCCAGGCCGCCATAGCCGGCAGCGGCCGCCTCGTCGAAGACTCGCTCCCAGGCGGGCAGGTTCGGATTCTTGACGTCGTCCACGCCCCAGCAACAGGGGGCCGTCGTGATCGTGATGGTCACGGCTTTCTTCCTCGATGGTGATGATGTCCTGATGTCGGCAGCGGTCAGCCGCGTTCGCCCGGCCAGTATTTGTCCACGAATTTCTGGATTTCGGATCGCATGAAGCGGCCGGAATCGTCCGCACGCTCCTCCCAGCCGAAGACGCAAGCCGTGACGATGCCGTCGAAGCCGACTTCGGCAAGCGAGGAGAAGAAGACGTTCCAATTGATCTCGCCCTGGTACATGTCCATGTGCTGGTGGATCGTCACCTTGGCTCCCGGCGGGTTGATGATGTAGCGCAGGCCGGAGGACGCCTTGTGGTTATAGGTATCGGCCACGTGGACATGGGCAATCAGCGGACCGGCATCGCGGATCATCTTCGCCATGTCGTCGCCGAAATAGAAGGTATGCGGGGCGCAGTAGAGGAACTTTACGTTCTTTGAGCCGATCGTCTTCAGCATGTCGATCGCCGGATGCAGCGTCTCGCACCAGTCTTCCGGATGCGGCTCCATGTTGAGTGTGACGCCTTCCTTCTCGAAGACCGGCACCAGCTCTTCCATCGAGCGCCACCAGGCCGCTTCACTATGCTCGTTGGTGTGCATGCCGCCGCAGCAGTTGGAGCGGTGGCTGCGGTCCGGCGAGGGGCCGCGGCCGAATTCGGAATTCATCGTGTCGCAGCCCATCTCGACGGCGACCTGGATCGCTTCCTTCCAGTAGCGGACGGCCGCCTGGCGCTCGTCCTCATGCGGGCTCGCCCAGCGGTACATCGGCAGGATCGAGGCGAGCTGGACGCCGTGATCCTTCAGCGCCGACTTGAATTCGGCGATCCGCTCCTTGTGCGCGCGCGGGCGCACCCACCAGGGGAGGAAGTCGTCGCGTGGCGACAGTTCGATATGGTCGTAGCCGAGCTCTGCCGCCTTGCGGCACAAATCGCTGAGGCCGAGGTGACGATGCATATAGGGGTCGAGTGCGATCTTCATGGGTCTCCTCCGTCAATCCGGCGCGCGCGAGGCGCCCGGATGATCTTTTTCGTTCCGGATCGGTTTCGGACGTCTTGTTCCTCCTGAACAGTCCCAGAGACTAGCGAAGATCCCCTGCTTGCCCTAAAGCTTCCTTGATCAAATTTGATCATTGGCGGGTGCCCGTAGGGGCTGAGCTGAAGGGGCGATCTCGCCGGAGGGACCGCATTGACAAAAGTGACCTTGAAGGATGTGGCACGGGAGGCCGGCGTCGGCACGGCGACCGTCGAGCGCGTCGTCAACGGCCGCGGCGGCGTTCGCCCGGAAACGGTCGAGAAGGTCTTTCTTGCTGCCAGGAGGCTAGACTATCGGCATCGAATGCCGGAAGCACACCGGGGGCTGATCAGGATCGAGGTCATTCTAGTGAGGCCCGAGACGAGCTTCTACTCGCGCATGAACCAGGCCTTCGAGCGGATCGCCGCCCTGCTCGACAAGAGCATCACCGTTCACCGCACCTTCGCGCGCGAGAACGATCCAGTCGACTTCGCCCGCAACATCGCCAATCCGGCGGTTCGCCGTTCTGCCCTGATCGTCGTGGCCCCCGACCATCCGGACGTCGTGAAAAGCCTGAAGACGGCCGCGAGCCACGGCACGCCGGTGGTGCAGATCATGACACGACCGGCGCCGGAACTCCCTTATGTCGGGATCGACAATTATGCCGCGGGGCGGACGGCCGCCTATTACATGTCGAGGATGCTCATAGGGCGGCCAGGTTCCTTCGTGGCGCTCTGCCACAGCGGCGCCTACGAGAACCACAAGGAACGCATCCGCGGCTTCTCCTCCTATCTCGCCGACCATGATGACGAGCACCGATTTAAGCAGGTGATGTTCGACTATGACGACGACGTCAATTCGATGGAGCTCCTGCGTGGGGCGCTCCGCGACGACCCGGAAATCGTCGGGCTCTACACCGCCGGCGGCGATAACCGCTCCGTCGCCGCCGTGCTGAAGGACCATGCGCCGCGCCGCATCTTCTGGGTCGGCCACGAACTCTCCGAACAGTCGCGCGGCGCCCTCCGCGAGGGCGTCATGTCGATCGTCCTCGATCAGGCGCCGGAGATCCAGGCGCGGCGCTCGATCGACCTGACATTGCGATCGCTTGGGCTGATCGACGTCGAGGTGAGCCCCGAGCCGGTGCGGTTTCTGACGGTCACGCCGGAGAATTTTTGAGCACTCCGCCTGGCGTGTTGTGACATTGTTATTCGCCGCTCAGGCGCGGCCGGCCCGTGCGTCCAGGCTGAAGGCACCGGCGCCGAAGGCGACGATCTGAAGGAAGCCGCCGGTGATCGCGAGGTTCTTCATGAACTGGATCACCTGGTTCTGATCGGCGAAATCCATGTGAAAGCCGATGGCCGATGCCAAGGTAAAGGCCGCCAGAACCAGGGCTACCATTCTCGCCCAATAGCCAAGGACCAGAAGAATGCCGCCCCCGAGTTCCACTACCAGGGCGACGGCATAAGCCACAGAGGGCAGGGGCAGATTGGCGGACGTTATGTATCCGATCGTGCCGGAGGGATCGGCCAGTTTCTCGAAACCGGAGACGAGAAATATGATGGCGAGAAGCAGGCGGCCAACAAACGGCAGGAGATTCTGGAGTGCAGCGTTGTTGTTCATCGCAGGTGCCTTTCTTAGCAGTGGTCGACGAAGCAGTTTACGGCGATCGGATCGTTATTGAACTGCCGCGCATCACCTGCGCTGTTGAAGCCTAGCGATTCGTGCCCTGAGCGTCACGTATTGTTGACGCAGTCAACATGATGTATTGTTGACTCAATCAACATGAGATGTAACCGGATGTCAGGCTCCAATCACGATCAGGATGTTGCGGCGCTGCGCGCCTTCAATAGGTTCTACACGCGCCGCCTCGGCTTGCTGAACGCTTACCTCGACAAAAGCCCCTTCACGCTGACCGAAGCTCGCATCCTCTACGAACTCGCTCACCGAACCGACCCCACGGCCGCCGAAATCACGCGGGCTCTCGACCTCGACCGGGCGCAGCTCAGTCGGACGCTGAAGCGGTTTTCCGATCGAGGATTGATCGAGACCTGTGTGCACCCGCAAGGCGGTCGTGGTCGGCCGCTTTCGCTGACAAGCGTTGGACGTGTTGCGTTCGCCGCGCTCGAAAAGAACACGCGTGACGCAATCGGCGCCTTACTCGACGCGCTGCCGCCGGGCAAGCGTTCGAGCCTGCTTGCGGCCGCCAAGACCATCGAGGTCGTGTTCGAAGACAGTCCGGTCTCGGGGATCGTGCTGCGTGATCCCAATCCTGGCGACCTCGGCTGGATCATCCATCGCCAAGCGATACTCTATGCCGAGGAGTATGGCTGGAATCGCGACTATGAAGCTCTGGTCGCCCGCATCCTCGCCGACTTCGTCCAGTCGTTCGACAAGACCCATGAGGCCGCGTGGATTGCTGAGATCCACGGCCGCATAGTCGGTTCGATTTTCCTGGTGCGCGGTGATAAACCGGAGGTGGGTAAGCTCCGCCTGCTTTACGTCGAGCCGGAGGCGCGTGGGGCGGGCGTCGGAGCGATGCTCGTGGCCGCCTGCATCGAGCGCGCACGCGCGGTCGGGTACGAACGGCTCGTGCTGTGGACGAACAGCGTTCTTGTCGCGGCCCGTCGCCTTTATGAGCGGGCCGGATTCAAATTGATCGACGAAACGCCCCACCACTCCTTCGGTCACGATCTTGTGGGACAAACCTGGTCGCTTGACCTCAAGTGAAAACAGCCCCGCCAAAACTATCCCGTCGACTTAGCCCTTAATCGCCGATCGACCTGACGTTGCGAACGCTTGGTCTGATCGACGTCGAGGTCATCCGGGAGCCGGCGCGCTTCCTGACGGTCACGCCCGAGAACCTTGACGGCTTGTTCCAGAGGTTGATGCCCGAACCGGCTGAGGTTTTCGTCTGTTGATCAAGCGCTTGGCGAGCTTTTGACCAGGTCTTTCGACCGCGAAGAAAGTCATCCAGGCAGCCGCATAAACCAAAGGCACCAGAAGGGCAGTGACCGCGGCGAAGCGCGCAGGCGGTGAGATCGTGTCACCGAAAGCGCCGATGAAATAAGCTGCAATCGGCTGCAGAAAGATGAGGTGCCAGAGATAGGCGCCGAATGAAAGTTCGCCGAGCCAGTGGAAGAACCTGTTGCCGAGGGACGAGGACACCGCGCGAAGCGCGGTACCCAGCGCGTCGCCGACCAGACGATGATAGAGCAGGGCGAAGAAGACGCCGACGAGCATGACCCGCATCAGCATTTTCGTCGCCGTCATGTCGCCGCCGATCGGCAGGAGTGCGAGCGCCATGGCGGCTGCGCCGTGGAGAACAGCCTTCGATCCGTCCGCGTGAAGACCAAGTGCCAAAAGCATTCCGCAAAGAAAGATATGCATCTTCAAAGGCAGGAACGCCGGCATTGGAAAGTGAACGCCCAATAGGCTGAACGTCGACACGATCGCTGCGGCAATGACGGCCGTGAACAGCGCGCCTTTCAGCCAGCCGCATTTCTTGAGCAGAAGCATGATGAAGGGAAAGGCCGCATAGAACTGCATTTCGAGCCCGATGCTCCAGTCCGGCAGTGGAGTCCTATAGGCGTAGTCGGGAGAGAGCCCGAACAGAAAGCTGACATGCATCAGACCGTTCGTCAGTCCGTTGTCGAGGAAACGTTGCGGCGATTGCGGCGTTCTATCGAGGAAGGCGTCGATGACCATTCTCGATTCGAACAGCCAGGCGCCGAGCATGAAAGCAACAGCCAGAAGGAGATAATAGAGCGGCGCGATCCTCAGGAAGCGCCGAACCCAGAAGCTTGCCCAGGTCGAGGTCAGTTCCCACGGCTCCTTGCCGACACGGAGCTGATAGTGAAACACCATCAGGAAGCCGGAAAGCATGATGAAGAGATCGACGCCGAGATCAGGCTCGGACAGGACCGGCAAGCGCCAACCCGTCAGCAATAGCGCATGGCCGATCATCACCCAGAGAGACGCCAGCCCTCGAAGTCCATCCAGACAATCGATTCGAGTTTTGCGGGGATCATAGTCAGCCATCAGTACACTTCGTCCTTGTTAGCAACTAAAGGTTACTGCTGCGCGCTATGTTGCGACGCACAAGTGAATGCCTAGAGGCGGACTAAGGCGATACTAAGTAATCGGGGGGACGGCGCGGCAACCCGGCGGCCGAGCACGCAATCAATTTGGCTTCCCAATCCCAGGTCGAGCAAGTGTTCAGAAGGTCCGGGCATCCGGAATCGTATACGAGACACATGGCTGAATAAGCTGTTGCGGTTGTATAGTTTAGGATGCGCCAGGTTGTAGTGGCCGCATCAATTGCAAGTAGAGTTGGACGGTAGTGCGTGCTCACGACAAGGCCTAGTAGGCGGCAACCGATATCTTTGACGGCGAGATCAAGGCCTGGCGCTGGTCGATGCAACAGCCCGCGGGGGAGCGGGTGACGTCTCTCGCCGCGTCACGATTTCACCTGCAGCGCCGAGCGTCTTTTCAGACGCGCAAAATGTCGATGTAACACTTTGAATTACTGCATCCCTTAATCGGTCCGATTTAAGGAACATGCGGCAGCGGCCGCTAATTGCGCCTACGGGCCCGCCGGAGAGCTGATGGGCGGTCTGCTTCCCCTTGGCCAAAGCAGCTGCCAAGAGCCAATGGCCGCTGCCATCGGCGGTCCTTGCGGCTTTTGTCGGTGAACGGCGGAAATCTTCTGATCTGAAACAGAAATTGAACGGCGATCCTTTGCGGCGAGGGGCCGTGTCGAAAACCCCGGAAATCCTCGAATGAGCGGCTGGAAAGAGGCGCTAGGGAGGCGCTCCGGCGGGCAAGGGGAACCCCTCCGGCGAGGCACCTGGAAGGGAGTTGTTAACCTTCATTTCCTATTCGCTAGGGACAGCCCTTTCGATGATGAATTTCGAGTTTCAGGCCATGCGTATTCCCCGGACAAATTTCTCGACGGCAGCTTTGCATGATGCAGACCAGGCGGATGATTTCGAGCATCCGCTTCCGGGAACCCCGGGCGCCAGGCATGCTCAGGCGACCCAGGCGGCCGCGCACGACCACCTGTTCGAGGCGCCGGAAGCGCCGCGCCGGGCGGCGGGTCAGCCAGCCGACGACATGGGCTATGCCGGGCGCGCCGCGCGCCTTTACGGCCACGGCTCCGCCTATGCGCCGGCACAGGTCACGGCCTCGACGCGCGATCCGCTGCCGACCCTAGCCGAGATCACGGGTCAATCGGACGGGGAAGGCTGGGAGAGCCATTTCTTCCTGTCGCCGAATGTCCGTTTCACCCGCACGCCCGAACGCGAATTCATGAAGCGCCGGGCGCCGGTGGCCGATGAGAACGCCGCCGAGGTCGAGGCAGTTGCGGTCGAGGTTGAGGAGCAGGATGTCGTCGCTGAAACGGCACACGTCGACGCGGCAACCGCTGGGGTCGAACCGGCGGCGGCGGCATACAGTCCCTCCGAACTTCTGCGGGTGCTGATGCAGCAGCTTCCCTCCTGGCGTCCCGCGCAGGCGCGCGACGCGTGCACCGCCGAGCCGGCGGCCGATTCAGCCCCGGTGGCCATTGAGGAAGCGTCCGCGGTCGCTGGAATGCAAGAGGTATTGGCGCCTGCGGTCAGTGAAGTGGAGGCTGCCCAGGCGATCCCAGCCAGGATCGAGGCCGGGCCCAATTCTCCGGATATTGGCAATGAGACGAATGCACGTCTCTCGTACCTCTCCGATCATGCATTCTTCGAATTCATGCCGCTCGAAATGGTGGCTGCCCCTCAGATCGCCGCCCAGCCGGTAAAGGAACCGGCGAAAGCGTCGGAGCAGATTGCGTCGGTACCGAAGCCCGTCGCCGCGCCGCCGGTGGAAATCCGGCCGCTGCCGCCAACGGCAATTAGCTCGATGTTCCGGGTGGTCGAATGCCGGCCGGCGGCGACGGCCGTGGTCGCGCCTATTCCGGCTGCGGCCCAAGGCGCCGGTGATACGGCCACAATGGATGCCGTAGCGCCCGCGCCCTTGCAAGCGCCCAAGCCGGCGCAGGTCGAGCCTGTCACGTCTGTCAAAACCGAGGAGAAGGTGCCGGTCCCCGATGTCCCGGTTTCCAAGGCCGCGATCACCATGCCCGCCGTGGTGCAGCGCTCCTCCTCGCCGTTTCCCCCGATCGGCGGCAGTGAGCGCCATCAGGCTGGCGACGCCTACGAGTTTCCGTCCAAAGAACTGCTGCAGGAGCCGCCGCAGGGCCAGGGCTTCTTCATGACCCAGGAGCAGTTGGAGCAGAATGCCGGCCTTCTCGAAAGCGTGCTCGAAGATTTCGGCGTCAAGGGCGAGATCATCCATGTTCGCCCCGGGCCAGTCGTTACGCTCTACGAATTCGAGCCGGCGCCCGGCGTCAAGTCGTCCCGCGTCATCGGGCTTGCCGACGACATCGCCCGTTCGATGTCGGCGCTCTCGGCGCGCGTTGCGGTGGTGCCCGGCCGCAACGTCATCGGCATCGAGCTGCCGAATGCGACGCGCGAGACGGTCTATTTCCGCGAACTGATCGAATCCGACGATTTCCGCAGGACCGGCTGCAAGCTGGCGCTCTGCCTCGGCAAGACGATCGGCGGCGAGCCGGTGATCGCCGAGCTTGCGAAGATGCCGCATCTGCTCGTCGCCGGTACCACCGGCTCAGGCAAGTCGGTGGCGATCAACACGATGATCCTGTCGCTCCTCTACCGGCTGAAGCCGGAGGAATGCCGGCTGATCATGGTCGACCCGAAGATGCTTGAACTCTCCGTCTATGACGGCATTCCGCATCTTTTGACGCCCGTCGTCACCGATCCGAAGAAAGCGGTAATGGCGCTCAAATGGGCGGTGCGCGAGATGGAGGACCGCTATCGCAAGATGTCGCGGCTCGGTGTCCGCAATATCGACGGCTACAACCAGCGAGCCGCCGCCGCCCGCGAGAAGGGCGAGCCGATCCTGGCGACGGTGCAGACCGGCTTCGAGAAGGGCACCGGCGAGCCGCTCTTCGAGCAGCAGGAGATGGATCTCGCGCCGATGCCCTATATCGTCGTCATCGTCGACGAGATGGCCGACCTGATGATGGTCGCCGGCAAGGAGATCGAAGGGGCGATCCAGCGTCTCGCTCAGATGGCGCGCGCCGCCGGCATTCATCTGATCATGGCGACGCAGCGCCCGTCGGTCGACGTCATCACCGGCACGATCAAGGCAAACTTCCCGACCCGCATCTCTTTCCAGGTGACCTCGAAGATCGACAGCCGCACGATCCTCGGCGAGCAGGGGGCCGAACAGCTCCTCGGCCAAGGCGACATGCTGCACATGGCCGGCGGCGGCCGCATCGCCCGCGTCCACGGCCCCTTCGTCTCCGACCAGGAGGTCGAGCATGTCGTGGCGCATCTGAAGACGCAGGGCCGTCCCGAATATCTCGAGACCGTGACGGCTGACGAAGAGGAAGAAGAGGCGGAAGAGGATCAGGGCGCCGTCTTCGACAAAAGCGCGATTGCCGCGGAGGACGGCAACGAACTCTACGAGCAGGCGGTCAAGGTCGTGCTGCGCGACAAGAAATGCTCGACTTCCTACATCCAGCGTCGCCTTGGCATTGGCTATAACCGCGCCGCCTCGCTCGTCGAACGGATGGAAAAGGAAGGCCTCGTCGGCCCGGCCAACCATGTCGGCAAGCGCGAAATCATTCATGGCAATCGCGATCACGTGGCCAAGCCTGACGAAGGCGACATGGATTGAAGCAAACGTCGGGCCTCGGAATTTGCGATCTTTGCGCAATGGTGAACGAGCGGGCTGGTCCCGCTCGCTTCCTATTTACGGCGCGGCTTTCGCCCCATCTTCGCCGCCTCCGCATCGCCGATGAAAATGTGCGCAGGTGCTGATCTAGTGGGCACACACGACCGCGCCGGCGACGCAAGTCATTGAAATAGTAAGTCAATGATATTGGCACGACCCTTGCTTTTCTGACTTGTATGCAAGATTTGTCGCCACAACAGAACGCTCCGAACGGTATAGATGAAGCCATCGTCTCCGGCATTCTTTCCGCCCGTATTCGCCCCGGTACGCGGCTGAGCGAGAACCAGCTCGCTAGCCTCTTCAGCGTTTCCCGCACCCGGGTGCGGGAGGCGATGATGCGGCTCGAACAGCGCGGCATCGTCAAGGTCAGCCCGCGGCGCGGCTGGTTCGTCGTCGAGCCCTCGGCCGAAGAGGCGATAATGGTCTACGCGGCCCGCCGTGTCATTGAGGCGGGACTGTTGGGCAGCATGGACCGGCTGACCGAAAGCGGTCGCGACACGCTTCATGCGCATCTTACCGAGGAAAAGCTGGCGATCGCCGCCGGCGACCGGCAGCGTCTTACCTGCCTGATGGGCGACTTCCACATCCGCATCGCGGAACTCGCCGGCAACGCCATTCTCGTCGAGATCCTACGCGACCTGACGGCGCGCACCATCCTGATCTCCTTGCTGTATCAATCCGATTTCCACGCCATGCAGTCGCATCTCGGCCATTGCCGCATCGTCGCGGCGATGGAGGAGGGAGACTTCCTCAAGGCGGCGGCGCTTTCCGTCGAACATCTGGACGAGGTGGAGACGGGGCTGGATCTCTCCCGCCGCCCCGACCCCTTGGCCGACCTCCGACGCTCGCTTTCGCTGCCGCCCCAGAGCGCGGCTCCCCGAACGCCACCCACAACCAAACCGCAAACCAGAACAGGAGAATGACCCAATGATTTCGAGAAGATTGTTCGTCGCGATGACGGCAATGGCCGCTGCAATCGGCTTCGGCTCTGTGGCGCAAGCCGATGCGCTCGGCGACATCACCGCCCGCGGCACGATCCGCGTCGCCGTACCCCAGGATTTCCCGCCCTTCGGCAGCGTCGGCCCCGACATGGCGCCGGTCGGCTACGATATCGACATGGCGAACCTGATCGCCGAGAAGCTTAGCGTGAAGGTCGAACTCGTGCCCGTCACCAGCGCCAACCGCATTCCCTATCTGCAGACGAACAAGGTCGATCTCGTCATCTCGAGCCTCGGCAAGAACCCGGATCGCGAAAAGGTCATCGATTTCTCCGCCGCCTATGCGCCTTTCTACAATGGCGTCTTCGCACCGGCCGATTTTGTGGCCACGAAGCCGGAAGAGCTTGCTGGAAAGACCATCGGCGTCACCCGCGGCGCCGTCGAGGACCTGGAGCTGACGAAGGTCGCGCCGGCCGATACGGTCATCAAGCGCTATGAGGACAATAACGGCACGATCTCCGCCTTCCTTTCGGGCCAGGTCGAAGCGGTCGCCACCGGCAACGTCGTCGCAGCGGCGATCCTCGCCAAAAACCCGCCGAAGCGTCCCGAGCTCAAGTTCCTGATCAAGAACTCGCCCTGCTACATCGGCCTTTCCAAGGAGCAGCCGGCGCTGCTCGAGAAGGTCAACGGCATCATCGCCGCCGCCAAGACCGACGGCACCCTGAACGCCATTGCGCAGAAATGGCTGGGCACGGATTTGCCGGCAGAACTCTGATCACTCGACCTCAACGCCACTCCGCTTCCAAAAGTGGAGCGGGATGCGGGCGGAAAACCGCTCACACTTTTCCTATCCCGCTCTGGCGGGGTGGCGTCATTGCCGATAGCAAACAGGGGTGCGTCTTGAATTACCAATTCGAATTCGGCTGGCTCTTCGAATATTACCCGCAGATCGTCAAGGGGATCGGAATCACGATCCAGCTGATCGCCGTCGGCGCGCTGGCCGGCATCTCGCTCGGTATTGTCTGCGCCTGGGTGAGGGCGCTCGGTCCCGCCTGGCTGAAGCCGGTGGTCGCCGCTTATGTCGAACTGATCCGCAACACGCCGTTCCTGATCCAGCTCTTCTTCATCTTCTTCGGCCTGCCGTCGCTCGGCCTGCAGCTCAGCGAACTCCAGGCGGCCAATCTCGCCATGATCGTCAATCTCGGCGCCTATAGCTCGGAGATCATCCGCGCCGGCATCCAGGCGACGCCGAAAGGCCAGTTCGAGGCGGGTGCGAGCCTTGCCATGACGCCTTTCGAAACATTCCGCCATGTGGTTCTCGTCCCGTCGCTGCAGCGCATCTGGCCGGCGCTCTCCTCGCAGGTCGTCATTGTCATGCTCGGCTCCGCCGTCGTCTCGCAGATCGCCGCCGAGGACCTGACCTTCGCCGCCAACTTCATCCAGTCGCGCACCTTCCGCGCCTTCGAGGCCTATTTCATCTCGACCGCCGTCTATCTCATCCTTGCCATCCTGCTCCGCCAGGTGCTCGGCATGGTCGGTTGGTTCATCTTTCCGAGGAGGGCGGCGCGATGATCGAGTTCACCATCTGGGACATTCTGCGCAACCTGCTGCTCGCCACCCGCTGGACGATCGTCCTGTCGCTCGTCTCCTTCATCGGCGGCGGCCTCGTCGGGCTCGCCCTGCTTTTCTCACGCCTCAGCCGGCGCAAGTGGATGCGGGCCCTTGCGAAATATTACATCGAGCTCTTCCAGGGTACGCCGCTGTTGATGCAGCTATTCATCGCCTTCTTCGGGCTCGGCCTCTTCGGCATCGACGTGCCGGCCTGGCTTGCGGCGGGCCTTGCGCTGATCCTCTGGAGCGCTGCCTTCCTGGGCGAGATCTGGCGCGGCTGCGTCGAGGCGATCGCCAAGGGGCAATGGGAGGCGTCGGCCAGCCTCGGCATGGGCCGGCTGCAGCAGATGCGCTACGTCATCCTGCCGCAGGCGATGCGGATCGCCGTGCCACCGACTGTCGGCTTTTCCGTGCAGGTCATCAAGGGAACGGCGCTGACCTCGATTATCGGCTTCGTCGAACTGTCGAAGGCGGGCACGGTCGTTACCAATGCCACCTTCCAGCCCTTCACCGTCTACGGCCTCGTCGCCCTGATCTATTTCGCGCTCTGCTGGCCCTTGTCCAAGAGCAGCCAGATCCTCGAAAGGAAGCTCAATGTCGCTCATCGAAATCACTGACGTCCGAAAGAGCTTCGGGTCGAACGAGGTGCTGAAGGGCATCAATCTCGATGTCGAGCCGGGCGAGGTGATCGCCATCATCGGCAAGAGCGGCTCGGGCAAGTCGACGCTGTTGCGCTGTATCAACGGGCTCGAGACGATCAGCGATGGATCGATCGCGGTCGCTGGCGCCCAGCTTCTCGACGATGAAGCTCACTTGAAGGCGCTCAGGCTGAAAGTCGGCATGATCTTCCAGCAGTTCAACCTCTTTCCGCACCTGACGGTCGGGGGCAATGTCATGCTGTCACAACTCGTCGTCCGGAAGACGCCGAAGCCGGAAGCCGAGGCAATGGCCCGAAAGATGCTGGAGCGCGTCGGCCTCGATCACAAGTTCCACGCCTATCCGGACGAGCTCTCCGGGGGCCAGCAGCAGCGCGTGGCGATCGCCCGCGCCTTGGCGATGCAGCCGATTGCGCTGCTCTGCGACGAGATCACCTCGGCGCTCGACCCGGAGCTGGTGGCGGAAGTGCTGGCGGTTGTGCGCGAGCTTGCCGCCGAAGGCATGACGCTCCTGATGGTCACGCACGAGATGAAGTTCGCCCGCGACGTCTGCTCGCGGGTCGTCTTCATGCATCAGGGCCGAGTTCACGAGATCGGCCCGCCCGACGAGGTTTTTGCCAATCCGCAGACGCCGGAATTGAAACAGTTTCTCGGCGTGCATTGAAAAACTGGATTGCGGACGGCCGGTACGAACGCCGGCCGCTTGCGGGTCAAGGCCGGACGGTAATGTGGCCCTTCATGTTCGGGTGGTAGCGGCAGATATAATCGAAGCTGCCCGGCTCTTGCAGCAGGAGACGGCCCGATTTCTTGGCTGGGAGGAGCACTTCTGCGCCGCCTTTCACCGTAGCGGTGTGGACGAGCGGATCCTTGTTGATCCACTCGATCTCATCGCCTACCTTCGCCTGGATTTCCGCGGGGGCGTAGACCAGACGGTCGATCGTCACCCGGATGGTTTCCGCCTGCGAAGGAGCGGCGACGGCGGCCGCTCCCAGCAACAGAGTGAGAATGGCTGCTCGCGCTGGCAACATTGCCGCGCTCACTTCAATTCGGCCGCGACATGCTCGGCGTGTTGCTGATGGCCCTCAAACAGCTTCAACCCGGTCTCGAGCAGAGACTTGAGGTCGCTATTCTGCGCAGCCGGGATCAGCAGCGTTTCGAGCGCGCCATTGACCTGCTTGTGATAAGCGACTTCGTTCTCGACATAGGCCTTGTCGAACTCTGCGCCGGAAAGCTTCGCCAGTTCCTGGCGCTTCGTTTCGGCCGCCTGCGACAGCGCCTTGCTGGTGTCGTTGTCTTCGGGCGTGACATTGAGCTTCTTGACGAGATCGAGGGCCTGCTTGTTCACCGCCTCATGGTCGCGCACCATGCTCTCGGCGAATTCGACAACGGTCTTGTTCTTCGACGTTGCAATTGCCTGCTTCGCCGCTTCGATGTCGATCACGCCGGCCGTGTAAGCGATATGCGCAATCTGGGGATCCGTCGGCTTGTCGGCGCCGAGCGCTCCGTTGGCACCAAAAAGCAAGGCGATGACGGTCGCCGCGGTCGTCAGTCGGATGGTCATGGGATTTTCCTTTCTTCGAAGATCAAAGCGTGATGTCGAATTGACGTGCTTTGGATGCTTCGCGGGTTGGAACGTTCCCGTTTTTATCTGCGGCTTGATTCTGGCGATTGACGCGAGATGCGGGCGAGGACGGCCTCGGTCAAATGCTCGCAGCGTTTGCCGGCAAAGGGAAAGGCGTCGAGCAGGACGGGGCCGATCTGCCGTTCCAGTTGCTCTTTCAGGAGGTGGCGCGCCCGATGCAGCCTGGTGCGGGCCGTTTCCGGCCGTAGACCGAGCAGCGCGGCCGTCTCTTCGTTGCCGAGCCCCTCGATCACCCTCAGGACAAAGACCGTCCGGTAGGTGTCCGGAAGATGATCCGTTAGCTTTTCGACCAGATCGAGAATCTGCCGTTGTGCCATCGTTCTTTCCGGATCGCTGTTTGAATTGAGGGGAAAGGCAATGATTTCGGCCTGATGCGACTGCCGCATGTCCTCGGCCAGTTTCCTCTGGCGTCGCCTTTTGCGCAGCCGGCCAAGCGCCTCGTTGATGACGATACGGGCGAGCCAGGTCGTGACCGTGGAGTCGCCCCGAAAATCCTGAAATCGCGTGAAGGCGCGGACATAGGCCTCCTGCAGCACGTCTTCCGCGTCGCTGTTGTTGCGCACGATGCTGCGAGCGATCCGATAGAGCTTGCGGTTATGCGCCTGCATGATCGCGCGGAATCCTTCGAGATCCGGCGTGGACCGCGGGTGATGGGGGGAACGATGGTTTTCGGCAACGGGCATGATCGGCTCCTTGTCGCGGATTGGATGCCCTAACTCCTGAAACGTTCCCAAATTACCGCCGGCTTCCGCCCGAATCCAGTGAACCTGATGCGCGCTTCGAGGGCGTTGCCTCTGGCGACGGGTGTGGCTCGGCTGGAAAAAGAGAAGGCCCGGCGTGGGAGGAGGTACGCCGGGCCTTCGATCCTGATCGGCAACTGGGAGGAGGAGTGTTGCCGATCCCTCGATAGAGCCGGGAGGAGGAGTGCTCTATCGATAAGTCATACAATAATGTTGCAGCGCAGCAATTGCAAGCCCCAAAAACAGAATATTTTATCTGGCTGGTAAAAAAGGTCGCGTGAAATTGCGACAACGTTAGGGCCAGTCGCAGGCGGATGGCGATCTCGCGTCAATGCGCTTGCCTTCGGGGTGAACTGCGCCAGATTCGGAACGAACGAGTGAGGGAGGCGGCCATGGCGGATGATCGCAAGGCGGCTTTGGTCAGGATCACCGGAAGGGTGCAGGGCGTGTGCTTCCGTGTCTGGACGCGCGACGAGGCCGAGCGGCTCGGCCTGCGAGGCTGGGTGCGCAATGAACGCGACGGCTCCGTCACGGCATTGATCGCCGGACCGGATTCGGCCGTCGACACGATGCTCAGCCGGTTCTGGGAGGGGCCGCCAGGCGCCTTGGTCTCCACAGTTGCGAGCGAAGACGCCTCATCCGTTCAACCACCTGCCGGGTTCCAGATCACCCACTAGACTGGCCGGACGAGGCGTTTCGTCTGTCCTACACCCGCTCCAGCGCCACGGCGATGCCCTGGCCGACGCCGATGCACATGGTCGAGAGCGAATAGCGCCCGCCCGTTTCGCCAAGCTCCAAGGCTGCGGTGCCGGTGATGCGGGCGCCCGACATGCCGAGTGGGTGGCCGAGCGCGATCGCCCCACCATTGCGGTTGACGCGAGGATCGTCGTCGGCAATACCGAGTTCGCGCAGCACCGCCAGGCCCTGGCTGGCGAAAGCCTCGTTGAGCTCGATGACATCGAACTGGTCTTGCGTCATGCCGAGCCGCGCCATCAGTTTTTGCGAGGCGGGCAGGGGGCCGATGCCCATGATGCGCGGCGGCACACCGGCCGTGGCGCCGCCGAGGATACGGGCGATCGGCTTCAGCCCATGCCTCCTGGCCGCCTCCTCCGAGGCGATGATCAGCGCGGCCGCCCCGTCGTTGACGCCGGAGGCATTGCCGGCGGTGACGGTGCCACCTGCGCGGAACGGTGCTTTCAGCTTGGCGAGCGCCTCCATAGACGTGGCGCGCGGGTGCTCGTCCCGGTCGACGACAACCGGTTCGCCCTTCTTCTGCGGGATGGTGACGGCAACGATCTCCTTGGCGAGCCGGCCGTTCGCTTGCGCAGACGACGCCTTTGCCTGGCTGCGCACCGCAAAGGCGTCCTGGTGCTCGCGCGAGACTTTGAAGTCTTCGGCGACGTTCTCGCCGGTCTCCGGCATCGAATCGACGCCGTATTGCGCTTTCATCAGCGGATTGACGAAGCGCCAGCCGATCGTCGTGTCGTGGATTTCGGCATGCCGCGAGAAGGCGCTGTCGGCCTTGGGCAGGACGAACGGCGCCCGCGACATCGATTCGACGCCGCCGGCGATCATCAGTTCCGCTTCGCCGGCCTTGATCGCCCGGGCAGCGGCGATCACCGCATCCATGCCAGAGCCGCAAAGCCGGTTGATCGTCGTGCCGGGCACGGCGACCGGCAGCCCGGCCAGGAGCAGCGACATGCGCGCGACGTTGCGGTTGTCCTCGCCCGCCTGGTTGGCGCAGCCGAAGATCACGTCATCGATCGCCTCCCAGTCGACCGAGCCATTGCGCTCGGAAAGCGCCTTCAAGGGGACGGCGCCGAGATCGTCGGCGCGCACCGCGGCGAGCGCGCCGCCGAAGCGGCCGATCGGGGTGCGGATATAGTCGCAGATGTAAGCGTCACGCATCAGGCTGCCTCCTTGCCCGTGCCGGTGCCCTCATGGGCCTTCTTGGTGCGGGCGTTGATGTCGCGCAGCACCGAAAGCTCTGTGTCGGTCGGCACGGGCGTTTCAATGACGGTCTCGGCGAATTTGATCGGCCAACCGCAATTCTCGATGATCCGCTCGCGGCCGACGCCGGGATGGATCGATACGACGGTCAGTTCCTTTGTCTCTGGGTCGGGCTCGAGGATGCACATGTCGGTGATGACGCGCGTCGGTCCCTTCGTCTTGAGGCCGAGCCGTTCGCGATGGTTGCCGCCCTCGCCATGGCCCATCGAGGTGACGAAGGGCAGTTTCTCGACGAAGCCGCGCTTCGTGAGTGACATGGTGATGAAGATGCGGCCGCAATTGGAGGCGATCTCCGGCGCGCCGCCGCCGCCCGGCAGGCGGACTTTCGGGTGGTCGTAGGGGCCGACGACGGTGGTGTTGAGATTGGCGAACCTGTCGATCTGCGCTCCGCCAAGGAAGCCCGTTGTGATGCGGCCGCCCTGCAGCCAATAGCGGAACATTTCCGGCACCGAGACGGTGAAGAGCGCCGTATCGCAAAGCTCGCCATCGCCGATCGACAGCGGCAGCACGTCCGGCTTGGTGCCGACGGTGCCGCTCTCGTAGATCAGGGTAATGTCCGGAGCGTGCGTCAGCCGGGCGACATTGCAGGCGGCCGAGGGGGCGCCAATGCCGACGAAGCAGACATCGTCGTTGGAAAGCGCGCGCGCCGCGGCGATCGTCATCATTTCATTGGGGGTGAAATCCGTCATCATCGCCTCCTCAAGCGACCTTGGCCGACGTCTGTGCGGCGTGACGGGCGAAGTCTACCGGCGTCGCGTCGAGCACGTTTTCCTTGATCCAGGCGGTGAAGCTCTCGCGGTCGCGGGCGATCTCGTCCCAGCGGATGTAGAAGGCGTTGGAACGCGGGTAGTAGCCATGCGCGTAGGAGGGGAAGGCGCCGCCCGGCACATGGGCGACCGCCGTCACCGCCCAGGTCGGCAGCACCACGGAATTGGGGGAAGCTGGCGAGAGCTCTTCGACGATCTCCTCGGCGGTGACGATCGAGCGCTTGGCGGCAAGCACCGCCTCCTTCTGGACCCCGACGATGCCTTCGATCAGCACATTGCCTTTGCGGTCGGCGCGCTGGGCGTGAATGATCGTCACGTCGGGACGGATCGCCGGCACGGCGGCGAGCACCTCGCCAGTGAACGGGCAGGTGACTTGTCTGATGTTGGGGTTCACCTTCGGCAGGTCGGCGCCGATATAGCCGCGCAGCATGGCGAAAGGCAGGTTTGCCGCACCCGCTTCATAGGCGTTCGCCATCGCCGCATGCGAATGTTCCTCGATGTCGAGCGGCCGCGGCCATTGGTTCTCGACCGCGTCGCGGAAGCGGTGCAGCGAGCCGACGCCGGGATTGCCGCCCCAGGAGAATTTCATGCCCCGCGCTGCGCCGACGCCGATCAGCTGGTCATAGAGGATGTCCGGCGTCATGCGGACAAGAAACAGATCCTTCCTGCCCTGGCGGATCACCTCGTGACCGGCAGCATAAGGGATTAGGTGCGTGAAGCCCTCCATGGCGACGGTGTCGCCGTCCCGGACGTTTTCCGCCACCGCGTCGGCGAGTGACATTATGCGAGCCATCCAAATCCTCCTCTATTTGCCGGCCGGCGATGCGCCCTCAAGAGACCCCGTCGCCCGGCAGCGGCAACTGCCGGGGAATAAGCGCTCATTTCAGTCGGTCGTCAAATATTTTGTGCGATATTTGACATTTGTTCATATATCGCACAAAGTGGAATCTAGTTTAATGAGGGGAAAATTATGCGGGAAACGGATTTCGTCAGCGGCTTTGCGCGCGGCTTGAAGGTCATCGAAGCCTTCGGCGAGGCGCAGCCGCGACTGTCGATTGCCGAGGCATCGAAACTCACCGGCCTCGATCGCGCCACCGTGCGGCGCTCGTTGCTGACGCTCTCGGAACTCGGCTATGCCGACTATGATGGCAAGTTCTTCACCCTGACGCCCAAGATCCTGAGGCTCGGCCACGCTTATCTCTCGGCGACACCGCTGCCGGCGATCGTCCAGCCCTATCTCGACCAGCTCTCGGAAAGGGCCGGCCAAAGCGCCTCGGCCTCCGTGCTTGATGGAACGGAGGTGGTCTACGTGGCGCGCGCCTCGCAGCGCCGGGTGATGTCGATCAACCTGATGCCCGGCTCGCGGCTTCCTGCCTATTGCGCCTCGATGGGGAGGGTGCTGCTCGCCGCACTTCCTGAAGCGCAAGCGCGAGAGATGCTGGGCCGCACCGAGCTCAAGGCCAACACGCCGCGGACGAAGACCGATCCGGAAGAGTTGATCGAGGAACTGCGACGGGTTCGCGAGCAGGGCTATGCGGTCATCGACCAGGAGCTCGAACTCGGACTTTGTTCGATTGCCGTACCGTTGATGAACGCGCGCGGGCAGGTGGTCGCGGCGCTCAATATCGGGGCGCCTGCCGCCCATGTCGCGGCTCCCGAACTCGCAGAACGCTACCTGCCCATGCTCAAGGAGACGCAAGTCGCACTGCGGCCGCTTGTGCAATAGGCGGGATCCAGTCCTCAACTGGCAGGGCCAAGAGCTGGGAGCCGAGCCATTCCCGCTCTTTGCGGCGCCAGCAGCGGCTCGCGTCAGAATTTCAGTCCCGCCTTGCGGAGTCCTTCAACGCGGCGCTCAAGGTCCTCAGGGTTGCGGAAGGGAAGGATGCGGCGGCGGCGCTCGACAGAAAAGCTAGGATTTATCTGGAGCACGCGCTCCCAGGCCTGTCGAGCCTCCTCCAGTCGGCCGAGGTGACCATAGCAAGAGGCGAGCAGGGCATAGGCCGTCTCTGATTGAGGGTTTCGTGCGAGCCGCTGCTCGATCGCGGCAATCGCTTGCGCATACTCGCCGAGGGAAAAGCGTGCATCGGCGAGAAATTGCAGCGTGATCTCCGGATAGTGTGGGTCCAACCGCATCGAAGCATCAAGCGTCTCGAGCGCACCTGCTGGGTCGCCGGAGAATGTCTGTGTGGTAGCCTTCAAGAGCAGGAATTCCACGGAGTTCGGCGAAAGCGCGAGACCACGTTGCACTTCGGCCTGTGCCCGGTCGAGCTCGCGGCTCCATAGGTAAGATACGCCCAACGCCCAGTGAGCGGCGGGCTCTTCCTCGTCCATCGCCACCGCGCGCTGCGCAAGTTCCAATCCAGTCCGAAGCGAGCGTTCCGGATCGCTGGAGAAGCTGTTGGAGTAGTCAACCACATGGGTGAAGGCGATCAATGCATAGGCCGCGGCATATCCCGGATCAATGGCGGTCGCACGCTCAAGAAGGTCGCGTGCCGCGATATTGCCTGTTCCGGTGGCCGCCCACGACAGCTCGCGGCCGCGTAAGAAGAGTTCGTAGGCCTTAACGTCGACGGCCCGCCTCGGGGTCAACCGATCCTGCTCACCGGCCGTCAGTTTCAGCTTGAGCGCAGCCACGATCTCCTGCGTGAGTTCGTCCTGGACTGCGAAAATGTCGCTGAGGTCGCGATCGAAACGGTTGGCCCAGACATGTCCGCCACTGCTCGAATCAATCAATTGGGCTGTGACCCGCACCCGATTGCCCGCCTTGCGCACGCTGCCCTCGAGCACGTAGCGAACACCGAGCGCCTTGGCCATGTCCGGTACGGAGACCGTTGCTTTCTTGTATACGAACGACGAGTTGCGGGCGATCACGTGCAACTCGGACAGCTTCGAGAGGTCGGTAATGATATCCTCGCTTATGCCGTCGGAGAAATACTCCTGTTCGGCATCGCCGCTCATGTTGTTGAATGCAAGCACGGCTATGGAAGGCTTATCGGCAACAGGCGGCAGCGCCGACCGTTCTTGCCCGGCGCCTCCGACCTCAAGCGAATAGACCCGGATCGGCTCAGCGATGTTCTTGAGTTGCGTTGCGCCAAGGTCGATTGCAGGGAGATCGAGCCTCGCTTTCACCTGACGGTAGGCGTCTTCCGAAAGACAGATCGCGCCGGGCTTGGAGATCCCTTGCAATCGCGCCGCGATATTGACGCCGTCGCCCATGAGATCGCCGTCGCTCTCCTCGACCACATCGCCCAGATGGATGCCAACGCGGAACTCAATGCGGCGCTCGGGCGGCAGGCCGGCGTTTCGCTCGACCATACCGTTCTGCACTTCGATGGCGCAACGCACAGCATCGACAACGCTGCGGAACTCGATGAGGCTTCCGTCTCCGGTGCGCTTGACCACGCGGCCATTGTGCACGGCGATCGTCGGATCGATCAGATCGCTGCGCAGCGCCCGCAGCCGCGCCAGGATGCGATCCTCGTCCGCGCTAGCGAGACGGCTATACCCGACCACATCTGCGACCAGGATGGCCGCGATTTTCCGCGTATCGCTCATAGCGCCAGTCCTACCTCGGCGCAGATTACCACAAAGTCGCTGCCAACGCTGCGCTTGTGCAGTCGTTGCGACCTGGTGGTGAGATCTGACAGCCTGCGCCTGAGGTGAGCGGGTTGCGCGCGCTCCCAACTCGTCGACGGATTACTATCTGTTGAGTTCCAGGCCCAGCTTGCGGCGCAACTGCTCGACACGCTGTTTGAACAGGACGTGGCGTTCGCCCGGAAGCGCCGCCGAGAGGACCATTGCGACGAGTTGTTCCTTCTCGCGCTCATCCAGACGCGGTTTCAGCAACTGGGTCGACTTGTCAATCACACTCGGGACGTGTGCAACCTGGTCGGTTGCCCATTTCGCGTAGGCAATCGCCTCCTCGAGTTGCTTTTCGTTCGCGGCGATTGCGCCGATTTCTGCGCGAACCCGCATTTCCAGCCCATCTGAGATGGGGGCGTCCTCCGCTGCGATCGCCAGGATGACAGTGGCAGCCGCGACAACAGGATCGTCTATGGCCGTGACAGGGGACAGGGCAGCCTTCTTGCGCAGTTTGCTGCGCCTAAGACTGCCGCGCACCCTGCCAACCGCATCTGCCACTTCGCTGGCCGCCTCACTCATATATTTGAGGCGATACCACCAAAAGGCCGCCACGCCGAGCACACCGAAGACCGCAAGAATGATGTGCATTGTTGAGAACCCCCGCTCCCGCCTGTTGCCGTGCGTTGCCTATACGAACACAACTTAGACGACAAGGCGTATGTCGGCAAAGGGGGGGGCGGCCATCACTGATGAGTGTCTGAAGGCCTTTTGTCAGCGATCCTGAAATTTTCGGCTAAGCAGCCGAAATCAATCCGGATTGCGCTTTTTGGGGGGAATTCGGTTGCTCTCGCTGGCACGGCGACCAAATCGCGCCATGTGTGGACGGCTCCGGGTTGGCAAGATTTTTCGATTTTTAGGCACGTTGCTGGTCGGAGCTGCCATGTGTCCGGCGCCAGGCTTCATAGGAGGTCGTCTGATTATACGCGGCATCCCCCTTCGGCCACTGGCTGATAGAAGCGGTCAGCCCGCAACTGTTCCTCCGTCCCGACCGAAGCTATGCTGCCGCTGGTGCGCATGGATTTACCGCCGCCGCCGTTTTGAGCTCGTTCGAGAGACCATGGTGACTGAGACTGAAGTAGATGTGGCGATTATTGGCGCCGGCGCGGCCGGTGTAGCGGCCGGCCGGCACATCACGGCGGTGCGGCCGGATCTTTCGCTTGTCGTTCTGGAGGCGTCCGCACGTGTAGGGGGGCGAGCGCGGACGGAGCATTTCGATGCGGGAATGGGGGCCCTTGACGTCGGATGCGGGTGGCTGCATGGGGCAAGAACGAATGCCTGGACGGCGATCGCGCGGCAACTCGGGTTAACGATCGATCACACTCGCGCCCCATGGGACGAGGGGGGACGAAAGCTCGAAACAAACGCTGACGCCCGGGCTGCAATCCGTGCGCTCGACGAATTTTTTGAGAGAGTGCGTTCCCACGAGGGCACGGACACCGCGCTTTCGAGCGTGCTTCCGGCTGGAGGTCGCTGGAACGAGTACATCCATGCCGTCGGAGCGTTCATCACGGGAGCCGGACTCCAGTGGTCGTCTGTTTTCGATCTCCAGCGGTATGATCCCGGTCCCGGTCCCGACTGGAGAGTGCGTGAGGGCTATGGAGCGCTCGTCTCCGCCTATGCCGGACCACTTCCGGTCGAGCTGCAGACCGCCGTGGAGCGCATCGACCACTTCGCAGCGGATCATCTCGGTCTTTCAACGACCAAGGGCTATCTGCTTGCTAAGGCGGTAGTCGTCACCGCCTCGACGAACGTGCTCGCGTGCGAGCGTATCGCGTTCCGTCCGCCGCTTCCCGAAAAGATCGATGCCGCATCCCGCCTGCCGCTCGGCCTCGCGAACAAACTGTTCATGAAGGTGGAAACGCCAGACGCCCTTCCGTTCGACACCCACGTCCTGGGTTCCTACCGCGACCGCCGTACAGGGGCCTACCAAATCAGGCCGCTCGGGAACCCCGTCGTGGAGGGATACTATGCTGGGGATCTGGCGCATGACTTGGAACGTGGAGGACCGGAGGACGCATTCCAGTTTGCACTTGAGGAATTGAAGCGCGCTTTGGGATCTGACATCGGGCGGCAATTGTCATTGATCTCCTTTTCAGCCTGGGCCTCCGAGCCGCATATCGGGGGCTCCTATTCATACGCGATTCCGGGAGCCTCTGATCTTCGTAAAACGCTTGCCGCACACCACGACAACCGCATCTTCTTCGCAGGTGAGGCATGCTCGACTGACCGGTATTCGACCGCACACGGCGCGTACGATACCGGAGTGGCCGCGGCGAAGGAGCTTGTGAAGAATTTGGCTTGAGAGGCGCGGACAAGGATCTCATCGCACAGGCAGGGTCAAGCACTTCGATCTCTCGGAGGCGATCGCGGCAGCGAGTGATTTCAAATCTCCTCGATCGTCCGTTCTTCGACCGGCAATACAGAAAGCTCTCGCCAGTCGATCTCCTCGAGCAGTAGATTGTACTCATCGACGTTGAGTTCATTGGCGGAACGAAGTCGCTCAAGCTCCGCGCGTTGAAGAATGCCTATAATTGACTCGGCGATTTCCTCCACCATTCGCCCCAGCGGCCGAGGGCACCTTCGCACGGATAAGGGCCTCGATTGCACTGCGACCGCCTATCTGGAAAGGTTCGTATGACCCATCAGCTACTCGGCGTGCGTTTTCGTTTCAAGCCTGCGGCTTTTGTCGGTCGGATTTACCGTCTGCAATGGGTGGAGGCTGTGTGAAAACTCCCGCTCATGATAGTCTACCTCGAGTTGAGCGGGAGATTCGGCATGGTGGGTTTCATC
>MBFK01000186.1 GCA_001704765.1 Sinorhizobium shofinae
CACCAGCGCTTCCCGAAGCTCGGGACCATACCTGACAGCATATTGCCGAGCGCAAGGCGGCTCGGTCTCACTAGGGCGGAGACTGAACTTTCTGATTCGGGATTCTCGAAAGGGGGGCTGCGGCAAGTCCGGGCCGTTGTACATTCATCGATATTGTCTCCTCGGTAACAATATGAAGGATTGCGCCGAGTGCTTTGAGAAGCAGGAGCTCTCAAAATCGACGGTGATCACCGACCACTACCGAAGCAGGCAATCATGGAGGGCGGCTGCAAAATCCCGGAAGCGCCGAATCTTCTACAAGGCTTAGCTGTCAATAAACTGACGATTTTCGGAAGGGTCCTGATGCGCCGGTGGAACCCCGATCGAGGTCCCAATTTTTTGGAGTGAAGCATTTTAGAGATGCTACACACAGTTAGACATGCGACAGCCTTCGCCTGTTGGAATGCTGCTCAAAGGTCACTCTACTGCATGTCTCTTTGAATCAACCTCGGCTCACGGAAAAACATGCAGCAATTCAAAGCGCTACAGCGACCTTTGCGCGTCCGATAAGACGCGCGGCGCTGTAAGGGAATAACCTGCCGGCGCCGATTGGTCTGACGATGAGAATATCCTCAGCTCGGACATGTGAAGCTCCCTGCTCAAGGGGCGGGTCTGCAGTGGTCTCGACATGTTGTTGCGCGGGATTTCCTGACGAGTCGGCCTCATGTGCAACAGCTTCCGGCTGCACAGCTTGGGGCTGTGGTAGCGTTGCGTGTTCCGGCACGGAACTATTGGGCGGGAGTCCGAGGAAAAGGTCGTCTACCGTTCAGGTAGGCGCTTCCACCATTGGCGACGGCACCCGTAAAAAATGCTCGGAAGAACGGAACACAGCCGGCACCAACGGCGCCGGCGCGAATGCCAAGTCGAGATACGGAAACCGGAGCGGTCGGCAGACCTCGCGATGGTCCTTCTATCGGCTCAGACAGGATCGTTTCAACAAGCCTTTTATTCAGATCGCCGGGTAACCGCCCACCTACGACAATACGCGCGGGATCGAAAAATGCTGTTGCGACACGGACGGTTTGCCGGAGCTGCGCGCCAGCGCGCGTGATCCATTCGATAACGGTGGAGCGAGCGGCCTGAGGCATCGCGTCCATCTCCTCGAAATCTCGAAGATGGAAACCGGCCGCGTGCAACGTCGCGAGAAGGTCCTGCCCGGACGGCCGCGGCTGATCGTAGGGATAGAGGACACCCGGCAGGCAAGCATTGCCGTGTGCGCCGCCATAAGGTCTGCCGTCGATCACCGCGCCGCCGCCGACGCCATGGCCGATGTGGATGAAGAACAGCGGATCATCCAGCACGTTGTCACCCGCGAACACGTATTCGCCAAGTGCGGCAGCCGTGCCGTCGTTTTCGACATGGCATGGGACGTCGAACGCCTCACGGAACGCTTCGATCGCCTGGCCGTCTTCGAACGCAGGAAAGAAGGGATGGGCTTTCAACAGGTTCGAGGCGGTGCCAAAATTTCCCGGAACGGAAACGCCAATTCCGACAAGGTCGTTCTTCTGGATGGATAAGGCGGCGAGCATGTCATCGACGGCAGCCTGAGCCGCCTCCACCACTTCCATTGGACTTGCCGTATGAACCTCCACGCTTCTCGTTGCCACGATCGAGCCGCTGAGATCGATAATGACGACTTCCATGCGGGTCACCGAAAAGGTGACGCCGGCGGCAAAGAAACGGCGGGCCTGGAGCTGCAGCAACCGGCGTGGCTGGCCTTGCGCTCCGCTTCGATCCGCCTCCTCGGTGATCAGGCCGAGATCCAGCAAACTCGCAACCAGACGCGTCACGGTGGCGCCGGTCATCCTGGACATCTGCGCCAACTCGATGCGAGCCACGCCCCTGTTCTTGAAGATCAACTCGACGAGGCGTCGTTCATTGAGGGAGAGCTCGGGCAAAACAGGCATGGCAAAGTCCGCAAATCGGTCGAAGTTTCAGGAAAGCTATTGCAAGGAAAATTAAATTGCGCAATGTAATTAAACTGACATGGAGCCGGCGTAAGAGGAGCGCGTCGCTCGATAAGGGAGAGAACATCATGAAACTGGCATTTGCATTTGCGACCGCCGCCATCGTCGTGGCCGCGGCCTTTCCAGCACTGGCCGACACACTGACCGTCTACAGCCCGCAAGGCGGTGAGCGCGGGGCATGGATCGCTGAACAGGCCAAGGCAGCGGGTCATGAGATTAAGCTACTGAACGCAGGGGGCGGCGAACTCTACGATCGCCTGATCGCCGAGGAGAACAACCCGCAAGCCGACGTCGTTCTCGGGATGGTCGACACCTCGATGGCCCTCTTAAAGAAGGAAGGCCTCTTCCAGCCCTATTCGCCGTCCTGGGCCAAGGACCTTCCGGCACAATATAAGGACGCGGAAGGCCTGGTCCACAAGTTCTGGCAGACGCCGATCGTGCTCGCGTACTACCCCGACCGACTGGCCGACGCAGACGCGCCGAAAAGCTGGCTGGATCTGACGAAGGACGATTATGAGGGCAAATATGTCATCGGCTCCACGGCGGCCCAGACGACCCGCATGTATCTTGCCGGCATCCTCGTCCGTTTCCTCGACGCCGATGGTGAGGTATCCGATGAGGGATGGGATTTCCTGGACAGGTTTTATGCTGAGGGCATTATCGCCAACGATGCGGATTCCCAGCTCCAGGCGTTCAAGTCCGGTCGCGCCTCCATCGATCTGAATTGGCTCGGCGGCGCTTTGAAGCGGGCCGATGACCTCGACGCGAAAGTCCAGGTGATCGACACCGACGGCGGCACTCCGGTGATTTCCGAAGGTGTGGCGATCATGGCCCGGACCGATCAACTCGATGAGGCCAAGGCCTTCGTCGACTGGTGGGGATCGGCCGATGTGATGGCCGCCTACGCCGCCAAGTTCGGCCAGGTCCCTGTCCTGCCGGAAGCGCTCGCCAAGTCGCCGGCCACCGTTCAGGCGAATGCCAAGCTCGTCAACACCCAGCCGATCGATTGGGATGCAATCGCTCCAAAGCTCGACAGCTGGCTGCAGAAGATCGAGCTTGAAATCCGTCAATGAGCGCGGCTCTGCATGGATCGGAGGTCTAGAGCCATGGCTGACAGCGTTCTGTCCCTCAACAAACTCGACGTCGGCTTCCCTGGCATGACCGTTGTCCGTGACCTGAACCTCGACGTGGCCGACGGGGCGTTCGTGTCGCTCCTCGGCCCGTCGGGGAGCGGAAAATCCAGCGTGTTGCGCACCATTGCCGGGTTGCTCCCGGCTTTGGGCGGAAGGGTGCTCCTAGAGGGGCAAGACATTACCGCCCTTCCGCCCGAGCGCTGCAACGTCGGCATCGTCTTTCAGAACTACGCGCTGTTTCCGACGATGTCGGCGTTCGAGAACATCGCCTTTGCGCTGCGCGTGGCGAAGAAGTCCAAGGCGGAGGTGGAAAGGCGCGTCGGCGAGGTTGCCGAGATGGCCGGTATTTCCGATCAGCTCGACAAGAAGCCAGCGAACATGTCGGGCGGCCAGCAACAGCGCGTCGCCATTGCTCGCGCGCTCGTCACGGGATCACGCGTGCTGCTCTTCGACGAGCCGTTGTCAAATCTTGATGCGAAGGTGCGCGCCGCGATGCGCAAGGAAATCAAGCGCCTTCAGTCGGAGCTCGGCTTTACCGCCATCTTCGTCACGCACGACCAGGAGGACGCGCTGACCATGTCCGACCTCATCGTGGTGCTCAATCACGGCAAGATCGAGCAGATCGGCGATGGTCGTACCCTCTACCGCAAGCCGGCGACTCCGTTCATATGCGAGTTCATCGGCGTCTCCAACGAACTTGCTCCGCCACTCGCGGCGCGCCTGCTGGGATACGATGTCAAAGGCCGCAGCTTCCTGCGCCATGAAGACGTCCTGCTTGGGGCGGTCGCCGGCGTTCCGGCGCGAGTGAACCACGTCGAATTCCTCGGAGCCCATAGCCGCGTCGATCTCGAGGTCGAGGGTCATGCGCTTTCGGCAATGCTGATCGGCGACCAGCTTCCTGAACCCGGCAGTACCGTCTCGCTCGGAATTCGCCCCGGCGCCGCGCATGTGTTCCAGGAGGTGACCGGATGAACCGATCCACCCGCCTGGACCGTGTTTTTTACTGGCTCGGCTTGATCGTGATTGCCTGGGCCGTGCTGACCTTCCTTCTCGTTCCGATGCTTGCTGCCTTGCAGGCCGCGTTGTTCAGGCACGGCAGTTTGGCCATGTTTGATGCGGTATCGGAACTCGCACGCTCTCGCCGCGTCCGCGCAGCGCTTTGGAACACGGTTTGGATGACGGCGGCGACCACCCTCACCGTCACGATCGTCGGTATGTTCCAGGTGGCGGTGCTCGAGTATTTTCGCGTGCCGGAGCGCGGCTTTCTGAAAATCGCCTTCTCCACGCCGCTCGTCTTCGGCGGCGTCGTTGCGGCTGCCGGCAACAACTTCACCTATGGTCCGAGCGGTGCCATCACTGCTGCTTTGGCCGCGCTCTTCCCGTCGCTGCCGCGCGATTGGTTCATCGGCTGGTTTGGGGTTCTCTTCGCCCACACTTTTCTGATGACCAGCTTTCACTTCCTGTTTCTGCGCGCCGCCATGCGCCGCGTCGACTATTCGACGATCGAGGCGGCCCGCAGCATGGGAGCCTCGGAAATGACGATTCTGCGGCGCGTCGTCCTGCCGGTCATCCTGCCAACCGTGCTCGCGGTTACGCTGCTCACGCTGATTACGGCGATGGGTTCCTTTGCCGCGCCCCAGGTGCTCGGCGGCCGGGACTTCCACATGCTGAGCCAGATGGTCCTGACGCTGAACAGCTTGCGCCGGCCAGACATGGCGGCGCTGCTGGCGCTGTTGATGGGGCTTGTGCTCATGGGGCTGATCCTGCTGTCGCAGTATTTCGAGGCCAAGGGCGCCTATACGGCCGGCGCTAAGGCGACAACACGCATCCAGTTGCGGGCGATACGCAATCCGCTTGCCCGTATCGTGGTCACCGCGCTGGCCTATTTGCTGGCAGCGATCTACCTGATGCCGGTCGCGCTCATTGTGCTGTTCTCCTTCGCCCCGGCTTCGAGCATCGGCATCGACGTCCTGCCTTCCAGCTTCACGCTGGCAAACTACGCTCGGGTGCTGGGCGGCGGCGCGGCCTTTGTCCCCTTCTTCAATTCGATGTTGATGAGCTCGATCGCGGTTGCCGTGGGCCTCGCAATCACTTTGTTCGCCGTGCCGATCATGGTGCGCAAGCACAGCTGGCTGACGCGAGGCCTGGATATCTGCTTCGTCTTGCCCTGGATCATCCCCACCATGCTGCTTGCCGTGGGACTGATCGTCGCTTTTGATGCGCCCAATCCGCTCGTCGGCAATCTCGTTCTTCTCGGCAGCTACTGGCTTCTGCCGATCGGCTACGTCATCTTCAGCCTGCCGCTCATGGTCCGCTTCATGCGCTCGGCCTTCATCGGGATCGATCCGGCCTTCGACGACGCGGCCCGGGCAATGGGCGCCTCGGGGCCGTATCGCTTTCGCCGTGTTGTCCTGCCGCTCGTGGCGCCGACCGCAATCCTGGTCGCCGGCATGAAGTTCAACAATCTGCTGGCGGAATACCCGCTCTCGGCCTTCCTTTACAACATCAACAACAAGCCCCTGCCGATCGCCATCGTCGATGGCGCAGTTTCGGCCGACCCCGACCAGGCCGCCGTCAGTCTCGTCTACGTGACCCTGATCATGGCCTTCTCGCTGGCCGTCATCCTCATCGCCGAGCGCCTGAGCCTCGGCCGCACCCCGGAATCGAGCAACCTCTGAATGGACGCTGAAATGGATACTTGCATCACCGTCTGGCATTGGCCCACCCATGAACGCTGGTACGACGAGGGCATCCGCCACTCCCTCGACCTGATCCGTGAAGCCGGATTTACGCATATCAACTGGAACCCCGATTCCGGCAGCTCCTATATGCTTGCCGACGCCGAAATCGAGTTCACCCGCCGCATCGTTGCGGAGGCGGGCCTGAAAACACACTCCGTTCATGCCAGCAACGGCGTCAACCCGGTGAGCGAGCTCGCCCATGCCGGACCTGTCCCATTCGCGCAGGAAACACGCAAAAACATCCTTTCTCACCACGATTGGCAGCGCCAAAGCGGGGTGGAGCTTGTAAAAAATCGTATCGATCTCGCTGCCGCCCTCGGCGCCCCGAACGTCGTGGTCCACGTGGACATCACCGACGACACGTTCCGCAGCGTTGAAAACGAGAACCTGTTGTTCGAGCCCCTGTTCCGATCCTTCGACGACGTCGAGGCCCATTGCATCGAACGCAACGTGCAGATCGCGGTCGAAACCCTGGTCAAGGCAGATGCGGAAAATTACCTCAAGCTCTATGCCCGCCTCTTTAGCCGCTACAGTTCCGACTTCGTTGGCGTCTGCTACGACAGCGGCCATTGGGAACTGATCGAGCCCGGCAAGCTGTCGGTGCTGGAGCGCCATGGCGATCGGCTGATCGCCACGCATATTCATGACAACTTCGGCGCAAAGGACGACCATCTGCTGCCATTCGACGGTAGGCTTGACTGGGATGCGATCACAAAAGCCATTGCGGCAACAAATTACAGGACGCCCTTGAACTTCGAGACGCCGATGGACCGCTACGTGCTGTCGGAGTCGTCCTATTATCAGCGGGCACACGCTATCGCTCTCCGGCTTGAAGAGATGGTTGCATCGGCGCGGGATCGGGCGGCAAATTGACAAGCGACCTCGACACTCGGCTCGATTTGCTTCGGAACGTCACCAGCAAGGTTGGAGCCTTCGCGCTGGCCCGGTTTCGCAATCTTTCCCACATCGTCATCGAGACCAAGGGTGAGGCCGACTACGTCAGCGCAGCCGATCGTGACGCCGAAAGTCTTGCCCGCAGGCTGATCCACGCCCAGTTCCCCGCCGACGCGATCGTCGGCGAGGAACAGCTTGGCGATGCCGAAGTTGACCATTGGTTGATCGATCCGATCGATGGGACCGCGAATTTCCTGTCGGGCATACCGCTCTGGGCGGTCTCTATCGCTTTTGTCCGCAACAAGGAGCCGGTCCTCGGCGCTGTTGCGCTACCGGCACTCGATACTCTGTTGTGGGCTTCTGTGGATGGCCCATTGCATGGGACAGGCTCGGTTTCGCCGCTTGTCGGGGCGCAGCCGATCGCCTTTGGCATAGGCCGCAACCGAACATGGCCCCTCAACCATCGCCTCGAAGTCGAGGCCGCGTTTGAGGCGCGCGGTTATCATATCGTCTGCCTTGGAAGCTGTGCCGCAGCACTTGCGATGGTCGCGGCGGGTCGGCTTGCCGGCTATGTCGAGCACGGCACCCATCTTTGGGATTGTGCGGCCGGACATGTCTTGTGTCGCGCAGCCGGTGCGCTTTCGTCCATTCTCTTCGAGGCAGATGGGAAAGTCGCCATCATTGCCGCTCCGCAGCATCTCAGAGTAACGGCCAAAGCCGACGCGCGATCCCTATCCGAAAAACACATCTTCGATCCGGGTTCAGATCGAATATCGCACAGGATGGAGAGCAGTGCAGATTGACGCGCGTCATGGCTCTGCTGATAAGACGAGCCACCAAATGATGCCCTTGCCGTTCGGCAAGCTGGTCTTGTGCCGGCTCGTCGCGGGGGCGATTGCTGCTTTGGTAGCCGTTCTGCTCTACCCATCGGCGCTGCTTTCAATGCTCGACGGGAACCTGACTACGGCCGCGGAATCATTGGTTCGTCAATGCGGTTCGCTGCCTCTCATAGACGAGTTTCCGAGCCTTGGCTGGAACACCGTGCTTTTTTGCGCAACCCTTCCCAGCACAGACGATCCACTGCGGGCAGACAGTTTCGCCGCCCATTCGCGCGACACGATCCTCGCCAATCTTGGTTCTGTCGAGCCGAACTGGAGGTGGAAGGTCTCCTCAGAGACTCCGGAGGCTTGCTCGCTCGCCTACCGCCGGCAACGAATTCTATCAGCCTGGCTGGCAAGCGCGGAGCATTCGGTCTGTCTGCAAGCGCTTGCCAGGCGTGATATGCGGCTCATCAGCTTCTATTTCGTGCTGTCCGGACATATCGAAATCACCGACCGGCGGACACGCAAAACACTAAGCATCTCGCCTAATCATGTCGCGAGCGCCCGCGAACGTGCCGGCAACCAAATGACGATCCAATCTGAAAGTTCGTGGTTGGCCTTCCATATTCCCGAGTCGGCTCTCAGGCGAAGCTTCGAGGACCTGACCGGTAGACCCTATGTGCACGAGTTCGTATTGCCGGCTACGTGCTTTTCTCAAGATGACGCTCAAGGTCTGTATCAGACGCTCCGGCAGGCGGAAAGGGATCTCAACTCGGCAGCATCGGAAGCCATGCCGTTGTTGGCAAAAGCGTACAAGCAGCTGGCCCTCGTAAAGTTGTTCTCGACGATGCCGCACAATCTCGCTGAGGCATTCTGTCAGGGAACCAGCGGTGCGGCACCAAGACAGCTCCTTAAAGCTGAGGCGTTCATGCGCGAGAACCTGACCAACCCTGTTACGATCGAGGACCTCGCCGCCGCTGCCCGGTGCACGCCGCGGGCGCTCCAGAGGATGTTCCGCACCTATCGAGGAGGCTCGCCCATGGGCGTCCTCTGCAACTATAGGCTCGCCGCCGCCCATGGCGCCATCAAGGCCGGCCGGGCGGGCAGCATTACCGAGCTGGCCTTGAATCTTCAGTTTTCCAATCCGGGCCGGTTCTCGGTTCTCTATAAGAGCGCCTACGGTCTCAGCCCCTCGTCTGCCCTTCGTTTCACCCGTAACGAGGGCTCCACCGAGCAGGCCTAGTCCAAGGGCGACAGACCAAAGCAAAGCTTGGCCGCGGGGAGCGCTCTGCCACGGAAACTGACAGCGTTCCGACATTCCGGAACCGCGCTCGACGATTTGCCCTAGACGGGCGATCCTTCCCAATCATCCGGCGAGGCAAAGTCCGACGAGCATGAAGGTCCTGTCGCTACCGGTATAGAGCGCCTGGGAAAACGCCCATAGCGTCGAGATGAAATGCGCCGCCAGGCTGGAGGCTCTGGCGGCGTTAGTCGGGAAGAGCCCTCTTCTCATCGGGCGATATATATCTATCATCAGTTTCTTATATGTCAAGTTATTTTAAGTTTTATTCCGCGCTAATTCGGCGTTCTCCTACCAACTATTCGTATTCTTGCAACATTGCTCAGTCTTGTTCTCTGTACAAAATGCGACAATATTTATGTGTTGTGTCAGCAACGAATGTCTCGCACTTTCATTTCATCTCCTTACGGAATTAATATACCTTTAGAATATGAATATATTCGTTGGTAAAGGTAGCGCGCTGCCCGTCAATATTGACGGACCGTTTCGCCGCAGCGCGAGCGAGGGTGCCGTTGAAGTTCAGGACCGACCTGCCCCGGCCCTTGCCCAACCCAAAAGAGAGATCGACCGCATGAGAATGAATTTTAGCACTGTGCTTCTCGGCTCCACCGTTGCCCTTGCAGCAGTCTCTGGTGCACAAGCAGCTGACGCGATCGTCGCTGCGGAGCCGGAACCGATGGACTACGTTCGCGTCTGCGACGCTTTCGGCATCGGCTATTTCTATATCCCCGGCACAGAAACGTGCCTGAAGATCAATGGTTACGCTCGTTTCCAGGTCTCGTTTGGCCCGGATGAGGTCAACAAACGCCAAGGCTGGGGGGCCCAGGGCACCTCCGACTGGGACGCCTTCTCGCGCGCATACATCGCCTTCAGCGCAAAGAGCGACACCGAACTTGGAACGCTCACCGGCTTCTTCGCCAGCGAGTTCAACGCTGACAACGACAGCGACGTCGGTGACAGCCTGATCAACCTCGACGAGGCCTATATCCAGCTCGGCGGTTTCAAGGCGGGTTTCTTCTACAGCTGGTGGGATAAAGGCCTGAACGGCGAAACTGACTCGCTGGCGAACATCACCGAGTTCAATTCGATTGCCTACCTCTATGAGGGCGGCGCGTTCCAGGCAGGCGTTGCCATCAATGAGCTCGAAGGGGCGACCACGAAGGCAAACGGCATCGGTGTGCAGGGCATCGCTTCGGCGACGGTCGGCGGCGTCTCGATCGACCTTCTCGGCGGTTACGATACCGAGGTCGAGGAAGGAGCCATCCGCGCGCTGGTTTCGGCCGAACTCGGCCCGGGCGTCTTCCAGATTGCCGGCGTCTGGGCATCCGACCCGAACGTCTATTTCGCCGCTTCCGAGTGGACCGTTGCCACCTCGTATCGCTACAACGCCACCGAAAAGCTCGCGATCACCCCGGGGCTCCAGTATTGGGGTGATTACGGCTTCGTCAGCGATGCGGATCAATGGCGCGGTGGTCTGGCGGTTGACTACAAGATCACCTCTGGGTTGGCGTCACGTGTTTCCGTGCAGTACACAAGTCGCGACATCGGCGCAGACACGGAGGATTTCGTCAGCGGCTTCGTCCGCCTGCAGCGCGACTTCTAATCTGAGCTGAATCGCCACCTGTGGGCGGTTCGGGCACATCGCACTGAAGCGATGTTGCCGTGGTCCGGAACTGTGGCGGCAGTTCCGGACCATTCAACAAACGGTTTTCTCAGCCATGTTGGTTGCGGGGTAAGCTTTTGCGATTTGAACCTGCGCATTTAAGTCTTTGATTTTTCTGGGGTGCGGTTCTTGAACCGGATTGACATACCCATAACCGAAGCACGCGGTTCTGGTGCAGGTTGGTTGTACGATTCCTGCGATTGGAGGAGACGCCTCTGCCGAAGCTGGCCAGTTGTACCCCCGAATACGCCGCGAAGATGCAGCACTTCCGCGTGCTGAAACAGGCGCCGTTTCTGGCGGAACACTTCGCGTCGCGGTCGATCGACTGGTCACAGATCGCCTCCGATCCAGGCACAGATTTTGGATCTTCTGTGGGAATTGCAGGCGCGGATGGGCATCTCTTATCTGTTCATTTCCCATGACCTTGGCGTGGTCGAGCACATCAGCGATCGGGTTCTTGTCCTGGAGCATGGCAGGATCGTCAAACGGGGCAAGACTGCGTCGCTGTCGATTGTTCTCGATAATCCGTCGGGGCAATCACGAGAGTCACTGTTTCCGCGTTGCCTGCCGTTCCTGGATAACGCGGTTTGCCGAACCATTCCCCGTCTGGATGGGCATATCGCATCTCTGGCAATTTCCTCTGGGATCTGTGGGGACACGGTTGTTCGTAACCAACCTAGTTTGCGACAATCGTAGCCCCAAAAAAACGCCAGGGATGGGCGTGCCGGGTCAGACGCCCACCCCAGGCAGATGCGGACACTCATGAGTCGGGCAAACGCCCACGTCCCCATTCCAGACATTTGAAGCGTTGCTAAGCTTGCTGCGACGAGGGTATTTATTTATTCGTAGAAAGCGTGGCGTGGATATGTCTGACGAAATTAGCGCAACATGTCTTTGCCGCGCAGTCCGGATTTCATGCGGCGAACCGGTTGGCCCCGGCGTATTGTCATTTCCAAGATTGCCGCAATCACCTGGTCGCGCTTTCGGGGTCAGTATCCCCATTCAACGCTAACAAGGTTCGCATGATTCCCGGCGACACCGCTCATTTTCGAAGACTGCAGACAGTGGCAATGAAATCACACGACATTTTTGTTCAAACTGCGGTTCGCCGCTGTTCGGGACATCCCCTCAGAATCCGGGTAGAATTTATGTGAGGGCCGGGATTAGTCCTGACCCGACCACCGGAGGCGTTAACTCTTTCCCGACACCGACGACCAGCGTACGGCCAATAACTTTGGTGGGCCCGGCAGGACTCGAACCTGCAACCAATCGGTTATGAGCCGACGGCTCTAACCATTGAGCTACAGGCCCCTCCTCCAACCGGCGTAACGCAGGCATCAGGGTTTTGCAATATTCCAACGAACAACGTTTATGAAGATGGTCGCTAGCTCATAAGGCTCCCATGGCTGCAGCGCTGCGGGCGATCGACAATCAACGAACTGCACTCGCCCGGTACCCAGGTCGCACCGCTGCCATGGGCACATATCGCGCTGCCGGAGACTACCTCTGGAATGAAATCGACCGCCCCCTCGAACGCTTCAGGCCGATCCGCCCTAACCGCTTCAATCCAAACAACTTCAAATTCCCTTAGCGGGTATTATTGTAGAAATGCCCACGGAGCCCCAGGAACTGGATGATCTCAGGCAGGGCAGCAAGCGTGTCTACACAGGCAATCAAATGTTGGCGTCGAACCGCCGGTAGCGGTTGTTGAAGGCGAACCGATGCCCACCCCCACCGATCGCCCTGCGATGCCGAGTATTCAATCATGGCGATCAGACGGATGACGAAGCCGACGGCACTCTCAGCCCGATCACGACGCAAGACCGATGCGCCATTGATAGGGCGGCGGCGTGCCGTTGACGGCGAAGTCGCCGATGATGCGATCCTTGTAGATGCGCGGATTGTGCGACGACAAGGTGCGTGCATTGCGCCAATGGCGATCGAGGCCGAGAGGCTTGCGCGTGGAGGATGCGCCGAGCGCATCGAAGGCAATAGTTGACGCTTCGAGGATCAGATTGGTCACGACGGTCATCGCCTGCGAGGTTTCGAGTTCGGCGATGGCATTGGCCTGTTCTTCGGCGGCGGCATCACCCGCGAAGTGCGCGCGATAGGCCCGTTCGATCGCCCGGGCCACCTGGAGCACGATCGCCGACGCCGTATAGGCGTTGCTGCGGATACGGCCGACGACCTGCAGAACCTGGGGGTCCTGGCTGGAGCGCGGTCCGGCGGCGTTCGAATAATTACGGACGCGTTTTGCGACTGCGGCCGCGACTTCCACCGACAATGCGCGCCCGATGCCCGCAAGCGTTGCCAAAAGAACAACCTGATAAAAGGCAGCACCATATTTGAACTGGTCCTCGTCGGGGACTATGTCGGCCGGGTCGACCGTTGCACAGGCAAAGCGCGTCGTGCCGCTTGCCGTCAGTATCTGTCCGAAACCGTCCCAGTCATCGATCACCTCGACGCCGGGATCGTCGCGGCGCACCTGGACCGAGCTGCTAACGCCATCGGGGCCGGTTACGCCGACATTGATCCAGTCGGCGAAGAGAGAGCCTGTGGTGTAGAATTTCTGGCCGTCGACGACATGCTTGCCGTCCGCCTTCGAAACCTTTGTAGAAAAACCGCTCTGCTGCGCATTGCCGATCTCCGTCCAGGCGTTGCCGGCAATCTCGCCGCGTGCCAGACGCCCCGTCCAACGGGCACGGTCGGGACCTTGCGCCTTGTTGACGACATCCTCGACGAAGCCGAAATGCCCGCGCAAAGCCTGGGTGATATTGGAATCCGCCACCGAAAGCTCGATGAGCAGATTGACGAGTTCGGGCACCGTTGCCCCCAAACCGCCTTCGGCTTCCGGCACGCGCAAGGCGCCGAAACGGGCTGCCTTCAGCCGTGCGATCTCGGCATCGGGCAGCTTGCGGTTCAACTCACGGTCCAGGGCTCCGGCGGCGATGTCGGCAAAGAGCGGACGGAATTGTTCGGCCAAAATTTCGTAGTGTTCGGAAGGGCCTTCGCCCCAGCCAAGGTCGATCTGCGTCATGGGGTGTGATCCCGTTGAATGGAAGGGGCGCGGTTCAGCCCGCGTCTCCAAGATAGAGACGATGGAGGTCGTCGCGTCTTGCGAGGTCTTCCGCCACGCCGCTCAGAACAACGCGGCCGCTTTCGAGGATGTATGCGCGCGCGGCGTGCTTCAGGGATAGCGCTGCGTTCTGCTCGGCAAGCAGGAAGGCCGTGCCGCGTTCGCGATTGAGGCGGACGATGATCTCGAAGATTTCCTGCACGATGCGCGGCGCAAGTCCCATCGATGGTTCGTCGAGAAGGACAAGACGCGGTCGCGTCAGCAGCGCCCGGCCGATGGCAACCATCTGCTGCTCGCCGCCTGAGGTGAAGCCCGCCTGGGTGCGCCGCTTCTCCTTGAGCCGCGGGAACCAGTCATAGACGTCATCAAGCTGCTCTTTCAGTGCACGGCGACCGGGACGATGAAGGAAAGCGCCGGCAAGCAGGTTTTCCTCGACCGTCAGGTGCGAAAAGACATGGCGGCCTTCCAGAACATGCACGATGCCGCGTCCAGCCAGCCTGTTTGCCGGCAGGCCGAGAATGTCTCCCCCATCGAAGCGGATCTGGCCGTGGCGCACACCGGCCCGGTCCGCCGAAGCGAGCCCGGAGATGACCTTCAGCACGGTACTCTTACCGGCGCCATTCGCCCCGAGAAGGGCGACGATCTCCCCTGCCCCCACCGTCAGCGAGACGTCGGAGACGGCGAGGATCGCGCCACCATAGACGACCTCGATGCCGGAGACATCGAGTTGTGGATCGTCCCCTTTGTCGGCCTGTGTCTGCTGCGCCAGCTTCGTCATTGTTTCATCTCCGTCGAAAGCCTGGGCGACGGGTTGCCGTCCCGGCATGCTCGCCTGTCAGTTCGTACCGACGTCACGTGGGGTGATGCCGTGTTCCTTGGCATAGGCGGCGGATTTGGCGTCAATCAGCGGCCGCAGCGATTCGCGGTCAGCCTGTACCCAGTCGCTGATCAGGTTCCAGCGGCTGCCATCCCACTGCTGAACGCGCACCGCACCACCGCCCTCGTGGTCAGCCGGCGTCAGTTGCAGGTTCTGAACGAGGCCGAGGAAGCCCGCCTTTTCAAGTGCGGCATCGTTCAGCTTTAGGTGCTCCAGCGCCCACTGGCCTTCCTCGCCGGTGATCGGCCGGTTGCCGAACTTCGCCTGCGCCTGGCGCACGACCTCGACCGAGATCAGCGCGTTTACAAGGCCGGAGTTGTAATAAACGCTGCCGAAGGCCTTTGGATCGCGAAGGTCCGACTTGCCGGCATCGAGGATGTGCTGCTTCAGGCGCTTGTGGATTTCGAAATCGGTGCCGGCGGGATAAGGTGTGAGGGCAAGATAGCCCTTGGCCGCATCGCCGGAGGGGATAACATCCTCTTCCGACGACGCCCAGACGTCACCGATGATGCGATCTGCCGGGAAGCCGAAGCGTTGCGCGCTCTTCACCGCGACAGGCGTCGAAACGCCCCAGGTCCTGAGAAACACCCAGTCCGGCTTCTGCTCGCGAACCTGCCGCCACTGCGCGGACTGTTCGCTGCCAGGATCGGGAACCGGGATCTGAATGTTCTCGAAGCCGTATTTCTCGGCAAACAAGGCCAGCGGGTCAAGCGTTTCGCGACCATAGGCGCTGTCGTGGTATACAGTTGCGATCTTCTTGCCCCTCAGCTTGTCGAAGCCGCCTTCCCGCTCGGCGATGTAGTTCACCAGAGCGGATGCCTCACTGTAGAAGGTCACCATAACCGGGAAGATATAGGGGAAGACCCGGCCGTCCGTTGCTTCAGTACGACCATAGGCCATCGTCACCAACGGCAGCTTGTCTTTGGGCGCGCGGTCCGACAGCGCGTAGGCGGCCGGCGCGCCGTTCGGGAGATAGGACGCGACGGGCGCGCCGTTCAAGCCGCGTTTGAAGCGCTCGTAGCACTCGATGCCCTTCTCGGCCGTCCATTCCGTCTCGCATTCCTGCCAGACGATCGGTACGCCATTGATGCCGCCCTCAACCTCGTTGATGTAGCGGTAGTAGTCGATGATACCCGCCCAGATGGACGTGCCCGAGGCGGCATAGGGGCCGACTCGGTAGCTCGCGATCGGGAAGAACTGCTTGTCGCTGTCCGATCCGGGCGTCGTATCGACGGCATGGGCCTTTCCGGCAAGAAGCGCCAGAGATGCGACAGCGATAAGCGTGCGTGAAATCTTCTTCAACTTGATAGGCCTCATTGTCGTCGATCAGTTGGTTTCGGTTTCGGGCGTGCGCGGGGTGATGCCGTGTTCCTTGGCGTAGGCTGCGGCGCCTTCCTTGATCAGGGGATTGAGGAGTTCGTGATCCGCTTTGATCCAGTCGGTCTGCAGCACCCACCTCTCGCCATCCCAGCTCTGGATCCGGGCGGCACCACCGCCTTCATGGTCTGTCGGGGTGATCGCGATCGGCTGCAGCAGGCCCTTGAAGCCGATTTCCTCGAGCCGCTTGTCGTCGATAGTCACGTGCTCGAAGGCCCAGCGCCCTTCCTCGCCGTTCAGTGGCCGCGCGCCGAAATGCTTGTAGCCGGTGCGCAGCGCCTCGACGGCGAGCGCGGCATTGACGAGCCCGATATTGTAATTGACCGCGCCGAAAAGCTTCGGATCGCGCAGGTCCGACTTGCCCTTGTCGAGGATCTCCGCCTTCAATTTCTTGTGGATCTTAAAATCCGTGCCGCCCGGATAGGGCGCGAGCGCCAAGTAGCCGACGGCCGCGGTGCCTGCCGGTATCGCATCGGATTCGGAACCGGCCCAGACATCGCCAATGATATGGTCGGCCGGAAAGCCGAAGCGTTGCGCCGTCTTCAGCGCTACCACCGTCGATACGCCCCAGGTGCGCAGGAAGACCCAGTCCGGCTTTTGCTCGCGGATCTGGCGCCATTGCGGCGACTGCTCGTTGCCGGGGTCGGCGACTGGAATCTGGATGTTTTCGAAACGGTATTTCTTCGCCAGCACCTCGACGGCGGTCTGGCTGGCTCGGCCGTAGGCGCTGTCGTGATAGACGGTCGCGATCTTCAGGCCTTTGAGCTTGTCGAGTCCACCAACCTTCGAGGCGATGTAATTGATACCCGTCGATGCCTGGCTGGAGTAGCTGAAGAGCAGCGGGAAGGCGTATGGAAAGACGGTGCCATCGACCGTCTCCGTCTTGCCGCCAGCCGGGTCAATCAGTGGGATTTTGTCAGCTGCGGCCTTCTCCAGCAACGCGTAGGTCGCCGGTGTGCCATGGGTGAAGAAGAAGGCGAGCGGCGAGCCGTTCTTGCCGGCCTTGACGCGCTCGTAGACCTCGACGGTGCGGTCCGGGCTCCATTCCGTCTCGAATTCCTCATATTCGAGCTTGACGCCTTCTACGCCACCTTCAACCTCGTTGATGTAGCGGAAGTAATCGCGCTCGCCCGCCCACCAGAGTTCGCCTGAGGACGCGTAGGCGCCGACACGGTAGGTCGGGAGCGGAATGTACTGGCTGACATCGGCCGCAAAGGCGGATGCGGCGTGGGAGGAGGGTGCCGGCTAGAAGGGCGGCAACGATCAATCGTTTCACGGTTCAGGCTCCTGTTTCAAGAAATGGAGGAAAGGGTTACGAAGGAAAAAGGCGACGGCTGCCGTGCGCCGAAGTGCGAGAAGGCGCGACAATCCTTCTGGTTCACGGATGAGGAACCAGATGATGAGAATGCCGAAGATGGCTTTCTCAATGTTCTGCAGCAGGCCAGCATCGACCTGACCGCTGAAAAGATATTGGAACAGCCAGTCGAGGGCGAGTGGCAGGAGGCTGACGAAGGCAGCACCCAAATAGGCGCCGCGGATCGTACCAAGCCCGCCGATGATGATGATGAAAAGGATCTGGTAGGAGCGATGCAGGCCGAAGCTCTGCACGCTGGCCGACCCCAGATAGGCTAAGGCCCACAATGCACCGGCAATGCCGAGGATGAAGCTTGAGACGGCAAAGGCCTGCAACTTGGCGCGCAGCACCGGAACACCAATCACGGCGGCCGCCGTATCCATGTCACGGATCGCCATCCAGTTGCGGCCGGTCTGGCTGCGGATGAGGTTGAACGATAGCCACGTCAGAAGCGCGACGATGCCAAGCGTCAGATAATCGCGACCGTGCGCGCCGTTGGCATTAAGGCCAAAGAAGGAGAGGCCGCGCGACAGGGCGATCGTCGCTGAAGAATTGCCGTTGTAGAACCACGGAAACTTGAGAAACAGCCATTCGAAGAAGAACTGGGCGGCGAGCGTGCTGACGATCAGGTAGAAGCCCTTGATGCGGGTGGACGGCAGACCGAAAACGGGGCCGACTACACCGGAAATCAGGCCAGCGGCGATCAGCGCGAGCGGCAACGGAAGTTCCGGCACGCGAAGTTGAAGCGCGAATGTCGCGTAGGCGCCGACCATCATGAAGGCGCCGGCACCGAGGGACAACTGTCCCGCATAGCCCGTCACGAGATTAAGACCGAGGCCCGACAGCGACAGAATCAGGAACGGCACGATGATCGCATTGATCCAGTATTCCGAGGCGAGGAATGGTGCTGCCAGCACCAGGGCGGCGACCGAGACCAGTCCGACGGCTTTCAGCCCGATCGGATCGACGGGTTCGGCGATGGCGCGCAGGTCGAATTCAGCCATGGGTCTTAGACCCTTTCGATGGAGCGTTCGCCGAAGAGCCCGGCTGGACGAATGAAGAGGAACACGAGTGCCAGCGCATAGGCGAACCACGGCGTGATACCGCCGCAGACGAATGGGCCGACATAGGTTTCTGCCAGGCTCTCGCCGGCACCGACGATCAGCCCGCCGACGATAGCGCCGGCTATCGAG
Organism: Sinorhizobium shofinae; assembly: GCA_001704765.1. GTDB lineage: Bacteria > Pseudomonadota > Alphaproteobacteria > Rhizobiales > Rhizobiaceae > Sinorhizobium > Sinorhizobium shofinae. Next base: position 18,436 of record MBFK01000186.1, read on the forward strand.
GTGAAGCCGCCGATGATAAGGACAGGAAGCGCCTTAAGGACGACCAGCGACAGAGAAAACTGTACCCCCTGCCGCGCACCCCAGAGCAGGCCGGCAACGAGACCAACAAGACCGGCAACGGCCCAGACGATCTGCCAGATGCGGTTGATATCGATGCCAAGAGAGAGAGAGCGGCCCGCGTATCGTCCGCCACACCGCGAAGCTGGATGCCGATGCGCGTCTTGTTGAACAGCAGGGAGAGGACGACGACCAGCACCAATGCAACGCCGGCGGCCACGAGATCGAACTGGCTGATCAGGATATCGCCGAGGAAGATCGGCAGATCCTCGATACCAAGGTTCAGCGCCCTGACCTGTGATCCCATGATGCCCTGCGCCACGCCCTCGACCACATAGGACAAGCCGAGCGTCGCCACGAAGAGCGTCATCGGGCTGCGATTGGTCAGCGGCCGCAGGAGAAGTTTTTCGATGGCGATGGCGGTCGCGATCAGAAGCGCAATGGTGATCGCGATCGCGCCATAGGCAGGTACGCCGTTTTCGGTGAGGGTGACGAAGGTCAGCGCCGCGAAGAGGAGGATGGAACCCTGCGCGTAGTTGAAGACACCGGATGCCTTGTAGATCAGCACGAAGCCTATCGCGACGAGGGAATACATGGTGCCCGCCAGCAGGCCGCCGATCAGTGTTTCGAGGAACATGCTCATGCCGCCACCGCATGTTCGGAGCCGATATAGGCGGCGATGACGTCCGGATTGTCGCGGATCGTCTCCGGCGGGCCGTCGGCCAGCTTACGGCCGTAGTCGAGAACAACCACGTGGTGGGCGAGCTTCAAAACAATGCCGACATCGTGCTCAATCAGCACGATTGTCAGCTTGAGTTCGGCGTTCAGCCGCTGGATCACCGCGGCGATTTCCTTTTTTTCGCCTGCGTTCATGCCGGCCAGCGGCTCGTCGAGCAGCAGCAGCTTCGGCTCGCCGACGACGGCGCGCGCCATCTCGACCTTTTTCTGCACCCCGTATGGCAGGGTGCCCACGGGCGTGCGGGCATGTTTGTCGAGGTCGAAGAGGTGCAGCACGGCACCCGCCCGCTCACGGAAATCGCGCTCCTCTCTCAGCGCCCGTGGCAGGCGGAACATCTCCTCGACCAGCGTCACGTGCGAATGCCGCGACAGGCCGGCGATGACGTTGTCGATGACGCTCATGCCGGAGAACAGCGCGTTGTTCTGGAAACCGCGCCCGATTCCCCGGCGTGCCGCCTCAATCGGCTGCATGCGCTGGAAGCGTTCGCCCTCGAAGACGATCTCGCCACCATCTGGGATATAGACCCCATTGATGATATTCAGCAACGAACTCTTGCCGGCCCCGTTCGGACCGATCAGCGCGCAGATTTCCTGCTTCTCTACTTGGAAGGAAAGATCGGAAATCGCCTTCACGCCCCGAAGGGAGAGCGATACGTTCTTGATCTCAAGCGCCGGCGTCGCGGATGTGCTCATCGGCCTGTTACTCCATGTTTGCGGCAGGCAAGCCCCGCCCCTTCGCCAGGACGGAAGAGGCCCGGCGTCCGTTAATGTCTCATGCTTATCGTCGGCCGGGGTCCCCCACCGGCTCAGGACAACGACTGTCAGGCCGCCCTTTCGTCCGCGTTGGCTGCTGCTTCCCGCTTCACCTTCTCGATGTCACGGAACCGGTCTGCCGGATGCGTTGCGGGAAGATACGGGCCTCCGCCGAAAAGCTTTTCACGCAGCGTTCCTTCGCGATAGCCGGTGGCATAGACGCCGCGCTTCTGAAGTTCCGGCACCACATAGCCGATCACGTCGGCGAAGGTTTCGTGCGCCAGTGCATAGGCGAGGTTGAACCCGTCGATGTCGGTATCCTCGACCCATTCCTGCAGGATATCGGCGATCGTAGAGGGCGAGCCGACAAAGAGCGGCCCCATGCCGCCAATACCACCCCACTGTGCCAGCTCCTCGATCGTCCAGATCTTCCGGCCGTCGGACAGGCGTTCGACGCCGATGTGATCGCTGCTGTACGGTGTCGGCGGGCTTGTAGTGACCGAAGTCGATGCCGGTCCAGCCGGACATCAAGACCAGCGCACCGTCATAAGAAGCGTACTTGACGTATTCCTCGTATTTCGCTCGCGCTTTCGCGTCGGTCTCGTCAACGATGATCGTCGCCATGGCGTAGACCAGCAGTTTCTTGGGGTCGCGCCCCTGCGCCGCCGCGCGCTGGCGGATGTCGGCGACATAGGCCCGCGTCGCATCCTTGAGCGGCGTCGAGATGAACACGCATTCTGCATGACCGGCGGCAACGTCCTTGCCGGCATTCGACGCTCCGGCCTGGAAGAGGACAGGCGTGCGCTGCGGCGACGGCTCGCAGAGGTGATAGCCGGGCACATCGAAATATTTTCCCTTGTGACCGACCTCGTGAATCTTGGTCGGGTCGGCGAAGATCCCGCGCTCCTTGTCGCGAACGACCGCCCCCTCTTCCCAGCTTCCTTCGAAGAGCTTGTAGACCACTTCGAGATATTCCGATGCCACATCGTAGCGGTTGTCATGGGAACGCAAGCCGCCCTGCCCGACGTTTTTCGCACCGCTTTCAAGATAGGACGTGACGATATTCCAGCCGATACGCCCCTTGGTGTGATGATCGGCCGTCGAAAGCCGGCGCGCGAAGGTGTAGGGATGCTCGAAACTGGTCGACGCCGTGATGCCGATGCCGAGATGGTTCGTCGCAAGCGCAATCGGGTTGGCGAGCTGAAGCGGATCGTTGACCGGTATCTGGACGCCCTGCAGCAGGGCATTGTCGAGATTGCCCTTGTAGACGTCGTAATAGCCGATCACGTCGGCGATAAAGATGGAATCGAAGAAGCCCGTCTCGAGCAGCTTTGCCAGATCCGTCCAATACTCCAGGTCCTTGTACTGCCACGACCTGTCGCGCGGATGGCGCCAGAGCCCCGGCGACTGATGGCCGACGCAGTTCATTTCAAAGGCGTTGAAGCGTATCGTTTTGGTCATCGGATGATCTCGCTTGCATTCACGGGATAGACATTAGGAAGCCACCGGAGCATAAAACAAAAAAATATAGTTTTTATGGATTACTTGGGGGAATATTTATGCGGTTGATTCCGCATTCTGGATTTGCGGCGAGCCGACAGACCCCCTTGCCGGTCTGTCCCGCCGCCTTAAGTACTGGACTTAACAGCGGAAAATGCGTTGAGTTCAACGGGCCTGACTGACCACGAAATCCCAGTCGGCCGCATCGATGAGAGCGTCGCGGATATCTTCCAAAGACAGGCCGCTCTTGGGAAAACACCGTGCCGGCATCCCCGTGCCCTCGAGGAAATTGTCCTCGAAATGCCCTCATCAACTTAGCGAAAAACGACGACATAGCCCTGGAAGGCCGCGCTGCGGATGTGCGTGCGCAGTTCGATCCGTGCCCGACCGAGCGTTTGCGACAAGCGTCCGGTGCTTCTTGCCGAGCTCCTTAATGAGACGGCAGCCGATGATCAGGCTGCCGCTTTCGCGGGTGATGTATCCGCCTCAAGAGCGGCAAGCCCGTCAAAGAATGGATCGTTGACCGTATTGGATTGCGGATTTTGATCTTTGCGCGAGTCCTCCGCTGCAAACCTCGACCGCTCCGCGGGACTTAAGGTTCAAAAAACTCGGCTTCCGAATAAGCGGCGCTCGAAGAGTCAACGAACAAATAGTTTAAGGGTCTAAGGGGATCCGCTGGCTCGACGATTATTCGTTCAAATGACGGTTCGCCCGTTCGCAACGCCACCGTTCAGTGCACACCCAGTTGCCGTGAGCAGGTTTATATGAGACCTGTGCGCGGGAAGTATTTTTTGTTGATTTTGTTTGATCTTATCGGCTTCGAGGGTAAGGGGCGCAATGATATCAGCGCCGGCGCCGTCGGCTGTGTCTTCTGACGCTCTGGTGTGAGCGTCAGTGGTGTTTTTGCCGCCTATCCAGCCATAGCGATGACCTTCAAACTGCGTTTCATATTGTAGGCGATGGCGGTGAGGCGAATTTGAACGCCTGCCTTGGCAAGCCCTCGCCATCGCATGCGTCGAAGACCATAGCTCCGCTTCCAGGTGCCGAAGATCTTCTCGATCCGGCCACGGATGCGATGGATCGGTTGGTTCCAGGCATCGAGACGTGCCAGGGTTTCGGCCTCGTCGCGCCCCCACATACCGGTGGCGATGACGCGCGGCGTGCCACCTTTGGCGCGCACCGCATCACTGAAATGGCTGCCTCGGTAGGCGCTGTCGGCATAAACCTCGCCGGGATTGTCAGGCAGAGCATCGGGACCGGCCTTGCCGTCGTTGATGTTGGCGGGCGTGACGGCGATCTCCTCGACCAGAGCGGTATCGGCATCGGCACCGACATGGGCCTTGAAGCCATGAACCGCTGGTCGGCCCTTATGCTTGACCCAATGGCCCTCTTCGTCATCCTCACTGGCCGAGGCGATGATCGTTGCATCGACAAGCGTGCCGGTCTTGACCCGGATCGCTTGGCCCTGAGCTGGCGGGTGATCTCGCCGAACAGCGTCTTGTCCAGACCATGGGCGACAAGGGCTTTTCGGAAACGAACAAAGGCGGTGCGCTCCGGCGTCGGCTCCGAGACCGAAAATCCACAGAAGCGCCGAAAAGAGGCGCGGTCGTCCAGGGCTTCGGCGAGCTTGACGTCGGACAGGTCGTACCAGATCGACAGCAGCATCGCCCTGAACAACGCCAGCGGCGGCCAGGCCGGTTCGCCCTTGGCAGCATTGGAGATCATCCCGAGAGCGCCATCGATCGGTGCCCAGTCGATCAGTTTGACAAGCGCATCCAGCGAGGAAGGTTTACCGCGTTCGACGACAAAGCCGAACTTCTCCTGACCTATGCGCCGACGTCCCATCGCATCCCTCAATCCATTGTTCACATTGAGAGAATCACAGATCAACACGCCAGTCCAGACACCCGCGCACAGGTCTCTTATATAGATCTTTCCAGCAGAGCGTCACGTGCCCTCAATGCCACTATGCGCCGGATACCATCAGCGGAATCGGCAAAGTGGTGTGCGTCTCATCCAGAATATCGAAGGTGTACCGCACGTCGGGATCGACGTCGACGGAATAGCTCAGCCGGTCGATAACGTGATTGTTCTCGTCGAAGGTAAGCACCTTCGGCTTCAGCGACGTGATCTGGCTTTCGTCGAGATAGACCGAGTTGCAGATAATGATCTGGTCACCGGGCTGACAGGTGCGCGCCGCCGCGCCGTTGAGTATACAGCACCTTGAGCCGCGCTCGCCAAGAACGACGTAGGTGGAGATGCGTGCGCCCGAATTCTTGTTCCAGATCTCGACAAACTCCATCGGCAGGATGCCGGCTTCTTCGCAATGGTCCGGGTCCAGCGTGATCGACCCATGATAGTTGAGGTTCGCCTCCGTCACGTGGATGCCATGCAGTTTGCCTGCGACCAGCTTTCTCATGTCCCTCACCATCACTTTCGTCGGCGCATTGTTAGAACAAAGCCCGTGCGACCGAAAGTGTCGCGTCCGTCCGGAACACCGTCGGTCCGACGAAGCGCAGGCGCGCTGCGACTTGATCGCTCTGCAACCCGGCCCCCGATGGCGTCCTTACATGCCGCCCGCCTGGACCGCAACACATCGTTCAAGCATGGTCTTGAGCCGCATGTTCTGAGCGTGAAGCTCTATCGCCAGCAGCCGCCTGAGCCGCTTGTTTTCCGCATCGAGGACAGCAAGCTCGTCAGGCAACGCATCCTTGACAGTGTTGGTTTGCGGGTTTTGATCTTCGCGCGAGCCCTTCGAAACATCTGAGATCCGATGCGCCGGTGCGCTTGGTCCGCTTGCGACGAGCGTTCATCGGTGTCAGTGGGAGCTGCGACACGTCCTGGCTCTGCTGCACCTGTTCGACAGCTTCGGCTGCCGAACCGGCCCCATCCTCGCCCGACACTGCGAGCTGTGCGTCATTGAGGGGCGGGATCAATTCTTGTTCTTCACCCGCATCGCCGGCGGGACCGCTCGAAGCGTTCACGACCACTGGATGGACCGGAGTGGTGCCACCCGTGTCGGGCTTTTCCGGTGGTTCATCTGCACTGAACAGATGCGGCGCTTTCTCTTCCACTTCCCGGGTCAGGGCCTTGAAGTCCGTGTCGCCCCAGATCGAATTCGCCCCCGCCTTTGCCTGCCGTCGCCCCTTGAATTCAACAACGAATGTTCGTTCTGGCCTTCTCATACACTCTCGATTCCAGGTACCCGCCAAGTAGACACCGATCGGCGCCGCTCTCATTCCCGACAGACACCAATACAGCGCCTCGTCGTGGGCTTCAACTCCCCGGGGTTACGAGCGCAGCTGTGGTGTTTCACGCCGCCATGTCGCTGCCTGCCGCTATCCTTGAACGCCGACGAGCTGAATAGGGCCGGACCCTCGACAACGGAAGCTGGTTGATTAGGATGCCCTCAACCCAAGGCGATCGCCTTGGCAATTGCGAGTCTTGAAACAACCAAAATGAATGATGGCAACCGCAACGCCCTGCAACAAAGTGCATCATATTACGTACAGCTATTCGATTCTCACCCGCAACCGATGTGGGTATACGATATTGAGACCCTTCGTTTCCTGATGGCAAACAACGCTGCTGTTGCCCGCTATGGGTACTCTCAGCAGAAATTCCTCGAGATGACGATGAGGGACATTCTTCCTCCCGAGGATGTGCCCGCCTTTTTGGAAAGTGTAGCCAACGGCCGCGATGGTCTAGAGCAACCGGGCGTCTGGCGGCATCGTCTCAACGATGGTCGGATCATCTTCGCAGAGACATCGTCCCATGCCTTCGACTTGGAGGGGCGATGCGCAAGGCTGGTTATGGCGCTGGATGTCACCGAGCGCCTTGCTGCTGAACAGAAGATTCGTGAAAGCGAGGAATTATTCCGGGCCGTTTCAAATGTAACGGCGGATGTAATATGGGATTGGAACGTTGTTACGGATAAAATCTGGTGGAGCGAAGGTCTCAAAGACATATTCCGCCATTCACCTGAAGAGAGCCGCCGAAACCTGGAGTTTTGGAAGGCGCATATTCACCCCGATGATCTGGAGCGTGTCTTGCGTTCGACCGTGGCCGCGATTGAGTCCCGGGAACAGACGTGGGAAGATCAATACAGGTTCTTTCGTGGTGATGGCTCGGTCGCTTACGTCGAGGACTCCGGATACATCATTTACGACCGCCAAGGGAGGCCAGTTCGATTCGTCGGTGGCATGACCGACGTTTCAGCCCGCAAGGAAGCTGAAGGCAGGCTTGCCCAGCAGGCGGCCCTTCTCGATATGGCTCGAGATGCGATTATCGTCCATGACGTCGCGCACAGGATTCTGTTCTGGAACAAGGGCGCAGAGCGAATCTACGGGTGGACGGCGGAGGAAGCGGTCGGTCAAACGCTTGGCGCGCTGCTTTATGGCGGTTTCTCTAATCCCCTCGCCTACGTCGCTTCTGTCGTAACAGGTGGTGAATGGAGTGGCGAGATCGTGCAATGGCGCAAGGATGGGAGCCGCATTACAGTAGAGGCCCGCTGTTCGCTGATGCACGACGGCGCGGGGAGTCCGCAAGCCATTCTTTCGATCAATTCGGACATAACGAAACGGCTAGCGATCGAGGAGCAACTGCGGCAAGCGCAAAAGCTTGAGGCAGTAGGGCAGCTTACGGGCGGCGTTGCGCATGACTTCAATAATCTTCTAACGGTAATCTTGGGCAACGCCGAGGTTCTCACTGAACGGCTGAGCGAGGACAAGAATCTTCGCTTTGCCGAAATGATCTCTGCGGCCGCTCAGCGCGGCGCTGATCTCGTTGATCGGCTGCTCGCCTTTGCCCGCCGCCGGGCGCTTGAGCCGCGAGCGGTCGATCTCAATTCGCTGTTGAAGGATATGGATGGACTGCTGCGACGAGCACTTTCCGAGGATATGGACATCGCATTCAGGTGCCATAGCGGCTTGTGGAATGCGCTTGTCGATCCCTCGGAGCTCGAGACTGCCCTCTTGAACCTTTGCCTCAATGCGCGCGATGCGATGCCGCGCGGCGGGCGTCTGACCATTGAAACCGCCAATAGCACGCTCGATCAAAACCATCCGGACTGGAACGCGGACATTGCGCCCGGTCAATATGTATCGGTAGCCATCTCCGACACCGGCACTGGTATCGAACCTCACATTCTTGCGCGCGTTTTCGAGCCATTCTTTACAACTAAAGAGGCCGGAAAGGGGAGCGGCCTCGGCCTGAGCATGGTCTTTGGTTTTGCCAAGCAGTCGAACGGGCATGTTAAGATCTCCTCGCAACCCGGTCGGGGAACGACAGTCAAGATCTACCTTCCGAGGGATGTTCAGGGCGAGACGGAGACGAGATCGCGCCCTGATAAGCCCGCTCTACCCCCTGGCAGGGAGAAGATTCTTTTGGTGGAGGACAACGTCCTCGTGCTGAGCTATGCCGCCGCGCAGCTCGAAGAGCTTGGTTACCACGTGATTTCCGCTAGAAACGGCTCAGAGGCTTTGAGCCTTCTGCGCGATATCCCTGATGTCGACCTTCTGTTTACTGACGTCATCATGCCGGGTGGAGTGAATGGCAAGCAGCTGGCCGACGAAGCTCGCAAGATTCGAGCTACCATAGCTATTCTGCTGACTTCCGGATGCACAGGAAAGCTCCCGGCCCTTCATCGAAGTGGACTCGATCGTGGGCTCCACTTTCTCAGCAAACCTTATCGACCAAGCGAGTTGGCTGCAAAGCTGCGCGTGATACTCGATGGTAAGACTGAAAAATTATGAGCGCGATTTGCACTTCCGCTCGCCAGGTCGATGCTCTGAAGGTCATTACGTGGATTTTGGTGACTTTGAGGTAGCGGCTATTCCCATTGGCGTGATCAAACGATATCCGACGCCACGGACCGTCTGGACATACTCCACGCTCTGCGAATCCAACTCCCCGATCTTTCGTCTCAGTCTTGAGATGTAAACATCCAGGGTCTTGTCGCGCGGATCATATTCCCTGAAGCAAGCGTGCTTCGAAAGCTGCGATTTGCTACACACGCGGCCGTGGTTTCTGTTGAGTTCCGAAACCAACCGCGCTTCGAGATCCGTGAGGGGCACTGTTTTGCCGCCGCACGTCAAGGCTCTGCTGGTCAAATCGCAGTTTACGCTTCCAATCGCCAACGCGTATCGAGGAATCTCGAAACGCATGCTCACCGACTTTGCCACGACGCGGGTAAGGCGCGCCTGAAGTTCACGCACCGAAAAAGGTTTCATCACATAGTCGTCGGCGCCCGCATCCAAGGCGCTTGCCCGACTTTCTGCGGTTCCTGTCCCCGAAATCAAGATCAGAGGTATCCCTGAGTCCCTCCTTACAGTGCGCAGGATCTCGAGCCCGTTTCCGTCTGGCAAATGGATGTCAACGATCGCGCCATCGAAGACGTCAATCTCCCCACTATGTATTGTCCGCAGGCACTGGCTGTAGTTCGAAAGCAAGCGAATTTTGTCTCCCGGCACTGGCCAGCAGTGGATGATCGTTTTTGCGACCAGATCATCGTCTTCAATTAGTAGGATATCCAAGCCTGAGGCCCCCCTCCGCGACCCGACCCAGCTAACCCTTTAAACTTTCAATTTCCCTCGCGTGGGAAGCAAGCCGCTTGGCGTTGGGCGCGGCAGTCTGGGCTAAATGTGACGGAAAACGTATCAGTCGACCTCAAGAACTCTCTTCAGGTCATGAATGGTCGCGAGTGGGAATTGGACACGCGACAGAACGTTGATAAGTCGAGAAGGCTGCTCTTTAATAAATTCCACCTCGACCTCGTTCTTTGAACGGTTTGATACCGTTGCTCCAATGAAATACTCGTAGTTTCCAAGGGCGATGTAGAGGTGGTCCGGAACTGCAGAGTAGCTCGTTCTTATTCGTGCACCGCCCTCCGATATTTCTACAACCGCGGCCTTGATTACGGTCAGGTTTCGTAAGGCCTTTGCAGGATAGACAAGCCTTACTAAGAAACGACAATCTCTCTTTAGGCGTGCGCGTGTTCTGGGGTGGGCCTCAATGCGAGTCAGGTAAGTCGAACGGTTCCTAGGAGCGGTGAAAGCCATGAGCGATGACCCGTTTTGGAGACGATTGCTGATCTCGGTCACCGACAGTGAGAGAGAAAAGCTGCGCCGTTGGTGTCATGCCCGCGGTTAACTCGAGCCTTCGGGACAGTTAAAAAGGGTTAAAACGGCATCGCAGTCGGCGATGCATCTCGCGGCCCCGCGCACGCCCGCATGGAGAACATCGAACCTGGGAACAGGGCTATACCTGTTCAGCGCGGGTCCCGGCCCGGTGCCGGCGGAAACGCTTCGTCCTGGACAGCGTCGCCCTTGAGGAACTCGTCGCGATGTCGACCGGGAGTTCCTTCCCAGTCTCTAGCGTTAGCAATCGTCTGGTGGCGCCGCTCCATCAGCCCGAAGGGGATGTGAGTCGGTTCTTCATCCACTCGGATAACTTGGTCAATCCAGACCGAGCCTCTTGCGCAGATCTGCATTTTCCGCGCGCAACTTTTCCGCCAGAAGCTTGCGGAGCCTCTGGTTTTCTTCTTCGAGCGCTACGAGATCTGCGAATTCGTCGCCGGTCGCAACAGGCTTCTCGGCCTTTTGCTCCACGGGCTTGGCAGTTTTTTTCCACTGATAGTAGATTTGGTCCGAAATGCCGGCGCCCTTGATGGCGTCCTTCAGTGTGCCTTTGCCTTCACTGACTTGCGTCTCGATGAGCTGGAGCTTCTCGTTTCTCTCGTGCTCGCTATACCGCCTCGGTTTGGCCGCCGTCTTTGACTGGGCCGGTTCAGCGACCGCCTTCTGGCGCCGTGGCGACTTCGGTTTTCTTGGCCGTTGGTATTTTCACGTCGGTGACCGTCTCTGGATCCGCAGTCACCGGGCCCAAGTTACTCTCGTCCGCCATCCTATGTTCCCTTTAATGAGCGTCATTCCGGCTCCAGTGAACACCAGAGTGGGCACGATGGTCAAACTCCGACTTCTTGCATGATCTTTCAGCGCCCGGCATGAGGCTGTCGAGCGATGGCGCTTGGTTCACGCCTGCCGGCCGGGTTGTCCAGAAAAGGCACACTTGCTTATTTCTTGTTCACGGTTGCTACCTTAGAGGCTGCCTCAAAAAGAAGTGGGTGATTTCAATGGGTTGTGATTCCTTCGGATTTGCAAAGATTCGATGGAGCTC
>MBFK01000019.1 GCA_001704765.1 Sinorhizobium shofinae
CGCGCCGATCCGCGCGCCGGCGTTCTCGTATTCCGCATCCGGAACGCGCGAACTGAGGCCCGCGCCGGCTTCGACGACCACGTCGAAGCCGAGTGACTTCAGCTTCTTGACGCTTTCGACAGAACCCGCGACGCGCCCTTCTTCGGGACTACTTTCCCTTGCTATGTACACAGTCACACTCAATGCCACGTTTCCTCCGGCCGGTTCTGGATCTGTGATTTGAAGAGATATGCCTGCGACCTGGTTCAGTCTTCCGGTGCCAGCGTAACGATCATCCCCTGGAGCTCGGGGGTGAAGCGGATCTGGCAGGAGAGCCGAGATTGCGGCCGCCGATGATCCGAACTGTCGAGCAGATCATCTTCGTCGATGGTGAGCGCCGGCAGATGCTCCTGAAAGTCGTCGTCGACATAGACGTGGCAGCTGGCGCAAGAACAGCAGCCGCCGCAGAGCGCCAGCAGTTCATCCACTCCCGCGTCGCGAATATGTTCCATCACCGAAATGCCCGCTCGCCCCTCGACGGAGACGACCTGCCCGTTTCGCGAGATCACCGTAAAATTCGACATTTCACCCTCCCATTCCTTTCCTGCACTCACGCAACCAGCGATTTCAATCTGATGCTGCTGTCCGCCAGGATATGCGCGCCGATGCGCGCGCCCCTTTCGACCAACAACCGACCCTCGACGTAGTCCCTGACGCAATTGATGCAGTCCAAGGCGATCACCGCGCCCTCGCGGAGATAGACGATGCTGAAGCTGCGGGTATTGGGATCGCCGCGGACAAGCGTGCCGTCGAATCCGGCGGAAAGGCCGACCGTCTGCAGCCGAAGGTCGTACTGGTTCGACCAGAACCAAGGCGTTGCTCTATAGGGCGTCAGCTCGCCGCAAAGGGTCTTTGCGAAAGCGGTGGCCTGATCGTGGGCGTTCTGCACGGACTCGATCCGCAGGCCGTGCGCGCTCCTGACCCGGGCGCAGTCACCGATAGCGAAGACATGCGGGAGACTCGTCCGGCAAAACTCGTCGACATCGACACCGTCATTTCCCGCCGCTCCGGCCGCGATCAGCGGCTCGACACAGGGCACGATACCGATGCCGACGATTGCGATATCCGCGGGAAGGATTGCGCCATCCTGCAACATCACGCCAGTCAGGCGACCGTCGCTTCCAATGAAGCTCTCGACGCTGGTCTCCAACCTGATTTCGACCCCGTGGTCGCGGTGCTCCCGTTCGTAGAAGCGGGAGAGCGGTTCTGCTGCGACGCGGGCAAGAACCCTGTTCAGCGCTTCGACGATAGTCACCGTCTTTCCAAGCTTGGTCAGCGCCGCTGCGGCCTCCAGGCCGATGTACCCGCCGCCCACGACCACCACCCTTTCCGCCCTGGCAAGGTCTTCGACGAGCCGGTCCACGTCGGAGCGGGTCCGGACCGCGTGGATGCCCTGAAGATCATGGCCGGGACAGGATATGCGGCGCGGGCGCCCTCCCGCGGCCCAGACAAGGTGGCCGTAGCTGACAGTCGCGCCGTTCGCGCAAAGGACTTGCATGTTGCTGGCGTCGACCTTGATGACCTTGTTGCCGAGCAACAGGTCGATATTGCGCGATGCCCAGAAGTCCGCCGGCCGGATCAGAATGCGATCGAAGGTCTTGCCGCCAAGGAGATAGTCCTTGGACAAAGGCGGACGTTCATAAGGTGCATCCCGGTCCTCGCTGAGGACCCCGATCGTTCCTTGGAAACCGTGCTGACGGAGCGATGTCGCCGCCTGGGCGCCGCCGTGTCCGCTCCCGACGATGAGGCAATCGTAATGCATCGCGCCCTCCTCCGGCCGCGTGAACTGCACAAGTTCATGATTTCCGTATTTATCTTCCGCACGCCCGAACCGCGCTCAGGAGCGCGCGGCTCCGATCAGAACGAAGGCCATCGTGGCCGGCGACGATCCCTTGTTTCGCCAGGCATGGCGAGTGCCACCCTGGATCGCGACGTCGCCCTGGCGAAGATGCACCTCCGCCCCATCATCGAGCTCAAGCCAGATCTCGCCCTCGAGCACGATGTCGTAGTCGATCGAGTCCGTCGTATGCATACCCGGGTTTTCGCGCTCGAAGAGTTCTGCGAGGCCTGGCAGGTGCACGCGCTGCTCCGTATCTGCCGCCGCCGGGTCAAAGGATGGATCCGCCATCACCGCATCCGGCGGGAAGCGAACGATCATCAGGCGTGTCTCACCGACCGAAGGTGTAATGCGGATCTCGGGCAAAGCTGGCTCCGAACCATCCAGCGGCAACTCCGGAAGTGGCTGCGTTGCCCAGCAGACCGACGTCATGAAACCCGGGATCGATGCATGCAGGTGCGCGTTCGGCACTAGACCGTCGCTGACGAAAACGGATCGACCATTGCGGATGCCGGTGACGACCCGCCGCGGCAAGGCTGATTTGCTGTCAGTCGACATAGACTAGTCCCTCCTCTACGAGTTTCGGGCGCATGTTGTTCACGTCGAGACTGAGTTCGCCCGCCGCATAACGCAGCCGCTTCTCCTCCTCCATCCTCTCCCGTTCACGCCCCTTCTCGAGCACCATTGTCGCGGTCTGCGCAGGAACGACGCAGACCCCGTCGTCATCAGCGACGATGACGTCGCCTGGATTTATCAGGCAGCCGGCGCAGACGATTGGCACCTGGACATTGGCCAAAGTCTCCTTGACCGTTCCTTGCGCAAAGATTGCTTTAGACCAAACCGGGAATTGCATCTCCGTAAGCGTGGCAACATCGCGAACGCCTGCGTCGATGACGAGGCCGCGGATGCCGAGTGCTTTCGCGGACGTCGCCAGGAGATCGCCGAAATAACCGTCGTCGCAGGGCGATGTCGGCGTAACAACGAGAATGTCTCCCGGGCGCGCCTCGCCCAGCGCCACGTGGATCATCCAGTTGTCGCCGGGAGCGACCTCGCAAGTGAGTGCATTGCCGGAGATACGGGAGGACCGATAGATCGGCCGCATATGGGGCGCAAGCAAACCTCGCCTGCCTTGCGCCTCGTGCACGGTTGCAACACCGAGCGCACCCAGCCCCCGGACGATCTCGTCATCCGTCCGCGTTGTATTTCGCATCACCTTCGCCATGACGCCCCTCCCGCGGCAGCCATTTCCGGCGACCTCTGCAAGCTGTGCCTGCCTCTACGGGTCACCATCGTTTTAAGATACTAGCTAGTATCTGAATTCTAATTCGAATGTCAATGCTGATTCGTACGGGCAGAGGGCTGGTTTGCCAACCGATGCACAAAAAAAGGGGGCGCAAGCGCCCCCCTCGCAGAGCCGCGTGTCCACGATCAATGTGACGGTGTTTTCCCTTCAAAGGAGATCATCGAACCAACAGGCTGATACGCAGCTCCATCGAACTGGAAGAGCTGCAACGACTCGATCGGATAGACGTCCTCTCCGCTTTTCGTGTTCAAGGTGATGCCGGGCAAAAGAAGATCCAATTGGACGCCTCCAAGGTTTCGAACGGTTTCCATCATCGCCGACCGGGTCGGCTCCTTCATCGATTCGAGCACCTTCACCAGCGCGTCCCCGGTTGCGTATCCGACCTGACCGAGTGCGTCGTCGACGGCGAAACTGGCTTTCGCCGCCTCATGGTCGGCGATGTAACGCTTGATCCCTGGGTCATCTCCAGGCATCGCTGCATTCACCTGCTTCAGGTACTGGCTCGTGATCACGCCTTTCGCATTTTCAAGGCCAGCCGGTTTCAGCGAAGCGACAGAGGCTGCGATGTTCGACACGAGAGTCGTCGGTTTCCAGCCGCTTTCCGTGGCGAAGCGCACCGCTTCAGCTCCCTGCTTCGGACCTGTGATCACGACCAAGGTATCCGCACCGGAGGCCTTCAGCGTCGAAAGCTGCGTTTCGACGGTCGGATCGGCCGACGTCACCGGCTGGGACGCGACGATCTTGATGTTGGACATGCTGACCGAATCCTCGAGTGCCTTCTGGAAGGTCTGCCCCGTCTCGGTGTTCAGATAGAGAAGGGCGATCTTCGCTTCGGGCTTGGTGTCCATCAGATAACGCGCGAATGCCGCTGCTTCCGTCGTGAAGGACGGAACAAGCCCGATCTCCCACTCGGGCCCGGCAAGCTCGTGGACGCCCGAATACATGAAGAGATTCGGCACCTCGCGTTGCGTTGCGTACCGGCCGATCGCCTGGTTGTTCGGTGTGCCCGCAGTCGCAAGAACGGCGAACACCTCCTCGCGCTCGACGAGCTTGCGCACATTGGTGAGCGTGCGCTGCGGATCTAGCCCGTCGTCCTCGACGAGCAATTCGATCTTGCGCGTCTTGGCGTCGCCCATCTTGACGCCGCCCGCTGCATTGATCACGTCGACCTTTGTCCTGATCCCTTCGGCAATCGCCCCAATCGCTGCGACCGGGCCGGTCAGCGGCGCGGAGATGCCAATCCTCACCGCATCATCCGTGATGCCCGGGGATGCAGTCTCCTGCGCCCGCGGGGCTGCGGCAATGATCCCCGTGAAAGCGAGCGCCCCCAGCACCATGGAAACTCCTCGTAGAACGCGTCTCGGCATGTCATTCTCCTCCCAATTGACCGGGAACGGACCCCGGTATTCGCGACAAACCCTTGATCCTGAATATGCCCAGGACCGCCTTCTGCAGCCCCTCGATCCGCAGTCCGGCGATGCCCTGGCGCGCGACCATCATCATGGCTATCAGGCAGAGGCCGTAGATCAGCCCACCGAGCGCAGGATCGATGTCGGTGGTGAAGCCCGGCACGAAGACGACGAAGACGGCTCCGATGAAAGCGCCGGCAATGCTGGTGATCCCGCCGACGATGCCGCCGATCAGGATGTCGATCGATTTCATCGGCAGGAAGGATTGCGGGCTGATGAAGCCATTGAGGATGCAGAAGAGTCCTCCACCGAGGCCTGCGAGCGCCGAACTCACGGCGAAGGCGGCCAGGCGGCCCTTTGTGAGATTGACGCCCAGCGCCTCGGCAATCACCGGATTGTCACGCAGGGCGCGCAACATGCGACCTGTGTCGCCGCGCAGCAGCCGGGTGACCACCACGATTGAAATAGCAGCACAGATGAGCGACAGCCCGTAAAGCCAGACCTCCTGGCTGCCCGGAAACCATTTCGGTGCCATCGGCTGGTCGGTAGCAAGTCCGGTGACGCCGCCGGTGAGCGTGTCCATCTTCAACAGGAGCTGCGGAAATGCCGACGCGACACCGAAGGTGATGATCGCCAGCTGCAGCCCTTGCAGCCTCAATGCCGGGAGCCCGACGACGACGCCAATCAGGCCAGCGACAATGGCCGCGAATGGCAGCGTCGCTACGGGATCCCAGCCGAAGCTGACATTGAGAATGGCGGTCGTATAGGCCCCCACGCCGAAGAGCGCACCTTGCGCCAGGCAGATCTGTCCCGTGACGCCGAGGAGCAGATTCAAGCCTAGGATCGCAATTCCATAGGAGACGGCGATGCTGAATTCGAAGAGCATGAAGTCCGGCGCGAAGGCGGGCAGACCGAGGGCGAAGACCGCGGCAAGGCTCGCGGGGGCATATCGGAGATTCCAGGTGCTCATAGCTTTACCACCGTGCGAGTGCCGAAAAGACCAACGGGCCGGACGAGCAGGACGAGGAGAGTGACGAGGATCGGGATCACAACGCGCAGGTCCGCACCAATGAAGGGCAGGAATGTTGCGCCTAGGCTTTCGGCGACGCCGACGATCAGGCCGCCTATCATGGCCCCCAGCGGACTATCCCAGCCGCCAAGGGTGGCCGAGGCCAAGGCGTAGAGCAGGATCGGCATCATCATCGTCGGGCTCAGGAACAAGCGCGGCCCGACCAGCACGGCCGCGACGAACCCGATCACCGCGGCAAAGCCCCAGCCGAGCATGAGCATTCGCTCGACCGGGATGCCGACGAGAAGGCTCTTCTCGCCGTCATAGGCGGAGGCTCGCATGGCAAGGCCAAGCCGCGTGAAGCGAAAGATCGCCCCCGTGGCCACGGCGAGACCGAGCAGGACGCCGACGATCCCGACCGCGCTGGCCGTCACGCGCACGCCTAGAAGATCCCAACCGACATTCGGGAACATCGAGGGAAAGGCGCGCTGGTCGGAACCCCAGAGCCACAGGGAAAGCGCCTGGAAGACGACGAAGAGCCCGAGCGTCACGACGACGACAGCTTCGACGGGAGCCTTGGAGACCGGCCTGATGACGAAACGGAAAACGCCGATGCCGAGCAGGAACGCCAAGGCGCCGACGACGAGAAAGGAAGGCGTCATCGGCATGCCCCATTCACAGAGCTGCCAGGCACAGTAGGCGGAGAAGGTGGCCATCTCACCCTGGCCGAAATTGACGATGCGCGTCGCCCGAAAGATCAAGACCAGCGCCAGCGCCAGCGACGCGTAGATGGCGCCGGAAGCAAGGCCATCGACAACAAGTTGGAAGAACAATTGCATCTCACACCCCCAGATAGGATTGCTGGACGGCCTCGCTGCCGAGCAGATCCCGCGCGGCACCGCTCGCCGTGAAGGATCCGGACTCCAGAACGTGAGCGGTGTCGGCGAATTGGAGGGTGAGGTCGGCATTCTGCTCGACGATCAGGAGCGTCATGCCGTGCTCCCGGTTGAGTGACTTGAATATCTCGAAGATTTCCTCGGTGATCGCCGGCGCAAGGCCGAGCGAAGGCTCGTCGCACATCAGGAGCTTCGGGCGCGACATGAGCGCCCGGGCAAGCGCCAGCATCTGCTGCTCGCCGCCGCTGAGGCTGCCGGCCTGCTGCCGCCGCCGTTCGGCGAGCCGCGGAAAGGCTGCGTACCACCGTTCGATGTCGGCAGCGACCTGTCGCTTGTCGCCGATCGTATAGGCGCCGGCCGCAAGGTTCTCTTCGACCGTGAAGTCGCCGAAGGTTCCGCGGCCCTGCGGTATGTGCGCAAGGCCAAGCACCACCCTTTGTGCCGCGTTGCGGCGGTTAAGGTCCGAGCCGCAGAACTCGATGGTTCCCCGCGCCGGTATCAGGCCCGACAGCGCTCTGAGGGTCGTCGTCTTGCCGGCGCCGTTCGATCCGAGCAGCGCCACGATCGTGCCTTGCTCGACGGAAAAGTCGACGCCATGCAGAACATCGGCTGCACCGTATCCGGCAGATAGCCCCCTCACCTGCAGCATTGTCATCGTGTCCTCCCGAGATAGGCATCGATGACCGCCGGGTTGGCCTTCACCTCTGCGGGCGTGCCGCTCGCCAGGTTGCGACCGAGGTGAAAAACCTCGATGCGATCGCAAAGGCTCATGACCAGCCCCATGTGATGCTCAATGAGCACGATCGTGACGCCATGATCGTCGCGGACGCGGGATACGAGCGCGCCGAATGCGGCAACTTCGCCGTGGGTAAGACCCCCCGCCGGCTCGTCGAGGAGCAGTATGGTGGGGCGCGAGGCAAGCGCTCGGGCGATCTCCATGCGCTTTTGGGTTGCGTAGGGCAGCGAGCCTGCCGCCTCGTCGGCAACGCCGGAGAGATTGAGGTCATTGAGGATCTCCCGGCAGCGCTGCTCGGTCTCGCTTTCCCGGTGACGGGCGCGTCCGGGTCGAAGCATCGCCCCGACAAAGCGGCCGCCGGCCAAGTGATGGGCACCGAGCATGACGTTTTCGAGAACCGTCATGGCGCCGTAGATGCCGAGGTTCTGAAAGGTGCGCGCAATGCCGAGCCGGATGATCTGGCGGGCGGGCACGGCTTCGATCGCCCGGCCGCAAAGGCGGATCGAACCGGCGGTCACGGCGCTCAATCGGGTAATGGAGTTGAACAGCGTCGTCTTGCCGGCGCCGTTGGGACCGATCAGGCCGCATATCTCGCCGGCATTTACGTTGAGCGAGACGCCTTTGAGGGCATGAATGCCGCCAAAGCGGACGTCGACATTTTCGACGGAAAGTACGGGGCCGCCGCTGCCGGCGGCCTGCAGATGCACAGCCATCCTATCCTCCCCTGGGGCTGTTCACTCACTCCCGAGCCTGTCGACGCCTTTTCTCATCACGGGGCGGCTTGACATTTCTCAAGATACTGCAAAGTATCTGAAGTCCGAACGGTATGTCAATGCTTACTATGAGGTGTAGGAACAAACCGTCGGGTGCAGTGATGTGAGGCGGCCGTTGGCGGGTGCTTCGGGCACCTGCGAACGCGGGAGAGCAGTCTGGGGGGTGAAATGGAAGAGCGATCATTGTGCGCCGAGCGGGTCGCCCAGCGAGCAACACCCTCATGCCTTCCGCGGTCCACGGCGACACCGTCGCGCACATCGAACAGCGCCGGAAGCCTTGCCGGGTTCAGGACCGGACGGATGCTGCGCCAATCCACCAGACCAAAACAACAGGAGACACATAGATGATAGATTCACGCACCGCCCCATACGCCATCCTCATACTGCGGGTAACGCTCGGAGCTCTCTTTCTCGCTCACGCCGGCTTGAAAGTCTTCGTTTTCACCCCAGCCGGAACGGCACAGTTCTTTGCAAGCCTCGGCCTGCCCGCTGGCCTCGCATACGTGACGATAGCACTCGAGACTCTCGGCGGCCTCGCCCTTGTCGCAGGCTTCTTCGCCCGCGTAGCTGCACTGGTGCTGATTCCGGTCTTGCTCGGCGCGATCATCACGGTCCATGCCGCAGCCGGCTTCTTCTTCACCAACCCGAATGGCGGATGGGAGTTCCTGGCACTGTGGATCGTCGGATTGGCCGCGGTTGTTCTCGCAGGCGACGGGGCGCTTGCGGTGCGCCAGACCTTCGGCAGCAAGGCAGACGGCTGATCAGTACTCGCCCGCGGCCATCACGTGTCGCGGGCGCTCTCTTCGAAGTCGGTACGCTCGAGAAGCTCACCTCACCTTTGCTTTGACTCCATAGGCCTCGTACATCGACATCAGGGCGACTTTCACAAGCTCGCCGACCGTTGGGCCGTTGGTGAAGCTCGAGGCAGCGCCATAGGTGAGCTCGAAGACGATGCCTCCGAGCGCCGTCGGTCCGGCGGGCGCCTTGCCTTCCGGGAACATCCGAAGCAGGATCTTGCCGAGTCCTTCCCATTGGGCGCGGAACAGGTTCGAATGACGCTCCCCGAAGGTCGCGTTGCGCCTGGCGTGGCGAAAGAGCTCCAATGCAAGCATTCCCCAACTCGGGTCCGTGGAGCGTTCCTGCGCCCAATTGCTCAACGTGTCGATCAACTCGCGCGCGTCTTCTATGGGCCCAAGAAGTTTCTGAAGCTCGACCACATCTTCGCCCGCATGTGTCTCGAGCAGGTAAAGGAAAATGTCTTCCTTGCCATTGAAATTGGAATAGAAGGCTCCCTTGCTGAAGCCCGCTTCCTCGGCGATGCGCTCGATGGTTGCGCCCTCGTAGCCTTCGCGGGCGACGACCTCGCGCGCGGACGCCAGCAGCTTTGCTTTCGTCCGCGCCTGGCTCTGTTCTCGTGTCAATCGCGCCAAGATTACTCTCCCTGATTGCTATCGCACTCGGATACCTCCCAGTATCTCTAAAACATTGGAGCGTCAATCAAGCACGGCCAGGACGCAAGCGGCCGACCAGAAGATCATGAATTCCGGCCCCTGCTTCTGCCACCGCCAGTTCCATCCGTTTATCCGCAGGACGGCATAGCTGGCGCCGAGCAGAACGGCGACAGCCAGGCCGGCGGCAAGCCTCGGAAAGATATTGAGAACCAGTCCCGCGCCGGCAATCAGTTCCACGATGATGGTAATGATCACGAATGCGGCTGCCGGATGGAATCCCGCCTTCGCGAAGGTTGCCGAGGCTGGCCCGACATTGCGCATCTTGCCTATGCAGTGGGGAACGAACCATAGGCCGCACAGCACCCGGAGAATTGAGGTCGGTTCAACGAGGAGTTCCATTGCCAGGTCCTCCTATGCCACGTTCGGCGCTTTGACGAGGTACTCGGCGCTGGTCGCTGCTACGGCCACACGCGATCGATCGCCGGCTTCTTGCGGACATGCCTTGGCGGCGCCGCCGGTAAGTCCGCCTGCTTTCATTTCATACTTCCTGCCGCTCGGCGGCTGCACTCCGGCCACGTCAAACATTCAGACCTCCCGATCTCTTCTCAATTAAGCATGATCCACTCTGTCGCTCGGTAGCCCGCGCCCCGATCGATCATGTGAACACATCTCGAAACTGCGTCTTGCAATTTCAGATACCGAATAGTATCTACAAACCGATACGAACGTCAATGTCGGAAAACGACTTGCCTCGAGGGAGGGCCCCACATGAAATCGCGCGCTGCAGTCGCCTGGGCGGCCAACAAACCACTGTCGATCGAGACCATCGACGTCGGCGGTCCCAAAACCGGGGAGGTCCTCATCGAAATCATGGCAACCGGCATCTGCCATACGGATGCCTACACGCTTTCCGGTCTCGATTCGGAAGGCAAGTTCCCCGCGATTCTCGGGCACGAGGGTGCGGGGATCGTCAGGGAGGTCGGCGCTGGCGTCACATCACTGAAGCCTGGCGATCACGTCATTCCGCTCTACACGCCGGAATGCCGCGAGTGCAAAACCTGCCTGTCGCGGCGCTCCAATCTCTGCACATCCATCCGGGCGACGCAGGGCCATGGGCTGATGCCGGACAGGACGACGCGCTTCTCCTGCGACACTGGCGAGATCTTCCACTATATGGGCTGCTCGACCTTCTCGAACTTCACGGTTTTGCCGGAGATCGCTCTCGCCAAGATCCGCGAGGACGCCCCCTTCGACAAGATATGCTACATCGGCTGCGGCGTGACGACCGGAATCGGCGCGGTGATCTACACGGCGAAAGTCTGGCCGGGTGCGAACGTCGCAGTGTTCGGCCTCGGTGGAATCGGCCTCAATGTGATCCAGGGCGCTCGGATGGTCGGGGCGGACCGGATCATCGGCGTCGATCTCAACCCCGCCAAGGCGGAGATGGCGCGCCGCTTCGGCATGACCGACTTCATCAATCCGAACGAGGTGGGGACCGACAACGTCGTCAAGGCTATACAGGACCTGACCGGTGGCGGCGTTGACTTCTCCTTCGATGCCACCGGCAACACCAATGTCATGCGCCAGGCTCTTGAATGCTGCCACCGCGGCTGGGGCGAGTCGATTATCATCGGCGTTGCCGAGGCCGGCAAGGAGATCTCGACGCGGCCGTTCCAGCTGGTGACCGGGCGTGTGTGGAAGGGTACGGCATTCGGCGGTGCCCGTGGCCGCACCGACGTTCCGCAGATCGTCGATTGGTACATGCAAGGCAAGATCAACATCGACGATCTGATCACCCACATCATGCCGCTCGACGAGATCAACACGGCCTTCGACCTGATGCACGAGGGCAAGTCGATCCGTTCCGTCGTCCTCTTTTGAGCAAGACAGCAGAGGAAATATTTATGGCATCTTCTTCAGGCTACACCTACGAAGTATCCCTGCGATTGGTTGGCGAGCGTGACGGCCGCGCTCCCGAGGAGCCCGCCGCACTGACCTTCGAACACGTCAACCATGACGACATCATCGACATAGTGGAGCGCATGCGCCGCACCACCGGCCTCGCTCCGGATGCTGCAGCAGCAGCCGCCGTGGGACTAAAGCTGCTCGGTGAGGTGATGCTGCGAGAAAAGAACAATCCTTTGTTCGATCCGCTTCGAGCCGGGCTTCGCGAGTTCATCACATCCCTGAAGAGCCGCGCTGCGATCGAGCGACACTGATCGCCTTGCCTGGTCTGCTTTGCAGGTGCATCGCCGTTGCGTGGCGGTCACTTGCGAATGA
The DNA here is from genome assembly GCA_001704765.1 of Sinorhizobium shofinae. Taxonomy (GTDB): domain Bacteria; phylum Pseudomonadota; class Alphaproteobacteria; order Rhizobiales; family Rhizobiaceae; genus Sinorhizobium; species Sinorhizobium shofinae. The sequence continues at coordinate 11,734 of MBFK01000019.1, forward strand.
AATGAAAATCACCCGCCGAGAATGTCTGCGTATGCGCTACTCGCCCGGTAGATCGCGACTGCGAGCGTTAGAATCTTGAACCGTTAGCGAAAGAAAAGGAACTTCCGCACCGGTACTCCAGGTCGGCTTTCGACGTGCAAAACCGGGCCTTCAATCGCTCGCGGAGCTTGGAACTGGAGATCGCCGGATGCTGTCGAAGCGCCTGAGAGCCGAGATCTGCCGAGAACTTGATCGCCTCGAATTGTTGCTCACACAGATCAAGGCTGTGGAAGCAGAACGAGATGCGTTGATGTCGCGCGAGTCCACCAGCGCACCGGCAAGAGCAGCCGCGCTTCTAAAGATCAGGGGAATTGGTCCCGAGTTCGCGACGATACTTTACTCAGAAGGCTTGTTCGGACACTTCGACAATCGGCGGCAAGTCGCGGCGTAGCCTCATCCAGTGAGGTGTCCGTCCAGGCGCGGCATGGGATAACTGCAAGGACCTCGCGGGTACACCAAGCATCCAGGCTCCCGCTCCAACGATTAAGTGGAGCCGAAACCAGCGAGCAACGATTCAGTTCCTGCCAAGCGTGATGTTTACCCTGAAGGCAAGCTATTTGTTGCCTTGACTTCCCTTTCCATATCGAAGTCCGCTCGTTGGGGCGAACCAGACCGCAGCGGAGCGCCTCCCGAACTTCCGCTTCCCCCCATAGCTGCCTCTGAATTCGTCGCCTTGAAGAATGTCGAACTATGGACCCGCCCAAGGGAGCGTGCGTGAACGTCAGTTCCGCAACATCAGTTCGGCAGAATACATTATGCAATCTTAGAGGCACATAACGAGAACATCTCCCAATCGCCGCGCGTGGCTGGATGTTTTTTGCTGCCGTGCTCATATCGGAACGTACTTAGGAAATCGCCTGTGCAACCTGGCAACGCATCTTCAACTGAGCCGAAACTTTTCACCTGGCGTTAAACATCGCTCCCTCAAGTAGCGGCTGCAGGCGGTCCAGTTCGTTTGCGAGCACGCGAAGGGCTTCTGGTACGCATGCAAGCCTTCCCTCGCGGCCCAAATCCGCGAGCCGCTGTGCCGCAGTCCCTGCGTCTGCCGCGCCGATTACCTGTGCCGAGCCTTTCAAAGTATGGGCTGCACGCCGTAACTCCGCGGCATCGCCGCTGGCATATGCGGAGTCGATTGCTGCTATGAGTTTCGGATACTCGGCAAGGAACATAGCCGCCAACTCGCGCAAGAGCGCCTCGTCGCCGTCAAGGTTGCGCAGAGCAGTATTCCAGTCCAGCGCTGACGCCTCTGCAGCTATCAGACATTTTGGCACGGCGGTTGCCGACGAAACCGGAGTCGATACCGACGTAGGCTCATATCGCTCGACGACGTGGTACAGTTCGGCGGCGCGGAACGGCTTCGTTACGTAACCGTCCATTCCTGCCGCTAAACAGCGCTCGCGATCGGCAGCGGTCGCGCTCGCGGTCAGCGCGACAATCGGCACACGAGCGCTCTCGGGCCGAGTGAGCGCCCGGATTGTGGCCGTCGCGGCGAGCCCGTCCATGACCGGCATATGCACGTCCATGAGCACCAGGTCGTAATTTCCACGTTCGACCTCTTCGACTGCCTCCTGGCCATTACAAACGGCCGCGACCCTGTGCCCGCGCTTCGTTAGAAGATCAACCGCAACCTGCCGGTTGACCGCCCCGTCCTCGGCAAGCAGCACGGTGAGCCCCGGGCCCGCCCGCAGCCGCGCCGCGCCGGCTGGGCCATCGCCCTCGTCTTCGCGAATGGAGACCCCGAGTGCGTTGGTGATCGCGTTCAGGAGATCGGACTGTTTGACAGGCTTCACCAGCAGTCTGGAGACATCCAGTCTGCGCAGCAGTGCCTCGTCACTCGGCCGGCCCGCGGACGACATCATGACGATTCGGGTTTCCTTCAGTTCTGGGCGTAGTCGCATGCAGGCCGCAAGTTCGAAGCCGCTCATCCCGGGCATCATCACGTCGAGAAGCGCGAGATCCGGCCCATGTCCAGATTTCTGTTCAAGTGCGCTGAGCGCCGCCACGCCGTCCGCTGCAACAATCGGGATCATGCCCCAGTTCACGACAATTTCCTCGAGAATTTGGCGATTGGTGGCGTTGTCGTCGACTACCAATGCGCGTCGTCCGCGCAATTCTGCCTCGCGCACCGGGCGCGCCTTCCCTTCCTCCGGCGCGAGCTCGAAATCGGCGCCGAAAGTGAAGACGCTTCCAACGCCCGGCTTGCTGTCGAGCTGCAACCGTCCGCCCATCTTCTCGGCAAGCTGAGCGGCGATCGCCAGGCCGAGCCCGGTGCCCCCGTATTGCCGCGTCGTCGAGGTGTCGGCTTGGGCGAAAGCCTCGAATATGCGCTCCTGCTGTGCTTCCGGAATGCCGATGCCGGTGTCGCGCACCTCGAACTGAAGGCGTGCCCCGTGGTCTCCCTGACCTACCAGAGTGACATCAACCACTACCTCGCCATTCTCGGTGAACTTGATCGCATTCCCGACAAGATTCACGATGGCCTGCCGTAGCCGTGTCGGATCCCCCATCAAGTGATCTGGCACCTCGGGAGGGATGTGGCAGGCAAGCTCCAGGCCTTTGTCGGCGGCGCGTTTGGCGAGAGTTTGCAGCGTGTCGCCCAACGTATCGCGCAGCATGAACGGGATCGTCTCTAGCTCCAATCGTCCCGCTTCGATCTTCGAGAAGTCGAGAATGTCGTTGATCAGGTCCATCAGCGTGTCGGCGGAATGGAGGATGATCGAGACGTATCTGCGCTGCTGATCGGAAAGCTCGGTCCCCTCAAGCAGTTCAGCAATGCCGATCACACCGTTCATTGGCGTGCGGATCTCATGACTCATGTTCGCAAGGAATTCGCTCTTGGCAATGCTTGCCTGCTCGGCCGCGTCACGGGCGTGCTCAAGCTCCTCACGCGACTTGCGCAGTTGCTCCGTCCGCTGCTCCAGCTTGGCAGTGCGCTTGGCCACCAGCTCCTCCAGACGATGGCGGTGCTCTTCAAGCTCGGTAATGTCTGAATAGACACATATCGTTCCTCCGTCGCTGGTCTTGCGCTCGCTGACGCGGATAGTGGTCCCATCCTGATGCTTCAAATTGAAGGGGCCGCGCGGATTGCGGTGGCGCTCGAGGCGCTGGGCAATCCATTCATCGACTGTCTGGCCGTCGAGCGGCGACAGGCCGCTTTCTGCAAAGGTACGGATCACCACCTCGAAAGGCGTACCGTCGACGGCAAATGGTCCGGCAGGCAGGACGGCACGCTCCGGCCCTGAAAAGAAATCCCGGTAGCGCGAGTTATAGACGACCAGCCGGTCCGAGGCGTCATAGAGTGCGAAACCCTCCAAGGAAGATTCGATTGCGTCGAGCAGCTGCCTTTGCGCCGCTTTGGCTCGCTCAGTTGCAGTCTCGGTTGCCTTGACCAGGTCCTCAAGATGCTCGCGCTGTTCCTCAAGCTCGGTAATGTCGGTATAGGCGCCTACCAGACCGCCATCGCGAGTCCGGCCTTCGCTAATGCGAATCCATGTCCCGTCGTTAAGCCTCAGCTTGAATGGTAGGCCCGGATTGCGGTGGCGCTCCATGCGTCGCGCGACCCACTCCTCCACACTCAACTCGCCTACTGGTGCCAACCCCTGCGCCACAGCGGAACGGATCCAGTCCTCGAACCGCATTCCCATCGCGACTCTGGGGGAAAACAGTTCCTCGAAGCGCGAGTTGAACACGACCATCCGGTCGTCGGCATCATAAAGAACGAAGCCTTCCAAAGCCGACTCGATCCCGTCCAAAAGACTGTCGCGTGCCGCTTCTGCCCGTGCCTGTGCGGCCAAGGCAGCTTCGAGCTGCTCCGCAAGCGTGTGATCGCTGCGGGAGGCATCAGTAATGTCGGTATTCCTGGTCATCAGATCCCTCCGCATCCGGGTGGGATGTTAAGGCTCCTTATGGGAATAGACCGCGCAGCAGTTTGGCTTCGGTCACGCGGGCGATCCCCTCGATCAAGGCAGCGGTACGGAGGTCCAACTGGTGATCTTCCGCACGTCGACGGGTACGCGCGAACGCATCCAGCAAGATCGCCTTGAGCCGCTGATTGATCTCATCGAGCGTCCAGGTCAGGTTCTGCAAACCCTGCACCCACTCGAAATAGGAAACAGTCACTCCGCCGGCATTACCGAGAATGTCCGGGATGATGTGCACCCCACGCTCGGTGAGGATCTCGTCGGCTTCCAGTGTCGTCGGGCCGTTGGCGCCTTCGGCCAACAACCGGCACTTGATCCGCTCAGCGTTCTCGGCTGTTACCTGGCTCTGGAGTGCCGCCAGAACCAAGACATCACATTCCAGTTCCAGAAGCTCGGCGTTCGAGATTGGCTCCGCATCGGGGAAGCCCGCCAGCACCCGATTTCTGGCTACATACTCCAAAAGCGCATTCACTGATAGGCCGGCGGGGTTGTAGAGCCCGGTCGAGACGTCGCTGACAGCGATGATTTTGACGCCCGCCTCGACAAGAAACCGCGCTGCGAAGCTACCGACATTGCCAAACCCCTGCACCACCGCGGTCGATTTGGCCAGATCAAGTCCGATTGTCTCGCCTGCCGCCTCAATGACGTAGACCAACCCGCGCCCGGTCGCCTCCTTACGTCCGAGTGAGCCCCCGAGCACCACGGGTTTGCCTGTGACCACCGCCGGAACCGCATGGCCAACCTGCTGGCTGTAGGTGTCCATCACCCAGGCCATGACCTGCTCGTCGGTCCCCATGTCGGGCGCCGGGATGTCCTTGTCGGGCCCGATGATATCGATGATCTCGGCGGTATAGCGCCGGGTCAGCCGTTGCAGTTCGCTTTTCGAAAGAACGGTAGGGTCGACGCGCACACCACCCTTGGCGCCGCCAAAGGGCAACCGCATGAGCGCGCACTTCCAGGTCATCAAGGTCGCCAGCGCCGCGACATCGCCAAGATCGACATCTTCGTGATAACGAATGCCTCCCTTGGTGGGTCCCATGGTCAGGACATGCTGCACCCGATAGCCGAAGACGGTCTCGACCTGCGCGCGGTCATCGCGGAAGAACGGAAACGACACCACCTGGGTGCGCTGCGGAAATAGCAGCCGCTGGCGGATGTTGTCATCGAGATTCATGATCTGGGCGGCCTTCAGGAATTGTTGCTGGGCGAGACGGAACATCGGCGAGTCCCACTCGCCGCCATGGGCGCGCTTGCGCGCCAGCGTGTAGCGGATTGCCCTGTCGAGCGAGACGCCGTTAAGCCTGGTCTTCAGCAGAAAGTCGCTGGCTCCTGCCTCGACGGCGTGGGCCGCGAGCTTCACATCGTCGAGGCCGGTCAGGATCACCACCGGGACATCCGGGGCAACTGATCTGATTCTAAACAGCGTCTCCAACTCCTGGCTGTCCGGCAGGATCAGATCGAGCAGCACCAGATCAGTCGCGCCCCGCTCAAGCTGTCCAAGCCCGTCGGCCAAGCGCTCCACGGCCACCACCTCGCAGCGCAACTGCATTTCGGTGTCGAGCAGTCTCTGGATCAACTTCGCATGGAGCGGGTTATCCTCGACCAGCAATATGCGCACTGATTGTTCGCTCATGCTTTGCCCCCGAGGTGGCCGTGCAGAGAGTATATCAGGGTTTTGTTCCGATGGCTGGGTTTTGAAGTTTTGAACGCTTCTCCCTTCTCCCGTCATCCAATACTGATCCTCATTGATCAGAACCAATTAGCCCATTTCCTCATTCCGATGGACATGATTTTCCATGGTCGTGGCAGCGATGATCGACGATGTCCTCGTAGGATTTGAAGTTTGAGAGCCAGTTTCGCGCATAAACATACGGTCTGCCAGATATTTCCGACCGGATTGAAGCGGCACGGGCGGGGATCGTGATGTTTGCGGGGACGAGAAGGTTGCTCGACATATGCCATCCGGCCTGGTTCATGATGAGGATGGCGTGGGCACCATCGGCGACTTGCGGGAAATCTCGATCAGCGACCAAATTCCTCATCATTCCCGACATCAGGTACCGCCATTCCACTTTGCACTTGGTGGACACTATCCCACTCCAGGCAGTGCCAGGTAGGCGGTCATCACGCCACGCTTACGGCCGGAATTCGGTCGGGGGCTGCTTTATTGACGCCCGTGCCGCAAGTTCCAATCGATACATTATGCGATTTCTGAAGCACATAACAGGAACAGCGGCTGCCGCACCATAGATCTGGAAAGGATGACCCCCCAAGTCACAACTGCTGCAACCAATACAACCTTCCGTCATAAAACTGTAACACAAGAGCGTATAACTCTCCTGGCGGCTTCTCACCGCCGGGCGCATGATGCGTCCTGACCTGCCCTCGGGCATTGTCCTCCTTTCAACGCTCGGTGTTGTTATGCGTTTGTCCGCGAAGCTTCCACTCGCCGCGGCGGGTCTTGCCGTTCTGTCCATTGCCGCGACCAGCCTTGCAAGCCTCACTGTCAGCGGCAGCCTCTCCTCTCGCGCCGCGGTCGATAAACTGGAAGCCTTGGCCGACGCTCGCCGAAACGAGCTTCGCCATTACCTGACGACGATCGAAAACGATCTACGCAATCTGCAGGCGCAGAAGTCGGTCGCCAAGGCGCTCGGCGATCTGAACGCCGCCGCTGCCGGCATCGCCGAGAGACCTCTCGACGAACTGCAGCGGCGATATCTTGTCGACAATCCCAATCCCGAAGGCGAGCGCCCCCTCTACGCTTCGGCTGGAAAAGATGAGTACGATAAACTCCATGCCCGCTACCATCCCTTCTTCCGCCGTTTTGCAGAGGAGCGCGGCTACAGGGATGTCTTGCTGGTCAATCTCAGTGGCGACGTCGTCTACTCGCTCAACAAGAAGGGCAACTTCGCCGTCAATCTCGGGCGCGAACCGTGGAAGGACAGTGGGCTCGGCCGGATCTTCGCAGAAACGGCCGAAGGGACGGACAAGAGCCGGCTCGCCTTTTCTTCCTACGAGACCTACCGCCCACTCGGTGCCAGCCCTTCGGCGTTCATTGCGATCCCGGTCGAGTCGCTCGACGGCAAGATCGGCGCACTGATGCTCGAGATGCCGGATCCGATCCTTGGGCAGATCATCGGCAACAGAACCGGCCTCGGAGAAACAGGAGAAACAATCCTGCTCGATGGCAATGGATACTTCCTGACTGACAGTGCCCGCACTGTTGAAAACGACATGCTCAATGTCCGGCTGGCTGAGGCTCTTGCTACCGACGAAGAGGCCATCATGAGCCGCGGGCTCGACGACTTTCGGGGGGAAGAGGTCCAGATGGCCGCAACGGGGCTCGACGCGTTCGGCACGCGCTGGACCGTGGCGGCGGTCATGACCTCGCAAGAGGCGTTTGCCGCCGTGACGGCCTTGCGCAACTGGACATTATTGACCGCCCTGGCGGTCCTCGCGGTCGCCACGGCAGTCGCCATCTGGTTCTCTCGCCGCCTGACGCGGCCGATCACCAATCTGGTAGGCGATATGAGCCGTCTCGCGAGTGGCGACACGGCGATCGCCTGCCTCCGCCGCACACGCAGCGACGAAATTGGTGACATGGCTCGCTCCGTTGTCGTCTTCCGCGACGCGCTCCTCGACCGCGCGCGCCTCGAGACCGAGGCGGAGGAGACCCGGACGCTGATGGAAGAAGAGCGGCAAGCGCGTGAATTCGCTCAAGCAGAGACATCCCTTCACATCAACGAGACGGTGAATATGCTCGCCGCCGGCCTCGAGCGACTTTCGCAAGGTGACCTGACGGTGCGTATCGAACAGCCTTTTGGGGAAGGCCTGGACCGACTGCGCTCCGACTTCAACCTGTCGCTCGAAAGACTTGCTGTCACGCTCGGCGAAGTGAAGGCACGGATCGCTGATATCGATGGCGAGGCCGGCGACATGCGCGACGCCGTGGGCCAGCTTGCCAAGCGTACCGCCCACCAGGCCGCCACCTTGGAGGAGGCTGCGGCAGCGCTAGGCGCGATCACCCTTACCATGCAGCGCACAGCCGAGCATGCCGCCTCTGCCACCAAGATCGCGGCCGCAGCAAAGGCAAGCTCGGCGCGCTCCAGCGAAGTCGTCACCAGCGCGGTGGGCGCCATGGCTCAGTAGAGAAAGCTTCCGCCTCCATCTCGCAGATCATCGGCACGATCAACGACATCGCATTCCAGACCAATCTGCTGGTCCTGAATGCCGGCGTCGAGGCTGCCCGTGCCGGCGAGGCGGGCAAAGGCTTTGCCGTCGTCGCGCACGAGGTGCGCGAGCTGGCGCAGAAATCCGCCATTGCCGCCCGCGAAATCAAGTCGATCATCCTGGCTTCCGGCGACGAAGTGGCGAAAGGCGTCTCTCTGGTTCGGGCGGCGGGCGACGCGCTGAGCGAGATTTCCGGTCAGATACACGCCATGAACGACCAGACGCTGCAGATTGCCGATGACGCCCGCGACCAAGCCAAGGACCTTCACCACATCAACCAGACCATGGTCGCACTCGACGGGGTGACGCAGCAAAACAATGTCATGGTCGAAGAGAGCACGGCAATGACGCAACGTCTTTCGCACCAGGCTTCCAGCCTACTCGACCTCGTTGCGCGGTTTCGAGCGGCATCCGGTGAGCGCACAGCGTCTGAGGCACCGCGTGATGAAGTCCGTGTGGCCTGACGGGCTCGACAACGCCTCAACGAGGCGAGCGATGCATCCTGGCCAGGCGATGGTTACGCCTCCCCATCACCGCCAGACACCGAAGGTGCCGGTTCCCTCAGATCATCCTCATCATCCAGATCAATCTCATCGCTCGGCACTACATCCAGGCGATGCTTGATCGCCAGTGCATAGATCGTGTTGAGGATGCTCCGGTCCTCAAGATTGGGGTCGTCAGTGCCAGCAGCGACGCGCGGACCAGTCTCTTGCCGGAGGTTTTGGGACAGCGCTTCTGCACGAATTCAATCAGGCCCGGAATGGCCGCTTGCCGCCCCCTCGACCAGTGCCTCGACCAGTGCCTTCCCCAATGCCGACCTCTGATTAGAGGCGCCGAAAGTCCGTCATGAAACTGTCAAAAACAAGCCGTCGCATCAATGCGCACAGTCGGCCTCTGCTTGCGAGATAGACCTTCGCCGGCAGTGTCCTGCCGGCGTTGTGATGAATAAACGCTGGAGCTATTTTTCGTCGCTAGTCGACGCTGTCGACGCAGGACGGTGAGTACCGTCTCAGCCGCAGGAGCCGCCTCGATACCCGCGCCGGCGCCATTGGGGGGCGTCCCCATCTCGGCGCGCGCCTCAGCCACCAAATCCCCGTAGCCTACGGCTGACCGCGCGGCGCATAGCGCGCGAATTGGACACCCCGGTCCACGGCAACCTGCGATCGCCGGCGCGGCGGCCGAGCTGCGCCTATCCACGCGCCAGGTTTACAACCTGCTCGCCCGATATCGCATCCTGATCGATCCCGTTTACCGCGCGCCACCTGACGCGGCGAATGCGGCGGAGATCGTCCTTGCTAACGCCGCATCCTGATCGGACAGTCAATCGATAGACGATGGGTTGTGCAAAGTTTGAGTTGACCGTTTTCGATGGCGAGGAGACACTTGCAACCTGCAGCAAGGCAGGAGGAAAAATGATGGCCGAGGCAGACCGCTGGCGCCACATGGCAAGCGCGCCGAAAAACGGCAGTCGGATCCTCGTCACGATCCGCACGTCCGAACAGGGGGCGGCAGAAGTTGACCTCGCGTATTGGTCGAATGGCGATCAGTTCGGTACAGAAGGCTGGCGCGCCTCTGATTCCTCGCCCGGCCGCATCATCGAATACGCCGAGCCGGAATTGAAGTGCTGGATGCCGATGCCCTCGGCCAATCTCGATCGCACCTCGATGCCCTCACCCTGGGAAGGCGACGACGACCAAGAGCTCAACGGGTCAGGGATTTAAGAACTCGCGACCGCGATGTTGCGAAGATGATACGCAGCGAGTGGCAAAATCCAGTTAAGCTATCCACAACAGGAGTACCTCTCGTAATCCTATTCATGATGCGTTTGGCTGACTTCCCCGTAGACGACGGGGTCCTGAACTTTTGAGACGTGCGCTTGCAGCCGAACGCCCTTCTGCGTATTCGCCTGACCTTTTCGGCCTCGTCCAGGCGGTGGATCGTCCGGATGCTTTCTCGGTCGCCCACCGAGATGAAAATGGTCGATCTCGACCGTGCCATCGAGCATGTGCTCCCGCGCCGCCATGAGACGCAGCGTGTCCCATCCGCCACGCCGTAGGCTGGCTCACACCAAGAGCCTCGGCCAGGCGCACAGAGGACAACCCTTTATCCGACTGCAGCATCAGCCACATGCCCTTCAGCCAGACATTCAAAGGAAGCTTGTTCTCGGCAAGGCCGTTTCTTATGCGGGTGATGACCTCGACGCGATCGAAGCGATGTTGCGGCCATTCGCTCCGAGCTGGCAGGCCCGCGATTCCCGGATAATGTTCCGGGCGTTCCAGAAGTATGGCATGGTACCCGCGCCGGCATCACGCACCGTCCTCGCCGAAACCTTGGGCGCGCCGGTTCGCACTTACGCCGACTTCGCGCGCGAGACGGCCGAATTCTGGAGGAGCCAAGGATGACTGCGAAAAGTGATCGGCCAGTAGCGGTCGTCGCCGGCGCAGGACCGGGCAACGGCCAGGCACTCGCGAGGCGTTTCGCCGATGCGGGCTATGCCGTCGCACTGCTGGCCCGCGATCCGGTCCGCGTGGCGACGCTGGCAGGCGAGATCCCCGATGCGCGAGGCTATGCCTGCGACGTCGGTGACGCCGAAGCGGTATCGGCGGCCTTCGAACGGATTCGCACGGAACTCGGCGAGGTCGATGCGCTGCTCTACAACGCCGGGTCCGGCGTGTTCGCCGATGTCGAAGCGATCACGCCCGAACAGTTCGAGTCCTCGTGGCGTGTAAATGCCCTTGGTTCGCTGCTCTGCGCCAAAGAGGTAATGCCCGCCATGATCGAGCGTGGCCGAGGCAGCATCATTTTCATCGGCGCTACCGCTTCGCGACGTGGCGGCATCGATTCAGCCGCCTTTGCTCCGGCCAAGGCTGCCCAACGCAGCCTCGCCGAATCTATGGCGCGCAAGCTTTGGCCCAAGGGCATTCACGTCGCGATCGTCATTATCGATGGCATTGTCGATATGCCGGGCGCTCGCCAGCATATACCCGACCGGCCCGCCGAAGCCTTTGTCTCTCCCGCGGCGCTGGCGGAGACGGTGCATGCGCTGTCGTCTCAGGATCGCCAGGGCTGGAGTTTCGAGGTGGAGGTTCGCCCCTTTCTGGAAAGTTGGTGACCTTACGATGATCCAGCTAGCCTGCTGGACCGACCGGCCAAATCCAATCAGACGCTTCTTACTGAGCTTTATCTATTCCCCAAGAAGATCGATGAGGCGCTCGACATGTTTTTCATTGTCGCCGGGGGCTGTTGATTGACCGTTGAAGGTCGAGCCGTAAAGCGAGGCAACCCGGCAAGTCAGCTCAGGTGCTTGCGACAACTCTGTCCGGCGAAAGAGCGTGCTCTCATGGAGGCACCATCGCGTCGGGGGCGCTCGATCGTTCGAGTTGGGAAGCTAGGATCGAACGGGATCCGCATCTGCACCTAAGCTGGCGACGTCAGCCGAATCTGTTCGGCTTGCCTGTTGTGGCGACGAAGGCAATGGCAGCGGACAAGTTCCTTGTCGGCAACTTCCAAGCGGCGGCGACGCTGTATGACCGCTGGGCGGCCGGCGACGAGGTTAGTACCGAGCATGCGGATTTTTTCGTCCGAAATCTCGTCGCGATTCTAGCCGAGCAGCGGATCGGGCTTGGCCGTCAAGCAGCCCCTTGCATTGACCTATGCGACTTCGGCAACGTTGCCTGATAGCCCACTTCGCCGAGCGGCGGGCTTGGAGAGGCGATCTCCCGCTCGCTTGGTGTCTCTGCGTTCAATAATATCCTAGAGCGCCTCGTAAACAGCATTTCGTTGCAAGAAGTTTCTGCATAGTCATATCGAGTTAATCAGGCCGATACATTCCTTTAGCGATGTCCGCTCATCGTGAATTATGGATTATATACTTGTTGTTTTCAGATATTTGCGTGAAAATAATGGTCGGCATTAAAAAAGGCGCAGGGATGCAGCGAGTGTTAGCGTGTTTGCTTTTATCTGCAATGCTTATCAACTCTACTCTACCTGTCGATTGCAAACCGCATACAGCCGCGAACAAAAAACCGCCGCACAGATCCAGGCGGTTGCGGCAGCAGTTCTTGGTGCCGCGGTTGTGGGCGTGGCGGCTGTCGCTGCAAGTCAGGGTCCTTATTACCGCCGCAACCCGTTGCTCTGCTGGTATTAGCGAGCATCCTCAATGGTGAGCGTGAGCGTCAGCGCCTCCAAGAACAATCTTGCTCGTGAACTGTTCGTACGGACCGCCGACGAGAACTACATCACAGCGCGCTGGTGCGCGATCAACCGACTGAATACCGACTTTCTATGGCTTTCAGTCCACGCGCTGGAGAAATACCTCAAAGCCGCGCTGCTCGTGAACGGCCGTACGACACAAGACTACGGTCACGATATCGTCACACTCTACTTTGCGGTTAAGCTCATCGCAGGACCGCTCTTGCCCAAGCGGCTTGAAAAACCGGCCGATCTCGACATCCATCACTGGCGCGACCGCTCGGTCGACGAGTTTATGGAGCATCTGCTCTGCAACGAGAATGCCGGAAACCGCTATGCCATCTATGGTTTTGCGACGAGCGGCCAGGACCTTCACATGCTCGATGCGATGGTGTTCTCCATCCGGCGACTCGTCTGCGAGCTCGACGAGCAGATGTTGCCGGGCAAGGACTCCCCTACCATAACGCATCGGGACGTTCTTACGCGCCAGCCGGAACACTACGGTCAAATGTTCATGCCGCTCGACGACCTAATTGGGTCAAGCGAAGACACGCCGCTGCGTCGGGCGGCGCTGAATCTCAACTTGTCGTTCGCACCCAAGGACTATCCTCACGAGCCTTTGAGGCAGGGAAGCGCGACCAGAAACGCGGTGATCATCCGCCGAATCCTCGATCCGCTGGCGAGCGACGATCCGCTGTGGGCCGCTGAGAGTGTAGAGATCGCCCTATGGTTCTTGGACAATGTTCAGGTCTCGAAAGGCGTTCGCGCGCAGATCAAGGAAGCCATCGAGGCGGCGTGTGCCAAGCATGGACTGACTTAGCGCTATTCAAGGCACACAGCGCCGAGGGGGCGGGCGAAAACTTGCCAGGGCCGTCAGCCTCCGAACGGCGGTGGCCTCATTCGCGGATTTTTCGCCGCCCAAAAGAAGATCCGACAAAGTTATTCCCCTTCGCAATAAGAAAATCACGCACAGTCAGACAGCCCCCACATATTCGGTACGGAAAAGGAGCGCCCCCCTGGTCGGGATCGCGGCCAGCGAAGCCGGTGCCGCAGGCGTGATTCGCTTGCTGATCGGGATCGACGTAAAGACACTAAGGCGGCGCTATCGGGCCGATTGAATCGAGGCGCGGCACCCGTCGGGGCAAGCTCGTGATGCATCTTTTCCGGCTCGCTGGCGGTAACGGCGGCGTGGCACTGGGGGCGAGCCAGTCCACGTTCCGGTTCAGGCATGCCCCGGCCGCCACGGCATTTCCAACGCCTTCTTCCTCTATATCCTTGACCCGGACGGCCACCGCAGCGAGATCTACTGCTCCGCCTACCAGACTGTCGATCCGGATCTCGAGCCGATATAAATGGGATCTCAAGGATCCGCAGCGCCGGACGCTCTGGGGCGGCGCCCGCGCCGAAATCCCGGTTCGACACGGCAGCGTCTTCGCCGAGACAACCGTGACGGACTCCGTGCTGAAGGCGCAGCCGATCATCGCGCCCTGACGATCGGACGCCACTGACAACAGCGCGCCGGGCGGAAAACACGCGCCCGGGCATCCACGCATGAACGACCACGAATGTCCGCGAGGAGACAGAGAGATGGATGAAGCCACGTTCGCCGAATGGTCGAGAAAAGCCGCAGAATGGGGAGCCGCATACCGGGCCTCGCTGCGCGACCGACCCGTGCGCGCGCAAACGGCGCCTGGCGACATCGCCGCGCAGATACCAGCCACCCCGCCGCAGACCGGCGAGGGCATGGAAGCGATCTTTGCCGATTTCGAAAAGATTATCATGCCGGGAATGACGCACTGGCAGCATCCGCGTTTCTTCGCCTATTTTCCGGCGAACGCCGCGCCGGTCTCCGTTGTTGCGGAATATCTGGTGACGGCGATCGCCGCGCAGTGCATGCTCTGGCAGACGTCGCCTGCCGCAACCGAGCTTGAAACCAAAGTCCTTGACTGGCTGCGCCAGGCGATCGGCCTGCCGGAGGGCTTTGCCGGCGTCATTCAGGATTCCGCCTCCTCGGCGACGCTTTCCGCGGTCCTCGTCATGCGCGAGCGCGCGCTTGCCTGGAACGGCAACAAGGCGGGGCTCAGCGCCAATCCACGCCTGCGCGTCTATTCCTCAGACCAGGTTCATACGTCGATCGATCGCGCCATCTGGGTCTCGGGCATCGGCGAGGACAATCTCGTGCGCATTCCGGTCGAGGGTGACTACCGTTCGATGGATTGTGCGGCGCTGGAAGCGGCAATCCTCCGCGACAAGGCAGCGCGCTATGTCCCCGCCGGCGTCATCGCCTGCACAGGCGGCACAAGCACCGGCGCCTGCGACAATATCGCTGACGTTGTTCGGGTCGCCCACGCCCACGGTCTCTACGTGCATGTGGATGCGGCCTGGGCCGGCTCGGCGATGATCTGCGAGGAGTTCCGTCCTCTCTGGGCCGGCGTCGAGGAGGCTGACTCCGTCGTCTTCAACCCGCACAAGTGGCTCGGCGCCCAGTTCGACTGTTCGGCGCATTTCATCCGAAGCCCCGACGATCTGGTCCGCACCCTTGCCATCAAACCGGAATATTTGAAGACGCACGGCAAGGACGGGATCATCAACTATTCCGAATGGACGGTGCCGCTTGGCCGGCGTTTCCGGGCACTCAAGCTCTGGTTCCTCCTGCGGTTCCATGGGCTGGCGGGGCTGAAGGGTATGATCCGCAACCACGTCGCCTGGGCGGAGAAGCTCGCTGAGCGGCTCGGCCGGGAGGATGGGTTCGAGATCGTAACCGAGCCGGTCCTGTCGCTGTTCTCCTTCCGGCACCTGGGCGGCGGCGACCTCGACACCCACAATCTCGCTTTGGTCAATGCCATCAACGACGACGGACGGATCTATCTCACCCAGACTCGCGTCGACGGGCAGATCGCGATCCGCTTCCAGGCCGGGCAATTCGAGATGACCGAGAACGACGCCGACACGGCCTTCGAGGTCATCACCGAAATTGCCAAGAGCCTCGGCGGCATCGCCTGAGCAAGGAGATCGCATGTCCCGCCCCAAATTCATCAGCCTCACCCGGGAAAACACACGCGGCTATTGTTTGACCAGTACATCTGCATTCGGAAAATGTGTCAAAGAACTGGGCTCCACCCGGTTTATTGTGCCTGAGATTTACCCCGCCAACATTGTCCGGGCTGCTGTTACAACCGAGACATTTCGCAACTGTCGATATCAACCTTGAACCGGCAGCACCCCTGGCGCGGACGCTGCGTGCCGCCGGGCCGTCTGTTCGTACAAAGGAACTCCAAAGGCCGGCCGCCGTTTTCCTTTCGGGGACATCTTGGAGGCCAGACATGGAGGATCAGCAAATGGCACAGGAAAAACCAATCGGTTCCGCCGTACCGCGCGGAGTCGTCGATACCAAGACCGGCACGGTCGGCGTTGCGAACCAGAAGAGCGTGGAAGAGGAAGTCAGGTGGCTTCGTGATCAGGTCAATGCGCTGAAGGACACGCTCGCCAACCTCGGAATTCCCTCCGGCCGGGCCGTGGCGAACACGGTTATGGACACGGGCCGCAGGGCCGGAGAAGTGGCGCGGGCGCATCCAGCCTGGACTGCCCTCGCCTTGGTCGGTCTCGTCGGCTTGATCCTGGCAAGCACCAGCCGTCCATCCTGGTACATGCGGCGCTCCTCGCGCATCGAGGACGTAATCTCCGACATCGAGGATCGTTTGAGCGAGTTGAAGGAGCGCTATTGGTCGAGTGGCTGGCGGTCCTGGTAAAAGGGCCGCTTCTGGGAGATCGCGCGCGATCGACAATTCGCTAGCGCACCAGCGCCTGCCAATGGAGCAATCGGCTCGATTTGCCGGCGCACCTCGCCTGGGCGCGGCGCTAGCGATCTTATAGCCGCCGCCCAGGCCGACGTGAAGGGCACATTTCTCGTGCCGACTGTCGGTTTCCAGGAGGGTGGAACGTCTTCAGCTTGTTCGACATGTCAGAGGAGTTCATTCGATGCCTAAGATTGTCTCTCATCTCTGGTTCGCAGAGGAAGCTCGCCAAGCCGTCGATTTTTACGTCTCGATCATCCCGAACTCGGCCGTCGCCGGCACGACCACCGTGCCCGCGGAGACGCCGAGCGGTCCTCCAGGCAGCGTCAAGGTGACCGAGTTCACTTTGGGCGACCAGAATTTCATCGCGCTCGAAGCCGGGCCTCTCGATCCCTTCAACCACGCCTTCTCGATTCAGGTCCAGTGCGACAGCCAGGAGGAGATAGACCGCATCTGGGACGCGTTCCTCGCCAATGGCGGCGAAGCGGAACAATGCGGTTGGCTGAAGGATCGCTGGGGCCTCTCATGGCAGATCGCGCCGCGTGTTCTCGGCGCGATGATGTCCAGCCCAGACCGAGACCGGGCGAAACGGGCGACTGAGGTGATGCTCGGCATGGTGAAGCTCGACATCGCTGCGCTGGAGCGCGCCTATAACGGAAGAGACTGAGCGCCGGCTCGGGAATGCCCCCGTTCCGATCACGACTTCGTGGCTTCAGCACCGTTGCGAGCGGGTTCATTATCCCTGCCCGATCAGTCCGGTAGCTGCAAAGTATTGAAAAGGAGCGACCCGATGGCGATCACTCGGCGCGCGACCGTTCAGGGACTTGGCATCGGCGCATTGCTGCCGCTCGCGCCTCGGCTGGCTCTTGGCCGGCCGGCCGGAATCCTCACCAGGCCGATTCCGGCAACCGGAGAACCGATACCGGTGGTCGGACTCGGCACCTGGATCACCTTCAACGTCGGCGACGATCCCGTGTTCCTGGACGAATGTGCCGCGGTGATCGCCGCCTTTTTCGAGGGCGGTGGCCGGATGATCGATTCCTCACCGATGTACAGCTCCTCTCAGCCAACGATCGGTTACGGTCTTCGCAAGCTCGGCTACCCGAATCGCCTGTTTTCCGCCGAGAAGGTCTGGATATCTGACCCGGAACAGGGAGAAACACAGATCGAGGCATCACGCGCCTATTGGGGTGTCGACAAATTCGATCTCATGCAGGTCCACAATCTTGTATCCTGGGAAGAACACCTGCCTGCCCTGTTCGAAATGAAAGCGGCGGGACGACTACGCTATGTCGGCATCACAACGTCCGAAGGGCGCAGGCATCGGGAAATCGAGAGCATCATGGCGCGCCAGCCAATCGACTTCGTCCAGGCCACTTACAATATCCTCGACCGCGAGATCGAGGAGCGCATCCTGCCCTTGGCCCAGGAAAAAGGGATCGCCGTCATCGTCAACCGGCCGTTCAGACAGGGTGACCTGATCCGCCAATTCGAGGACGAGCCGCTGCCGGGCTGGTTCGCGGAGACGGGCGCCCGCAACTGGGCCCAGTTCCTGCTGAAATTCATCATCTCCCATCCGGCGGTCACCTGCGCCATCCCGGCGACCACCAGCGTCGACCATGTGCGCGAGAACCTCGAGGCTGCAAGCGGCATCCTGCCGGACGAGAAGATGCGCCGGCGGATGATCGACCATGTGGAAACGCTGTGAGAAGCCGCCCGGCTCCTGATCGGGATTCTGGCTGATGTCCGAATGGGCGACCTACACGCTCTCCGATTTCCTGATGTTCTCGCCGCGCGTCTATTTCCGCCTTATCGAACGCTACAATCAGGAATTCTGGCCGCTTCAGCTCGTCTGGATCGCCGGCGCATTTCTTATCCTGATACCGGCAACGACGCGCGTGCCGCGCGCCCGTGTTGCGATCTTTCCGCTCCTTGCAGCGGCCTGGGTCTTCTGCGCCTGGCAATTCCTGTGGGAGCGCTACGCCGCGATCAATTGGGGCATGTCCTATGCGGCAACCGCCTTGCTACTACAGGCCGGATTGTTGGCTCTGTGGCCCGGCCCGGCAAGGCAAGCCGACCGGCCCGCAAGCCGGTTGCAGCACCGCGGCGGCATCGGCCTCATGCTTTTTGGCTTGCTCGTCTATCCTTGCCTCGCCTTGTTGGCGGGGCGCTCCCTCGCCGCGGCCGAGACATTCGCCATGATGCCGGATCCGACGGCGACGACGACACTCGGCACCGTACTGGCGGAATCCAGGAAGCGGGGCTGGCTGCTCCTGCCGATCCCTCTTCTCTGGTGCGCCTTCAGCGGCCTGACCCTCCTTGCACTGGAGGACGCCGGTTCCTGGGCCCCGTTCGCCGCCCTTGTCGCGACGCTCGCACTTTTGCTGGCGGGCCGGCGCTGACGACCATTCGAGCGGGTTGATCACTCCTTGACCGCGCCCGTCATCGACGAAACGTAATAGTCGACGAAGAACGAATAGAGGATGACCACGGGCAGCGAGCCGAACAGCGCGCCGGCCATTAGCGCGCCCCATTCGAACACATCGCCGCGCACCAGCTCCGTCAGCACGCCGACCGGCACGGTCTTGTTCTCCGACGACTGGATGAATGTCAGCGCATAGATGAACTCGTTCCAGGAAAGCGTGAAGGCGAAGATGCCGGCCGATATCAGTCCCGGCACGGCGAGCGGCAGGATGATCCTGACGAGGATCTGCCAGCGCGTCGCCCCGTCCACCAGCGCGCTTTCCTCCAACTCGAACGGGATCGAGCGGAAATAACCCATGAGCAACCAGGTGCAGAATGGAATGAGGAAGGTCGGATAGGTGAAGATCAGCGCCAGCTTGGAATCGTAGATCCCGAACTTGAAGACGATGAAGGCGAGCGGGATGAACAGGATCGACGGCGGCACCAGATAGGCGAGGAAGATCATCAGCCCGACAGGCCGCGAGCCGGTGAAGCGCACCCGCTCGATCGCATAAGCCGCGAAGATCGACGCCGCCAGCGAAAGGATCGTCGAACCGAGGGCGACGAGCATCGTGTTCCACAGCCAACCCGGATAGGAGGTCTCGAAGAGCAGATATTTGATATGATCGAGGGTCGGGCCGACCACCCAGAAGGGGCTGTAATTGTTGTAGTCGGTGAGCTGTGAATTCGGCTTCACCGCCGTGATGGCCATCCAGTAGAACGGGAAGAGCAGCACGAAGACGAATACCGCCATCGGCAGGTAGAGGGTGACGATCCGACGTGGCAGGCGGTTGAGATAGCTCATGCCCTCGGCGGTATCGGTGAGGACCTCGTCTTGCATTTTCGTGGTCGTGTTCATCTTATCCTCCCGGTATCAATCCTGGCCGCCCTGTTGCCATTTGCGGCGCTGCAGGCCGAAGAAGCTGAACATGATGGCGGCAAGCAGGAAGGGCACCATGGCGACGGCAATCGCCGCCCCTTCGCCGAGCTGGCCGCCCGGAATGCCGCGCTGGAAGGAAAGCGTCGCCATCAAATGGGTGGCGTTTACCGGCCCGCCCTTGGTCAGCACGTAGATGAGCTGGAAATCGGTGAAGGTGAAGAGCACCGAGAAGGTCATCACGACGGCGATGATCGGCGTCAGCATCGGCAGGGTCACATAGCGGAACCGCTGCCAACTGGTGGCGCCGTCGAGCGAGGCTGCCTCCTGCAGCGACGCCGGGATCGTCTGTAGTCCGGCGAGCAGCGAGATCGCCACGAAAGGAATGCCGCGCCAGACATTGGCGGCAATGACCGAGGCGCGCGCGTTCGTCGGGTCGCCGAGGAAATTGATCGGTCCGTCGATAAGGCCGAGCTGCATCAGCGACCAGGAAATGATCGAGAACTGCGAATCATAGATCCACCAGAAGGCAAGAGCCGAGAGTACCGTCGGCACGACCCAGGGCAGAAGCACGATGGCGCGGAAGAAGGATTTGAACGGCAGGTTTTCGTTGAGCAGCAGCGCCAGCCACAGGCCGAGCGCGAACTTCAGGATCGACGCCACGAAAGTATAAAGCAGCGTGTTGAAGACCGAGAGCCAGAAGACCGAGTCCCGCGCCAGGAACACGTAGTTCTCGAGCCCGATGAAGATACCGTCGCGGCCGATGCGGGTGTCGGTGAAGCCGAGCCAGACGCCGAGCCCCAGCGGATAGGTGAGAAAGCAGATGAGAAAGACGGCGGCCGGCAGCATGAAAAGCAGGCCGAGCACATTGTTGTTCTGCATCAGCGAAGCCATGGCAGATGGCGGCTTTCCGGACGACGTAATGGACATCGAATTTCTCCGGCCACGAAATGGGTTCAGAACCTGAGCCGGCGACCTGCGCCGCCGGCATCATTGATGGTCATGGCGGCCGATAAGCCGCCAGAAGGGATCAGACGCGATAGTAGCGGTTTGCCCGCCGTTCGGCCTCGGCTACGGCGTCCTCGGGCGTCATCTGGCCGGTCACCGCGGTCGCGAACATATCGACCAGCACGTAATCGGCCATGACCCCTGCCGAAGCGTAGCCGAGCGGGCCCGCATAACCGTTCGGCCGCAGCGTTTCCGAAGCGCGCGCATAGGGCGCGTGGATCGGATCGGCGGTCCAGACCGGGTTGTTGGCGAAGGCCTTCAGCGGCTGGCAGCAATAGGCGCTCGAGCCTTCGATCCAGGCATTCATCTGGTCGGCTTCCATCATGAACTTGATGTAGGCCTTGGCCGCTTCGGGATATTTGCTGTGGTTGAAGAGCAGGATCGAGCTCGTCTGGTGAAGCTCGACGCTCTGGCCAACCGGGCCGATCGGGAAGTTGGTCGTGCGGATATCCGCCGCCAGCTCGGCGAGCGCAGCGTCCTTCTTGGCAGCATAATAGAGCGAGACGCCGTTCGCCGTCAGCGATACCTGCCCGGCGAGGAAGGCGCGGTTGTTGTTGATGTCGAGCCAGCTTTCGGTCCCGGGAATGAAGGTCTCGTAGAGGGCCTTCGCATAATTGATCGCCGCCAGCGTCTCCGGGCTGTTGATGGTGACCTTGCCGCTTTCGTCGACCATCTTGCCGCCGTGGCTCCAGAGCAGCCAGTGGGCGTAGTTGTTGCCGTCGCCGACCGCCTTGCCATGCGGGAAGCCGGGCGGCGTCCCCTTGGCCTTCATCGCCTTGCAGAGCTCGAGGAAGCCCGCCGTGTCCTTCGGGAATTCGCTGAAGCCCGCCGCCTTCATATGACTGTCGCGGTAGCAGACGGCGTTGCCGATCGCCGTCAGCGGCATGGCGATGAACTTGTCGTCGCGGGTCGCATAACCCTTCAGACCATCATACCAGCCGCCATATTTGTTGCCGAGGTAATTGGCGAGCTCGGTAACGTCGACGAGCTTGTCCGGGTATTGATGCGCATCGTCGAACCAGCACATCACCATGTCCGGACCGGAGCCGACATTCGCGGCGACGGCCGCCTT
The DNA here is from genome assembly GCA_001704765.1 of Sinorhizobium shofinae. Lineage (GTDB taxonomy): Bacteria > Pseudomonadota > Alphaproteobacteria > Rhizobiales > Rhizobiaceae > Sinorhizobium > Sinorhizobium shofinae. The sequence continues at coordinate 33,328 of MBFK01000019.1, forward strand.
CGGGCGAATGTCCTCCCAGCTTTCCTTGTCGATGCGGACCTCGACGCCGCTCGCCTCGGTGAACTTCTTGGTGTTGGCAAGCCAGGCCTCCTCGTCGCCCTTGACGAAGGGGGTCCACCTCAGAAGCCTGAGGCTTGCGCCTTCTTCCGGTTTGTAGCTCGGCTCGGCGGCTTGCGCGAAGGATGGGCGGACCGCGAGCGGCGATAGGCCTGCTATACCGGCAAGCGCCGCGGAACCTGCGAGAAAGTCACGTCTCTTTATCGGCATTGGTACTCCTCCTTGAAACAGCGGGAGCATTTCTTCCGGCATTCGCCGTCCCGCTTGGCAAATGCGGCAACCCCGATGCCCGGCCATTGCCTGGCACCACCCGCGCGGCATCGAGGAAGGCTCCTCTCCTTCCCCTCCGCTCGGGCATCAGTCGAACAATCGTCGTCCGGTTTCGGCGTCGAAAAGGTGAACATGAGCGCCGTCGATCGCCAGGCGGATCGTCTCGCCGGGTTTGGCATTCACCCTTTCGCGAAAGACACAGGTCACGTCGTTGCCGCCGAGCTTGGCGATCATCTGCGTTTCGTAGCCGGTCGGCTCGATCACCACGACCTCGGCGGGCAGACCGTTCGGGTCGAGCGACATGTATTCGGGCCGGAGGCCATAGACGAGATCGCGGCCCCGGGCGGCCGCAGTTGGCCGGGCGACGGGAAGCGCCGTGCCGTTCGCGGTCATGAAGGCCGTCGGATCTTCGGGGTGAAGCCGGCCGCGGATCATGTTCATTGCCGGCGAGCCGATGAAGCCGGCGACGAAGAGATTGGCCGGATGGTCGTAGAGATCGAGCGGCGCGCCGAGCTGCTCGACGATGCCGTCATGCATGACAACGATCTTATCGGCCATAGTCATCGCCTCGATCTGGTCATGGGTGACATAGACCGTCGTCGTCTTCAGCCGCTGGTGCAACTCCTTGATCTCGGCACGCATGGCGACGCGCAGCTTCGCGTCGAGGTTCGAGAGCGGTTCGTCGAACAGGAACACCTGCGGGTCGCGCACGATCGCCCGGCCCATGGCAACGCGCTGGCGCTGGCCACCGGAAAGCTGGCGCGGATAGCGGTCGAGCAGTTTCGAGAGCCCCAGGATTTCCGCCGCCACGCCGACCCGCTTGTCGATCTCCGCCTTCGGCGTCCGTGCCAGCATCAGCGAGAAGGCCATATTGTCGGCGACCGTCATATGCGGATAGAGCGCGTAGTTCTGGAACACCATGGCAATGTCCCGGTCTTTGGGAGGCAGCCGGTTGACGACGCGGTCGCCGATGCGGATCTCTCCCGCCGTGATGTTCTCGAGACCCGCCAGCATCCTGAGCAAGGTCGATTTTCCGCAGCCGGACGGACCGACGAGAATGACGAACTCGCCGTCCTCGATTTCGATGTTTACGCCCTTGATGATGGGAAAGGCCCCGAAGGATTTCCGGACATCGACAAAATCCACGCCTGCCATTTGCGTTCCTCCCAGAACTGGTTCCTGCCTCTGCCGCCGGCCGCCAATACCCCATCCCCCGAACCCTGCGGATATTGGCGGAAGGGCAAAGGCTTTGATCCTATCCGCGGCCGACCAACGGCATCTTCGTCGCCATCACCGTCATCGTCAGCACGTTTGCCGTGAGCGGCAAGCTTGCCATGTAGACGACGGCCTCGGCGACATGCTCGACCGGAATCGTCGGCTCCGGCGCGATCTCGCCATTGGCCTGCAACACGCCGCTGCTCATCTTCTGCGTCATATCGGTTGCAGCATTGCCGATATCGATCTGCCCGCAGGCGATGTCGAATGGCCGCCCGTCGAGCGCCGTCGACTTGGTAAGCCCGGTGATCGCGTGCTTGGTCGCGGTGTAGGGTGCCGAATTGGGCCGGGGCGTCGTCGCCGAAATCGACCCGTTATTGATGATCCGACCGCCGCGCGGGTCCTGCGCCTTCATCAGCCGGAAAGCCTGTTGGGTGCAGAGGAAGGCGCCGGTCAGGTTCGCGGCAAGTATTGCGCTCCATTGCTCGAACGTCACCTCTTCGAGCGGAACGGGTGGCACGGTCGAACCGGCATTGTTGACAAGCAGGTCGAGCCGCCCGAACTCTGCCCGGATCGCATCGAAAAGCGCCGCAACCTGTCCGGGGTCGCCGACATCGCAGGTGATCGCCCGGACATTGCCGCCGGTTTCCGCGGCGATATCCGCCGCCGCCCTCTGCAACACATCCGGGCGGCGCCCCGTGATGACGAGGAGGTAGCCCTCGGCGCTCAGTCCCCTTGCGATCCCGCGCCCGACGCCGGAACCTCCGCCTGTCACCAGAGCGATCTTTCCATCGCCCGATCTCTTGCCTTGCGTCATGTCAGATCTTCCCCCCGAGTTCGTCCTCGATATGGATCCGGATGATCTCGTCGAAGCTGCTTTCGGCCGTAAAGCCCAGTTCCCGAGCACGGCGCGCATCGAAATTCGTCGGCCAGCCGGCGACGATCGCGCTGATGACCGGGTCCGGTTCGCGGCGAATGAGGCTCACGGCCTTCGGGCCGGCAATGCGCTTCAGCGCCTCGATCTCCTCGCCCACGAGCGCGGATAATCCCGGCATGGTCAGATTGCGCCGCGGGCCGATCCGGCCTGTATCCATTCGCGCGGCGTCGACGAAGAAGCCCACGGCCGATCGCGGGCTTGCGAACCAGTGCCGAACGTTTTCATCGACTGGAAGCGTGGCCTCCTGCCCGGCGAGCGGCTCGCGCAGGATGTTGGAGAAGAAGCCGGATGCCGCCTTGTTCGGCTTGCCCGGTCGGATGCAGATGGTCGGCAGGCGGATGCCGATACCGTCGAAGAAGCCGCGCCGCGAATAATCGGCAAGCAGCAATTCGCAGATCGCTTTCTGCGTGCCATAGCTCGTCAGCGGCGTCGTAAAGAACTCGTCGCCGATCTTTTCCGGGAACGGCTGGCCAAAGACGGCAATCGAGGAAGCGAAAATGAGACGCGGCGAATAGTGCTCGCGTTGACCCTCCCGGCGGATGGCCTCGAAGAGCGCTCGCGTCCCGTCGAGATTGACGCGATAGCCCTTGTCGAAATCTGCCTCGGCCTCGCCCGAAACGATCGCCGCGAGGTGAAAGATGACGTCCGGCCGTGTCGCGACGAGCTGCTCGGTGCTGCCTTCCGATGAGAGATCGAGCGCCAGCGCCGTCGAGATTGCGGAATACGCCGCGGCAATCGGAGGTTCGATCACGTCCACCAAGGTCAGCCGGGCGATCTCATAACCGAGGGCGCCCGGCTCGGCCGCCAGTTTCTCGACGAGTTTCCGGCCGATCATGCCGGCCGCACCAATGATCATCACATGCATTCGCGGCGAACCTCCTCCGTTCGGCCACACCCGGATCATTCCGGGTTGCGCGTGCCTTTGTGTTTCTGTTTCCTGCCGCTCGCGTCGACGAGCAATTCCTTCGTCGTCTGATAGATGCGCATGAGGTGTTGGTGAAAGGCCGCGACGACCGCTTCACGGTCGTGCCGCCGCAGCGCCTCGACGATCTCGCTGTGATCCCTGTAACTGGCTTCGATCGCACCCGGGCGCGACATGGCGCTGCGCCGGTAGTCCATCATATAGGTGTAGAGGTCTGTGACAAAGTCCGAGAGCAGCGGATTGCCGCAGGCCCTGTAGATCGCCACGTGGAATTCGCGGTCGCAGATGAGGAAGCGCATTGCGTCGTCGCCGCATAGCCTCTGTGCGTCGAGCAGGCTTTCGAGCTTGTTGAGCGCCTCCTCGTCGATGTGAGCGGCGGCGTCGCCCACCACCTTCAGCTCTATATGCATTCGTGCGGCATGAACGTCCTCGAGATCATAGCTGTCGATGGCGTTCGGCGAGGCGATCGTCACCGTGACGTCGCTGAGATCGACATCGGCCACGCGGCTTCGGCTTCCTTGCGACACCTCAATGATGCCGCGCGCCGCAAGCGTCTGAATTGCACCGCGCACCGTCTCACGGCTGACATGGAGTACGTTGGCGAGCTCCCGCTCCCCCGGCAGTTCATCGCCGGGTCGCAACATGTTCGTCGCCACAAGAACCATCAGCTTGTCGGCAATCATCTCGCGCGCGGTGCGGCGGTCGAGGCTGCGCCCCACCTTCGGCATCTGCGTGAGTATCGGACTGCCAGTCATCGGCGCCACTCCTCCACTGATCCACTGGTTGGTCCAGCAGATCAGTAATACGAATAGAGGCCTTGAGAGAGCCTCCGGTCAAGGCCAGATCGTTGCCGCACCGCACCAAAAATGCACGCATGTCTTGTGCAATGCATCATGAGGCGCCGATGTCGCAGCCGAAAAAACGACGTACCAGATCAGGCGTAAGCGGCTGTTCCAAAAGCGATTTTTGAGGGCAGATCACCGCGAATATCGGGCTCAGCCGTGACCGTGCCCATCATGGTCGTGATGCGACGGCAGATCGAGACCGAAGGTTTTGACGAGATCGGTCACCTGGCCCGGGGTGAGATAGCGCGGGTTGAGGTTGCGCAGAAGCAGGTAGAGTTTCGCCGTTTCCTCCAGTTCCTCCGTGGCAAAGACCGCCGCTTCGAGGCTGTCTCCCGCCACCACCGGCCCGTGATTGGCAAGGAGCACGGAAGAATATCTGCCGGCCAGCCCCCGGATCGCATCGGCGACCGCCGGATCGCCGGGGCGGTAGTAGGGTACCAGCGCCGTCTCGCCGGCGCGCATGAGGTAATAGGGCGTCATCGGCGGTAGCGCTGCGCGCGGATCGATCTCGGGCAGCATGGTGAGCGCGACTGCGTGGGTCGAATGGAGATGGACGATCGCACGCGCGCTGCCGCGTGACTCGTAGAGGGCCGAGTGCAGCGGAATCTCCTTCGTCGGCTTGTCGCCGGAGACAAGACGCCCCTTAGCATCGAGCCGCGAGATGCGGGCTGGGTCGAGAAAGCCGAGCGATGCGTTGGTGGGCGTCACCAGCCAGCCGCCGTCGTCGAGCCTCAGCGAGATGTTGCCGGAGGAACCCGGCGTCAGCCCGCGCTCGAACAGCGATCGTCCGTAACGACAAATTTCCTCGCGCAGACGGCTCTCGGACATTGGCAAATCCTTTCAGTTCAGGCGGTTGCGCCTTCGACCAGTTCGAAGCCGAGATCGACCACCTGGGGCGGCGCGTTCGTGACGACGAGTTCCGCCGCCAATTGCCCCGTCTCAACGCGAGGGGTGCGAATGGTTGACAACGGCTGCGGCGTCACCCGTCCGATATCGAGGCCGTTGTAACCGAAGATCGCCAGTTGCGAGGGAACCGAAATCCCGCGCGCCAGGCAGTGAAAATAGCCGCCGAGCGCCATATCGTCGTTCGAAAAATAGACCGCGTCGAGATTGGCACGTCTGGCGAGCAGTCGCTCCAGGCCCAGTCGTCCGCTTTCCACCGACGACGCGCCGGAACAGATCTCCCGATCGAGCAGTGGAAAGCCGGCAGAAGCGAGCGTTTCGCAGAAGCCGGCAAAGCGCTTGCCGGCGCGGGTATCGCGATCGAGGTCATGCCCGACATAACCAATCCGGCGATAGCCGCGTTTCAGCAGGAATTCGGCACTTTCGCGCCCGGCCGCACGATTGGAAAAACCGACTGCCAGATCGAGCGCCGTGCCATCGACATCGAGCACTTCCACGACCCGGCAACCGCTCGCGCGCAGCATCTTCAGCGTGCCTTCCGTGTGTTCGAAGCCGGCAAGCATTACCGCCGTCGGCCGCCAGGCGAGCATCGCGGCGACAAGCGCCTCCTCGCGCTCCGGATCGTAGTCGGTCACGGAAAAGACGGCCTGATGCTTGTTCTTTTCCAAAACGCCGCTTGCCCCACGCAACACGTCGGGGAAGACGATATTGGAGAGCGAAGGAATCACGAAGGCAACGAGGCGCGATCCGGCAGAAGCGAGCGTTCCCGCGATCCGGTTCGGCACATAGCCGAGCCGCTCGACGGCCTCCATCACCCGCTCCCTTGCCTTATGCGAAAACGAACCTTCGTTTCGCAGGACGCGCGAAACCGTGCTCTCGCCAACACCGGCGGCTTCGGCGACCTCCGCAAGCGTCACCGCGCTCTGCTGCTTGAAATCGATATCCACCGTTCGACCTGACTCTCTGGCTGCGGCCGACCGCCGCAACGCTCCCCCCGGCGTCGGCGCTTCGCCTTCGAATCCAGATACGCCATTTTTTTTGGCAGCGCTACCAATTTTGGCTTGGCAGCGCTGCCAAAGTGGCATACAGAAAAGTGGCAGCGCTGCCATTTGGCGCCCGCGCACCGTCGGAGAAATTTGCAAGAAAGCCCGGCGAAACTAGTGGAGGAGGAAATCATGACCCTGGAAACCCCGGCGCCCATGGATGGCGTCTATTCGGAGCGGTCGGTGGAGGATCGCGCCTATAGCAAGGTGTTTTGGAGAATTATCCCGTTTCTGATGCTATGCTACGTGGTCGCCTATCTCGATCGCGTCAATGTCGGTTTCGCCAAACTGCAGATGTCGAGCGAGCTTGGCCTCTCGGAAGCGGCATACGGCATTGGTGCCGGCATTTTCTTCATCGGCTATTTTCTGTTCGAGGTGCCGAGCAACGTCATCCTCAACAAGGTCGGCGCCCGCGTGTGGATCGCCCGCATCATGCTCACCTGGGGCGTCATCTCCGCCGCGTTCATGTTCACCACCTCTGAAACCGTGTTCTACATCCTGCGCTTCCTGCTGGGTGTAGCCGAGGCAGGGTTCTTCCCCGGGATCATCCTTTATCTGACGACCTGGTATCCGGCGCATCGTCGCGGCAAGATCATCACCACCTTCATGTCGGCAATCCCGATCTCGTCCATTTTCGGCAATCCGCTTTCCGGCCTGCTGATGGACAGTTTCCACGGAACGCATGGCCTTTCCGGCTGGCAGTGGATGTTCCTGATCGAAGCGGTTCCGGCGATCGTTTTCGGTGTCGCCACCTTCCTCTATCTTGACGACACGATCGGTCACGCGAAGTGGCTGACGAAGGAGGAAAAGAAGGTGCTGGCCGCCAATATCGACGCCGAGAACCGGACCAAATCGTCGAGCCCGCACAGCGTCGCCGAGACCCTGACCGACCCGCGCGTCTGGCTCATGTGCCTCATCTATTTCTGCTTCGTGCTCGGACAATACGGGCTGAATTTCTGGATGCCGACGCTCGTGAAGGCAACCGGGGTGACCGGAAACCTGAATATCGGCCTGATTTCCGCAATCCCCTATATCTGCACCTTCGTCGCCATGCTTGCGCTCGGACGCTCCTCGGACCGGTTCCGCGAACGGCGCTGGCATCTCGTCGTCCCGGCCGTCATTGCTGCCGGCGCCTTTGTCGCGGCGACCATGGCAACGAGCACTGCGCTGGCGATCGTCTGCCTCTCGCTCGCTGCCGCCGGCGCCATCAGTTGCGCACCGCTCTTCTGGTCGCTCCCGACGGCTTTCCTTGCCGGGACAGGGGCCGCGGCCGGCATCGCCTGGATCAACTCGGTCGGCAATCTCGCCGGTTTCCTCGGGCCATTCCTGGTCGGTTATCTCAAGGACTTCACCGGCAGCAACAGCGCGGGAATGTATCTCCTGGCCGCAGCACTCGTCATCGGTTCGCTGGCCGTGCTGGCGGTTCCCGCGAAGACCGTGAACCGGTAAGCTTCAAATCGGCACCGCTGGATACCCCCTGGCCGGCGGTGCTCCCTTGCCCTATCTGAGCTGGAGAATCTCTTCATGTCATCGCACGCTGAAAGTCCGGGACGCGCCGTTACAGCGGCTGTGATCGGTCTCGGTTCCATGGGCTTCGGAATGGCCCAGTCCATGAAACGCGCCGGCCTCGATGTCGTTGGCTACGACATTACTCCGGCAGCCGTCGATCGCTTTGCCGCAGAAGGCGGTCGCTGCGCGGACACGCCCGCCGAAGCGGTTCAAGGTGCCGACATCGTCGTCTCCGTGGTGGTCAATGCCGCGCAAACAGAAACGACCCTGTTTGGGCCGGGCGGGGTCGCCGGCGCGATGAAGCCCGGCGCGGTATTCATCTCCTCGGCAACCATGGATCCCGCTGTCGCACGAGACCTGTCGCAACGGGTCGAGGCCCTCGGCCTGCATTACCTCGATGCGCCAATCTCCGGCGGCGCCGCTCGAGCCGCGAAAGGCGAACTGACGATCATGGCCTCCGGCTCGGTTGAAGCCTTCGCCGCCGCCCGTCCGGCGCTCGATGCGATGTCCGCCAAGGTCTACGAACTTGGTGACGCCGCCGGAACCGGCGCTGCCTTCAAGATGATCAACCAGCTTCTTGCCGGCGTGCACATCGCGGCGGCCTGCGAAGCGATCACCTTCGCTGCCAAGCAGGGGCTCGATCTCGACAAGGTCTACGAGGTGATCACCGCCTCAGCCGGCAATTCCTGGATGTTCGAGAACCGCATCCCGCATGTGCTGGCGGGCGACTACACGCCGCTCAGCGCCATCGAGATCTTCGTAAAGGATCTCGGCATCGTCCAGGACATGGCCCGGGCCGAGCGCTATCCTGTGCCGCTGGTCGCGGCCGCCTTGCAGATGTATCTCGCCGCTTCGGGTGCCGGCATGGGGCGCGACGACGATTCCTCGCTCGCGCGGCTCTATGCGCAGCTTTCCGGCGCACAATTGCCCGGTACGAACAAGGCATAAAGGATGCTTCCCATGCCCGTTTTCGCCGCCAACCTGACGATGATGTTCAACGAATGGTCATTCCTCGATCGCTTCGACGCCGCCGCGGAAGCGGGTTTCACGGCCGTCGAATATCTCTTCCCCTATGAGGCAGCGCCGGAGGCTATCGCCGAACGGCTTGCGCGCAACAAGCTGCAGCAGGCACTTTTCAACCTGCCGCCGGGCGACTGGGCGGCAGGCGAGCGCGGCATTGCCGCGCTTCCCGGCCGCTTCGACACGTTGAAATCCGATGTCGAGCGGGGGCTCGATTATGCGGCCGCAACCGGTGTGAAGCGCCTGCATCTGATGGCGGGTCTGGCCGATCCCTCCGACGCCCAGGCGGCAAACTGCTACCGGCGCGCCGTCGCCTATGCCGCCGAGCGCCTCGCCGAGAAGGAGATCGATCTCCTGATCGAGCCGATCAATGGCCGCAACATGCCGGGTTATTTCCTCAATGATTTCGGCGCCGCCGAGCGACTGATCGCCGAGCTTGGACTTGCCAACCTGAAGCTCCAGTTCGACATTTACCATCGCCAGATCATGCATGGCGATGTCGCGATGGCGCTCCGCCGGCTGCTGCCGATCACCGGCCACATCCAGATCGCCAGCGTGCCTTCGCGACAGGAGCCGGATGGCGAAGAGCTGAACTATCCCTATCTCTTCGCCGAGATCGAGCGGCTCGGCTACGCCGGTTTCGTCGGCTGCGAATATTCCCCGCGCGGCCGCACGCTCGACGGCCTTGCCTGGTTCAAACCCTTTGCACGGAGCTGACCCATGACAATCCTGCTGGGATCGATCGCCGACGACTATACGGGCGCCTCCGACCTTGCCAATACGCTGACGAAGAACGGGCTTCGCACGGTACAGACCGTCGGCATCCCCGATCCGTCGCTCGCCTTGCCGCAGGTCGATGCCGTAGTCATCTCCCTGAAGATCCGCTCCGTCGCTGCCGACGAGGCCGTTACTGCCGCGAATACGGCGGATCGGTGGCTGCGCGATCGCGGAGCCGCCCATGTCCTTTACAAGATCTGCTCGACCTTCGATTCCACCGATCGCGGCAATATCGGCCCGGTGACGGAAGCGCTGAGCCGCGCCGCCGGCGGCGACATCGTGCTGGTCACCCCCGCCTTTCCGGAAACCGGGCGCACCGTCTATCTCGGCCATCTCTTCGTCGGCCCGCAATTGCTGAACGAAAGTCCGCTCAAGGACCATCCGCTCAACCCGATGCACGATGCCAACCTCGTGCGGGTCCTGGCGCGCCAGTCGCAAGGTACCGTCGGCCTTATCGATCGCGCTGTGGTCGCGGCGGGACCTGCCGCGGTTAGGGGGCGGCTCGATGCCCTGCGTCCCGGGGGCGCGACCGCCGTGATCGCCGATGCGATCTGTGAGGGCGACCTCGAAACGCTCGGCGAAGTGGCGCTCGAAACCCCCGTTTCGACCGGCGCCTCCGGCCTCGGTCTCGGCCTTGCGCGCGCAATCGCCCGCTCCGCTCGCGCCTCTTCGGCAGGCGCCGCCACGTCGGATGCTGTTCGACCCGTTGGAGGGCTCGCCGCAATCGTCGCCGGTAGTTGCTCGGCGGCAACGCTGAGGCAGCTCGAGGTGGCCGAAGCGTCGATGCCGGTGCTGAGGCTCGACACCGAGAGGCTGCTCAAGGGATCCGACGAAATTTCCGCTGCCATCGCCTGGGCCGGCGAGCGGATTTCCGCTGGCCCGGTCGTCATTGCCGCAAGCGCCTCACCCGATGTCGTTTCACACCTCCAATCACAATACGGGCGGGAGGCGTCCGGTCACGCCATCGAAACCGCCACCGCGACGATCGCCAGCGAACTGGTGGCGCGCGGCGTCAAGCGCCTCGTCGTCGCCGGCGGCGAGACCTCCGGTGCTACGGTTGACAGGCTTGCGATACCCGCATTCCTGATCGGTCCCGAGATCGCGCCGGGCGTGCCGGTGCTTCGCACCATCGGCAACGCCCAGGGCGACATGCTGCTGGCGCTCAAGTCCGGTAATTTCGGCGGCGAGGACTTCTTCGGCGCAGCTCTGGCGATGATGAGCTGAGGTATTGAACCCTTCGCGCGCTCACTCCTTCGGCAGCTGGCGCGCGCTCCATTCGCTTTTCGGAATTGCCTTGCCGATGGCAAAGCTGAAGGAGACGACCGAAGTCGTCTCCGAATTGACCTCGCATTTGAAGTCGACCGCGTACCATTTCGACCGGCTGCGGAAAGCGCCACCGCTGGCGGAGAGACCGGAAGCCGATACCAACCCGCCGACGGGGCCGAACGGGACAAGCATATCCGGGAAGGCATCGGGCCTTTGGCGGCGGACCTGTTCCAACGCCTCGATGCTGCAAAGCTGCACGACGCGCTTCTTCGGCGGCAGCCTGCCGATCGCCTGCTTCACGCGCGGGTCGGACAGGGAATCCTGCGAATAGAGCTCCTTCGCCTGAATGAGCTCGCTCGACTGGCGCTCGGATGCGGCCTCCGTAGGTTTTTGCGCTGCATTCGTCTTTGCTTCCTCCGCCACCGGCTTCTCCCGGGGAACGGGCGCGCTTTGCGGCGCCGGATCAGCATCTTCCCCCTTGTTCAACGCGTCCTCGGCGTCGACGCGCAATTCCGCCAATGCCGTCTTTGTTTCGGACGGCTTGACGGCGCTCTCCGACTTGGCCGTGGCCGGACTCGCTTGCGCAGCTGTTTGTTCCGGCCTCTCGGCCCTGCTCGGCGCGGCAGGAGGCAATTGCGGCTGCGGGGGCTTTTCCTTGTCAACCTCAGCCGAAGCGGATTCGAATACCTGCGGCTGTGATCGGGAAGGTTCGGTCCTTGCCTCCTTCGGCTTCTCTCGAGGATTTTCCTCGCGCTTCGGCGGTGGAACGAGCTCGACATTGATGCTCTGCTCCTTTGCCGGTGGAGACTGCTCGGGCAGCCGAACCAGCAGCAGGAACGCCAGCGCGAGATGCAGCGCGACCGAGGTCGGTACACCCCACCCGGTTTCCCCCCACATTTTCCTGGCCGACTGCAGCATTGCTCAATAGATCACGGACTCGATGGCCCGAAACTAAGAGCTCGATGGCCTCGCAACAAGTGCGGAGGAGATTATGTCGGTCAGGCGTATTCGACCCGGTAGGGCGTGTCGAAGAAATGTTCCTCCAGATTGCAGCCTTCGCCGCCGCGATCGACGACGACGAAATCGGATATTGCGTGCAGCGGCGTCAGAATGCCGTGCCAGACGTTGCGGGCGATATTAACGCCCTGGCCAGGCGCAGTCTCGAAGGCGATCGGCTCGCCCGGTCTGCCGCCCTCATCCGGAGCGACGACGACAAGAAAGGAGTTTTCCGTGAGCGGCACGAAGGCCTGGCTGCCAAGCGGGTGGCGCTCCACCATCTTGAGCGGCAGCGGAATTTCGTAGGGTTCGCCGCGCAGCAGGCTGATCAGCGCGCGCGCCTCCGGGCCGGTCGTCTCGACCGTTGCGAGATCATGATAGCGAATGCATTTGCCCGCGTTGATGGCGAAGCTTTTTGCCTCGTCGAGTTCGATCACATCACCGAAGGGGGCGAATTCGGCCCGCGACAGGGGCCGGATAGGCAGGGATTTCATCGCGTTTCCTTCCGTCTGTTGTCGTTTATCCCGGTCGCGCTCATTGAATCAGGATCGCCCGGAAGTCGTTGACGTTGGTGCCGGTGGGCCCCGGCTTGAAGATGTCGCCAAGCGCATGGAAGGCCGACCAGCTGTCGTTGCGCTGAAGCAGCGCCGCCGCGTCGATCCGCTGCCCAAGGAGCCGGGCGATCGTCGTGTCGTCGGCGAAGGCGCCTGCATTGTCTTCCGAGCCGTCGATCCCGTCGGTGTCGGCAGCAAGCGCACAAATGCCGCCGACGCCGTCAATGCCAAGGGCGAGCGACAACAGGAACTCGCTGTTGCGGCCGCCTTTGCCGGCACCGTTTACCGTCACAGTGGTTTCGCCGCCGGAAAGCACGACGACCGGCTTCTTGAAGGGACGGCTGCGGGTCGCGACCTCGCGCGCGATCGCGGCATGGACCAGCCCGACATCGCGTGCCTCGCCTTCGATTGAATCCGAAAGAATGATCGCTTCGACGCCGACCGCCCGCGCCTCTGCCGCAGCAGCCTCCAGCGAGACGCCGGCCGATGCGATCAGTCGAACGTCATTTCGGGCAAAACGCGGATCGTTGGGCCTTGGTGCATCCGCCGCCTCGCTCGCAAGCCACGCGAGGACGCTTTCCGGCAGCGCCAGGCGGTAGCGCTCGATGATCTTCAAGGCGTCTGCTCGAGTACTATCGTCGCCAATCGTCGGACCGGAGGCTACCAATGCCGGATCGTCGCCGGGAATGTCGGAAACGACAAGCGACACGACCCGCGCCGGGTAGGCTGCGGCGGCCAGCCGCCCGCCCTTGATGGTCGAGACATGCTTGCGCACGGCATTCATCGCCCGGATCGGCGCACCCGAAGCAAGCAGCGCGCGGTTGACGGCAATCTCGTCCTCGAGCGAAAGCCCTGGCGGCGGCGACGGGAGCAGCGCTGAACCGCCGCCGCAGATCAGTGCCACGACGAGGTCGTTCTGTGTCAGGCCGCTGACCTCGGCCAACAGACGCTTCGAGGCCTGTAGCCCGCTTTCATCGGGCAAAGGATGAGAGGCTTCGAGCACTTTGATATGTCTGCAAGCAACGCCGAATCCGTAACGGGTCACGACGGCGCCGCTGATCGGCCCGGGCCACAGCGTCTCGAAGGCCTGCGCCATTTGCGCCGCACCCTTGCCGGCGCCGATCACGACGGTCCGGCCTTCCGGCCGTTCCGGCAGGTTGGCAGCAAGGACGCGCGCCGGCTCGGCGGCGGCGACCGCCGAGGTGAACAACGACTCCAGGAATTGACGCGGATCGGCGATAGCGGCCATTTTTCCTCCCGTTCAAAAAGGCCCGGGCGGCGGCTCCTCCTTCCGCCGCCCGGGTGCATGATTGCCGTAGTGGATGGGGACGCCCGCCCGGCGGATCATGCGCGTCGTCGAAGTTTCAGGCGACCTGATGGTTCGCCATGCGCTCGAGCGCCCGGACCAGACCGGAATGGTCGAGCCCGCTGTCGCCATTGGCGGCGCAATTGTTGAAGAGCTCCTGGGTTGCCGCCGTGTTCGGCAGCGAGATGCCGAGGCTCTTCGCCCCCTGCAGTGCCAGGTTCAGATCCTTTTGGTGCAGCGAGATGCGGAAGCCAGGTTCGAAGGTCCGCTTGATCATCCGCTCGCCATGGACTTCGAGAATGCGCGACGAGGCAAAGCCGCCCATCAGTGCCTCGCGGACGCGCGCCGGGTCGGCTCCCGCCTTCGACGCGAAGACCAGCGCCTCGGAAACCGCCTCGATCGTCAGCGCGACGATGATCTGGTTGGCAACCTTGGTTACCTGGCCGTCGCCGCAGTCGCCGACGAGCGTGATGTTCTTGCCCATCAGCTTGAAGAGCGGCAGGGCGCGCTCGAAGGATTCCGGCGCGCCGCCGGCCATGATGCTGAGCGTGGCATTCTTGGCACCGACCTCGCCGCCTGAAACCGGCGCATCGATATATTCCGCCCCTGTTTCGCGGATCTTCTTGGCGAATTCCTTCGTCTCGATCGGCGAGATCGAGCTCATGTCGATGACGAGCTTGCCCTTGCCGAGACCGTGAGAGACGCCGTTCTCGCCGAAGAGAACGTCCTTTACTTCCGGCGTGTCCGGCAGCATCAGAATGATGGTGTCGACGGTCTCGGCGAGCGCCTTCGGCGTCTCGACGAACCTGAGACCATGATCAAGGAGCTCCTGGCGCGGCGGGATAGCGAATTTTGAAGTGATGATGGTGTGGCCTGCATCCTGCAGGTGGCGCGCCATCGGCGTGCCCATGATACCCAGTCCGATGAAACCGATCGATGTCATTGTCCTTAACTCCTGATCTTGATGATGTCGGCGGATTGCCGGCGCTTTTGCTCGGCACCGAGCCAGCCGAGCCCTTCCGCGGTTGTCGTGCGCGGCTTGTATTCGCAACCGATCCAGCCCTCGTAGCCGGCGGCTTCCAGCGCGTCGAAGACGAAGGGGTAGTTGATCTCGCCGGTGCCCGGCTCGTTGCGGCCGGGATTGTCGGCAAGCTGGATGTGCGCGATCCGGTCCGCATGGCGCTTGTAGGTGCCGATGAGTTCGCCTTCGGTGCGCTGCTGGTGATAGAGATCGTATTGGATGAACAGGTTGTCGCCGCCCACTTCCTCGATGATCGCGGCCGCCTGCTCGACAGTGTTGAGATAGAAGCCCGGAATGTCGAAGCGGTTGATCGGCTCGATCAAGAGGCGGATGCCGTGCTTGCCGAGCTCCGCAGCCGCGAGCCTCAGATTGGCGACAAGCGTCGTGCGCAGCGCGCTTTCCGGCATACCGTCTGGTGCGATGCCGACGAGGCAGTTGACCTGTTTGCAGTCAAGCGCCGTCGCATAGTCGATGGCGCTCGCGACACCTCTGCGGAATTCGTCGATCCGGTCCGGCAGGATGGCGATGCCGCGTTCACCGCGCGCCCAGTCGCCGGCGGGCAGGTTATGAAGAACCTGCGTGAGGCCGTTGCGCTCGAGGGCGGCACGCAAGGCCATCTTCTCGAACTCGTAGGGAAAGAGATATTCCACCCCTTCGAAACCGGCCTTCGCAGCGAGCGAAAAGCGATCGAGGAACGGCGCCTCGTTGAACAGCATGGTCAGGTTTGCCGCAAATCTCGGCATGCGGTTACTCCTCCTGGAAGTTGGAGCGGGATGACGAGCGGATAACCGCGAACACTTTTCCTCATCCCGCTCGGGTGTTTGTCAGTCGAGCAGGGCAGCGATCGCGGTCGGCGCGTCCTCGCCGCGCGCGGCAAGCTCCTCGAACTCGACGACCGCGTTGATGTCGGCGCCCATGGCGATGTTGGTGACGCGCTCGAGGATGAATTCGATGACCACCGGTACCCGGTGTTCTTCCATCAGGGCCTGCGCCCGTTCGAAGGCATCGGCGAATTCATTGGGGCCGCGGACCCGGATCGCCTTGCAGCCGAGCCCTTCCGCGACAGCCACGTGATCGACGCCGTAGCCCCTTTCCGCGTCGCCGCTTGCATTGATGTTGTCGAAGGCGAGGCTCACCTCGAAATCCATGTCGAAGCCGCGCTGGGCCTGGCGGATCAGGCCGAGGTAGGAATTATTGACGACGACATGCAGGTAAGGGAGCTTGTGCTGCGCCCCGACGGCGAGCTCCTCGATCAGGAACTGGAAGTCGTAGTCGCCAGAAAGCGCGACGATCGGCCGGTCGGGGTCGGCAGCGCGTACGCCGAGCGCTGCCGGCAGGGTCCAGCCGAGCGGACCAGCCTGGCCGCAATTGATCCAGTTGCGCGGTCTATAGACGTGCAGGAACTGTGCGCCGGCGATCTGGCTGAGGCCGATGGTCGAAACGAAGCAGGTGTCGCGGCCGAAGGCCTTGTTCATCTCCTCGTAGACGCGCTGCGGTTTGAGCGGCGTCTGGTCGAAATGAGTCTTGCGCAGCATGGTGCGCTTGCGCTCGCGGCATTCCTCGGCCCAGGCCGACCAATCGCGCAGCTTGCCGGCGGCCTTCCATTCGGTTGCGACGTCGAGGAAGAGCTTGAGCGCTGCGCCCGCATCCGAGACGATCCCGAAATCCGGCGCGAAGACGCGACCGATCTGCGTCGGCTCGATATCGACGTGGATGAACTTGCGACCTTCCGTGTAGGTCGGGACGTTGCCGGTGTGGCGGTTGGCCCAGCGGTTGCCGATGCCGAAGACGAAATCTGAAGCAAGCAGCGTCGCATTGCCGTAGCGATGCGAGGTCTGCAGTCCACACATGCCGGCCATCAGCGGGTGGTCGTCGGGAATGGTGCCCCAGCCCATAAGGGTCGGGATGACCGGGACGCCGGTGATTTCGGCGAACTCGGTGAGCAGGTCCGACGCATCCGCATTGATGATGCCGCCGCCGGCAACAATCAGCGGCCGTTCCGCCGCGTTCAGCATCGCGATCGCCTTTTCAGCCTGGGCTCGCGTCGCTGCAGGCTTGTAGGGGGCGAGCGGCTCATAGGTCGCCGGATCGAATTCGATCTCGGCCAGCTGGACGTCGACCGGCAGGTCGATGAGTACGGGCCCGGGGCGGCCCGAGCGCATCAGATGGAACGCCTTCTGGAAGACGAAGGGAACGAGCGCCGGTTCCTTGACGGTAACCGCCCATTTCGTGACGGGGGCGGCGATCGCGGCGATGTCGACCGCCTGGAAGTCCTCCTTGTCGAGGCGCGCGCGCGGCGCCTGCCCGGTGATGCACAGGATCGGGATCGAATCCGCCGAGGCCGAGTAGAGGCCGGTGATCATGTCGGTGCCGGCCGGCCCCGACGTACCGATGCAGACGCCGATATTGCCATGCTTCGCCCGCGTGTAGCCCTCCGCCATGTGCGAGGCGCCTTCGACGTGGCGTGCAAGTATATGGCGGATCGATCCGCGCGCCTTGAGCGCCGAATAGAGCGGATTGATCGCCGCCCCCGGAACGCCGAAGGCGCAATCGACCCCCTCCTTTTCCAGAACATGAACAGCTGCATCGACAGCACGCATCTTGGCCATGAGATCTCCTCCAGTTTGATGGAAACATAATCCATAAATATGCAACGTCAACACAAAAATGGAAATAATTGCCATTATATGGAAATTGCACCCAGATGGTCCGATATACGGCACTGGTCAAAGCCGCGCGTCGCCGCTATTGGCTAAATGAGAGAGTCGTGACGGGGTATCTGGCTGTGGCGGTCGTATCGGAGCAGACAAAAGGCAAACGGGGCCGGAAGGCGGGTGCCAATTCGACGCCTTCCTCCGTTCAGGTGCTCGACCGCAGCCTGGCGCTCTTCAGCCTTGTGGCAGATCGCGACGGGTCGACATTGACCGACCTGGCAGACGAAACGGGGCTCGCGCCATCGACGATCCATCGCCTGCTGACTTCGCTTTCGAGCCACGGCATGGTCGCGCACGATCCCGATACGGGCGAGTGGACCATTGGAGTGAGGGCCTTCGAGATCGGCAACACCTTCCTGCGGTTCCGCAAGCTCGGTACGATCAGCCGGCCCTTCCTGAAGCGCCTGATGGACGAAACAGGCGAAACGGCCAATATCGGCATCGAGGACGATGGCGACGTCGTATTTATCTCGCAGGTCGAAAGCCATGCGCCGATGCGGGCCTTCTTCCGCCCGGGACGGCGCGGCCCGATCCATGCCTCCGGGATCGGCAAGGCAATCCTTTCCACCTGGTCGGATACGGACGTCGCCAAGACGCTCGGAGGCAAAACGCTGACGCATTTCACCGACCGGACGCTCGACACGTTGCCGGCGCTGATCAGGAACATCCAGGAGATCCGTCATCGCGGCTGGTCGATCGACGACGAGGAACATACGCTCGGCATGCGCTGTATCGCCGCTCCGCTGTTCAACGAATATGGCGAGGCGATCGGCGGCATATCGATCTCCGGGCCGTCGGTCCGCATCGACAACGACAGGCTCGTAACGCTTGGCTCCCTCGTGCGCCGGACGGCGGACGAACTGACCCGCGCCATCGGCGGCCACCGGCCGGGAGAGAGCTGAGACGCCTCTAATTACCCGAACATCGCTTCGGTCGCCTCCAGGAAGCTCGCGACCACCGGACCGTGGTTCGGGCGGCTGAGGACGTAGACATCGGCTTCCGGAGCGGGATCCGCAAGCGCACGATAGACGACACCAGGACGCGACAGATTCCTGATGCATTCCGGAACGAGCGCTACGCCGAGACCTGCGGAGACCAAGCTGGTCAGCGAATAGGATTCCACGACCTCATTGGTAATGTTCGGCACGAAGCCTGCCGCGACGCAGCAGTCGTGCAGATAGCGCGCGAATCGCGAGTCTGCCAATCGGAGAAAGACGAAGCTCTCCTGCCGCAGCGCGCCGAGCTCGACCATTTCATGACGGGCGAGCGGGTGATGTGCCGGCAGCGCGACACCAACCTTTTCGTGCCAGGCGACCCTGGCGACGAGTTCGGCATTGTAGCGCGGCTTGCGCACGAAGCTAAGGTCGGTGCGGTGCGAAAGCAGCGCCAACTCCTGCGCCTGCGGGTCCATTTCATGAATGCGGACGAAAACGCCCGGCCAACGATCCCTGAACCTCGCTATGAGGGTCGACAACTGACCCAGGAGGACCGAGCCGGTCGTGCCTATATTGAGCATGCCCACCTGGCCGGACCCGATGGCGCGCGCCTGATGCGTGGCATGGTCCACCTGGCCGAGAATCATCCGCGCTTGCTCGAGAAAACTGACGCCGGCCTCGGTGAGCTCGACGTGCCGGCTCGAACGCTCGAAGAGACGCGTGCCGACCTCTTCCTCCAGATCCTTGATCTGCTGGCTCAAGGGCGGCTGCGAGATGTGCAAGCTCCTTGCCGCC
Organism: Sinorhizobium shofinae; assembly: GCA_001704765.1. GTDB lineage: Bacteria > Pseudomonadota > Alphaproteobacteria > Rhizobiales > Rhizobiaceae > Sinorhizobium > Sinorhizobium shofinae. The sequence continues at coordinate 52,413 of MBFK01000019.1, forward strand.
GCCGTAAAACTCGCCGCCTCTGCGACGGCGATGAAATAGCGCAGATGCCGTAGCTCCATCGCAACCTCCCTAACAACCGGCGATATGATAAACGTCTTGATCAAGTCAAACAATATATTGGACATATCGCCATCCTTTTGTTCCCATCGATATGGATGGGCCGGGCGTCGCACGAGGAGGGTGCACGCCGTTGAAGCGGCCAAAACCATGAGCGGGGCGGGGCAGCAGGCCGCACAACGCTTCAGCACAAGCCATTGCCTAGTCGCAACGCCGGGCTCATAGCGTTTCTGGGAGGAAGCAAATGTCCAAGCTTAGCAGGTCCTTGTTCGGACAAGTCATCATCGCGCTCGTCCTCGGTATCCTTGTCGGAGTCTTCTGGCCGCAGTTTGCGGCACAGCTGAAACCGCTGGGGGACGGCTTCATCAAACTGATCAAGATGGTGATTGCGCCTCTGGTCTTCGGAGTGGTCGTTCACGGCATCGTCGGCGCCGGGGACCTTAGAAAGGTCGGACGGGTCGGCCTCAAGTCGCTCATCTATTTCGAAGCCGTAACGACGCTGGCGCTCGCGTTAGGACTGATCGCCGCCTATGTCTTCGGCCCCGGTCACGGGATGAATGTCGATCCGACGACGCTCGATGCAAGCGCCCTGGGCGCCTACACCGAAAAGGTCTCGCAGGTCACCGGCACGGTTGACTTCCTGATGCGGATCATCCCGACGACGATCGTCGATGCTTTCGCCAAGGGCGACGTGTTGCAGGTGCTGCTATTTGCGGTTCTGTTCGGATCGGGCCTTGCCCTCGTTGGCGAGCGCGGCAGGCAGGTTGCCGAACTGATCGATCAAACCACGCAGGTGCTTTTCAAGGTTATCGGCTTCATCGTCCGGCTGGCACCGATCGGCGTCTTCGGCGCGATCGCCTACACGGTCGGGAAATACGGCATCGGCTCGCTGCAACAGCTCGGCTATCTGGTCGTTCTGCTCTATGCGACGATACTGCTTTTCGTCTTCGGCGTCCTTGGCCTGATCATGAAGATCGCCGGGTTCAGCATCTTCAAGTTCCTCGGATACTTGCGCGAGGAGTTGATGATCGTCCTGGCGACGGCCTCATCCGACAGCGTTCTGCCGCAGGTCATGCGCAAGCTCGAACGGCTCGGAATCAAGGATTCGACAGTCGGCCTGGTCATTCCCACCGGCTATTCGTTCAACCTCGACGCTTTCTCGATCTATCTGACGGTCGCAGCCGTGTTCATCGCCCAGGCGACCAATACGCCGCTTGCGCCGGGCGACCTGTTGCTGATCCTCGGCGTGGCGCTGCTGACATCGAAGGGCGCGCACGGCATTCCGGGCTCCGCCATCGTCGTGCTGGCGGCCACGCTTTCGGCCATTCCGGTCATTCCGGCCATCGGCCTTGTGCTGGTCCTGTCCGTTGACTGGTTCGTCGGCATTGCCCGAGCACTTGGAAACCTGATAGGCAATTGCGTGGCCGCCGTGGTCATCGCCGTCTGGGAGGGCGACATAGATCGCGAGCAGGCGCACCGAGTGCTCAATGGCGATCAGGCTGCAAACCCAGGGCCTGCACCTGTGTTCCACACCCCCGCAGCCAGCATAACCGATGTCGCCGTCCCGACTTCGGCCATCGCGCATCCCATCAACGGCCGTTAGTGCAAAACCCGGTTCGAACAGACATTTCAACAGGTAACGAAAAGATGCAGAGCAACTACTATTTCCCCCAAGGCGGCCACCCGCCGCAATCGAACCTGCTGACGGATCGGGCTGTGTTCACCGAGGCCTACGCGATTATTCCCAAAGGCGTCATGCGCGACATCGTCACCAGCTACCTGCCGCACTGGACGAACACGCGTCTCTGGGTCCTCTCGCGACCGCTATCAGGCTTCGCCGAGACATTCTCGCAATACATTATGGAGGTCGGGCCCTCGGGAGGAAGTGATCGACCCGAGAGCGATCCCCGCGCAGAAGCCGTTCTGTTCGTGGTCGATGGGGAGTTCCGCCTGACGATCGGCGGTGAAACCCATCGGATGCAGTCCGGCGGCTACGCCTTCATCCCGCCCGGCGCCGAATGGAGCCTCCACAATGATGGTTCCATGCCGACCCGGTTCCACTGGTTCCGCAAGGCCTACGAAAAGGTGGAGGGAATCCCCCTCCCCGAACCGATCGTCACCAACGAACGGGAAATAACACCTTTACCAATGCCCGATACGGACGGTCGTTGGGCGACGACCCGCTTCGTCGATCCCTCGGACATGCGCCACGACATGCATGTGACGATCGTCACCTTCGAGCCCGGCGGCGTCATTCCCTTCATGGAAACCCATGTGATGGAGCACGGCCTCTACGTTCTAGAGGGCAAGGCGGTCTACCGCCTCAACGCGGACTGGGTCGAGGTCGAAGCCGGCGACTATATGTGGCTGCGTGCCTTCTGCCCGCAGGCCTGCTATGCTGGCGGACCGGGCAAGTTCCGATACCTGCTCTACAAGGACGTCAACCGCCATATGGCTCTCGGCACGCCAGGCCGGTTCGCTTAAGAGGTTGGAGCCGCTCGAGCCGGGACACTTCGTTTCCGGCTCCCATCAGCCGATATTGCGGGTTCGATGGATAGGCCATAGCTTGGTCGCATGGCGACGTCGAAGCTTGAGGCCTACCGCAAGAAGCGGGATTTTTCGAAGACGCCGGAGCCGGTCGGGAGCCCCGCCGGCGGCGGCAACCGTTTCGTCGTGCACAAGCATCATGCAACCGCGGACCACTATGACCTGAGACTTGAAGTCGGCGACGTTCTGAAGAGCTGGGCGGTGCCCAAAGGCCCCTCGCTCAATCCCGCCGACAAGCGCCTGGCGGTGGAGACCGAAGATCATCCGCTCGAATATATCGACTTCGAGGGCGTCATCCCGGAGGGCGAATATGGCGCCGGGCCGATGATTGTCTGGGACACCGGCGTCTGGGCGCCGATGGAGGATGTCGAGAAAAGCCTGCGGACCGGCGCCTTCAAGTTTCGCCTTGCCGGCGAAAAGCTCAAAGGCGGCTGGATGCTGACGCGGCTGAAGCCGAGGCCAGGGGAAGAAAACCAGAGCCATTGGCTTCTCTTTAAGGAGCGCGATCCTGCCGCCGACCCATCCACCGACATTCTCGCCGCCCGGCCGGAAAGCGTCAAATCCGGCCGGCGGATCGAGGAGCTCGTCGAAAAACCGAAGCCGCCTGCCAAGCCGAAGCTCAATCCCGGCGCACTTCCCGGCGCGGTGAAGGCGCCGACGCCGACCCGCATCGAACCGCAGCTTGCCATGCCAACCGCCACGCCACCGGACATCGCCGGCTCGCGCGAGGTCTGGCTGCATGAGATCAAGTTCGACGGCTACCGCACGATGGCGCATCTATCCGGCGGCGAGGTGCGCCTGATCACCCGCGGCGGCCTCGATTGGACGAGGCGCTACGGCGACCTGCCGGAGGCCTTTCGACGGCTGCCGTGCCGCGACGCAGTCATCGACGGCGAGATCGTCGTGCTCGACGAGGAAGGCATCAGCCGCTTCGCATTGCTGCAGGAGGCGCTTTCGGCTGGTGCCGGCAACAGGCTGGTGTTCTATGCCTTCGATCTTCTCCATCTCGACGGCTGGAGCCTCGCGCATATTGCGCTCGAGAACCGCAAGACGCTGCTCAAGCAATTACTCGCGGCGCAGCTGTCCAGCCGCTCCGCCATCCAGTTCAGCGATCACGTCATCGGCGACGGGCGCGTCTTTTACGAGCATGCGTCGGAATTGGGGCTCGAGGGAATAATCTCCAAACGTGCCACAGCCCCCTATCATAGCGGGCGCTCCAAGACCTGGACCAAGACCAAGGCACTGAAAGCGGAGGACTTCGTCATCGCCGGATATACAATATCCGAGGCAGCGGAAGGCATCGCCTCCCTGGCGCTGGGGGAGTGGGTCGACGGCGAACTGCAATATCGCGGCAAGGTCGGCACGGGTTTCGACGCGGCCACGCTCAAGCAGTTGCTGGCACGACTGGAGCCGCTGCGCGTCGGGGCCGCCAAGCTCGAAGGGGCGCCGAAGGAGATCATCTGGGTCCGTCCGGTGATGACGGCGCGCATTCACTACGCCAATCGCACGACCGACAATGCGCTCCGCCATCCCGTCTTCAAGGGGCTTCGCGATGTCGAGCTCACGACGCCGGTTTCCTCGCGGCGAAAGCGCCTGATCTCGGACGCTGACCTTGCTAGCATCTCGATCACCAATCCGACCCGTCGTCTGTTCGGCAGATCCGGGCCGACCAAGCTCGATCTCGCCCTCTATTACGCCATGGTCGGCGATTTCATGCTGCCGCATATACTCGGTCGGCCGGTTTCGCTCGTCCGCTGCCCGACGGGAAAGTTCGAGGATTGCTTCTTCCAGCGCCATCCCTTTACCGGCATGCCGCCTTCGGTGGCGAGCTTTGAGGCCATGAGCTCGGAAGGAGAGACGAAACGCTACCTTTCCGTCGAGGATGCCAAAGGCTACCTGGCACTGGCGCAATTCGGCGTCGTCGAATTCCATTCCTGGGGCTCGACGCGTCGGCGGCTCGAGAAGCCCGATCGCATCGTCTTCGACCTCGATCCCGGCGAGGGCATCGGCTGGCGCGAGGTGATCGAAGCGGCAGTTCACATCAGGGCCGAGCTCGAGGCGCTCGGCCTCATCCCCTTCGTCAAAACCTCGGGCGGGAAAGGCATCCATGTCGTCGTGCCCATCCGGCCGAGGCTCGATTGGAAGAAGGTGCACAAAGCGACCGGCGATATCGCTACCCACCTGGCATCAACGGCCCCCGAGAGCTTCATCACCACGATGAGCAAGGGCAAGCGCGTCAAGCGGATCTTCATCGACTTCCACCGCAACGCCCGCGGGCACACCGCAGCAGCGCCCTATTCGCTTCGTGCCCGCACGAACCTGCCGGCCTCCACGCCCTTAAGCTGGACCGATCTTGAGACTATCGACGCTCCCGAGGATTTAAATTATTCTTCGTTACCTGGCCTCTTGGCCACGTCCGGCGATCCCTGGGCCGATATCGACGACTGTGCAAGGGATTTGCCTATGCTTTCCAATGCGGAGAAGTAACCCGGTAGCACCGCGCAGGAGACAATCATGGCACCCAGGGCAAGTTGGAAGGGTTATCTGAGGCTTAGCCTCGTGAGCTGTCCCGTGCGGCTCTATCCCGCCACAACCACCAGCGAGCGCATCACTTTCAACCAGCTTCACAAGGACACGCACAACCGGATCAACATGAAGCCGGTCGATCCGGAACTCGGCCTGGTCGAACGATCCGACCTGGTGAAGGGCTACGAATACGAGGACAAGAAATACATCGTCATCGACGAGGCCGACCTCGAAAGCGTCAAGATCGAATCCAACCACACGATGAATATCGAGGCCTTCGTCGACGAGGGCTCCGTGGACGTGATCTATCAGGACGCGCCCTATTATCTGGCCCCGGACGGGGCGATGGCCGAGGAGACCTTCATCGTTTTGCGGGAGGCCTTGCGGCGGACCGGCAAGCTCGCGATCGCGCGCCTCGTGCTTTCGAGCCGCGAACGGGTGATCACAATCGGCCCGCGCGAGACCGGCATGTTCGTCTGCACGCTCAGGAACCCGACCGAAGTGCGCGGCACAGCCGAATATTTCGGCAACATCCCGCTCGGCAGTCCCGAGCCGGAAATGCTGCAACTCGCCGAAGCGCTCATTCAGCAAAAGACCACCACCTTCGATCCGAAGAACTATGAGGATCGTTACGAAGCGGCGCTGATGAACATGATCCGCGAGAAGCTCAAGGGCCACAAGCCGATCATCGCGGCGCCGCCTGACCGCGGCAACGTCATCAACCTCATGGATGCGCTGAAGGCCAGCCTGTCGCAGGCGAAGCCGCCGGCGAAAAGCAAGAGCAAGACGGAGCCGGCTGCCCAAGCAGGGGCGAAGAGCGCCCCCGCCAAGCCCGCTGCAAAAAAGCCTAGCGCACAGAAGAAGGCCTGATGGCAGTCGCCGACAAGACATTCGGCATCGTGGGGGCGCTTGCCGCCTTTCCGCGGCGGTTGATCGCGCGAGAGGTTGAGCGCCAAGGGGGGCACCTGCGACGCGGCGTCACGCGCCAGACCGCCTATGTGGTCTTCGGCCGCGGCTTGCTCGCGAAGGCGACCGATGCGGAGATCGAGACTCGTTTCGAACGTGAGGCAGGCTCCGGCCGGCGCCTGCTCAGCGAGAACGGCTTCCTTCGGCTCTTGGACCTGGCGACAGCACCCGAGACATCGGCGCTGCCGCGGCAATCGCTGATCGATCAAGCGAAGATTGCGCCACGCCTTTTCGATCTCCTGTCGCTGTTCGACGCCTTCGAGCATGACGGCGAACCATACTCGTTCCGCGACGTGATCCTCGCCCGTAAATATGCGGCACTGATCGCCAGCGGCGCCGGCTGGGGGGCGATCGCGCGCTCCGTCCATCGATCCACCCATGTGGCCTCGCTGACGGCACTGTCGCTGCATCACGAAGGTTCGAAGACGATCTATGCCCGGCGCGACGAGGGCTTGAGCGAGCTCGACGGGCAATTGCTGCTCGATCTCGGCGCGGTCGAGGAGGCGGAACTCGAGGAGCTTTTCGCGCAAGCCGAAGCGGCCGAAGAGGCGGGCGATTACGACGAAGCAGCCGCAATCTACCAGCGTTATCTTGCCATCGATCGCAGCGACTCGGTCGCGGCTTTCAACCGCGCCAACTGCCTGAGGGCCGCCGGCCGCGAACTGGAGGCGGCGCATGACTACGCGCGGGCGATCAAGCTCGACCCCTCCTTCGCCGAGGCCTGGTTCAATCTCGCCGGGCTCATGAGCGAGCGAAGCCGCATCGACACCGCCCGCCGGCACCTCGAAAAAGCGATCGGCCTCGACGGCGACTATGCGGATGCGATCTTCAACCTGGCGAAACTGGAGTTCGACGCCGGCAATCTTGCCGAGGCGCGCCACTGGTGGATGCGCTATCTGGAGCTCGACAGGGACTCCCAGTGGGCGCGCACCGCTGAACGCGGCGTGCAGTTCGTGAACCTTCATCTCCTCGCTAAGGCGCCGCGCCTCTGATCAGGCGCACAGGTCGCTGTGGCGCTTTGGATTGCCGCATGATCTTATCCTCAGATCGCTCCGATTTACGCAAGCATGCAGAGGACGGCTGACTGACATGGTCGGAAAATTCCTGCTCGACGGACCGGAGGATGCGCCGGTCACCATTCTTCTCGCGCATGGCGCAGGCGCACCGATGGATTCACCGTCCATGACGGCAACCGCCAAGGCGCTCGGGGCGGCAGGCTTTCGCGTCGCCCGGTTCGAATTCGGCTATATGGCGGCGCGGCGCAGGGGCGAGCGCAAGCCCCCTCCCCGCGCCGAAACGCTCAATCCGGAATATCGGGCCGCCATCGCCGAGCTCGGCGCGAAAGGCCCGCTCATCATCGGCGGCAAGTCGATGGGCGGGCGCGTCGCCAGCATGATCGCCGACGAGCTTCATGCCAGCGGCAGGATCGCCGGGCTGCTCTGCCTCGGCTATCCCTTCCACCCGCCGGCCAAACCCGAGCAGCTGCGCACCAAGCATCTCGCCGGCATCGAGACGCCGACCCTGATTTGCCAGGGGAGCCGCGACGAGTTCGGCACACGGGACGAGGTTCAGGGATACGGGCTGTCCGACCGGATCGAGATCCTTTGGCTGGAGGACGGCGACCACGACCTCAAACCGCGCAAGAGCGTCTCCGGCCTTTCGGCCGCCGATCACCTGAAGACGGTGGCCGAAACTGTGACACGATGGGTCGATGGTTTGGGCCGTTGAGCCAAGCATGAAGATCGCCACCTTCAACATCAACGGCGTGAACAAGCGGCTCGACAACCTCTTGGCCTGGCTCGCCGCGACCGAGCCGGACGTCGTCTGCCTGCAGGAGCTCAAGGCAACCGACGGGCAGTTTCCGAAGCCGGCGATCGAGGCGGCGGGCTATGGCGCCGTCTGGCGTGGTCAGGCGGCCTGGAACGGCGTCGCGATTCTGGCGCGCGAGAGCGAACCGGTCCTCACCCGCACGGAACTCCCCGGTGATCCTTCCGACACGCAGAGCCGCTACATCGAGGCCGCGGTGAACGGCATTCTGATCGCCTCGCTCTACGCCCCCAACGGCAATCCGCAACCGGGGCCGAAATTCGACTACAAGCTCGCCTGGCACCAGCGACTTGCCCTGCATGCCGCTGCGTTGTTCGAGACCGGCCTGCCAGTCGTGCTTGCCGGCGACTACAATGTCGTTCCCGAGCCGCGCGACATCTATCCGACCCGCTCCTACGACGACAACGCCCTCGTGCAGCCGGAAAGCCGCGCCGCCTTCCGGCAACTGCTCGACCAGGGCTGGCTGGACACGCTGCGCAAGACCTATCCCGATGAGCAGCTCTTCACCTTCTGGGACTATCGCCGCAATCGATGGCAGCGCGACGCGGGCCTGCGTCTCGACCATATCCTGCTCAGCCACAAACTCACCCGCCGCCTGACCGACGCCGGCATCGACCGGGATGTCCGCGGCCGTGACAATGCCAGTGATCACGCGCCGGTGTGGATCACCTTGCGACAATAGCTGCGGCCGGTTCGGCCGGGGCAAGCGCGATTTTGGCTGGCGATCCCACGTTTATCGTGCACGATAGCATCAACCACAGGGAGGCGAGCATGACGAAAGCGAACGTGGGTTTCATCGGGCTCGGGCTGATGGGCCAGGGCATGGCAACGAACATCCTGAAAAAGGGCTGGCCGCTCTCGGTCATGGCGCACCGCAACCGGGCACCAGTCGAAGCGCTTGTCGCAGCCGGCGCGAAGGAGGCGAGGACACCGCGCGAGATGGCAGAACGGTGCGAGATCATCGTGCTGTGCGTTACCGGTTCGCCGGAGGTAATCTCGGTCGTAGAAGGCGCCGAAGGCATCGCCGCCGCCGGGAGACCGATCACCATCGTCGATTGCTCGACCTCCGATCCCTCCATGACGACGAAACTCGCCACGGACCTGGCTCGAAAGGGCATTACACTTATCGATGCGCCGCTCAGCCGCACCCCGGCGGACGCCGCCGCCGGCACGCTCGACGTCATGGTCGGCGGCGCTGAAGACGACGTTCGCCGCGTCTGGCCGGTGCTCGAGTGTTTCGCCGGCCGCATCGTCCATACGGGCCCGACCGGAACCGGCCACACGATGAAGCTGCTCAACAACTTCCTGTCGATGGGCTACGCAGCGCTCTATTCCGAGGCGCTGATGCTCGGGCAGAAGGCCGGTCTTAAGCCGGAGATCTTCGACAGCGTCGTCCGCGGCGGCCGCATGGACTGCCCCTTCTACCAGACCTTCTTCCGCTGGGTGCTGGAGCGTGATCCGAATGCCCACAAGTTCGCCATCCGCAACGGCTTCAAGGACATGAGCTATCTCGCCGCCTTCGCCAATTCCGCCGGCGTAGCCAATCCGATCGGCGCGGCCGTCAGAAACTCCTTCGCACAGGCCGTCGGGGCCGGACGCGGCGAAGACTATGTGCCGATGCTGTCGGATTTCATCGCCGAGGCGAACGGGGTCAAATGAAGGGCACGAAGCTCGCAGCGCCGCGAGCTTCGTGCGGGGACTGCCTGGGTTAATCTGGAAGATCGGCGACCGCCACGGTTTCGGCTTTGTCGCGCAGAACAAAGACGGCGATCAGGAAAGCCTGCGCCAGCACCAAGGCGTAGGCGGCGAGAATGACTGTGCACGACACGGCAAAATTCAGCTGCGGCGCGGCGCCGAGCACGACGGGCACGCTCCAGGATACGGCGGAGACGACACCACACCCGATCAGCGCCACCTTCGCCCTGCGTTTCAGTCCCGCCAGGAGTTGAGCTCCAATCCGACGACGAAGGAACGGCAGGACGAGCCGGTGAATGGCAAGGCCGTTGATCGACAGGATGGCGACGATGGTGATCTTGGCCCAGATTTTCGGGTTCATTAGCTTTTCCGGTTCGCTCACCTGATAGACCAGGAGGAAGCCGGCGCCGGAGATCCACAGCAACAGGAGACCCAAGGCCACAAATCGGCTGACCCACTCGATGTTGCTCACAAGGTCGCCCGTCATGATCATACGACGATACCGGGCGAGCAGCAGATCAAGAAAGACGGCCCCGCCGAATCCGATGACCAGGCCGGCGAAATGGATGAGCCTTAGAAAGGTTCGGGCATAGGATAGAAGGGCTGGCGGCGGCAGCACTGGCGTGAAAGACAACAGCGAATCTAGACCGTTCAATTCGACCTCCCCCAAGAAAGCGCGCGCGAACACAGACACGCACCTCGGACCGAGGGCATGCCAATGCGCACCACCGACAACGTTGGATATTCAAAGCGGAACGCCATCGAAGCGATTCCGACGGAGGCTTCTTCTAATTAAAGATGAGTGATACCGTCAACTATGAAAAATAACTAATTAAGCGGTTTCGACAACTGCGCGATGACAGAATTCCATCATCCCCGAAATGCATTCTCGCAGGAATGCAATGCGCAAGCGCACCTGCGACTTTGACTGCCACGTGTCTAATGGTGAATGTGTCAGGGACCGGAAATGGAACAAACGTTCCGATATGCCGTGGCAGCTATTCCAAATATTCCTGGAGGACCCATTTCATGACCGCCCTTCCCTTCGCCCTCAACCACATGGCCGCGCCGGGCCTGCCGCTCGATGCATTCTTTGAGCTGGCGAAATCCCTCCGAATCTCGGCGGTGGAGATTCGCAACGACCTTTCCGGCAATGCCATCCTCGACGGAACGAAGCCCGAGGACGTGAAGGCGCTTGCCGAAAAGCACGGTATGACGATCATCTCGATCAACGCTCTGCAGCGCTTCAACGAATGGAACGAGGCACGTGAGACCGAAGCGCGCGACCTCATTTCCTATGCACGCGATTGCGGCGCCAAGGCGCTGGTGCTGGTCCCGGTCAATGACGGCAGCGGCCAGAAGGACGGCGAGCGCCAGGCGAACCTTCGCGTCGCCCTGAAAGCGCTGAAGCCGCTGCTCGATACGGCCGGCCTCATCGGCCTCGTGGAGCCGCTCGGCTTCGAGATCTGCTCGCTGCGCTCCAAGTCCGAGGCCGCTGAGGCGATTCTGGAAATCGGCGCAGCGACCTTCCGTCTCGTCCATGACACGTTCCACCATCATCTCGCCGGCGAAGACTCATTCTTCCCGGAACTGACCGGCCTCGTACATATTTCCGGCGTCAGCGACGGGGCTGTAGCCGTCTCCGAGATGCGCGACCCGCACCGGATCCTGGTCGATGCCGCGGACCGGCTGGACAATGCGGGCCAGATCCGCCGCCTGCGCGCGGAAGGCTATCAAGGGCCTTTTTCCTTCGAGCCCTTCGCGCCGTCCGTGCATGCCCTAGACGATCCGGCCAAGGCCATTGCCGCGAGCATGGAATATCTTGAGTCCCGCACGTGATCGCTTAACGCGCATGAAAGCGCGGAAATCGGCCCGGGCGCCGCAAGATGCACTTGACGGCGCCCGGATAAAATGGAATACATATTCCGTAATGACAAACCGCTGGTTTGTTTGTTCCGTTTTCATCGGAAGCGCAGCGGGAGTGCTGCTTCCGACCAGGAATGAGCTCGATCAGAGAATCGAGTTTCCGGCGAAAGAGAGGGTGTGGCCGGCACCAAAAGTGGAGGAGAAAGAAAACATGAAGAAATTCATTCTGGGCACTGCGATGGCTGTCATGATGTCGACGGCCGCGCATGCGGAGACTATCGGCGTCTCGATGGCGCTCTTCGACGACAACTTCCTGACTGTTCTGCGCAACGGCATGCAAGATTACGCCAAGACGCTCAACGGCGTCGAGCTGCAGATCGAAGACGCGCAAAACGACGTCGCGAAGCAGCAGAGCCAGATCCAGAACTTCATCGCTGCGGGCGTCGATGCCATCATCGTTAACCCGGTCGACACGGATGCGACCGCGGCCATGTCGAAAATCGCTGCAGACGCCGGTATCGCGCTCGTCTACGTCAACCGCGAGCCGGTAAACATCGACAGTCTGCCGGAAAAGCAGGCTTTCGTGGCTTCGAACGAGGCTGAATCCGGTACGCTCGAGACTCAGGAAGTTTGCAAGCTGCTCGGCGGTAAGGGCAAGGCCGTCGTGATGATGGGCGAGCTCTCCAACCAGGCCGCGCGCATGCGCACCAAGGATGTGCATGACGTGCTTGCGACCGACGCATGCAAGGGCATCGAGATCGTTGAAGAGCAGACCGCCAACTGGTCGCGTACCCAGGGCGCCGACCTTGTGACCAACTGGCTTTCCGCCGGCCTTGAGTTCGATGCTGTCATTGCAAACAACGACGAAATGGCGATCGGCGCCATCCAGGCGCTCAAGGCTGCCGGCCGGTCGATGGACTCGGTTGTCATCGGCGGCGTCGATGCAACCCAGGACGCACTCGCCGCCATGGCTGCCGGCGATCTCGACGTGACCGTGTTCCAGAACGCCGCCGGCCAGGGTAAGGGCTCGGTCGATGCCGCGCTCAAGCTCGCGAAGGGCGAACCGGTCGAAAAGAAGGTCTACATCCCCTTCGAACTCGTCACGAAGGAAAACCTCGCCGAATACCAGGCCAAGAACTGATCGTTCCTCTTGGGAGCGCGGCAAGAGCCGCGCTCCCTTTCGAAAACCAGTCCCGCCTGAGGCCCTGATGGGTCTATAAAAAGGCTTACTCCGCCCGCCGCGTGGACCTTCCGGCCAATGCCCGGAAAATGGGGAGGCAATGAGAATGACGCTCAGTCCTACAACGATGGCAGCCGTGCGCGCCAGCGGTGCCGTACCCAATGCCGAATATCTCCTGACCGCCGAAGGCGTGCGCAAGGAATTTCCAGGCGTCGTCGCGCTCGATGACGTTCAGTTCAAGCTGAAGCGCGGCACCGTGCACGCGCTGATGGGCGAGAACGGCGCCGGCAAGTCGACCCTGATGAAGATCCTCGCCGGCATTTATCATCCGGATCAGGGCGAGGTGAAGCTCAGGGGCGTCGACATCCAGTTGAAGTCGCCGCTCGACGCACTCGAGAACGGCATCGCGATGATCCATCAGGAGCTGAACCTGATGCCGTTCATGACGGTTGCCGAGAACATCTGGATCCGCCGCGAGCCGAAAAACCGCTTCGGCTTCGTCGACCACGGCGAGATGCGCCGGATCACGGCCAAGCTGTTCGAGCGACTGAAGATTGATATCGACCCGGAAATCGAGGTGCGCCACCTCTCGGTCGCCAACCGCCAGATGGTCGAGATCGCCAAGGCGGTTTCCTACGAATCCGACGTCTTGATCATGGACGAGCCGACCTCGGCGCTCACCGAGCGCGAAGTCGCGCATCTCTTCGAAATTATCCGCGATCTGCGCTCGCAGGGCATCGGCATCGTCTACATCACCCACAAGATGAACGAGCTGTTCGAGATTGCCGACGAGTTCTCGGTGTTCCGCGATGGCAAATATATCGGCACGCATGCTTCGAGCCAAGTGACCCGCGACGACATCATCCGCATGATGGTCGGCCGCGAGATCACCCAGATGTTCCCGAAGGAAGAGGTGCCAATCGGCGACGTCGTCCTGTCGGTGAAGAACCTGACGCTCAACGGCGTCTTCCACGACGTATCCTTCGACGTGCGCGCCGGCGAGATCCTCGGCGTCGCCGGCCTCGTCGGCTCGGGTCGCTCGAACGTTGCCGAAACGCTGTTCGGCGTCACGCCGGCAAGCTCCGGAACGATCTCGATCGACGGCAAGCAAGTGGTAATCGACAACCCCAACACGGCAATCCGCAACCGCATGGCGTTCCTGACGGAGGACCGCAAGGATACCGGCTGCCTGCTGATCCTCGACATTCTCGAGAACATGCAGATCGCCGTGCTTCAGGACAGGTTCGTCAAGCGCGGCTTCGTCACCGAGAAGGAGGTCACCGCGGCCTGCGAGGAGATGAGCCGCAAGCTGCGTGTCAAGACGCCGAACCTGCAGGAGCGCATCGAGAATCTCTCGGGCGGCAACCAGCAGAAAGTCCTGATCGGCCGCTGGTTGCTCACCAATCCGCACATTCTCATCCTCGACGAGCCGACACGCGGCATCGACGTCGGCGCCAAGGCCGAGATTCACCGTCTGGTGACCGAGCTTGCCCGCAACGGCGTGGCGGTCATCATGATTTCGTCGGAAATGCCCGAGGTGCTCGGCATGAGCGACCGGATCATGGTCATGCATGAAGGCCGCGTCACCGGCTTCCTCGACAGGGCAGAAGCCACCCAAATCAAGGTCATGGAACTTGCCGCGCGCTAACGCGCCAATGCCGACCGCAGGGAGGAAAGACAATGGATACCAATATCGCTGCACATGGCACGAATTCGACCCTCGCCGGGTCGAGACGGCGCCTGCCGCCCGAACTCAACATCTTCCTGGTGCTGATCGGGATCGCGCTCGTCTATGAGGTTCTCGGTTGGCTCTTCGTCGGCCAGAGCTTTCTGATGAATTCCCAGCGCTTGACGATCATGATCCTGCAGGTGTCGGTGATCGGCATCATCGCCGTCGGCGTGACGCAAGTGATCATCACCGGCGGCATCGATCTTTCTTCGGGCTCCGTGGTCGGCATGACGGCGATGATCTCGGCGAGCGTCGCGCAGGCATCCACCTGGCCGCGCGCGCTTTATCCTTCGCTAACCGACCTGCCGGCGATCGTGCCGATCGGACTTGGCGTCGGCATCGGCCTTGTCGCCGGCTTCATCAACGGGCAATTGATCGCCAAAACCAAGATTCCGCCCTTCATCGCCACCCTCGGCATGATGGTATCGGCGCGCGGTATCTCCAAGTGGTACACGAAGGGCCAACCGGTCTCGGGCCTGACCGACCAGTTCAACTTCATCGGCACGGGCATCTGGCCGGTGGTGGTCTTCCTGGTCGTGGCCCTCATCTTCCATATTGCGCTGCGCTATACCCGCTACGGCAAATTCACCTATGCAATCGGCGCCAACGTCCAGGCGGCACGCGTCTCCGGCATCAACGTCGAAGCGCATCTGATCAAGGTCTATGCCATCGCCGGCATGCTTGCTGGCCTCGCAGGCGTCGTCACCGCAGCCCGCGCCCAGACCGCGCAGGCCGGCATGGGTGTCATGTACGAACTCGATGCGATCGCCGCGACCGTCATCGGCGGCACCTCGCTCACCGGCGGCGTGGGCCGTGTCACCGGCACCGTGATCGGTACGATCATCCTCGGCGTGATGACCTCCGGCTTCACCTTCCTCAGGGTCGACGCCTACTACCAGGAGATCGTCAAGGGCGTTATCATCGTTGCCGCCGTGGTCGTCGACGTCTATCGCCAGAAGGGCCGGAAAAAGACGTAAAGTACACTGCTCTCCCAGTGAAGTACCTAGCCGGGATGAAGAAATTCATCCCGGCATTTTTGTTTTCTCCTACCGCAGCCAGACGATATTCTTGCCACTCGACATATGCTTGCCTTGCAAGGCAGCTCCGTAGACTCCGCCGTGGCAATCGCATTGCCGATAGACTATATGATCGGTATCCAAACCTATCGGAGATTTATCATGCCATCGCAGCGCAAGCTTGCGAACCAGGTTCAATCGCGTTTCGCTCGTCAGCTTTGGAACGCGATGCTGCAGGTACGGACCCGCGACGCCGCATCCCTTCTCAATCCTCGCGACCGCAACGAGCAAGGGCTTTCCAACGGTCCGGAGCGACCCCGGTCCCTCCGGTGACCGACCTCAGATCGGCGAGGACCGCAACTGCCCGTTCATCCCGCCGGGAAACTCACGACTACCTTCAAGCCGCGGCCGCCCTCACCGTCCTCAAGCCGCATCGTTCCGCCGTAGAGCGCTGCGATTTCCTCGACGATCGGCAGGCCGAGCCCCGTGCCAGGCGCCTCGTTGCCACCGCGCCGAAAGCGCTTCAGCACGGCCTCGCGAAGCTCCGGCCTGATGCCCGGTCCATTGTCCTCGACCTCGAGCGCGACCTCCTTGTCCAAGCCTGAGACCCGCACGGTCACCTCCGCCCCGCGCCCCGCATAGAGCAGCGTATTGCCGATGAGGTTCTTCAGGAGCTCTCCGACGAGCAGCGGCTCGGCCCGGATCCAATGCTCCCCCTCGCCGGCAAAACCAAGATCGATCCCGACCTCGCCGGCCGCCGGCACGTGCTCGGCGGTGACGGTGCGCGCCAGTCCGGCCAGTTCGATGCGCTCCGATCCGCGCGCCTCCTCCTTCGCCGCCGCATCGATCTTCGCCATCAGCAGCAACTGCGCGAGGATTCGTTCGGCATTGGCGACCGCCTCATCCGCCTTCAAGGCGGCAGCTCGCGCCTCATCCACCGTCGCCGCCCGTCGGGCGAGCGCCAGCTGTGTCCGGATGATTGCGAGCGGTGTGCGCAACTGATGACTGGCATTGCCAGTGAAATGGCGAAGCGCATCCAGCGCCGACTGCAGCCGCACCATGAAGGAGTTGACGGTGTCGACCAGCCCCTGAACCTCGCTCGGCACGCGCTCGCCGATCGGATGGAGATCGTCGGGACTGCGTACGGCGATCGCGTCACCGAGCCGGTAGAGCGGCCTCAGGGAAAAGGTCACCGCCACCCAGACGATCAGGGCAGCACCGGCGATCATCAATCCGAGGCGCAGGGCCGAATGCAGCAGGATCGTCTGCGTCAGCTGACGTCTCGCGATCGTCGTCTCGGCAACGGTGACGATGAAGGGAACGGAATTGACACCGGTGGAGGCGGAGCGGCGAAGCACCGCGAGACGGATGGGTTCGCCGCGGAAAATCGCATCGGCAAAGCTCGTCGCCTGGCCGGCAGCCTCGGGAAGCGACGGCAGGGTCTGGTAGCCGGTGATGAACTCCCCGGGCGGGCCGTCCACCCGGTAGAAGACCCGGTCCTGTGCGGCCGAGGTCAGCATTTCCAGCGCGACATAGGGTATATCGACCTGAAGCGTGCCGTCCTCGGCGACGATGACGCGTTCGGCAATCGCCAGGGCCGAGCCCGCGAGCACTCGGTCCGAGACGACGTTCGCCGTCTTGACCGCTTCCCTGTAGGTATCCATCAGCGCGATCACGCCGATCACAGCAGTCGAGATCAACAGCCAGCCGAGCAGTCTGCGCCTGAGCGAATAGACCACGGTCCTCATTCGGGGTTTGCCGTCTTGTCGAGGTAGTAGCCGATGCCGCGGGCAGTCCGCACCGTCAGGCCATAGGGCGCCAGGCGCTTGCGCAGCCGGCTCACATATTGCTCGATCGCATTGGGGCTGAGGTCGTCATCGAGGCCGGTCAGCGATTGAACGATCGCGTCCTTGGCGACCACCTTGCCGGCGCGCATGAAGAGAAGCTCGAGCAGCCCGAGTTCGCGCGCCGGAATTTCGATCGGCACGCCGCCTGCGGAAAAGCTGCGCGCGTTGAGATCCAGCGAGATATTGCCGTAGCTGACGATCGAGCTGCGCAAACCGGCCTGACGTCGGAGCAGTACCCGCACGCGCGCCTCGAACTCGCCAATGTCGAAAGGCTTGATCAGGTAGTCGTCGGCGCCGAGGTCGAGCCCCTTCACCCTTTCTTCGGGCGACCCGCGCGCCGTCAGGATCAAGACAGCCGCCCGGTTCTGCCGGGCCCGCATGGCGCGCAGCACGTCGAGCCCGTCCATCTCCGGCAGGTTCAGGTCCAGGATGACTAGATCGAAGCTCTCGGCCGCGGCGACGGCATGCGCGGAGGCGCCATCGTTCACCACGTCGACGGCATAGCCGCTACCGCGCAAAAGGGTCGAGAGGCCCTCTGCCAGAGCCTGATTGTCTTCAACGAGCAAGATTCGCAATTGCCACTTCTCCCCTCTCCACCTTATCGGTCGCGACCTTGCTTGTGAACGGCGTGCTGCTACTGCATAATTCCTTAAATGAGAACCGATCTAAGGAGAAAATTATGCAGCACTTCAAGCTGTTACAGCGACTTTTGCGCCTCTGACTGAAGGCGCGGCCCTGTAATGCACTCCAGAATGTTGCGGTTCTTTCTTTCTTTCGCTTTTTGGTTCGGTCTCTGCGGTTTTGCGCGGGCCGCCCCGGTACTCTTCCCGGCCGTTTCCGGCGATACGACCGCCCCGGTTCTCGTCGTCTATTCCTCGCTCGACGAGCCGCTGGCGCGACCGATGATCGTCGGCTTCCAGAAGGCCAATCCGGATGTCGCGGTTCGCTACGAAGATATGCTGACCGGCGAAATCTACGACCGGATCGTCAAGGAAACCGATGCCGGTCAGAAGACGGCCGATTTCGCCTTTTCCTCCGCCATGGACCTGCAGGTCAAGCTCAGCAACGATGGCTACGCACAGCGCAGCGACCTGCCGATGAGCAGCCGCTGGCCGGCCTGGGCGAACTGGCGCAACACCGCCTATGCGCTGACCTTCGAGCCGGCCGTCTTCGTTTATCACAAGCCGAGTTTCGCGACAGAGCGGCCGCCAGCGACGCGCGCCGAGTTCGTCGAGTACCTGAAGCGCCAGGGGAGCGACGTCTTCGGCCGCATCGGCACCTACGATATAGAGCGATCGGGCGTCGGCTTCCTCTTCATGGCGCGCGACCAGGAACAATTCGGCGACATCTGGAGCGTCATCCAGGCGATGGGCGCGGCGGGCGTCAAGCTCTATTCGACCAGCCAGGCGATTCTCGAGCGGGTCGCGGACGGACGCTTCGTGCTCGGCTACAACATCCTTGGCTCCTATGCCGCCGACTGGGCTTCGCGGCACCCCGATGTCGGCATCGTGCTGCCGAAGGACTATACCGTCGTGATGTCGCGAATCGGCCTCGTGCCGCAGGCGGCCGCCTCTCCCGACCTTGGTCGCCGCTACCTCGAGTTCTTCATGTCGAAGGAAGGCCAGACGATCATGGCACGAGAACTGCAGATCCCGGCCGTCAGCCCCGAGGTCGCCGGCGAGAACACGGCCAATACCATGCAGGAAATGCTCGGCGGGCAGTTGAAGCCGGTGCCGGTCAGTCCCGGACTGATGGTCTATCTCGACCAGGTGAAACGTGCCCGGCTGATCGCCCGCTGGAACGAGGTGCTCAGACTCCAGTGAAACTGGAGCCAAAACAAACCGTTTACGAGCTAACGGGTTGATGTCAGGTTAATGTCAGCTTTCTATGTTGGTTTAGGGCCGCTGGCGACCCGTGGAGGCGGAATGCCAGCAACGCATCGGGAGGAAATCACCAATCCGGTCGGAGGTTGCCGCTTCTAGGTCAGCCGCCCGTTTCTCCCGTTCGCGACAACAATCACCGCGCGGACGAACCGCGCCTACGGAGGACCGACCTTGAAACACTTCTTCCTCGCATCCATTCTCGCCGGCGCGCTGGCACTTCCGGCCTATGCCGCCGACTACACGATCATCGCGCCTGCAAATCCCGGCGGCGGCTGGGACCAGACCGCCCGCTCGCTGCAGACCGTCATGCAAAAGGAAGGCATTTCCGGCAATGTGCAGGTGCAGAACGTGCCCGGCGCCGGCGGCACGATCGGCCTGGCCCAATTCGCCAGCCAGCAGAAGGGCAACCCGAATGCGCTGCTCGTCGGCGGCTACGTCATGGTCGGCGCTATCCTCACCAACAACTCGCCGGTCACCCTCAACGACGTCACGCCGATCGCGCGCCTGACGGGCGAATACGAGGCGATCGTCGTTCCGGCCGCCTCCGAGATCAAGACGATGGCTGATCTCGTCGAAGCACTGAAAAAAGATCCGGGCGCCGTTTCCTGGGGCGGCGGTTCGGCCGGCGGTACCGACCACATCGCCGTCGGCCTCATCGCCAAGGCTGCCGGCGTCGATCCGACCAAGATCAACTACATCGCCTATTCCGGCGGCGGTGAGGCACTTGCTGCGATCCTCGGCAGCCAGGTGACGGCAGGCATCTCCGGCTATGGCGAATTCGAGTCCCAGGTCAAGGCCGGCACGCTCCGCCTTCTCGCTGTTACGAGCGCCGAACGTCTTCCGGGTATCGATGCCCCGACGCTGAAGGAATCTGGCCTCGACGTCGTCGTCGAGAACTGGCGCATGGTCGCCGCCGCTCCGGGCCTCACCGATGAGCAGAAGGCTGCCGTCTCCGCAGACATCGAGAAGCTCGCCAAGTCTGCCGGATGGCAGGAGGTGCTGAAGACCAAGGGCTGGCAGGACACCTACCTCGCCGGCGACGCCTTCAAGGAACAGCTCTCCAAGGACGTTTCGGCAACCGAAGCCGTCCTCAAGGACATCGGACTGGTCAAATGAACAAGGGAAATAGCCCTTCCGTCGAAACGCGCCGCCCTGATCGGGCGGCGCTGATCATCGCCGTCGTGCTGGCCGCGATTGCCGGTCTGATCTTCTGGGACGTTTCCCGTCTCACGGGGCTCGCCGGCTACTCGCAGGTCGGCCCGACCACCGTGCCTTACGCGATCGCCTGCTGTCTTATCGTGCTTGCCATTTGGACGGCTATCGAGGGGCTAAGAGGTGACTTTGTCGAGCGTGAACCGCAGCAGCTCGGGCCGGTCGCCTGGGTTGTCGGCGGGCTGGTGGCGCAGATGCTGCTGCTCAACACGCTCGGTTTTTCGATTGCGACCGGCATCCTCTTCGCCCTGACGGCGCGCGGCTTCGGGAAACGGCAAATTTGGCTGACAATTCCCTTCGGCATCGCCGCCAGTTTCCTTGTCTGGGCGATCTTCGCCAAGCTCCTGCAATTGTCGCTGCCGGCAGGACCGCTTGAACGTCTGCTCTTCTAGAAAGGCCGACACCTATGGGTACTCTTGACTTCCTTTTGCAGGGACTGCTGGTTGCTGCCCAGCCGATGAACCTGCTCTATGCGTTGATCGGCGTGACACTCGGCACGGCTGTCGGCGTCCTGCCGGGCATCGGTCCCGCCCTGACTGTCGCGCTCCTGTTGCCTGTCACGTACCAGCTTGATCCGGGCGGCTCGCTGATCATGTTCGCCGGCATTTACTATGGCGGCATGTATGGCGGTTCGACGACATCGATCCTGCTCAACACGCCCGGCGAAAGCTCCTCGATCGTCACCGCGCTCGAAGGCAACAAGATGGCTCGTGCCGGCCGTGGCGGGCCTGCCCTGGCGACGGCGGCGATCGGCTCCTTCGTCGCTGGCCTCATTGCAACCCTGGGGCTCGCCTTCATCGCCCCCTATATTGTCAAGCTGGCACTCGTCTTCGGCCCGCGCGAGTATTTCGCGTTGATGGTGCTCGCCTTCGTCACCGTTTCTTCCGCTTTTGGCGACTCGACGCTCAGGGGCCTCACCTCGCTCTTCGTCGGCCTGACGCTCGCCTGCATCGGCATCGACCAGTTGACTGGGCAGGCTCGCCTTTCCTTTGGGGTTCCGGATTTGCTCGACGGCATCGAGGTGACGACGCTCGCCGTTGCCATGTTCGCGATCGGCGAGACGCTCTACATCGCCGCGCAGGGCGACAAGGGTCCCGATAAGGTCGAGGCCGTTCGCGGCTCGGTCTGGATGAGCTCCATGGATTGGTCGCGTTCCTGGAAAGCGTGGCTGCGCGGCACCGTTATTGGCTTCCCGATCGGCGCGATGCCGGCCGGCGGGGCCGAGATCGGCACCTTTCTCTCCTATGCCACCGAGAAGCGCCTGAGCAAGCATCCGGAGGAGTTCGGCAATGGCGCGATCGAAGGCGTCGCCGGTCCGGAAGCCGCGAACAACGCGTCTGCGGCCGGCACGCTCGTGCCGCTCTTGACCCTCGGCCTCCCAACCTCCGCGACGGCGGCAATCATGCTCGCCGGTTTCCAGCAATATGGCCTGCAGCCGGGGCCGTTGCTCTTCGCGACCAATCCGCAGCTCGTCTGGGGCCTGATCGCCAGCCTGCTGATCGCCAACTTCATGCTGCTCGTCCTCAACCTGCCGCTGGTCGGGCTGTGGGTAAAGCTACTGACGATCCCGAAGCCCTGGCTCTATGCCGGCATTCTCCTGTTCGCGACGCTCGGCACCATCGGCGCCAATCCCTCGGTGTTCGAGCTTGGCATGCTGCTCGCCTTCGGCCTGCTCGGCTACGTCATGCGCGTCTTCGGCTACCCGATTGCGCCGGTCGTGGTCGGCCTGATCCTCGGGCCGCTCGCCGAACAGCAATTGCGCCGGGCGCTTTCGATCAGCCAGGGTGACATTACCGTGCTCTTCACCTCCCCGATTGCAGCGGTACTGCTCGTAATCGCGACCCTGGCCTTTGTCGTGCCACTGATCTTGAGAGCCCGCGGCCGCGGCGAAGTCCTCGCCCAGCTTGCTGCTAGCGAAGACTGATCCCTTCCGCCTCCCAAGGCGCTTCGAGGAGCGGGACGAGGAGGGGCAGCCACGCCCCGCTCAACGCCAGGCCCGGTTGGCTGATGGCCAACCGGGCCTGCTTTCATTGCATGGCTGGGGTGAGGTTTTGTGCATTGCAAAAGAACCCCGCGAGGCCCATCTTTTTTTCATCGAATTGAAAAGAAAGTGAGCAAAGAGATGACCAGCAAGAACCGCATGGGCTTCATTGGCCGCGCCTTCGCCGTCCTCGGCGCAGCGAGCGCCGCAGCCGCGGCAGTCGAAGGTCACCGCCGCCCGAACGCCCGCGATCTCCACACCCTCGGCATCAATCCGGCCAACTTCCCGGATACCCGCCGCGGCTGATGCGGAACACCCACGTGACCACACGGTCACGCGGCTTTGAGATTTAAGAACGAGCGGCGGCTGAAATTGCCGCCGTTGGGATAAAACCCCCCGATTGCGGCTCGCATATCGCCACGACCCCGCGCCCATCGCGGCACAGGAGACGTTAGACGTCACCTGTAATGACTGAGCCCGAACCTTGACCCGCCACGCTGCCGTGTCATCCTCATGGGATGATCAATGCTGTGCTCTTGGATCTTGCCGGCGTCATCTATGATGGCGAAAAGGCCGTGCCTGGGGCGGCAGAGGCCGTCGCTCGCCTGCGCGCGTCCGGCCTCCCCATCCGGTTTGTGAGCAACACGACCCGTTCGAGCAAGCCAACCGTCCTTGCCCGGCTCGCGAAACTGGGGCTCTCCGTGGTGGGGGGCGAGCTCTTCACGCCGGCCGAGGCCGCCTGCGACTGGCTCCGCGGGCACGGTCGAGCGGCGCATCTTCTCGTCCATCCCAATCTGGCTTGCGAGTTCCAGGATCTTCCGGCTGACGGCCGCATGGCGGTCGTCGTCGGCGACGCCGGCGATGCTTTCGACTATCAGGCGCTGAACGCAGCCTTCCGAAAACTGGTCGATGGCGCCGAGTTGCTGGCGCTTGCGCCGAACCGCACCTTCAAGGACGCCGACGGGAAATTGAGCCTTGATGCAGGAGCCTTTGTCGCCGCGCTGGAATTCGCCAGCCAGAGACAGGCGATCGTCCTCGGCAAGCCGGCGCCCGGCTTTTTCCACTCTGCACTTGCCACCATACCGTGCGCTGCAGCGGAAGCCGTCATGATCGGCGACGATGCGGAAACGGATGTTGCGGGTGCGCTGAGTGCCGGTCTCGGTTACGCCCTCCTGGTGCGCACGGGAAAGTATCGGGAGGGTGATGAGGCGCGTTTTGCGCCGGTACCGACCGCAACGGTTGGCAACATCGTGGCGGCCGTGGAATGGGTTCTCTCGAAGCGAAGCGAAGCCGCTTGAGGGAAAAAAGCATGGCGCCGACCCGGGGTCGACGCCATGAAAGTCTTGGGAGTAATTAGGCTACCTTCGAAACCTTTGTCGCAACGGAGGAAATCGTCTTCAGGATCTGGGAAGCGATCTGGTAGGGGTCGCCCTGAGAGTTCGGACGGCGATCTTCGAGGTAGCCCCTGTAGCCGTTGTTGACGAAGCTGTGCGGCACGCGGATGGATGCGCCGCGGTCGGCAACGCCATAGCTGAACTTGTTCCACGGCGCAGTCTCATGCTTGCCGGTCAGGCGCATGTGGTTGTCCGGGCCATAGACGTTGATGTGATCGTGCAGGTTCTTCTCGAAGGCAGCCATCAACGCCTCGAAATAGTCCTTGCCGCCGACTTCGCGCATGTAGGCGGTCGAGAAGTTGGCATGCATGCCCGAGCCGTTCCAGTCGGTGTCGCCGAGCGGCTTGCAGTGGAATTCGATGTCGATGCCATACTTTTCGGTCAGGCGCTGCAGCAGGTAGCGCGCCATCCAGACTTCGTCGGCAGCCTTCTTGGAGCCCTTGCCGAAAACCTGGAATTCCCACTGGCCCTTCGCCACTTCAGCGTTGATGCCTTCATGGTTGATGCCGGCAGCCAGGCAGATGTCGAGATGTTCTTCAACAATCTGGCGAGCGATGTCGCCGACATTATTGTAGCCGACGCCGGTGTAGTACGGGCCCTGCGGAGCAGGATAACCCGATTCCGGGAAGCCGAGCGGGCGGCCGTTCTTGTAGAAGAAATATTCCTGCTCGAAGCCGAACCAAGCGCCCTCGTCGTCGAGAATCGTCGCGCGCGTGTTCGACGGATGCGGCGTCTTGCCGTCCGGCATCATGACCTCGCACATGACCAGCACGCCGTTGGTGCGGACCGGATCCGGGTAGACGGCAACCGGCTTCAGCACGCAGTCGGAGCTGCGGCCTTCGGCCTGCATCGTCGAACTTCCGTCGAAGCCCCACAGCGGAAGCTGTTCGAGCGTCGGAAACGCGTCGAATTCCTTGATCTGCGTCTTGCCGCGGAGATTTGGTACGGGCGTGTAGCCATCGAGCCAGATGTACTCGAGCTTATACTTGGTCATTAGCGAATCTCTCTAACGTGGTGCTGCGAGGTTTGAGCAATTCCTGGCGCGGCCTGGCACGGGAAACGTGCTCGACCACCAGGGATCGACTCCCTTCAAGCATCAAGCGTGCCAACTCGGCGATCGGTGAGACTCTTTTTTCGCTCGGCAGGGGATTCAGACTAGATTGTGAGCGGCCGACCGTCAGGGTCGTGGCGGACGGCAAATCTCCGTTAAGGCCCCAGCTTCTTGCCACCGCGTTGATTTTGCTGGATATCCCGCACCTCCCTTCCGGGTGGCGCTTAGGTGTCCGCATCGGGCGGCGGAGGAGCAAACGCGCCAAAATGCGTCAGTTGCGCGCAGCTGCCTAAAAAATCGCACCGAGTGCCCTCCCTCACGCGCAAAGATGGGAGAGTGCTTGCGATTCCGGCACGCAATTGTACGAATTTTTGGCAATTCGCGTAAATGATGTGCAATTTCTGCCGCGGCGTACTATCTTTCTCGCCAGAACGCACTGGAGACCAGAGCATGGCCACGAGTTTTTACGGCAAGACCGCGACGATCTATCAGTTCCCGACACGCATTTCCCGGAAGGCCGAGGATCGCCGTTCCGAGGCACAGCGGAAGGCGGATCTCGCTTCGTCGGACGTGTGCGCGGCTGCCATCGACGGCTGCTGGTACCACGAGGAAGCGGTTCGCGAGGAAACAAGCACCAAGCACTAAGCGCGGCCCCCGCGCCTCTGATCGATCGCCTTGCGCAGGCATCAATCATCGGCGCCCGCCGACCTCGTCGATATGAATGAGCATGTCGGCGGGATCCTCATAGATGCGGAACGCGCCGGCGTGCCGCAGCTCTTCAAGCCCATAACCGCCGCTCAATAGCCCGACGCCCAAGGCGCGGCAGCGGACCGCCGCCAGCATGTCCCAGATGCTGTCGCCGACGACAACGGCCGTCTCGATCGGGGCGCCGAGCCGCTCGGCGGCCGCAACGAAGAGATCCGGATCGGGCTTGGCGTATTTCACCAGATCCCGCGTGACGACCGGAACGACGCCCGGATCGACGCCAAGTGCGGCGAGATTGACAGCAGCCGTCTCCATCCGGCCGCTGGTGGCGATCGCCCAGGGGATCTTTGTATCGGTGAGCCATGTTAGAAGCTCGCGCGCGCCCGGCAGCGGCCGGATGCGGTCCGCCTGCCGCTTGTAAGCCTCGGCGTGGCGTTGGCGCAGGCGGGCCACCCGTTCCGGGTTGATCTCCATGCCCGTCTCGCGCAGGAGCTGGTTGGTGAAGAGGCCGCCGCTCATGCCGATCTTGCGGTGGATACGCCACACCGAGAGGTCGATGCCCTCGCCGTCAAGCGCCTCCTTCCAGGCGAGCACATGCTGATAGACGCTATCTACAAGTGTGCCGTCCAGATCGAACAGGAAGACCGGTTCAATACGCATGTGTCTTCTCCTGCTTTTCCCGTGGTGCCGCTGGAGATATGGAGCGGCGTCAGGAGAATGACAGAGCGATAGACGCGCTATTGACGCGTCAACAAATGCAGGTTGCCGGCGAGGTCGGAAACGACGAGTTGACGTTCGTCCCAGACGAGCACCGAGACCGGCCGTATCAGGCCGTCGAGGATGGTGCTTCTGCTCTTCGTGGCGGCATCAATCCTGAGCAGTCGGCCACTGCCTTTTGCGAAGCCTTGCTTCTGATTATAGGTCCCGTGTTCGAGCACGAGCATTCCTCCGTCGCCCGCAAAGGCAATCGCCACCGGCGCGTTGAAACCTTCAGCCTCGAGCCGCGGTTCGGACGCGCCCATCGTCGGGATCGAAACGACTTTCCCTGCGCCGGCAAGGAAGGGAAAGCCGCCGAAGAGCGCGACATAGAGGCGCCCCTGATGGAGCGCGATGCCGGTCGGCACCGCATCGACTTCGTAGCCACTTCCCGCCTCGAATTCCGTCGGCGAAAGGCTATGCAACCTCCCTGCCGCCTGAGGCAATCGTCGGAAACTGATGAGCGTCTTCTTTCGTCCATCGGGTTGCACATGCTCGACGCTGTTGCGCGCCGCGTCGACGACATAGAAGCCTTGGTCGGCGGCGACGAAATCGAATGGGTTCCAGAAATCATTGCTAATGACCCGCGTCTTGCCCGCGTCATCGATCGCGACCAGGCTGTGATCGAGCTGATTTTCATCGGCATTGGTCGGCGTCCACCCTTGAGCCACGATGAACTCGACACCGACACGCGCGGCGCGATACGGCCCGGTCGGGTCGCCGATCACGTCCGGGCCGTGGGGAAAAATGGGACCGAAGGCGACCAGACGACCATCCTCTTCGCGACGGTACAGGCGACCACGCGCGAGATCGGTGACGAGCAGGCTCCCGCCGTCGCGGGCAAGGCCGGCAAAGGCGGCGCCGGGGACATCAACCGTCTCGAGCCGGTAGCCCGCCGCCGCCACCGGTTCCGCCGCAGCGCTACCTGCCAGAAGCAGGCCCCCGGCAGCGACGATCAGGGCGAGGAGCGGACGCATCGGAAGCCGCCATTCGCTGCGAAACGGAAGTCGGGATCATAGGCGAGCCGGTAGGTGGTCGTCAGGTGGCGCGAGTCGCTGTTCCAGGACCCGCCGCGAAGCACGCGATGGCGCCTCTCGGATGTGGCGGATGCTCCGACGTAAGGCGCATAAACGTCACTCGTCCATTCCCAGACATTGCCGATAAGGTTGAGCACGCCTTCCGGGCTGGCACCTGCGGCGAAGGAATCCGCAGGCGCCGTCATCGGATAGCCATCGCGGTCGTCGCCGGAGCAGCAGACATCGGCACCGGTATTGGCCCGTCCCTCGTCGCGAGACCTGGTGCCCCAGGGAAAGGCATTGCCTTCAACGCCCCGCGCCGCCCTCTCATATTGCTGCTCCGACGGCAAAGCGAGGCCGTAGTAGCGACAGAAGGCATCCGCATCGCCCCAGCTGACGCCGACGACCGGGCGGTCGGCAAGCCCCAGTATCGGGTGATCGGCATAAAAGGCACGCCGCTGACCGGTCGCCGCGACGAAGGCTTCATATTGCCGATTGGTTATTTCGGTGCGGTTGATTGCGAAGGCTCTGCCCTGCATGACGCGCCGGGGCCTCTCGTTCTCCAGCCCCTCGTCGCTGCCGAAGACGAAGAGGCCGGCCGGAATGTCGATGAGGGGATTGCCAGCGATAGCACTCGAATCGCCGGCGACGGCGCTCGTCGCGAGCAGGGCTGCCATCGCGGCTGCATGGATATCAGAAATCGACACGTCGCTCCGTCTCCGCATCGAACAGGAAAATGCGGTCTGTCTCGATTTTGACACCGACGCGCTGATCGATCTGGCCGGCGAAGTTCTTGTCGGCACGCAAGGTCATCAGCCGGCCGCCGAGTTGCAGGCTGACAAGCGTGTTCTCGCCGGTGAGCTCCACCGAATAGATCGGTGCGACAAGATTAACGTCCTGATCTTCGGCGTTCGCCACATGGACGTCCTCCGGGCGCACCCCGAGCACGGCGCGCGGAATGCTGACGTGGCCAGCACCCCCTACCCGCAAGCCTGCGCTGGCAAACACGCCATCTTTAACCTCCCCCGGGATGAGGTTCATCGCCGGCGAGCCGATGAAACCCGCGACGAAAAGGGTCCGCGGATCGTTGTAGATTTCCCTGGGCGTTCCAAGCTGCTCGATCACGCCCCTGTTCATCACGGCGACGCGATGGGCGAGCGTCATAGCCTCGATCTGGTCATGGGTCACGTAGATCGTCGTCACCTGCAATTCATGCTGCAGGTGCTTCAGCTCCGCGCGCATCTGGGTTCTGAGCTTGGCATCTAGGTTGGAAAGCGGCTCGTCCATGAGAAAGACGCGCGGCGTGCGCACGATGGCGCGGGCGAGCGCCACGCGCTGGCGCTGGCCGCCCGACAGCTCCTTGGGCAGTCGTTTGAGCATCGTATCGAGCTCGACCCGCCGCGCCACCTCGGTGATGCGGCGCTTGTATTCCTCCGGCGGCACTTTGCGGATCTTCAGCGGATAGCCGATATTGTCCTCCACACTCAGGTGCGGATAGAGCGCATAGGACTGGAAGACCATCGCGACGTCGCGATATTTCGGCAGCACGTCATTGATGCGATCGGCGTCGATGTAGATGTCGCCGGATGTCGCCTCCTCAAGGCCGGCGACCATCCGCATCGTCGTCGTCTTGCCGCAGCCCGAGGGGCCGAGCAGCACGAGGAATTCCTTGTCGCGGATCTCGAGGTTGAAATCGTGGACGGCCGTGAAGCTGCCGAATTTTTTGACGACGTCCCTAAAAGTGACAGAAGCCATGCATCACCCCTTTACAGCTCCGAAGGACATGCCGCGAACGAGATGGCGCTGCACAATCAGCGCGAAGATGATGATGGGTAGGCTTGCGAGAAAGCCCGCTGCACTGATCTCTCCCCAATGGGTGGTGTACTGAGTAACTCGACCGGAAATGCCAACCGGTAGCGTCATCGAGCGGTCCGTCTGGGTAAGGATCAGCGCCAACAGGAACTCATTCCATGCGAGGATAAGACTGAAGATCGCCGTCGCGACTATGCCCGGGCGCGCCAGCGGGAGGGCAACCCGGACAAAGGCCCCCCAACGCGTGTCGCCATCGACCATCGCGGCTTCCTCAAGTTCGGGTGGAAGGTCCTGGAAGTAGCTCTTCATCATCCAGGTCACGAAAGGAAGGTTGAAGGCGGTGTAGGCCACAACGACGGCAAGCCGAGTGTTCAACAGATTGAAGAAATTGAAGAAGATAAACAGCGGGATGATTGTGACGATAGGCGGCATCATGCGCGTCGAGAGGATCCAGAACGAAATCTGGTATCGCCATCGGCCCGGATAATGGAAGCGGGCCAGAGCGTAGCCGGCCATGGTTCCGAAGATCAGCGAGACGATCGTCGTCGCCACCGCGATGATCAGGCTGTTGAGGGCGTAGATCAGGAACGGCTGCCCTATGAAGGCCGCCTCGTAGTGCTTAAGGGTCGGCGAAAATTCAAACCATACCGGCGGCACGGCGAAGATGTCGATGTCGAGCTTGAAGGAATTCGTGGCAAGCCAATAGACAGGGAAGGTGGTGATGAACAGCGCAATCGCCATCACCGCATAGGCCAGCATCCGGAATATCGCCTCCCTCGTCCGATGCCATGCGCGCGTAGCCATCCGTTGCCTCTCAATCTGCCAGTCGCATTCGCTTGATGAACCAAGTGCTGAAGCCAACCGTTGCAAACAACACAACCAGGGAGATCGCTGCGGCGTAGCCGATATCGACGAATGTGAAAGCAACTTTAAAGATGTACAGGCTGAGCGTCTCGGTTGCCCCGGCCGGACCGCCCACGGTCAGGATGAAGACCAGATCGAATAGCCTCAATGCATCCATGATGCGAAGGAGCAAGGCAATCGCGATCACCGGCTTGAGGAAGGGGACCGTCAAGTCCCAAAACTGACGCCATGCGGAGGCACCATCGACCTGCGCCGCCTCATAAGGCTCGCTCGGCAGACTTGCGAGCCCGGCCAACATCAGCAGAAAGATGAACGGCGTCCATTCCCAAACGTCTGCCGCAATGATCGTTGCCATAGCAAGATTGACATCGCCGGCCCAGGCTTGAGAAGGCAAGCCGAGACGGAACATCAGTTCGTTGAGCACGCCGAATTGCGGTTGATAGATTAGCTTCCACGTCAGCGCGACGGCGATCGGTGGGATCATCATCGGCACCAACAGGATCGTCTTGAGGAAATTCAGGCGACGAATGTACTTGTCGAACAGCAAAGCCAGGCCGAGGCCGAGCAGGAACTCGAGCGTCACTGCCACGACCGTGAACACCACCGTGTTCCTGACGGCCACGTGGAGTTCAGGATCGGTGAGCATTCGCGCGAAATTGCCGAGGCCAACAAACTCACGAGGCACATCGGGGTCCGGGCTGACATTCTGCACAGCCGCGGTCAGCATGTAGACGGTCGGAAAGAGCGTCAGCCCTGCGAGCAGGAGAAGCGTCGGCGCCAGCATGAGGATGCGCAGATGTCGCTCGCGCCAGCGCTCAAAGGCTGTGCCGCTGCCGGTTGGAACAGTCAAAATTGGGTCAGCCATCCGCTCTCGCATATCGGAACACCTGTTGCGTCAGAACCCAGAAGGATTCGGCGCCTCGCCGATCAAAGCGGGAAGCGGGGAGTAACCTCTCCACTTCCCATGACTGGAGTTCGCCAAAGCACTATTGGCTAATCCCGGCGATCTTCTCGATCGCTGTCTGCGCGTTGGCCAGCGCCTGATCCGGGCTCTCGGTGCCCGCCACTGCCTTCGAAAGCTCAATGCCGAGCGCATTCTCGATTTCGGGCCACTTGGGATGGCGCGGCCGAGGCGTCGAGAAGTTGATCGCTTGCATCAGCGTCGGGTAGTGCCGGAATTGCGGCTGCGAGGTAAGTTCGGAGTCCGTGAATACGGAGAAGCGGACAGGCGGATTGCCGCGAGTGGCGGATATCTTGATCTGCTCTGGAGAGGTCGCCCAGGCCATGAAGTCGAAGGCTTCCTGCTTGTTCTTGGCAGCAGACATGATGCCCATGGTCCAGTGGCCAATCTCCGATGAGCCGGCATGCGTGCCTGCCGGCATCGGCGCGTAGGAAATCTTGCCGACCACTTGGCTCTGGCTCGGGTCCTCGAACGTAGCGACCCAGTTCGGCCAGTTGATCGACGACGCGGCGATACCTGACGTCATTGCGCGACCGACGTCCTCGGGACCGAAACTCTCGACGCCCTTCGGCGAGATGCCCTTCAGAGTCATGAACATCGTCATCGCGTCCTTGGCTTCCTTGGTGTCAAGCGTCACCTTGGTGCGGTCGGCATTGAAGAGATTGGCGCCGTATGACCATAGCAGCGGCATGAAATCGGCAACTACGTTGTTGCCCTGTCCGCCGCGGAACACGTAGCCATAGAAGCGTCCACCGCCGGCGTCAGTGATTGCCTTGGCCGCCTTGTAGACGTCATCCCATGTGGCGGGGGCGCCAGAGACCCCGGCCTCCGCGAACTTGGCACCATCGTAGAAGAACAGCTGCGCATTCCCGACATAAGGAATGCAGACGAACGGGCCGGTATTGTACGGATTGCGGCAGACAGCCAGCGATTTCCCGAGGAAGTCATTATCGGGTCCTGGCACGCCCATTTTTGCGAAATAGGCGTCGAGGTTCTCGAGATGGCCATTCTCGGCGAAAAACGGAATCCAGGGGTCGTCCATCAAAACGATGTCGAAAGCGCCAGATTTTGTCTGGCCGGCATTGGCCGCCTTCTCAAAAACGTTCGCATATGGCGCTTGTACGATTTCGACCTTGGTTCCCTTCAGCTTCGCATAATCGGCGGCCGCGGCTCTAAGGCCGTCACCCTCACTGCCGGAAGGCACGAGGATCGTGATATCGGCCCACGCTGACGCGCTGATCGCGAGTGCAGATGCCGCGACGGCGAGGGCCAGACAGAATTTGCGCACCATTGAACACCTCCCAATCCGAGCTCTTGACGAGACCACCTCATGGCGGTCCCGCCCGATCCGGCTGGCGGAGAGGCTGATGCAACGTCCATGAGGTCCGGCCTACAACGGATCGGACCTCGTCGGGCTTCTCCACAAGCCGACGTTGCTCCCAACGCAATCTACCACATTGCGCTTGATTTAGAGAGGGTCGTATTAGCTACTGCTTTTGTTGCAGCTTGCCCGGCCTGCGTTCCGAGAACGAAGCTGGTTATCCCATCACATAGCGAATCGTTTTGGATATTCGGGCGAGAAAAGCGGGCCTCGAAGAGGCGACGAGTTTCCATGACAGGACCGCCTGCGCCATGCGTCGAGGAAGGAGCCCGACCGACAGGAACCAGGCCGCCAGCATGGCGCGGCGACGCAGGGAGACGTTCATTTCCATGCTGGCAGCGGCGCCGGCCGCGGCAAGCGAAAGCCTCGAATCCTCCGCCACCGGATGGCGCTGGCTGTCCACGCAGAGGGAAGCCAAACGTTCCTCAACGTGTGCCGGATCGCGCAGATTGGCGTCCGGCGGCACCTCCAGTCCAACGTCCTCGGCCTGATGCGAAAGGGCTTGCAACCGATGAAAGTCGTGCTCCACGCGCCACCGGGCCCTCTGGCCCAGCTTCTCCGCGAAGATCGAATGGTTGCTTCCATGCATTCGGTAGGCACCGAGACAGACCTCGATCGACTTCACGTTCCCGTAGAGCGGTGCCAGGGTGACCAGATAGCCGTCGGCCCCCTGCCGGAATTCCTGCTCCGGCACCGGCATGATGCTCTCAAGCGCCGAACGCGCGAAGGCCAGTCCGCTGGTGACCGTGGTCTGATAACGAGCCCGGCGCAACAGTTGCGGGGTGACGTCGCCGGAGTCGAAGGGCACTTCGGGCGGCGGGAAGACGTCCTTGATGCGCTGTCGCTCGTCGACGATGTGCAGCCGGAACTGCATCTGGGCGACGTCGCCATCCCATTGAGCCACAATTTCCGAAACTGCGTTCGGGTAGAGGTAGTCGTCGGCGTCAAGGAAGAGAACGATCGCTCCGCGGCTTGCCGCAAACCCGGTGTTGAAAGCTGCGCCGTGACCGCCGTTTGCCGCTCTGATGCATGCCTTGATCCGCGTTCCGTAGGAAGCGATGACGTCGGCGGACTCGTCGGTCGACGCGTCATCGACGACAATGACTTCCACGTCGCCATGGCTTTGGCCGAGGGCGCTATCGATCGCCTGCCTCAAGAAACGGGCATAGTTGTAGTTCAAAATGATGATGGAAACTGGAAGACGGTCTTGGATGGAGTGCATCGCATTGAACCTCGCAGATCTGCTTTGGTCGCGGCGAACCTTCTCATTCGGGTCCTTGGAGAAAATGCCCGTTCCGGGGTGCAACCATTCTGGATGCGACGGAGGCACTGACCTGAAGTTTGGCCAACGGGCGGCGAAGATCGTTCTCGATCTATGTTAGAGCGTCTTCAGTTTTGTGGCATTTGAATGACCTTCAAAGCTGGGTGGTGTGTCCTGACGGTTGCTCCGGACCGTCTGAACCCCGACTCTCCCCTTTGAACAATCTTACGCAAAATAGTCTGGATGGTGCTGCCGAAGAGCCTCGACGTCGGGAATGACGGCGCCGAGGTGGTGCATCATCGCCGCTGAGGCACGGTCCTTGTCTTGCGCCGCTATCGCGTCGCGGAT
This sequence comes from Sinorhizobium shofinae, assembly GCA_001704765.1. Taxonomy (GTDB): domain Bacteria; phylum Pseudomonadota; class Alphaproteobacteria; order Rhizobiales; family Rhizobiaceae; genus Sinorhizobium; species Sinorhizobium shofinae. The sequence continues at coordinate 86,294 of MBFK01000019.1, forward strand.
TGCCGTGTGCTCCTCTGTGACTGTTGTCATGCGACCGGGAACAGGCAATGTCAGCCGGCGGGCGCGATCGATCTGCAGCTTGACCGTTTTGAGGAGGCTCCAGATGCCGGGATAACCGGCGATCGCGGAAATGGCCTCGTGGAACGCCTCGTCCTGTTCGTAGAAGAATGAAGCCTCGCTCAGGGCGGCATGCGCGCGCTGGCGGGCGATAATTGTATCGAGACGAGCGATATCATCAGCCGTGGCGACTTGCGCCGCACGTTCGACGGTCGTGCGCTCCAGCGACTTGCGAATGACGACCGCCTCGGGAATGGCCGAAAGCGGAATTCGCGAGACGAAGGTGCCCGATTGCGGGAAGATCTCGACGAGGCCCGTTTCGGCGAGCCGGAGGAGTGCCTCGCGCACCGGCGTCCGGCTGACGCCGAACTCCTCCGCAATGCGCTTTTCCTGCAGCGACATTCCCGGCTTCAACTCAAGGGACACAATTGCAGCATGGAGCTGCTGATAAATGGCGGACGCCGTCGTCACCCGCCGCAGCCTGATTTCATTCGATCGACTGGAATCTCGATGCCGCAACCCGCAACCCACTGCATTTGACACCATTTGGCATACTAGTATATCAAATTGCGCGAACTGCCAATCGGACGCGGAGGAAGAACGCCATGCGGCTTTCAAGACTGACGCTCGACCGCCTGCCGGAAGGCGTAAGAAAGCCGGACTACGACCCGGCGTGTGTCACCATAGGCATTGTCCATCTCGGCGTCGGTGCGTTTCACCGCGCGCACCAGGCGGTCTTCACCGAGGCGATTCTCGGGGGGGATCCCTCCTGGGGCATCTCAGGCGTCTCGCTCCGCAGCCCCGAAACGAGAGATGCTCTTCAACCGCAGGACGGGCTCTACACCCTCAAGATCCAGGATGGCGAAGGCGAGCAGTTGCAGGTGATCGGCAGCGTCGTCGAGTTGCTGTGTGCACCGGAGGATCCGGAAGCCGTTCTGCGCCGGATGGCCGATCCCGCCACGCGCATCGTTTCACTGACGATCACCGAGAAGGGCTATTGCCACAACCCAGCAACCGGCACGCTGGACGAAGCTCATCCCGACATCGTCCATGATCTCAACAATCCTCGACAGCCGCGCTCGGCAACCGGCTTCATCGTCGAGGCGCTTGCGAGGAGGGCAACGGCTGGCATTGCGCCGTTCACTCTGCTTTCCTGCGACAATCTCCCGGGGAACGGCCACGTGCTGAAACGTGTGGTGAAACGCTTCGCGGAACTGCGCGACCCGGCCCTTACCAGCCTGGTGCGAAGTGTCGCTTCTCCTTCGACAATGGTGGACCGGATCGTGCCGGCAACCACGGACAGCGACCGGGACGCCATCGCGACGGCGCTTGGGCTCGACGACGCCTGGCCCGTGATGACCGAGCCGTTCCAGCAATGGGTGATCGAGAACGATTTCCCGCTCGGCCGCCCGGCCTGGGAAAAGGCGGGAGCCGTCTTCGTCGAAGATGTCGCCGTGTTCGAGATGATGAAGCTTCGGTTGCTGAACGGCAGCCATTCGACGCTTGCTTATCTCGGCTATCTGGCCGGCGCGGAGACGGTCGCCGAAGCCATGGCCCTTCCCGGAATGGAGGAGCTCGTCGAGGGGCTGATGCGTGAGGAAGCCACTCCGACCTTGCCGCCCTTGCAAGGTTTCGACCTCGCCGCTTACCGCGCCGACCTCCTCCAGCGGTTCCGCAATCCGAGGCTCCGCCACCGGACCTGGCAGATCGCTATGGACGGCTCACAGAAGCTACCGCAACGCCTGCTCGGCACGATCCGCGACCGTCTGAAGGCAGGCGCCGGCTACGAGCGGTTGGCGCTCGGTGTCGCCGCCTGGATGCGATACGCACGAGGACTGGACGAGCATGGCCAGCCGATCGACGTTCGCGATCCGCATGCCGCCCGCATCGCCGAACTTGTCCGGGACATTGCCGAACCGGAGCGAATCGTCGACGCCTATCTGACAATGCGGGACGTGTTCGGCGCCGATCTGGCGACGAGCGCCCCCTTCCGCCTCGCACTCGTCAAGGCTTTGACGAGGCTCGTCGAAGAAGGCTCGACGGCGACGCTTCGCGCCTACGCGCGGTAGCGACCCAAGAAGCGGGCCTCACGATGGGCGCGCTATCGGAAAAACAGTCTTTCGTTCGATGTCGTTCGTGACCGAATAGATCAGCACCTCCGTCGCTCTTCCGATGCGTTCACCGTCCAGGAGACGGACCATGTCATCGATGCCGAGGACCGGGTTGGCGTCGATCGCCAGCACGAAGTCGCCTTCGCGCAGGCCCGCTTGATCGGCCGGACCCCCGGGCTCGACGCGGCGCAGGCGGACAGAGGTTTCTCCCGTCACCCCGGCGCGGAGCGCGACGCGGCGCGGCAGGGCGATCGTGTCGACCGCAACACCGATGAAGGCCCGGCGAACCCGTCCAAACCTCAGAATTTCGGAAATAACGAAATTAGCCGTATTCGAAGCCACCGCAAAGGCGATGCCCTGGGCGCCCTGGATAACCGCCGTGTTCACGCCGACGATCTCGCCGGCCGACGAAACCAGCGGGCCGCCGGAATTGCCCGGATTGAGCGCGGCATCCGTCTGGATGACGTCGTCGATGAGCCGACCATTGGCCGCTCTGACCGACCGCCCGAGAGCCGAAACGACGCCGGCCGTGACCGTCCATTCGAAGCCGAGAGGGTTACCGATCGCGATCGCGATCTGGCCACGCTTCAGGCTCTTCGAGTCGCCAAGCGGCGCCCATGCGCTAAGGCCCGAATTGGCCCGGACCAAAGCGAGGTCCGTGTCGGGGTCCCGCCCGAGGATCCTGCCCTCGCCGCTATAGCCATCCGGCATCTTGAGGCGAATGCCGCGGGCGTTCTCAACGACATGGTTGTTGGTGACGATCAGCCCGTCCGGAGAGATCGCGAAGCCGGATCCCTGCCCACCCTGCCCGCCGGTCCTCTCAATCCGGCTGACGGCCGGGCCGACGCGGTCGACGGCATCTGTCACCGTTCGCGAATAGGCGTCGAGCAGTTCAGCGTCCGACGCCGCCTGAATGTCCTTGTCGATATAGCCCATCACCCATGTATCTCCGATAAGTCGAGCGAAATGCGGGCGGAAGAGGCGTCGCTCGCATGGAAGGCGGTGCGTGATCTACAGCGCCGTGCGCCTTTTCAGGCGCGCAAAGGTCGCTGTAGCACTTTGAATTGCTGCATGTTTTTACCCTTAAGGTACGTAAGGAAACATGCAGTAGCGGAGGTGGACGGTCACCGGCCTGCGCTGGCACTGCTCATGATCGGTCGGTATTTCGATGCGGGAACGGCGCCACCGCCTTCCAGGAAGGAGATATGATCGCCGCCTCGTCCATTCAAGCCGGCCTCAGGCGCTGACTTGCTTCGTCGGCCGTCAGCGCCGTCTCGCGGGTGCCGGAGACGATGATCTCCAGCACCTCGTGCTCGTCGGTGTTCTTGATGTGACGGTCGCCGACATACTCGCCGCGCTTCAGCACCATGACCCGGTCGCCGACGGTAAAGATGTCGACGAGCCGGTGCGAGATGATGATCTGGGCAACGCCTTGCCTCTTCAGCTCGAGCATGGTCTCGAGCAGCCGCTCGGTCGCCATCACCGAAAGGTTGGCAGTCGGTTCGTCGAGGATGACGACGCGCGGCTCGAACGAGATCGCGCGGGCGATCGCCACGGATTGCTGGCGCCCGCCCGACAGGCTTTCGACCTTCTGGTAGACCGAGTTCACGTCGACCTTGAGGCGCTTCAGCACCCGATCGGCTTCCGCATACATCGCCCGCCGGTCGACGAATGGACCTTTCAGCGGCCAGCGGCCGAGGAAGATGTTCTGGCCGACATCCATATTTCCGCAGAGCGCGAAGTCCTGGTAGATCATCTCGATGCCGGCGTCGCGACTCTCATGCGGGCTCTTGAACTGCACCGGCTGCCCGGCAACGAGGATTTCGCCCGCGTCGCGCTGATAGGCGCCTGTCAGGATTTTCATGAGCGTCGACTTGCCGGCCGAGTTGTCGCCGACGAGGCCGAGGATTTCGCCGGGGTAGAGGACGAGATCGACCTTGCGAAGCGCCTGCACGGCGCCGAAGGCCTTTTCGATGCCGCGCATTTCGACAATTGGCTGGGGCGATTGCGTATCAACCATGGCTGCCCGCTCCTGTTGGCGCCCGCCTCGCGAAGCGCGCACGCAGAGTTCCAAGGATGTTGGCCTGGCGCACCCATATGTCGATCAGCACGGCGACGATCAGGATGACGCCGATGAAGACGTTGATCCAGTGCTGCGGCATGGCAAACCCCTGGACGTTCAGTTGCAGCAGAGCCCGGATCAGCGTGATGACGGCGGCCCCAGCGAGCGAGCCGATCATCGTCCCATGGCCACCGAAGATCGACCCGCCGCCGATGATCACCGAGGCGATGGCGTCGAGTTCGCGGAACTGGCCGGCAACCGGGTTGAAGCTGCGGAAATAGGCGACGTTGATAAGCCCGGCCATGGTCGCACAGAGCGCCGCCAGCATCAGCGAGAGGAAGCGTATGCGGCTGGTGTTGATGCCAGCATAGGCCGCCGCCCGCAGATTGCCGCCGGTGGCGCAGACCTTCAGCCCGAACGGCGTATAGGCAAGCACGATGCCGGCGACCACGGCAACGAAGAACATCCAGACCGTCTGGACGCTGACGACCTCGGTGACGGTGCGGAGGATGCCCGGCGGCAGCGAGACGCCGAAATAAAGGAGGACGTCGCTCATCTTGCGACCAATGAGATTGTAGGCCTCGGTCCAGCCGGTCAATTGTTGCCCGGCAACGAACCAGGCGGCCAGGCCGCGGGCGATGTAGAACATGCCGAGCGTGGCGATGAAGGAGGGCAATTTGAAACCGACGGTCACGGTGGCGTTGACAAGCCCCGCGGCCATGCCGGCGAGCAGGCCCATCGCGATCGCCGTCATCGGATCGGCGCCCAGCACCTTCAGGAAATAGGCCGCCGTACTGCCGGCAAGCGCGAGCACCGCGCCGACGGAGAGATCGATGTCTCCGGCCGCGATCACATAGGTGAGCCCGATCGTGATCAGCGCCAGCTCCGTATAGTTGAGCAGGATGGCGAATGTATTGGAGAGGTTCCACCAATAGTCCGGCCGAAGGGCAAGTCCCGTGAGCCACAGAACGGCTGCAAGGATGATGGCGAGCGCATCGCGCCGCGTCAGGAATTTGCCGAGCCCTGTCGCCGACAGCGCCATGTCCGCCGCCATCGCTCCCTTGGTCTGGACGCCCTCAAGGGCGATGCCACCCACCTCCATGGCCGCAGGCGGCGGCCGCCGGCGCAACCAGGCCCAGAAGCGGGCCAGCACCTGCCGGCGAATGAGATAGGGTTCGATGAGCACGGCGATGACGAGGAGAACGCCGAGGAAGACCAGCACCGCCCCTGCCGGCAGCGTATAGCGGGCACCGACCGCAATGCTCTCGCCGTCGATGACGACGGTGCGCGTGATCGGCCAGCCCTCCCGCAGCACCTTGTCGATAAGGACGACCAGCGCCGCGCCGAGGCAAGACCCGACGACCCGGCCGCGGCCTCCGAGGATCGATGCGCCGCCGATGATCACCGAGGCGATCACGGTAAGTTCCCAGCTGACGCCATAAAGCGGGGTCACGCCCTTGTCCTGGGCAGCTGCCAAGAGGGCGGCGACGGTCGCCGCGAGTGAAGAGATCAGATAAGCGCGGATACGCACCCAATTCGCCGGGATGCCGGCATATACGGCCGCCTGTTCGTTGCCGCCAGTGGCGAAGGTCTCGTAGCCCCATCGTGTCTTGGCGAGCACGATCGCCCCGGCCGCGGCGACGATGGCGAAGGCGGCGATCTGGTTGTTGAAGCCGAGGACATTCGTCTCGCCTAAGTGAAAGAAAAGCGGGTCGTCCCTGGCCTTGCCCGAATAGTAGATCGCCTGGCCATGCGTCAGCGCCAGCACGAAACCGCGGCCGATGAACAGCATCGTCAGAGTGGCGATGAAGGCCGGCACTTTCAGGAGCGTGACGAGCACGCCGTTGACGAGGCCGATTGCGGCGCCGAGAAGCAGGCAGAGGACGATGGTGGCGACGATGCCGAAATCGAGAAAGCTCGGCGCGAAGAGCCTCGCGAAAACGACTGCGATCAGCCCATAGGTTGAGCCGACGGAAAGATCGAGATCCTTGTTGACGATGACGAAGGTCATGCCGACGGCGATGATCCCGACGCGGGAGGTGTCGCGAAGCAGCGCGTGTAGACCCTCGGTCGAGCCGAAAAAAGTCGGGTTGACGACCGCTCCGCCAAAAAAGAGCAGCATGATGAAAACGAGGAGCCCGGCCTCCCAGCTGCCGGCGAGTTGGGAGGGAGCGCGGCTGAGCGATGCCGTCGCGGTTTTTTCCATGGATTTCTTCCGCTCACTCATCACTGCCCTGCGGCCCGAGCTGTCACGCCTCACGGCGGCGATCGACTCCCGCAGTTGGAGCGGGACTCGGGCGGAAGACGACCTCCCGCCTTTTCGGTCCCGCCCACAGATCCAGCACGATCAGTTTTCAAACCGCTTGCCGACCTTTGCCACGTTATCCTTCGTCACGAGCTGGGCGCGCGTGTCGAGGTTGGCGGCCGAGATGCCGCGGTCTATCTGCAGATAGAGCTGCATGACCGGCCAGAAGCCCTGCAGGAAAGGCTGTTGGCCGAGCGAGCCGGTCAGGTTGCCGGCGGCGATACCTTCCTGCTGTGCCGGACCGAGGTCGAAGCCGAAGGCGCAGAACTTGCCCGTCCAGCCCATCTGCTCCACCGCCTTGACGAGCGGTGGCGTGAAGACGTTGTTGGCCGTGAACGCACCGACCGCGTCGCCGCGCGATTCAAAGAGCGTCACGAGCGCGTTGACCGGATCGTTCGGGTTCGTGTCGATGCCGACATTCTCCGGTCCAGCATCGACCTTGAAGGCCTCCAGCTTGCCGGCGTCCTTCAGCGTCTTGACGATCGCATTGAAGGCAGAGGTGACGCGATTGTTCACCTCGATGTTGCCCATTGCAGTCGATGAAGGCAGCAGGATCGAGCCGCTGGTCTTGCCGCTGTCGAGCACGCATTTGGCAAGCGCCTCGCCGCCGATTGCGGCCGCCGAGGCATCCTGGCCGGTGTGGCTGATGCCGCTGCGGTTGAGCAACGTGTCATCAAAGGAGTTCGTCGTGGCAACCGGTATGCCAGCCGCTTCGGCTGCCTTGACGATGTCGTTATAGGCGCCGACCTGCGGCGTCGTCATGATGATCCCGTCGATTTTCGGATCGCGTATGATCTGGTTGAGGATCTCGATTTCGCGCGCCGGGTCGTCCACCGGCGATTCCGAGCCGAGCAGCAGGATCTCGGCGCCGATCATGTTGCCGGCCACCTTCGCCCCGACATAGACCGGATCGAAGAAACCGTTGCCGGCCGTGTGGGTCACGATCGCGAAGGTCAGATGACCGTCGGCGGAATGGAAGTCTTTGGTTTCCGGGGCTTCCTTGGCGGCTTCGTCGAAATTATAGCCGCCGACGGCTTTCTCGACGCTGCCCGATTGCGCAAATGTAGATGTTACGCCAACTGATAACGCCGCGGCGGAGACCGCGGAGAGCAAAATTCGCCTCATAGCTTTCCTCCCTCATCACGCCTGTGCTGTTTCTGACAACCAGAGCCTGCGTGATTGCTTCCCAATGGCTAGAGTGGGAAACGGGTGGAAAACCACGTACACCTTGCCCCCTCCCGCTCTAAGTATCAGCGGGCGAAAGCGGTTCGAGCGCAGTTTTCGAGAGGTGCGCCGAAGGCTTCCTCCCATTCGCCTATTTTCTGCGCAGTTAGAGCACAAGTAAATGGCGAACTTTTTGTACGGCGGAACGGGCCGGCCCTCCTCCGTTCCTTCCCGAGCATGCGAATTCCGCAGGCGCTATCCGTTTCGCGCAGCCTTTTTGAACCGCGTCACTGCGGACGGTTGATGGACAGGTTCAGAGGGACAACATCCCGTCATCACGAGCGCTATCTGCTCGCGATCATTCGAAAGGGAATAAGAATGGAAAGGCGTGATTTCCTCCGGGGCCTGGCCTTGCTTGCCGCTTGCCCGCTCTGCGTAAAGACGGCTTACGCCGCCGAAGGCGTGCATTGGAGCTATGAAGGCGAAGAGGGCCCGGAGCATTGGGGTTCCTTGAGCAAGGAGAACGGTGCCTGTTCGGCCGGCTCGCAGCAATCGCCGATCGACATCCGGGGCGCGATCAAGGCCGATATCCCGGACCTCGCGACCGACTGGAAGAGCGGCGGCACGATCCTCAACAACGGCCACACGATCCAGGTGAAGGCCGCCGGCGGCACGCTGCGGCGCGGCGACAAGACCTACGATCTGGTGCAATACCATTTCCATGCGCCGAGCGAGCATCTGGTTGACGGCAAGAGCTTCCCGATGGAAGTGCATTTCGTCCACAAGCACGCCGAAACCGGCGCGCTCGGCGTGCTCGGCGTTTTCCTTGTCCCCGGTGCGGCCAACCCGACCTTCGCGAGCCTCGCGGCGAAATTCCCGCAGAAGGCTGGCGAAGAGACCCCGCTCGACGCCGTCGATCCGAAGGGCCTTTTGCCCGCCTCGCTCAAATACTGGGCCTATGAAGGATCGCTCACCACCCCGCCCTGCAGCGAGATCGTCGACTGGATGGTAGCGATGGAACCGATCGAGGTTGATCCTGCCGACGTCAAGAAGTTCACCGCGCTCTATTCGATGAATGCGCGACCGGCGCTTGCCGGCAACCGCCGCTACGTTCTGAGCTCCAGTTGATCAGCGCTTTCAGCGGCTGTCGCTTCTCCTGACGGCCGCTGGCCCACCTCGGCAAGGCGTCGCTTTGCCGGGGTGGTTTCCTTCGCGCGATCGCGTGTCCTGAGCAATGCTTGCGAAAAGAGCCCTTCGCTGCAAGTGTCCTCGGGGACAAAAAAGAGCCACCCCATGGTTCGATGGCTCCATCAGCGACGAGGGCAATCAATGTTCGATCTCAACGGCAAGACCGCGCTGGTCACAGGCGGCGGACGCGGGCTTGGCCTGGAAATGGCAAAGGCGCTCGCAAAGGCTGGCGCCTGGACGGTGATCAACGGCCGCAACCGGCAAAGCCTCGACGAGGCGCGCGAGCGGCTTGCCGGCGACGGTATTGCAATCGGCACCGCGCCGGGCGATATCACGCGGGATGTCAGAGCGATCCTCGCCCAGGCGACCGAGAAGACCGGCCAGCTCGATATTCTCATTCATGCGGTTGGCGAGCGCGACAGGCGCGGTACCGAAGCGATGGAGCCGGAGGATTTTGCGCAGCTCCTGAATACGGATCTGACCGCGGCCTATGCCGTCGCGAGGACCGCCCTTCCGCTCCTGCAGCGTTCCACAGCCGGCCGGCTGATCTTCGTGACGTCGATCGCCGCCTTTGCCGCCCGCGCAGGCGATCCGGCCTATACGGCAGCGAAAGGCGGGCTCTCGGCGCTGACGCGCTCGCTTGCGGTCGAGCTCGGCGCCGACAACCTCACTGTCAACGCAATCGCGCCCGGCTGGTTCGCAACCGAGACCAACGCGCATCTCGCAGCCGATCCGGCGCTCCAGGCCTTCATCGAGGTACGCATCCCGCTGAAACGCTGGGGGCGGCCAGAGGAGATCGCCCCGGCTGCCGTCTTCCTCGCCTCGCCGGCGGCAAGCTTCGTCAACGGTATTACCCTCACCGTCGATGGCGGCATGACCGTGCAGATGTGAAGGGATCGGTCCTGATTTTTCCCCACCTCCGCGGCGGCAAGGCCCCTGGCCTTCGCGGCATTCCCCGCTAAACCGTGTCAGGCGGTCAGCTCCGCCAGCCGCTCCCCACAAAGCACGTCAACGAGGCAATGAAGATGTTCAGTCCGCTCCATGAGCCAGGCGAGCGCATCCTCGGAAATCTCAAAGTGCTTCGAGTAACGCGACTTCACATAGGCCTCATTGAGGATGTTGTACCAGGCTGTAAAACGGTGCTGGTCGCGCGGCCAGGCATCGACCAGCCGACG
>MBFK01000104.1 GCA_001704765.1 Sinorhizobium shofinae
TCCGCCCAGCCAGCATCTTGAATCACAAAACCGACCTGCCGGGAATCCCATCAGATTCAGTCAAGCAATGAAACGCTCTAGAACCGCCATCCGCTCAACCTTTCTTTGCAAGCTGCATCAGCGTCACCTGCTGCTGCAACCGGCGCTGCGCCTGGTCGACGACGACCGCAACGATGATCACGATGCCCTTGATGACCATCTGCCAGAAGGATGAAATCCCCATCATGACAAGGCCGTCGGACAGGATGCCGATGACGAAGGCGCCGATGATGGTGCCGCCGATTGTACCCCGACCGCCAGACATCGACGTGCCCCCGAGCACGGCCGCCGCAATGGCATTGAGCTCGAAGGAGTTGCCCGTCGCCGGGTGCGAGGCCATCAGTTCCGATGAAATGACCAGGCCGACAATCGCCGCGCAGAAGCCGGAGAACATATAGACGAACATTTTCACCCGATCGACGCGGATGCCGGACATACGGGCGGCCCGCTCGTTGCCGCCGACAGCGAAGATATGGCGGCCGATCGGCATGCATTTGGCCACATAGGCGGCCGCGAGCGCCACGACGATGAGGATCCAGATCGAGACCGGTAGGCCGAGCAGCCGTCCGGAGCCGAGGAAGGCGAAGCCGGTCGTCGAGAATTCCGGCTTGCCAACGAGATTCGGGAAGGTCTGGCCGTCCGACGACAGCAGCGCGAAACCGCGCGCGATATAAAGCGTGCCGAGCGTTGCGATGAACGGCGCCACATTCAGCTTGGTGATCAGCAGGCCGTTGATTGCACCGATCACGATGCCGACGGCCAGCGTGATGAGGCACACCTCGAAGACATTGAAATAGATCGTGTAGCCGAACTGCAAGTCGATGCCGTTCAAGATCAAGCCTCCGGCCACCATGCCGCAGAGCCCAACGATCGAGCCAACGGAGAGGTCGATGCCGCCGGTGATGATCACGAAGGTCATGCCCATGGCGAGGAAGGCATTGAGCGCCACGTGCTTCGACATCAAAATGAGGTTCGCGGTCGAAAGGAAGTTCGGCGCGAAGACCGAGAAGAAGGCGATCACCGCGAAGAGCGCGATGAACGTCCTGAGCTTCATTAGGGTCAGCAGGAGAGAGCCGCTCGGAGCTTCAGCGGCGTTGGTGGTCGTCGTTGCCGTCGTCATCAGGCGTGTTCCCTTGTCGTTTTGTGGCCTTCGGCCGAAGCCTTCACGATCATCTCTTCCGTCGCATCGGCGCGGTCGATGACGGTGACGAGCCGTCCATTGCTCATGACAGCGATGCGGTCGGAGAGCGCCATCACCTCTTCAAGGTCGGAGGTGGAAAAGAGGATCGCCAGCCCCTCACCGGCCAGGCGCCGCATGGTGCGGAAGACATCGGCCTTGGCGCCGACGTCGATGCCGCGGCTCGGCTCGTCCATCAACAGCACCTTCGGCCTGGTCATCAACGCCTTGCCGATGACGACCTTCTGCTGGTTGCCGCCCGACATCGAGGTCACCTCAAAATCGGGATTTGGCGCCTTGATGGAGAGATCGCGGATCGACGCCTTGATCGCCGCCTGTTCTTTCTCGCCGACGATATGGAAACCGAAGCGCAGGAAGCGCTCCAGGCTCGCCAGCGTCAGGTTGCTGGCAATCGAGAGCGCCTGCACCAACCCTTCGCGCTGGCGGTCCTCCGGGATCATCGCCAGGCCTTGCTGGATCCGGTCGGAGGTGTCGCATGCGGAGACCTCGACGCCGCCGACGTGGACGCGCCCGGTCGAACGCGGATGCTGGCCGATGACGCTTTCGAAGAACTCGCTTCGTCCGGCACCCATCAGCCCGTAAATGCCGAGCACTTCACCGGCGCGCACCGAGATCGACATGTGGTCGACCGCAAGCCCGCCCGTGCGCCGCGGCAGGCAGATGTCCTCGGCGCGGAAGACTTCTTCACCGAGGCGATGATCGACCGACTTGGCGAAATCCTTCGCATCCGAACCAATCATCGAGCGGACGATCCATCTTGTATCGATGTCCTTGACCATTGCGTGGCCGGTGATCTGGCCGTCGCGCAGCACCGTGATGTAGTCGCCGATCCGCATCAGCTCTTCGAGGCGGTGAGAGATATAGACGATCGCCACCCCTTGAGCCTTCAATTCCCGTATGACCTTGAAGAGCACATCGACTTCCGCCGCCGAAAGCGCCGAGGTCGGTTCGTCGAGAATGAGGATGCGGGTATCGAGCGAGATCGCCTTGGCGATTTCCACCAGTTGCTGCTGGCCGATCGGCAGATCCTCGACGAGGGTCTCGGCGTCGATGCCGGCATCGAGCCTGTCGAGAAAATGGTTGGCCTTGCCGATCTGGGCGCGATGATCGATGCCGCGCAGACCTCGGGTCACTTCACGTGTCGCGAAGATGTTTTCAGCGACGGAAAGGTTGCCGAAGAGATTGAGCTCCTGGAAGACCATGCCGATCCCGTGGCGCTGAGCATCGGCCGGCGAGTGGAACTCGACCTCCTTGCCATCGAGCAGAATGCGACCGAGCGAGGGCTTCTCGACGCCGGCGATGATGCGCATCAGCGTCGACTTGCCGGCGCCGTTCTCGCCGACAAGCACGTTTACGGCACCGCGCCGCAGGGCCAGATTGGCGTGGCGCACGGCGACGATGCCGGAATAGACCTTGGTGACGTCCTCGAGGCGCAGCACGCAATCGTCGTTCTCAGCCAGCCACATGGTCATCCACCCACCGTCAACTGCGCCGGAACAAAGAGCGGCAACTGCCCCTTGGCGGGCTCGGGATAGGCGCCGACCGCATCCAGCTTCTTGCCGACGAGCTGGTCGCGCGAGAGCTTTTCGAGCACCAGGCCGTTCACATGGGTGTTGAAGGCCTTGCCGTATTGTGCCCACTCGATCTGGTTCTTGAATTCGTTGAAGTTCACGAAGTCGAGGCTGTCGCGGATCGCCGTGCCGCGGATCGCCGGCCCGATCTGGACGCGTGCATCCGGCTTGCCGTCGCCATCGGCATCGACCTCCACATAGGCCGAGCGCGACTTGGTTTCCGCCTTGACGATGGTGCCGGAGAGGCGCGCAACGAAGGTCCAGGGCGCACTGCCCTGTTTCTCCTTGTGCCCGTATTTCGCGCCAGCCGCTTCCAGATTGCTTGCCGAGAGCGAGGCGACCTCGGAGAACGGTCCCGCCTTCTTGTCGAGATAGGACACCACCTTGCTGTCCCATATCTCCGCCACCATGCGATCCGGATCGAAGCCACCCGTGGCCGATTGCGCCGCCTCCTGCGCCGTCGGCGTCTTGATGATCTTGCAGCCCGCGAGCGCCATCATCCCGACAAGGACAATGACGGACGCGCCCCTCGTACTTGGCATCAAAACCCACTCCATAGGCAAAGCGGGCGCGCGATGCGGCTTGGGCCGCCATCGCGCGCCATAACGACGATCAGTTGGTGAGCGCGAAGGTCTCAAGTTGGTCGGCGTTTTCGCTGATGATCAGCACGCAGTCCATGAGCTGCTTTTCTTCCGCCGGCTTCTTGCCAGCGGTGATGTACTCATGCGCCTGCTGGACCGCCATCTGCGCCTGGGCATAGGCCGGCTGGAGCACGGTCGCCTTGATGCCGCCGGACTTGATCGAGTCGCGCACGTCATTGGAACCGTCAAAACCGACGACGATGACGTCCTTGCGGCCGGCGGCCTGCAACGCGGCGATCGCGCCCATGGCCATCGTGTCGTTGCCGGAGATGACGCCCTTGATGTCGGGATTGGCCTGCAGGATCGTTTCCATCTTGCTGTAGGCCTCGGTCTGGCTCCAGTTCGCCGATTGCTGCGCCACCATCTTCATCTCGGGATATTCGTCGATGACGTCGTGATAGCCCTTCGAGCGGATGCCGGCGTTGAGATCGGATTCACGGCCGAGCAGTTCGACGTAGTTGCCGGATTCGCCCATCACCCGGACGAACTCCTCGGCGCCGAGCTGGGCACCCTGGTAGTTGTTGGAGACGATCTGCGAGACGGCAACGCCGGTGGCGTTGATTTCCCGGTCGATGAGGAAGGACGGCACACCGGCATCCTTCGCCTTCTGCACGGCGGCGATCGATGCCTCCGAGCCGGCATTGTCGAGGATAATCGCCTTCGCGCCGCGGCCGATCGCGGTATCAACCAGTTGTGACTGCTTGTTGGCGTCGTCGTCATGAACGAGGACAAGCGTCTCGTAGCCAAGTTCCTTGGCCTTGGCCTCGGCACCGACCGCCTCCGCCTTGAAAAACGGGTTGTCATGCGACGGCGTGATGATCGCAATCAGGTCCGCCGCGTAAGCGGGAATGGCGGAGCCGGCCGCCAGGAAGGCCGCAAAGGCGGCCACGGTCATTCTGCGTGTCAATTTCATCGGTTCTCTCCTCCCAGGTTGAAAAATGACCGGAGCCGCCTCACCGGCCCCGGTGTCTCGCGCGCGTCAGGTGATGCGCCGGATGCTGTCGGCGATTTCCTGCGGCTCGAAGACGCGCTTCCAGTCGTCGCGCATCAGCATCGGCTTGCCGAACTCGATCGCCTTGTTGCAGGCATCCGAGAAGACACCCTCGACTTCTTCGAAGATCACGGCGCCGAGCACGTTCATGTGGCCGAGCAGGAAGTCGCGCGCCGCCTCTTTCGGCACACCGCGGGCGACGCATTCGTCCATCGCCTCGCGCATGACGACCAGCAGCGATGCGCAGACCGTCTCCGACAGGCCAGGCTCGAGCAAAGCCATCTGCTCGACGGTGACGCGGTGCGAGCGCATGACCGGCGCCCAGATGATCCTGGCGATCTCCTCGCCCTTGGCGTAGTCCGCCTCCGGTCCCTGCATCAGCGCGGAAACAATGTGCTGCTTGGCGGCGATGCCGCCGAAATGGTCCTTGCGGGCGGCAAGCTCCGTCTCGTCGTTGAAGATCGGCGGATGGCAGGGATGCGTGACGAAATAGGTCAGGTCGTCGCGCCGCGGCAGATGACCGGCAAAGGGTGCGGCCGCATCAAGAACGATAATCATCGTGCCTGGCTTCAGCTTGTCGGCAATGCCGGCGGCCACCTTGCCGATCGCGGTATCCGGCACCGCAAGGATCACGACCTGTGCACCGTCGAGTGCTGTGTCGATGGAGACTGTCTCGAGCCCGAGTTCCTTTGCCAGGCGCGCTTTGCCGATCTCGCTCACCTCGACGTGGCGAACGTCGAAGCGCGAGCCTTTGAGGTTCTTGGCCAACCGGCAGCCCATTTTTCCGCCGGCGCCTAACAAGGCAATCGAAGTCATCTGCATCTCCCGAATGTCGTTGTCGGAAGCGATAGACCAGCTGGTATGATGAGTCAATGAGTATATCAGCCTAGATGAACAGTCTTTTTCGGCATCGCCCGTGGAGCAAAGCGCGAATGGAGTTCTTGCCTGATCCTGCCAGCTTCAAAAGAATGTGATAAATAAATGATTGACACCGACCGGCGGAGAGGCGAAAGCCATGCCCATGAGCGAGGCCAACATTCAGCGCCAGCGCCTGCGCGACGAGACCGCGCCGCTTCGTGCGCGCATTCTCGACGAACTTGCGCAACTGCCATGGGACGGTCTCCGCTACAGCCACACCGTTCCGGGGCTTTCGCTCTATCGTGTCGTCGAGCCGGCCGGCCCTTTCTCCGCAGTCTATGAGCCGAGCCTGTCCTTGATCATCAAGGGGAGCAAGCGCGTCCATGTCGGCAACCAGACGCTCGTCTACGACGAGTCCTGCTTTTTCCTGACGGCCCTCGGGCTGCCGGCGACCGGCCAGATCTGCGCGGCGAGCCTGGACGAGCCCTATGTCGCAGCTTCGCTCCGGCTCGATCTCGAGAAGCTGCGGCGGATCATCGCCGACTATGACCTACATCCGACTGACGCGCCCGAACGCGACCTCGTCGGCGTCGCCGTCGGCGCCGCAACGCCTGCACTGTTCGACGCCTTTCTGAGACTGATTTCGCTTGCAAATGTGCCGGCCGACATACCGTTTCTGGCAAATCACATTCACAACGAGATCCTCTACCGACTGCTCACCGGCGAGCAAGGCGCGCGGCTCAGACGCTTCGCGCTTGCCGGCACCAACAGCAACCGCGTCGCCAGGGCGATCGCGTGGCTGAAAGAGAACTACACCCGGCCGCTGCGAGTCGAAGAACTGGCGGAGATCGCCAATATGGGGGTCTCGACGTTGCACCACCATTTCCGCGCCATGACCGCCATGAGCCCGCTGCAGTTCCAGAAGCACCTGCGCCTGCACCACGCACGGGAACTGATGCTATCGGAATCGCTCGACGCGGCAACGGCGGCGCTGCGCGTCGGCTACGAGAGCCCTACACAGTTCAGCCGCGAATATCGACGCGCTTTCGGCCACCCGCCGCTCCGCGACATCAAGGCAATCTTGAACTCCAGCGATTCGACCAAGCGCGATTCCGTCGGTTAGCACAGGCGCTGCAGCGCAAGACGACCGCTCTGTCCGGACGAGCGTGTTAAACCGCCCATGCTCACAATCCCGTCAACGCGACAGGAATAGGCAATTATCCGACAGGATCGAATCTACCCGGCGGGAGGCTGGTCTTCTAAGCTGCCGCTGCAGCCTGGCGAATGGCTGCGGCGCGTGAAGCGGTAATTTTCGAACATGCCGAGATCCGCGTCTCAACGCGAGGAGAACACCATGGCAATTGTGACGATCAACGGCGTCGAGCATTCGGTCGATGCCGAGGCGGATATGCCGCTTCTTTGGGTGATCCGCGATCTGGTAGGACTAGCGGGTACGAAATTCGGCTGCGGCATGGCGCAATGCGGCGCCTGCACCGTCTATGTCGACGGTTCGCCGGTTCGGTCCTGTCAGACGCTCATCGGCGACATCGAAGGCGCTCAGGTGACCACCATCGAAGGCCTGAAGGGCAAGGTCGCAGAAGCGGTTCAGGCCGTCTGGGCCGATCTCGACGTCCCGCAGTGCGGCTACTGCCAGTCAGGCCAGATCATGTCGGCGACAGACCTCCTGACGAACAATCCGAAGCCCAGCGACGATGACATCGACGCGGCGATGTCGGGCAATCTCTGTCGTTGCGCCACCTATCATCGAATTCGTGCCGGCATTCATGAAGCCGCAAAGCGTCTGGAGGGCTGATCCATGCTACCGAAACTGATGCAATCGGTTACCCTCCCCGCCGCACGGGTCCAGGCGTCGCGGCGGCAATTCCTCATCGGCGCGCTCGCAACCGGCACGGGCATCGCCATCGGCTTCCATCTCCTGTCTGCGTCGCCAGCGGCCGCGAGCGAGACGGCGACGACGGACGGTACACACGCCTTTTCCCCCTATGTCACGATCGATAGCGATGGGAAGGTGACTGTCCTTTCCTCCCAGTTCGAGATGGGACAAGGCGCCTATAACGGCATCGCCACGCTGGTGGCGGAGGAACTCGATGCCGACTGGTCGACGATCGACGTGAAGGGCGCCGCCGGCAATATACCGGCCTACGGCAATATCGCCTTTGGCGGCGCCATGCAGGGGACGGGAGGCTCGACCTCCATGGCGTCCTCATGGGAACGCTATCGCAAGGCGGGTGCTGCGGCCCGCGCCATGCTGGTCGCCGCCGCGGCCTCAGAATGGGGCGTCGACGCGACGGAGATCACCATCGAGAAGGGCATTCTCGCCCATCGCTCCGGCAAGAGCGGCGGTTTCGGCCTCTTTGCCGCCAACGCGGCGACAATGCCGGTGCCGGCCGACGTGAAACTCAAGCAGCCGAGCGACTGGAAGCTTATCGGCAATTCCGACCTGAAGCGTTTCGACAGCGCCCGCAAGGCAAACGGGACGGAGCAGTACACGATCGACGTCAAGCTTCCCGGCATGCTGACTGCCGTGATGATCCATCCGCCGCTCTTCGGCGCAAAGGTGAAATCCTTCGATGCGGCGGCCGCACGCGCCATCAAGGGCGTGGTCGACGTCGTCGAAACGCCGCGCGGTGTTGCCGTGGTCGGCGAAAACATGTGGGCGGCGATCAAAGGGCGCGAGGCGGTCACTGTTGCCTGGGACGAGACGGCCGCGGAAAAACGCAGTACGGCCGAGCTGATGTCGGTCTATCGAGATCTCGCCAAGAAGGCGCCTGAAGCAATGGCGCGCAACGACGGCGACGCTGAGGCTCAATTCGCAAAAGCCGCGAAAGTCATCGAGGCAAGCTTCGAGTTTCCCTATCTGGCGCATGCGGCGTTGGAACCGCTCAACGCGGTCGCACGCAGAAACGACGACGGCACGCTCGAGGTGTGGGGCGGGCATCAGCTCCCCGACGTCTACCAAAATCTCGCCAGCGAGATTGCCGGCGTACCCGCCGAAAAGGTGCGCCTGCACGTCATGAAGACCGGCGGCAGTTTTGGCCGGCGGGCCGTGTTCGACGGCGATGTCGTCGTCGAGGCGGTGCATGTCGCCAAGGCCATCGGCTTCCGTGCGCCGGTCAAGGTGCAGTGGACGCGCGAGGACGACATGCGCGCCGGCCGCTATCGTCCGGCCTATCTCCATAGCCTCAGGGCAGGCATCGACGACAGCGGCAAGCTTGTTGCCTGGAGCGATCACATCGTCGGCCAGTCCATCATGTCGAAGACGGCCTGGGAGGGAATGGTCAAGAACGGCGTCGATCCGACCTCCGTCGAGGGGGCGAACAACCTGCCCTATGCGATACCGAACCAGACGGTCGGTCTGACGACCACCGAGGTCGGTGTTCCCGTCCTATGGTGGCGTTCGGTCGGCTCGACCCACACGGCCTTCGCAGCCGAAGCCTTCCTGGACGAGGTTGCCGAGGCGGCAGGGCGCGACCCGATTGAATTCCGTCTCTCCATGCTCGAGCCGGAGTCGCGCCATGCAACCGTCCTCAAGCTGGCGGCGGAAAAAGCGGATTGGCAGAAGCCCCTGCCGGAAGGCCGCTTCCGCGGCGTTGCAATCGCCGAGAGCTTCGGCTCCGTTGTCGCCGAGATCGCCGAGGTTTCGACCGACGGCAACGGTCAGATCAAGGTCGAACGGGTCATCGCGGCCGTGGATTGCGGCCTGGCGATCAACCCGGACCAGGTCCGCGCCCAGGTCGAGGGCGGGATCGGCTTCGGGTTGAGCGCCATTTTGGGCGAGGAAATCTCGCTTACCGACGGCAAGGTCGACCAGGGCAATTTCGACCTCTACACGCCGCTGCGGATCGATGCGATGCCGACAGTTGAGGTCCACATCGTCGCCTCCGCCAACCCGCCCTCGGGCATCGGAGAGCCCGGCGTTCCGCCGATCGGCCCTGCCGTTGCCAACGCCACCTATAAGGCGCTCGGCAAGCGGATCCGTGTCATGCCTTTCGCGAAATCGCTGAACGCATGACCCTGCCTGCCCGGCTGGCCGGATGGCCGGCCGGGCATTGCGGCCAGCCAGCGAGATGCCCACGGACCAGTGCTGTCACACGGCTTGAAATCTTTCCGGGCGGAAACTCTTGAGCATGGGGTGCTCCTCGCCCGTCGAAATCTCGAAAGCCAGGAGCTCGCCGGCGATCAGACCAAGCGTCGCCCCGCTGTGGCTGAAGGCGACGAAATAACCCGGGATCGCCTTGAGTTCGCCGAAGACCGGATCGCCATCGCCCGGGATCGGCTTGCGGCCGACGCCATAGGCTTCGAGCTCCAGCCTTGGGTTGCCGTCAAGAACTTTGGAAGCCTCGGCGAGCAAGCCCTCGAGGGTTTCCTGCTTCACCTCGTAGTGGCCCTCAGGCGTCTCGATGACTTCCTCCTCGGACCAGGCGGAATCGAGCACGAAGCGCTGCCCGGGTGCCGGACGGATCGCGACGCGCGGTGTGTTGAGCACCGCCTTCAAGGGCAGATCGACAGGCTTCGTCGTCACGAGCAGCGAGACGGGCGTTCCGTCGTCTATTCTCTGGCCAGCCTCCGCGACCATCTTCGGAACGGAGGGCCCCGTCGCAAGAAGGACGGCATCGCCGCGATAGAACTTTCCCGATGACGTCGAGACCCCCAGGGCACGCCCACCCTCGACCACCACGCTTGCGCGCCCGCTATCTGTGACCAGCGCGCCGCCACGTTCGGCGAATTCGGCGAGCAGAACGCCGATCAGCTTCGGCAAGTCGACCCAGCCC
The DNA here is from genome assembly GCA_001704765.1 of Sinorhizobium shofinae. Classification (GTDB taxonomy): domain Bacteria; phylum Pseudomonadota; class Alphaproteobacteria; order Rhizobiales; family Rhizobiaceae; genus Sinorhizobium; species Sinorhizobium shofinae. The sequence continues at coordinate 10,092 of MBFK01000104.1, forward strand.
TCGCCGGGATTGAAGATTGCCCCCTGCCTGGTGATCGCCTTAACATCCACGCCGGGCGTGATCTTTGCGACCGCGTCCGGCGCGAGGTGGAGCGCATCATAGGCGAGCGAGACCTCGTGCCGGTAGGCGGCCTCGATCTCGTTCGTCTCGTCGTCCGCGTCCCAGGTGAGCCCGCCGTCGAAAGACAGCCATTCCGCATCTGGATGGCGGGCCTTGAGCGTACGATAGCGATCGATGCCGGCCATGCGCAGGCGGTGATAGGCATCTGAGCGCATGCGCGAGGAGTTGAGCCAGGAGAGCGAGCGGCCGGAGGCGCCGTTTGCCGGGAGGCCATCATTGACGATGGTCACGTCTATTCCTAGGCGCGCGAGCTGCAGGCCCGTCGATACGCCAAGGATGCCGGCGCCGATGATGACCACTTTCGATACTCTGTTCTTCTGCATGGGATTTTTCTTCCAGACTATGTCTCAAAGGTTTGATGAAGGTCTCAGTGGTCTCAGCTAACCGGCTAGAGGACCTCTGCCAGGAAGCGCTTCAACCGCTCGCCTCCGGGGCGATCGAAGATCTGTTCCGGCGGGCCGGCCTCGATCACTTTCCCCTCGTCCATGAAGACGACCTGGTCGGCCACGCGGCGGGCAAAACCCATTTCGTGGGTGACGACGATCATCGTCATGCCCCTGCGGCCAAGATCGGCCATCAGGCTCAGGACGCCCTTCACCAGTTCGGGATCAAGCGCGCTCGTCACCTCGTCGAAGAGAATGACCTCCGGCTCCATGGCCAGCGCTCGCGCGATGGCGACGCGCTGCTGCTGTCCGCCCGAAAGGCTCCCCGGCCGGTGATGCTTGCGGCTGGCGAGGCCGACATCGTCGAGGCGCGCCATGGCGATGCGCCAAGCCTCCTCCTTCGGCATGCCTTTGATCTTCACCAGCGACAACATGACGTTCTCGAGTGCCGTGTGATCGGGGAAGAGGTTGAAATGCTGGAAGACCATGCCCACCCGGCGGCGCAACTTTTCCGGCTTCATGGCGAGAGTGCTCTCGCCATCGAGACGAATGTCGCCACCTTTAGGCTCGACGAGGCGGTTCAGGCAGCGAAGCAAGGTCGACTTGCCGGAACCCGATGGCCCTATGACGCAGGTGACCGTTCCAGGCTTGACCGTCAGATCGACGCCCTTCAGCACGTCGAGGTCGCCATAGGCCATGCTGAGTTTGCTCACCTCCAAGCTGCCTCCCTTGAAGGCCGGCAAGGTTTCGTCCTTGGCTTTGCCCTCCAACTCCAGCTCGCCGACCTCGTCGAGGCCACTGGTGACCCCGCCCGAATGCTGCTTGCCGAGGCGCAGGCGGTTGTCGATCGCGTTGACGAAATGGGTGAGCGGCACGGTAATCACCAGATAGAAGACACCGGCGAGCAGAAGCGGAGAGAGGTTCCCCGTGACAACGGCCTGATCCTGGCCGACACGGAAAATCTCCCGCTCTGAAGCAAGCAGGCCGAGGAAATAGACCAGGCTCGAATCCTTGACGTTGCCGATGAACTGGTTGACCAGCGCCGGAAGCACTCGCCGCACGCCCTGGGGCACGACGATCAGGCGCATGCCCTGGCCATAGCTCATGCTGAGCGCCCGACAGGCCTCCATTTGCCCGCGATCGACGCTCTGGATGCCCGAGCGGAAGATCTCGCCGATATAGGCGCCGGCAATGAGGCTCAGCGCCAGGATGCCGAGCGGATAGGGAGAAGGTCCGAAGATATCGCGGCCGATCCGCGCAAAACCCTGGCCGATCAGCAGGATCGTGACGATCGCAGGCAAGCCGCGAAAGATGTCCGTGTAGAGCCTTGCGGGGATGCGAAGCCAGGGCGAGCGCGAGATCCCCATGATCGCCAGCACCATGCCGATGACGACGCCAAGCACCGTCGAGGCCGCCGCGAGGATGAGGGTGTTCTTCAGGCCGACGGCGATCATCGTCGGCAGCACTTCCGCCATCGCTTCCCAATCGAGGAAACTGCGGCGGAGATTTTCAAGCCAATTCATCGGAATGTCCTTGCCCTTCGATCCGAGCGGCACGGCCGCCGCCAGCGCGGCCCGGTCGCCGAGTGGGCGACCGGGCGCGGCTCACTAGTTCTTGGGCAGGTATTCATCCGGCATGGGGGAACCCGGGAACCACTTCTGGTAAAGCGTCTTCCAGGTTCCGTCCTGCATGGCGGCATGCAGTCCCTCGTTGAGCGCCTGGCGCAGATTGTCATTGCCCTTGCGGATGACGAAGCCGGCAGGCGCATCGAAGCTTGGGATATTGACCGTCACCTTCAGGTTGTCGTAGCGGCTCGTGTAGTCCTTGGCGGCTTCGTAGTCGAGGAAGTGGGCGTCGACCGTCCCGTTGTTGAGGGCGACGACCGCCGAATTGTTATCGGGGAACTTGACCAGATCCGTGCCGGTGAAGTTCTTCTGCGCATAGATCTCCTGCAATGTTCCTTGCACGACGCCAAGGCGCTTGCCTTTGAGGCCATCGGGCTTGCTGATCGCCTCATCGGCCGTGAGGATGGAAAGGTAACCGGCGAGGTAGCCGTCGGAGAAATCAACCGTCTTCTTGCGTTGCTCGGTCGTACCGATGGCGGCGACCGCCACATCGAAGCGTCCATTGGCGACGGACGGCATCAGGGCCGAGAATTCCTGGCCCGTGAAGACGACCTGGTCCCTCTTGAAGCCGATACGCTCGGCCACGTTGAGGAAGAGCTCGATATCGAAGCCGGTGAACTGGCCTTCGGTGGTGGCGAAGGTGTAGGGCTTGGCATCCCCCATGGTTCCGACGCTGATCACGTTGGGGTCGATGAGGCCCAACTTGTTTTCCTCGGCTGCGGCGCTCGAAACGGTGGCGCCAAGGACAGAAAGCGCAAGCGCGACGACAGAGGCGCGCGTTCGAGTGAGCAACGATGCTCCGGTCTTCATCATGTTCATCAAGAGGTTCTCCGCTCTGGTTGTTCCGTTACTGCTGCGCCGACGGCGCCTTTCGCGCAAAGCAGTGCCGGTCGGACGAACGGTCGAAACCATCCGTCCGGCGACAATGCTTTTCGCACGCCGGTGAAGTTCATCCTGTGAGACCGGTCTCTTTTTCATATGAGACCGGTCTCTTTTGGATTTGATGATTGTTAGCTGCGCATTGACCACTCGTCAACGTGTCTTGTAAAGCTAACGCATGGACGAGCATTTCCCGCGAAAACCCTCTGTCACGGTGGCCGATGTCGCGCGCGCCGCGAAGGTGTCGAAAGCCACTGCGGCGCGCGTTCTCGGAGGCTATGGAACGGTCAGCGATAGCGTCAGGGAAACCGTCCTTCAGGCGGCGCGGGCGCTCGACTACAGGCCGAATGAGCTGGCGCGCAGCATGACGACCGGCCGCTCGGGTACGATCGGCGTCGTTGTCGGCGATATCGAGAACCCGTTCTTCAGCGCCGCCGTGCGCGGCATCGCCGACATCGCCAGAAGTGCCGGTTTCAACGTCATCCTCGCGAACTCCGGCGAGGACATCGAGGCCGAAAAAGCCGCGGTCAAAACCTTGCTGGCCAAGCGCGTTGACGGCCTGATCGTCACGCCCTCGCGAGCCCGCGAGACTTCGCATCTCGAAGACGTGGTTCGGTCCGGAAGACCGCTGGCGCTTCTGGACCGGGCCATACCCGGCCTGGCAGTCGACACGGTGACGGTCGATGACCGCGAGGCGGCAGAGGCAGCGACGGAACTGCTGGTCGGCCGTGGTCACCGCAGGATCGCCTATATCACCGCCTGCGATACGCCAGAGCACAGATTCAGAAACATCGACGACATTCACACCGCCTCCGTTCGCTTGCGCATCGAGGGATTCCTCGCAGCCTGCGAACGGGCGCGGATCCTCGATCCCGCCGGTTTGATCCGGCTCGGCGCCAACGGTCGCGCCGAAACCCGCAAACTCGCTCTCGAGCTTCTGGGCTCGCGCGATCGGCCGACCGCCATACTGGCGTCGGACAGCCTCATTGCTCTGGAAGTGTTCAAGGTGATCCGCGAACTTGCCCTTGGCATCCCCGAGGACGTGTCGCTGATCACCTTCCACGATGCGGATTGGACGAGCGTCACGACCCCTCCCATCACCGTCGTCGACCAGCCCGTCTACCGGCTCGGCGAGGCGGTGGCGAAGCTTCTGGTGGCGCGCATGAAGGGCGCGGCCGAGGAACCTCGACACGTCGTCCTTCCTACAACGCTGATTTCGCGCGCCTCCGTTTCGGAGGCGGCAAGCGACACCTGAAATTCCGAGGTTTGTCGCAGCAGGACAGGAGATCGGCCAGTGCCTTTGCCCTGAGCGCTAGAGGAAGCTCGCGTCGAACAGCTCGCGCGCATAGCTGTCATGGGCGACGCCTGAACAAAGGTCATCCTTGGTCAACTCGTCGACGAATGTCCCGTCCTTCATCACCAGGACCCGATCGCACATATGCGCGACGACGGCGAGATCATGGCTTACCAGCACGAATGTCAGGGTCCGCTCCTCGCGTTGGTCCGCCAACAGATTGAGGACCTCGGCCTGGATCGAAACGTCGAGCGCGGAGGTCGGTTCGTCGAGCAGCAGGATCGGAGGAGAGAGGATCAGCGCACGGGCGATCGCCACGCGCTGCCGCTGACCGCCCGAGAGCTCGTGCGGGAAACGATTGGCGAAGTCGGCCGGCAGGCCCACCTGTCGCAAGGCCTGCAGCACCCTCTTTTGATCGTCGCGATATCCCATTGCCCTCAAGGGCTCGGCGAGCGCCGTGCCGATCCGGTGGCGCGGATGGAGCGAACCATACGGGTCCTGAAACACCATCTGCGCCAGCTTGAGCTCTTCGCGCCCGCGGGCCGTTCCGACTTCGCGCCCGTCGAACCAGATGCGCCCTGTCCAGCCGCGTTCGAGGCCGGCCAACGAACGCAGGAGCGTTGACTTGCCGCAGCCGGACTCCCCGACGATGCCCAGAGTCTCGCCCCGCGACACCGAAAGGCTGACCTCGCGCACGACGTGATGGCGGCTTTGGCCGTGGCCGAAGGCAACATCGAGCTTCTCGACCCGGATCACGCCACCCTCTCCCCAAAGTTGTCGAGCGCCTGGCGGTCCATGACGGCAAGCCGCCGCACCGGATGGCGCGCGTCCGGCATGGCCGCGATGAGGGCCCGTGTGTAGGAATGCTGTGCCTTGTCCAGGCTGCTGGTCAGTTCCTCGACGATGCGGCCGCGATACATGACGATGATCCTGTCGCAGAAGCTCGCGACCATCCGGATGTCGTGGCTGATGAGGATGAGGCCGGAATTGTTCTCGCGCACCAGCTCGTCGAGCAGAAGCAGAACGTCCTTGCGCACGCTGACGTCCAACGCCGAGGTCGGTTCGTCGGCAATAACGAGTTTCGGCCGCGCAATCAGCATCATCGCGATCATGACGCGTTGGCCCATGCCGCCGGAGATCTGGTGCGGATATTGCCCCATCACCCGGTCTGGATCGCTGATCCGCACCCGAACCAGCATGTCGCGCGCGGCCTTGAGCGCCTCCTTGCTCTTGAGACCGAGATGCAGCCGGGCCGATTCGGCGATCTGCTTGCCGATCGGCAGGACAGGGTTCAGCGAATAGCGCGGATCCTGCATGATCAGCGCCATTTCCTTCCCGCGCAACCGGTTCATCTGCCGCTCCGTCTTGCCGAGGATCTCCTCGCCGCAGAAGGCCATCTTCTTCGCGGTCACCCCGGCCTTGGGCGGCAGGAGCCGCATGATCGCCCGGCCGGTCGTCGACTTGCCGGAGCCGGATTCGCCGACGATGCCGACGCGCTCGCGGCCGATGTCGAAACTGACATCGGAGATTGCGGCAATCGCGTTTCGACCGAAACGAACGTTCAGGTCGCGGATGGAGAGGATTGGCGAAGCGTCACGATCGTGCATGGCGTGGGTCCATGATGTCGCGGAGCGTGTCTCCAACGATGTTAAAGGCGAGGCTCGTCAGCAGGATGGCGATGCCGGGCATCACCGCCACCCACCAATAGTCGAGCATGAACTTGCGGCCGCTCGAGATCATCGCACCCCATTCCGGCGCCGGCGGCTGGGCGCCGAGGCCGAGAAAGCCGAGCGAGGCCGCCGTCAGGATGATGCCGGCCATGTTGAGCGTGAGGCGCACGATAACGGAGGGGACGCACATCGGAGCGATGTACAGGAAGAGGATCCTGAGCCGGCTCGCGCCATAGAGCCGGGCGGCCGCGACATAGTCCGCATTGCGGACCACCAGGGCCTCGGCGCGGGCGAGACGGGCGATCGGCGGCCAGGCGGTGAGCGAGATCGCGATGATCGCCGTCGAAAGGCTGGCACCGAGCGCCGCCGCAAAGGCAAGCGCCAGGATCAGTGACGGGAAGGAAAGCACGATATCGGTGGCGCGCATGAGGATCGCGTCGGTCCGTCCGCCGAAGAAGCCGGAGACGATGCCGATGACGAGCCCGATCGGGCCGACGATGATCGAGACAAAAAAGATCGTCTGGATGGTGATACGCGAGCCATAGAGGAGGCGGCTGAAGATGTCGCGGCCGAACTCGTCCGTCCCGGCGAGATGCGCGAGGCTCGGCGGCTGGAGCGCGCTCGAGAGCGATTGGGCGGTTGGATCGTAAGGAGCGATCAGCGGCGCGAAGGCGGCCACCACTAAAAGCAAGCCGATAATTGCGAAACCGGCAAGACCGAGCGGCTCCTCGGCGAGCTTGCCGAACGCGCGGCGGACGGCCGAACCCATGCGCACCATGAGACCCGGCGAATGCAGCATCTCGGAATCGGTCTGGATCGCGTCACTCATCGCGTCACCTCCCGGGTCCGCGGGTCGAGGACCGCGTAGGCGATGTCCGCAACGAAGTTGAGCAGCATGAAGACGAAACCGACGATGATGGTTGCCGCGAGCACGGCATTCATGTCCCCGATCATCAAGGCATTCGTCATGTATTGGCCGATCCCCGGCCAGGAGAAGACGATCTCGGTCACCACCGCTCCCTCGAGCAGATTGCCATAGGAAATTGCAAGCACGGTGATGAGCTGGACGGCAATGTTCGGCAGCACATGATGAGCGACCGTGCGGGCCGGACCCGCTCCCTTGGCACGCGCCGCGATCACGTAGTCCTGGCTGAGCTGCTCCAGCGTGAAGCTGCGGGTCATGCGGGTGATATAGGCCATGGCCATATACGCCAGGATGGCGGCCGGCAGGATGATGTGCGCAAGGGCGTTCCAGAAAATCTCGGTTTCGCCGACCAGAAGGCTGTCGACGAGAAGCATGCCCGTCACCGGCTCGACCATGCCTTCGTAGAAGACGTCGATCCGACCCGGCCCGCCGACCCAGTTGAGCGTCGCATAGAAGATCACCAGCCCGACAATGCCGAACCAGAAGACCGGGATCGAGTGACCGACGAGAGAAACGACACGGGCGAACTTGTCGATGAAGCTGTCCCGGAACAGCGCGGCGGCGAGACCCAGGGGAACGCCGACGACGGCCGAGATGATGATTGCGAGCGTCGCCAGCTCGAAGGTTGCCGGAAAGGCCTGCAGCATGTCGCTGGCAACCGGATTTCCGGTAAGGATGGCCTGGCCGAAGTCTCCCCGGAGCAGGCCTTGCAGATAGATGAAGAACTGCTGGTATAGCGGCAGGTCTAGGCCAAGCCGCGTTCGCATTGCCTCGTAGGCGGCGGGATCCGCCAGTTCGCCGACGATCGCGCCGACCGGATCGGCCGGCAGGACGCGGCCGATGACGAAGGTGACGCAGAGCAGGATGAACAGGCTGACGAACAGATGCAGGACGCGCCGTGCCAGCTCGCTTGCGGTGAGTTCCTTCATGGCCGTGCCCCGACGCTCTTAGTCGGATGCCTTGGTGACGCCTTCGAGGCGCGTCAACTGGTTCGGATGCCCGACGTAGTCCTTCACGCGCGAATTGACGACGATCGGCTCGAAGCGCTCGAAAAGCGGAAGCACCGCCGGCTTCAGATCCACGAACTTTTTCTGCATCTCGACATAGAGTTCGCCACGCTTCTTCGCGTCCGGCTCGAGCGAGGCCTTGGCCGTCAGCGCCGTCAGCTCCGGAATATCCCAAGCCGAGCGCCAGGCGAAATTGCCGGCATTGTTCGCTTCCTTCGAATTGTCCGGATTGCTGGAGAACTGCTCCATGGAACCGAGCACATTGGGCATGTAGGCGCCGGTCTGCGGAATGAGCAGGTCGAAATTGCGCGCCCGGTGATCGGCGATGATGTCCGAGCCGTTGCCCTGCTGGATGTCGATCTTGATCCCGACCTGGCCGAGCGATCCCTGAATGGCGGTCGCAAGGTCGATACGCGGCGTTTGCGCGATCGTCTTCAACGACAGTGAAAAGCCGTCCGGATAGCCCGCTTGCGCAAGCAGCGCCTTGGCCTTCGCCGCATCGAAGTGCCAGTCCGGATTGGGGATGGCGTATTCGTAGTCTTCAGGCACCGGCACATTGCGGGCCCGGCCATAGGGACCCATGATGGTCTGCTCAATGCCCTTATAGTCAATGCTATAGGCGATCGCCTCGCGCACCTTGGGATCGGCGAGGTATTGGTTGCCGGCATTCATCGACAGAACGTAAAAGCCGCCGGTCGGCACCCGTTGGACCTCGAAGCCTTGCTTACCCTCGAAGGTCTTCAGGTCTGCCGCGCTGAGGGCGCTGGCGATATCGATATCGCCGCGCTCGAGCATGAGGCGCTCCACCTGGCTTTCCGGCACGTGCCGCACGATGACGCGACGCATGTGCGGCGCACCGCCGACATAACCCTCGTTCGCCTCGAGGATGACCATTTCATTGGGCGTCCAGCGCTTTAGCGTGAAGGGGCCGGAGCCTGCCGAATTGGTACGCAGCCAGGCATTGCCGTAGTCGTTGTTATCGACATGGTTCTTGACCTCGACACTGTCGACGACGCTCGCCACCATCATCGCCAACCGATAGAGCAGCAGTTCCGCCGTGGTTTCGCCGGAAAGGTCGATGCGCACCGTCTTTGGGTCCACCGCTCTGACGAGCCTGTCCACATTGTCAGCCTTATAGCCGATGCGCTTGAAATTGGCGGCCGCCGCCTGGTCCATCTTGAGCAGCCGCCCGAGCGAATAGACGACATCATCAGCCGTAACCGGGTTGCCGGAGGCGAAGGTCGCTTCGCGCAGATGGAAGGTGATGCCCTTGTCGTCGATCTCCCATCTCTCGGCAAGCTGCGGCTGGATGTTGCGGGACCTGTCCGTCTTCACCAGCCGATCGTAAAGATTGGCCATGATCTCGATGGCCTTCGCCTCGGTCGCCTGCTGCGGATCGAGCGACAGAACCTGCGCAAGCGAGGTGCCGATGACCAATTGGTCGTCGGGAGTAGCAGCGTTTAGAGTTGGCGCAGCGATACTCAGGACGATTGCCGCGGCCCCTGCGATGAGCCCCTTCGAAAAATGCTTCATTGAAACTCCTCCCTGACCTATTATAGAAGACGTATTATGTCGTCCATATGTCATATTATGAATTAGCGGCATTCGGCGGCATTGGCAAGCGCTTTCCGGGCGAACCCTGAAAAGCAGAGCACATTCATGAGGGGACGATGGCTGGCGGAAGACAGAGACTGGCGCAACAGGTGATCGACGAGCTGCGCCGGCAGATCGAAGCTGGCCGATTGAAGGAAGGCGACCAACTGCCGACCGAGCCGCAATTGGAGGCGAGCTTCGGCGTGAGCCGCACGGTCGTGCGCGAAGCGATCGCAGACCTGCGTTCGGCCGGCTACGTCCGCCCCATCCAGGGTAAGGGCGTCTTTGTCAGCGACCCGAAAGCAAGCCGGCGCTTCACGTTGACCCCGGTGGAGATAAGAAGCATCCCAGAAACCCTTGAACTCCTCGAGTTCCGGCTGGCCACCGAGAGCGAAGCCGCGGCAATTGCCGCCTACCGCAGGACTGCCCAACAGGAAGCGACGATCGCCGCCGCCAACAGGAAAATGGCGCAGCTGATCGAGGAGGGCAAACCGACGGTCGACGCTGATTTCGAATTTCACATGGCAATCGCCGCGGCCACTAATAACCGCTTCTACCTCGATATCATGCGCCAATTCGGGCCGCGCGCCATCCCCCGCAGCCAGTTCACGACTCTGCCCGAGGCCGCCGACAAGGCCTATCTGCTCAGCGTCCACGCGGAGCATGTCGAGATCCTCGCGGCAATCGCCGACCAGGATCCAGAACGCGCCAGGCAAGCAATGCGCAATCACATCATCGCCAGCCAGCGCCGCTATCGCCGCCTCGCCGAGCAATAATCCGCTCGACAGATTCGGGCTATTCATATTATGTCATATGACATTAATCGAATGAGTTCGGGAAGGAGCCTGTCCGTGTATGTAGGAACGCAGGTCGCTGCTCGCGACGACGAGGATTATCGGGTCTACGCCCAGCTTGGCATCAAGAACATCTGCGCCGATCCGCCGGGTCATCCGGCAAGCTGGACCCTGGATGACCTCGAACGGCATCGCGACCATGTCGAGAGCTTCGGCCTGGTGCTCGACATGGTTCAGCTTCCCCTGCCCTCGAAACCGATCGAGAAAGCCTCCTATCCCGATATCCTGCTGGCGGGACCGGAGCGCGATCGCCAGATCGACGCGGTCTGCCGGATGATCGAGAACTGCGCCCGGGTCGGCATTCCGTCGGCAAAGTACAATCTGAACCTGATCGGCATTCCCCGAAGCGCAATGGAACGAGGCCGCGGCGGCTCAATGAACGAAGCCTTTCGCTGGGAACGGGTCGACCGTGACGCTGCGCCAGGACTTGCCGGCGTGCTGTCGGAAGACGAGAACTGGGAGCGCATCGACTATTTCCTGGAACGGGTCGTGCCGGTTGCGACGAGCAACCGGGTGCGCATCGCTTGTCATCCGCACGATCCCTACACGCCGCCAGGCTATCGCGGGGTGACGCGTGTTCTAGGCACGGTCGAAGGACTGAAGAAGTTCGTGCAGATGCACGAGAGCCCCTATCACGGCCTGAACTTCTGCCAGGGCTCGATCGGCGAGATGCTGGACAATCCGCGCGAGGAGATCGACGAGATCATCCGCTGGTTCGGCACGCGCGGCAAGATCTTCCATGTGCACTTTCGCAACATTCGGGGCGGCAAGCTTTCCTTTATCGAAACGTTCCCCGACGAAGGCGACATGGACATGGTGCGCTCGCTCAAGATCTATCACGAGATCGGATACCAATACATGGTGATGCCCGACCACGTCCCGACGATCACCGGCCGCGATCCGACCGGCGTTGCCTTCGCCTTTTGCTACGGCTACATCACGGCGCTCATCCAGTCGCTTTCCACCACCTGAGCGCGCCGCCAAGCTCAATTCCCTTGCAGTAATGCAAAGTGCTACAGCAACCTTTTTGCGTCAAAAACATGCACGGCGCTGTAGGCGGCATTCTTGTCAACGACCATTCCGACCGTCCGGCCCTCACGCTCGCGCTTTGATAAGAATTGCGCGAGTGTTCCTGCTGACAGAAGCGTCCCTCGGTGATAATATGGTATCCCATAATACGCAGTTGCTTCGTCGTCTTGGTTTGCACTTACCGAATTCGCGCATTTGCCACAGGTGCTGGCGGAAAGGGAGCGTCCCATGAGCGTGTCTGATCAGCCGATGCGGGTTCTTCGTCCCGAAAAGACACTTCGCGAGCTTGCGCTGGAAAAGATGCGCGACGCTATCGTCAATATGCATTTCAGGGCGGGCGATCGGCTTGTCGAGCGCGACCTTTGCGATCAGCTCGGTGTGAGCCGAACGATCGTCCGAGAAGTGCTGCGCCATCTCGAATCGGAGGGGCTTGTCGCGATCCTGCCGAACCGCGGTCCGATCGTCGCCGAAACGACACCCGAAGAAGCCCGGCAGATTTACGAGATCCGAGGCGCGCTCGAAGGGATTGCCGCGAAGGCCTGTGCCGCGCAAAAGGACCCGCGCGTGGTGGCCGAGCTCGAGCGCATCCTTGGGCGCATCCGTGCCGCCTATGCCGCCAACGAGCTGCCTGCGGTCCTTACCGCCACGACGGATTTTTACCGCACGCTTTTCGAGAATTCCGGGCGCCATGTCGCCTGGGGCATCGTCAATTCGATTACGGCAAGGATCAATTATTTGCGGTCCATGACGATCAAGACACCCGACCGCGACAAGCAGGGGCCGGCCCAGATGCAGCGGATCATCGACGCGATCAAGGCCGGCGACGGCGCGGCTGCCTACGAGGCTGCCAATGTGCATGTCAAAAATGCCGCAGCAATCGCCGAGGCGCTTCTTGCCGAGCAGCAAGACGCGACGGCGAGATAAGCCAAAGCCGGCCGGCGGATACCACCGGCCGAAAAAACCTTCCCATCAGCAGAAGACGTGCGCCGACGCCGGATCGAAGCCGAGCCAGACGCTATCCCCGCGGCTGAGGCTGGAAATCGCCTCATGACCGAACGGAAGGCGGATCGCCAGCGCGTCGCCCTTGGCGGTCTGCGTCGCGACATGGATGTTGTTGCCGAGGAAGGTGACGTCGCTGACCGTTACGGGGAGAGCGGTCGAGCCGCCCGGAGCCGATCTCATCAGGTGCAAGCGTTCCGGCCGCAGCATCAGCGCCGCCTTGCCTCCGGCGACCGGCTTGCCATGCACCGGTACGTTCGGGATGAGCGTCGTTCCGGCCAGCGCGATTTCCGCCTTGCCATTTGCAGCCGTCACCAGATCACAGGGCAGGAAATCGCTGTCGCCGATGAATTCGGCGACGAAGCGGGTCGCCGGGTTGGCATAGAGTTCCGGCCCCGTACCGATCTGGTCGATCACCCCCTTCGAAAAGACGGCGATCCGGTCGGAGAGCCGCAGCGCCTCCTCCTGGTCATGCGTGACATAGAGGATGGTCACCTCCGTCTGCTGGTGGATGCGGCGGATCTCGTGCTGGATTTCCTCTCGCAGCTTCTTGTCGAGGGCGGAAAGCGGCTCGTCCATCAAGAGCAGCGGCGGGTCGTAGGCAAGGGCTCGCGCCAGCGCGACGCGCTGTTGCTGGCCGCCGGACATCTGCGCCGGCTTGCGGTCCTCGAAGCCTTCGAGCCGCACGAGCTTCAACATGTCGCGCACCTTGGCATCGATCTCGGCCTTCGCAAGCCGCCTGACCTTCAGCGGGAAGGCGATGTTCTCGCCGACGGAGAGATGCGGGAAGAGCGTATAGCGCTGGAACACCATGCCGATATTGCGCTTGTGCGACGGCGTCGACAGCAGCGACTGGCCCTTCAGCATGATGTCGCCGCGGGTCGGATCCTCGAAGCCGGCGAGAATATAGAGTGTCGTGCTCTTTCCCGATCCGGATGGGCCGAGAAAGGTCAAGAATTCCCCCTGCGCCACGTCGAGACTGACGTCGTGAACGGCGGTTACGGGTCCATATTCCTTGCGGATGCCGCGGATTTGCAGGAAGGGTTGGCTCATGATTTCAATCCTTTGCGAACGAAGGCGACGAGCACCATCAAGAGCACGGTGAGCAGGATGAGAAGGGTGGAGGCGGCGGCGACCACAGGCGTCAGATCCTGCCGCAACGTCGCCCAGACCTTGACGGGAAGCGTCTGCAGGGTGGGGCTCGCCATGAAGATCGCGACGACCACTTCGTCCCACGAGGTCAGGAAGGAGAAGATCGCCGCCGAGAAGATGCCGTGGCTGATCGCCGGCAGTGTCACGCGGATCTTCGCCTCGAACGGGGACGCGCCGCACAGCACGGCGGCGTCCTCGATCGATTTGTCGAATCCCTCGAGCGCATTGGTGATCGACAGGATCGAGAAGGGCAGCGCCAGGACCAGATGGGAAATGACGAAGCCGGTCAGCGTTCCATTGAGGCCGATCTGCAGGAAGAAAGCGTAGAGCGCCACTGCGAGAACGACGACGGGCAGGATCATCGGCGTCAGGAACAGGGCCTTGAGCGCCTCGCGAAACATGAAGCGCCCACGCGTCAGTCCAAAAGAGGTGACGAGACCGAGAAGAACCGAAAGAACCGTAACGATGATCGCGATCCGGAAGCTCGTCCAGGCGGACGCCAGCCAGCGCGGGTCGACGAGAAGCTCCTGATACCATTTGAGCGTCCAGCCGGGCGGCGGAAAAATCAGCCATTGCGACGAGCCGAAGGAGAGCGCCGCGATGAACAGGATGGGCAGGAGCAGGAAGGCGGTTGTCAGCAACGTGATGCCGATGAGAACCGGCTTCCACCAGCCGAGACGGTCGAAATTCAGGAGCATGTCAGCGTCCTCCCATCCGGTCGGTGCCGAAGAAACGAAGCTGCACGGCATAGAGCGCCAGCGTGACGACCAGGAGCACCAGGGCCGCGGCGCCGCCCATGCCCCAATTGACGAGAGACTGGACGAATTGTGCGATAAGTTCGGCAAGCATCATGTTCGCCGTGCCGCCGAGCAGCGCCGGAGTGACGAAGTAGCCGAGCGACATCACGAAGACCATCAGCGCGCCGGCCGCCATGCCGGGCATCGCCAACGGCAGGAGAACGCGCACGAGCGCCTGCCAACGGTTGGCGCCGCACAGCGCCGCTGCCTGCAGGATGGCCGGGTCGATCTTCCTGATGACGCCATAGAGCGGCAGGATGATGAAGGGCAGCATGATATAGGTCATGCCGATCGTGACGCCCGTCAGATTGTTGACGAGCGGAAGAGGCTTGTCGATGAGACCTAGCCCGATCAGCAGCTTGTTGACGACGCCGGTGCGCTGCAGGAGCACCATCCAGGCATAGGTGCGCGCCAAAAGGTTTGTCCACATCGACAGAAGCAGGATGGCAAAGACCACCGAAGCGGCGCGGCTCGGCATCACCGCCAGCGCCCAGGCGACGGGAAAGCCGATGAGCAGCGAGACGAAGGTGACCAGGCCGGAAACCAGGAATGTGTTCGCGAAAATCCTGAGATAGGTGGATGAGCCCAGCAGTTCGGCATAGTTTCCAAGGCCCGGCACGGGCTCCGAGACGCTCCGCGCCAACAGAATGGCGACCGGGACGACGAAGAACAGGACCAGCAGGCCGAGCGCCGGCAAGGTCAGATCGAAGTCGGTGAGCCGCAGGCGGCGTGCAGGGCCCTTCGATCCTGCCGCCTTCGCTTCGATGCGCGACAACATGGCTGTCTCTCCCATCAACGTGCGCGAGGGACGCTGCTCGCGCCCTCGGCCGGAACGGCGGGAAGAACACCCTGGCGCACTTCCCGCCCTCCTCTATTTATTTCGCCTGCCAGGCGTACCAGCGCTCGCCGATCGCGTCGCGGTTTTCGGCCCAGTAGTTCATGTCGGCGTTGACCTGGCTCGCCGTCTGAGCATCCGGCAGTGACTTGGCCAGGGCCTCGTCCATCAGCTTCGGGGAATCGAGATTGATGGGTGCGTAGCCGGTGGCCTTGGCGAGATCCGCCTGCGCCTGGGGCGATGTGGCGAGCGCGATGAACTGCATTGCTGCCTCCTTGTTCTTCGCACCCTTGGGCACGACGAGCGAGTCGGCAGCGGTAATATTCTGCTCCCAGGAGGTCTCGACATTGATGCCGCTCTGCGCGAGCGCCGTCATGCGGCCGTTCCACAGGCTCCCGAAGGGCGCCTCGGCGGAAGCGAGGAGCTGCTGCGACTGCGCGCCGCCGGACCACCAGATTATGTCCGGCTTGATCGTGTCGAGCTTCTTGAAGGCGCGGTCGAGATCGAGCGGATAGAGCTTGTCGGCCGGCACGCCGTCGGCAAGCAGTGCCGCCTCGATGACACCCGGGGCCGACCACTTGTAGAAGGCGCGCTTGCCGGGGAACTTCTCTGTGTCGAAGAGGTCCGCCCAGGTCTTCGGGCAGGCATCGACCGCATCCTTGTTGCAGCCGATTACGAAGGAATAATAGAAGCTGCCGACCGAATAATCGGTGACGAAGCGCGGATCGAGCTTCGATTTGTCAATCACCGAGAAATCCAGCTTCTCGAGCAGGCCGTTCTTGCCGGCCTGGGCGGCGTAATCGCCCTCGACATCGACGACGTCCCAGACGACGGCGGCCGCCTCGACCATCGCCTTGAGCTTGCCGTAGTCAGTCGGTCCGTCCTGAAGGACGTTGATGCCGGTCTTTTCCGTGAACTTCTCGGCCCAGGCGATCTTCTGCGCGTCCTGCGTCGTGCCTCCCCAGCTCGAAAAGACAAGATCCGCCGCCGTCGCCGGCATGGCTGTTGCAATAGTCGCGGCCGCGGCCGCCAAAACTAATATCTTCTTCATGTTCCCTAGCTCCGTGTTCCGGTTTTGCTTGATTGTTCTATGGCGCGCCGCCGCCGGTCGGCGAAAAGCGCGCCGCCTTCATAATCTTGTTCTCCGCGACTTCTATGAGGTCGCGTATCTTGGGGAGGAAAGCCCGCCAGTCCGGGTCTTCCATGAGTGCGGCCCGGCGCCTCTCGCGATCGTCGAGGCTTCGGTAGGCCCAGATGTGAACGATCTCGTTGATCGGCCCGATCTCGGAGAAGAAATAGGCGACGAGTTCGCCGAGATGCTTCTTCTGGATGGCGATGCCCTCTTCCTCGACCACCTTCAGGTAGGCGGGGATCGCTCCGTTCTTCAGCCGATAGGTGCGGATCTCGTAGAACATCGCCGTCACCGCATCACGAAGGGATCGGGAATGGGCTCGTCCGATGTCCGTAGCCAAACGGTCTTCGTCCGTGTGTAGTCCAGCGCGGCCGCCATGCCGCCCTCGCGGCCGTGGCCCGAAAGCCCGAAACCGCCAAAGGGCGCGATCGGCGAGACCGCCCGGTAGGTGTTGACCCAGACGATCCCGGCGCGGATTCCCTTCATCAGGCGGTGCGCGCGGGTGAGATCCCGGGTGAAGAGGCCGGCCGCGAGGCCGTAGCGGGTGTCGTTGGCGAGGGCGAGCGCCTCCGCTTCCGTTTCGAAGGAAAGCGCTGAAAGGACGGGGCCGAAGAATTCCTCCTCGAGCGAGGGCGAGGCGCTGCCGTCGCAATCGAGAATGCTCGGCAGGTAATAGTAACCGGCTCCATCTGGTGCGCTGCCGCCCGTGACCAATTTGGCGCCGGCGGCAAGCGAGCGCTCGACCAGCGCGTCAATATGGTCGCGTTGACGCCGTGTCGCGAGCGGCCCGACTTCCGTCGCCATGTCAAGAGGGCTGCCGATGCGGACCGCCTCGGCCTTTGCCTTGAGGATTTCCAGGAAGCGAGCCTTGACGCTTCTCTCGATGATCAGCCGCGAGCCGGCGACGCAGCTCTGGCCGGTCGCGGCAAAGATGCCGGCAACCTGGGCATTGGCCGCACTCTCCAGATCGGCGTCGGCGAAGACGATGAAGGGCGACTTGCCACCGAGCTCGAGCGAGGTCGAGGCGAGGTTCTCCGCCGAATTGCGCACCACATGCCGCGCCGTCTCCGGCCCTCCGGTAAAGGCGATATGATCCACCTTGGGATGACGACTGAGCGCCGCACCGCAGGAGGGGCCGAAGCCGGTGATGATGTTGACGACGCCGGCGGGAAAGCCGGCCCGGTCAATGAGCCGGGCAAATTCGAGGAGCGGCGCCGGCCCATCCTCCGAGGCCTTCACCACCATGGTGCAGCCGGCCGCCAGCGCCGGGCCGATCTTCACCGCCGACAGGAACAACTGGCTGTTCCAGGGGACGACCATGGCGACGACGCCGATCGGTTCGCGGCGCAGCCAGACGTCCATGTCCGGCTTGTCGATCGGCAGATAGGAACCCTCGATCTTGTCGGCGATCCCGGCATAATAGCGATAATACTCGGCGACATAGGCGATCTGCGCCGAGGTCTCGCGGATGATCTTGCCCGTGTCCCGCGTCTCCAGTTCCGCAAGCCTCTGGGCGTTCTCGGCCACAAGGTCGGCAAGCTTGTAGAGAAGCTTGCCTCTCTGCGTGGCCGTCAGTTTGGACCACGGTCCCACGTAAAGAGCGTTGTGCGCGGCCTCGACGGCGCGATCGACATCGGCTTCCCGCGCCTCCGGCATCTCCGCCCAGGCAGTACCCGTGGCCGGGTCGATGCTCTCGAACCGGGCTTCGCCATCTGAGAATTCGCCGTCGATGTAACACTGGAAGCGCTGCATGTGCCCTACTCCGCAAATGCCGGCATTACCTCGGAGATAAAGCGCTCGAGCGAGGCCTTCTTGCGCTCGAAGCTCATGCCCGTATCGATCCAGAACGAATATTCGTCGTAACCCATCGCCTCGTAGGCCTTCAGCCGGGCGATGACTTGATCGGCCGTGCCGACGGCGAGGTTCTTGCGCATGACCTCTGGCGCGACGATCGCGTTTTCCGCCATCTCCTCTTCGGAAATCGTCTTGATCAGCGCTTGCCGGATCGGCCTTTCGTTTTTGAACCAGGCAAAGAAGTAGTTGTAGTAGACGCTGAGCTCCTTGGCCGCCTGCTCGAGATCGCCTTCGTCGGTGCCGACATAGGCATGTTGCAGCAGCATGATCTTCGGGCGCTTGATCTCGGGGTTCTTGGCGCAGGCCGCCTCAAAGCGTTCCATCAGGCTGGCGATCTCGCCGTCGCCATTCCAGAGCGGCGTGACCTGCACGTTGCAGCCGTTGGCGACTGCGAATTCATGGCTGTTGGGGTCGCGCGCCGCAACCCAGATCGGCGGATACGGCTCCTGCAAGGGCTTCGGCGCCGAAGTCGTCGACGGAAAGCTCCAGAACTCGCTCTCATGCGCGTAGTCGCCCTCCCACAGCCCCTTGATGGCGGGAATGAGCTCGCGCATCCGCTGGCCGGCGCCCCAGGCGTCGAGCCCAGGCGCGAGCCGTTCGTATTCGAAGCTGTAGGCGCCGCGGGCAATGCCGATGTCGAGCCTGCCTCCGGTGATGATATCGGTCATCGCCGCTTCGCCGGCAAGCTTGATCGGATGCCAGAACGGCGCGATCACCGTGCCGGTGCCGAGCCGGACATTTTTCGTACGCCGGGCGAGATCGGCGAGGCTCAGGAATGGATTGGGCGCGATCGTGAAGCTCATGCCGTGATGCTCGCCGGTCCAGATCGCCGAGAAGCCGCCGCGGTCAGCGATCTCGCAGAGCTGGATAAACTCGCGATAGAGGCTCTCGTCCGTCTGTCCGGGATTGAGGCGCTCGAGATGCACGAAAAGCGAGAATTTCATGGGTCAGGCCTTTCTGACAAAGGGGTGAACCTTGCCCTGTTTCTCATCGCCGACATAGACGCCGAAGTTGCCCAGCGCGCTCTCGGCGGCAAAGCGCCTTAAGAGATCGGCAGTGGCGGAGTTGTCCATCCTGTCGAGCGGCAGTTCCGCAATGGGAACGAAGCGCCCGGCCTGGGTTTCACCCGCCTGCGCAGCGGCGCGATAGACGATGTGCTGGTGACCGGTCGTCTTGTTGTCGTAGACCGAATAGAGGAATCCGACCTCGATCCCCAATCCCGTCGCGGCTGTTAAATACTCCTGCAGCGCCGCCAGTGCCTCACCGCCCTTGAGGGCCATCTGCGGCAGGCGCCAGCGTCCGTCCGCCTCCGGGATCAGCAGGACCGCACCGTCGCGCTCGACGACGGCGGCAATCAGCGGGGCGCCCTCGGCGGCGGCCGAGACCGCCTTGCCGGACAGACCCGGCGTGATGTAGCTGCCGCGCGCGAAGCCGAGGCCGGCCATGGCGCCGTTCTCAAAGGCCTCGACGCGACCGATCAGGATGGCGTGGTCGCCAGCGTCGACGATCTCGTTCGTCGAACAGTCGAACCAGGCACTGACGCCGGCGAGGATTGGCGCGCCATGAGGACCGCTTTTCCATTCGACCACCGCGAACCGATCCTCTACCGGTTTCGCAAATGTGTTGGAGACGGTCATCTGCTTTTCGGACAGGACGTTGACGGCAAAACCCTTGGCCGAGGTCATCGTCGCGAAATTGCGTGAGGTTTTCGCGATGCAGACAAGCAGAAGCGGCGGGTCGATCGAAACCGATGCGAAGGAGTTCGCGGTAAAACCGATCGGATTTCCTGACGCGTCGTTCGCCGTGACGACCGTCACACCGGTCATGAATGAACCGAAGGCGTCGCGCAGCGCGCGCGTATCCAAAGAAGCTGTTGTCATGACCTCTCCCCTTCCCTTGAGAGCCAGTCCGCGAGGATCGCATTGACCGCATCCGGCGCCGTCAGATTGACCATGTGGCGGTGGCCTTCGATGATGTGCACCCAGCCGCGCGGCGCCGCGGCGGCCATGGCACGCGCCATTTCGGGCGTCGAGTTCGGGTCCTCCGAGCCGGTCAAGAACAGTGCCGGGCAATGCACCTCCGGCCAGCGCCCGGCATAGACGTCGTCGCCATACGCAAAGGCATTATAGGCCGTCGCATAGCCTTCAGGATCGACGGCCTGCAGCCAGCCCCGCGTCAGGCCATAGATCGGCGCAGTTTCGCTGCCCTCGCCGAACCAGCGCTTCAGCGGCCCATCGACGTCGACCGCGCCCTTGCCGATCGTCTGGGCTCGGGCGATGACGGCTGCCTTCGCATCAGCATCGCGCAGGTAGACGCCATTGAGAAGCGCCACGCGGCGGATGCGTGCACCAAATGTGGCCGCCGCGCCGCCGGCGATCAACGCGCCCATCGAATGGCCGGCGAGATTGACGCCGTCCAGCTTCAGATCGCCAAGGAGGACGCCCAGCCAGGCAACGAAATCCTCGAGCTTGGCGCCTGGATCCAACCTGTCGCTCTCACCATGGCCCGGCATGTCGACGGCAATGACGCGGCACCGGGCGGACAAGGCGGCAACCTGCGGCGTCCAGGCTTCGAGCCGCATGCCGACCCCGTGGATGAGGACAAGCGGCTCGCCATGACCGGTCTCCACATAGGCGGCACCATGCGCCGTTCGCGCTCGCCTGCTACCGAGACCAGTGAATTCTGTTCGCTCAGACTGATGCATCGTCGTGGCCCAGAACTGCGGCGTCAAACGCCGGCCGGGTTGGCTACGTCCTGCCCAAGATCCTTCAGATCCTGGTAGCGGTCGCCGATCCGGTGATGCGGGCGTCCGCCCACGGAGGCGCCGAGCGCAACGACGATCTCGTTTGCCGCCGGCGCATCGGCGACCGAGGTTTGGATGGTCAGGTAGTGCGAGCGACGCCCTTCATCGTTCTTGTCCATGAGCGGGATCATCAAGGGAGCGTTTGCCGGACCGCGCGTATTGCAGAAGGCGAGGTAAGACTTGGCACCGACGGCCTGCCGATAGTGATTACCGAAGCGCAGCGTGTGGATCAGCGCCGATGCGTGCTCGATCTCGCCGTCGAGACCGACGATTGCCGATTTGCCATAAGCCTCGACCGCCTCTCCCGAGCCGACCGCGTCGATGATCATCTTCGTCAACAACTCGCCAAGAACCGGCGCGCCGGCGTGAATTTCCGGCTTCAGGTTCTCGACATAGCCGGCGCCTGCCCAAGGATTCTTCACGATGGCGATGGCCGAATAGAGCTTCAGCGGCACCGGCGCAGCCTTTCCGCCTTCGATCAGCGTCGTCTCCACCTGGAGCAGGGTTTTGCGAATTTCGATGGGCATCGCCGCCTCCTTGATATCTCTATTATATAGTATGGTATGCCATAATACCGACATGTCAAGCGACGTTTTCGTCGACGCGGAAAAGCAACGAGATTCAATGACATGAAATGAAAAACCCCGCTCGCGGCCGAGCGGGGTCTGTCGATTGACGGTATTTTTTGGCTTCAGCCCATGCGTTCCGAAGCGTAGGACCCCGGGCTCGGCGGGAAGACCACAACCCGGTTGCCGTTGATGAAGCAGCGGTGGTGGATATGGGCGTGGACGGCGCGGGCCAGCACCTGGCTTTCGACGTCGCGGCCGATCGACACATAGTCCTCGGCGCTCTGCGCATGGGTGATGCGGGCGATGTCCTGCTCGATGATCGGGCCCTCATCGAGGTCGGCGGTGACGTAATGCGCCGTCGCGCCGATCAGCTTGACGCCGCGCTCATAGGCCTGCTTGTAGGGGTTGGCGCCCTTGAAGCTCGGCAGGAAGGAGTGGTGGATGTTGATGATCCTTCCCGACATCTTCTTGCAGAGCGCGTCCGACAGGACCTGCATATAGCGGGCCAGCACGATCAGCTCGGCGCCGGTCTGCTCGACGATCTCCATCAGCTGGGCTTCGGCCTTCGGCTTGTTCTCCTTCGTCACCTTGATGCAGTGGAAGGGGATGTCGTGGTTGACGACGACCTTCTGGTAGTCAAAGTGGTTGGAGATGACGCCGACGATGTCGATCGGCAGCGCGCCGATCTTCCAGCGGTAGAGCAGGTCGTTGAGGCAATGGCCGAAACGCGACACCATCAGCAGCACCTTGGTGCGCTCCGACTGGTCGTGGAGCGCCGTTTCCATCGCGAATTTCGCGGCAATCGGCTTCAGCCCTTCCTCGATTACCATGCGGCCGACGCCCTCTTCCGAGATGAAGCTGATGCGCATGAAGAAGAGGCCGGTTTCGAGATCGTCGAACTGCGAGCTGTCGATGATGTTGCAGCCCTGATCGGCGAGATAGCCGGAAATCGCGGCGACGATGCCGCGGGCGGATTTGCAGGTTACGGTCAATACGTAATTGTGCATCTTTCGTCCTTGCTGTCGCGTTTTTGAGCGCCGAGCTCGCTATATATCACCTTGCGCGGAAAACCGCCGGCTCCTGAGCATCGATCTTCTTCAGGAAATCCTCGTATTCACCCGCTGCTATGCCGACCAGATGCGCCGGCTCCGGATAGGCGCCGGATCGCACGTCCTCGGCATATTCGCGGAAGGCGGCGATGCGCTCCTGCTGCAGCCGCTCGAATTCGGCGGCAAAGTTGCGGTAGACCTTGGCATGGCGCGGATAGTGCCCCCGGTTCTGCCCGAGCACGTCTTCGGCAAACAGATATTGGGCGTCACATCCAGTGCCAGCGCCCATCGAGAGCATCAGAAGCGAGGTGCGCTGTGAGATCGCCGACGCAATCTCGGCGGGAACGACCTCGATCTCGGCCGCGAAGGCGCCTGCCTCTTCGAGCGCCTCGACCTGGCGCCAGATCTCGAGCGCGCTCTCTGCCGTCTTGCCGACGGCGCGGAAGCCGCCGGTCCAGGTCGCCTTGGAGGGGATCAGCCCGACATGGCCGCAGACCGGGATGCCCTCCTCGCGAAGCCGCCTGACCGTCGAAAGGCCGGCGGCGCAATAGACGGCATCGCCGCCGGCCCGCATCGCCTGGAACGCGCCGCGCAGATAGTCTTCGGCGGTAACAAAGTCACCATATTCGAGCCCGGGAAAAGCAAAGACCGTGGGCGCCGCCTCGCGGAATTGCGGCCCGAGCAGCGCTGGAGGAACGGATACGAGGTCGATGCCGGCCTTTTCAGCGGCCTCGGCCTCCTCAAGCGTCACGACGCGCAGCATGGTGAGTTGCCTCTTGCCCTTGATCGACAAGAGATCGGCAACGGTCGGGCGGCGGTGTTTCATTGAAATCTCCAGGAGAGGCTTGGAAAGGGGCGAACTCCGGCGGCTTCAGGCCGCCAGCAGCTTCTTGAGCTTGGTTTCGGGCGAGGAAAGCGCCGCCGGATCTGGCCTGCTGCGCGCGGCGATCAGCATTTCGGCAAGGCGAATGTCGCGGGCGACCGCATTGCCTCGGCCGATTCCGCTGGCGGCGATCAGCCGGCCCTCGCCGTCGAGGTGGAAAAGGATGAAGGCGCCGTCACCTAGATCGCGCCGGACAGTCGTTTCCGCATTGTCGGCAAGACCGGCGATCTGCAGGGTGAGATCATATTGATCCGACCAGAACCACGGCACGCTTGCGAAAGGCTCGTTGGCGCCCATCAAATTCGCAGCAACGAGCGTGCCCTGATCCTGCGCGTTGCGCCAGGCCTCGAGCCGCACCCGGCGGCCGCCGTAATGCGTGAGAGGAAAGGAGCAGCAATCGCCGGCGGCAAATATGTCCGGGTCGGATGTCCTGAGCGTCTCGTCGACGGCAATTCCGTTTTCGATCAAGAGCCCGGCGGCCGCCGCAACATCGGTGTTCGGGATCGCGCCAATGCCGACGACGACGAGATCGGCGTCAACGCTGCCGCCATCGGCGAAGAGGACACGCGCGGCATTATCGTCCGCCTCGATCGCGGCAATCCGCGCACCGCAGACGATCTCGACGCCTTCGCGCCAATGCCGCTCGGCGACGACTGCGGCGATTTCCTCCGGTACGCCGCGGGAGAGGACGCGCGGCAGGCCCTCGACCAGCACGACCGCGGCGCCGAGCCTGCGGGCGGTCGCGGCAAGCTCGAGGCCGATGAAGCCGCCGCCGACGATGGCAACCTTCCGGCCGGGCGCAAGCAGCGCGCGGATCGCCAGCGCGTCGGCATGAGTCCTCAGCATGCGGATCCGCTCGGCGTTTTCGCACGCCTCAAAGACGCGCGGCCGGGCGCCGGTCGCAAGCAGTAGACGATCGTATTGGATCGCCCGTCCGCCCGCGAGCTTCACGAATTTACGCTTTCGCTCGATCACCTCGACCGGGACATCGGTGATCACAGAGATGCGCGCTGCTTGGTAGCGCTCGGCGCCCGCGACGTATTTTGGCGGCTCGGCGCCAGCCAACCCTTCCTTCGAAAGCGGCGGCCGCTCGTAGGGGAGATGCGGCTCGGAGCCGATCAGCGTGATTTCGCCGTCGAAGCCCCTTTCCCTGAGGGCAAAAGCCGCCCTTGCGCCGCACTCGCCGGCGCCGACGATCACGATATGCGTCATGCTCTCCTCCCTAACCGTTCGGCGAAAGCGGCGTTGTCTCAGGAAATCGCAATGAAGACGCTGCCGGCCTCGACCTTGACCGGATAGGTCCTCAGGTTGACGCAGACGGGTGCGCCCTTGGCCTGGCCGGTCTTGTAGTTGAAGCGGCCGTTGTGCTTCGGACATTCGATGATGTCGTCCATCACCAGGCCGTCGGCGAGGTGGATCTGCTCATGCGTACAGAGCCCGTCGGTGGCAAAATATTCGTCATCGGGACTGCGGTAGACGGCGAAGGTACGGCCTTGGTGATCGAAGCGGATGACGTCTTCCTCGTCGATATCGTCGGCCGCGCAGACCTCGACCCAGTTCGAGCTCATGGTTTCCTCCATTCGATGCTGTGTTTCTGATTACCGGCCCTCGCCCGCGCTTACTCGGCGGCGACCGGCTCGCTGTGGAACTCTTCGCGATAGGGCTTCGCCGTCGGCGGCAGCTCGCGCTTCAGGAAATAGTCCTCGTTGCGCAATTGCCGAACAAAGGCCGGGATCATCTCGCGATAACCATTCAGGATCGACCGATTGGCCGCCGGCAGGTCGTGTTTGATCATCTCATGCAGCTTCGGCAGTGCGTGATAGGGCACCATCGGAAACATGTGATGCTCGACGTGATAGTTCATGTTCCAGTAGATGAAGCGGCTCACCGGATTCATATGGACCGTGCGACTGTTCAGCCGGTGGTCGGTGACGTTGTCGGCAAGGCCACCATGCTGCAGCAGCCCGGTGAGCACATGATGCCAGGCACCGTAAAGTCGCGGCAGGCCGATCAGCATTAGGGGCAGGATGGAGCCGAGATAGATCGAGAGACCGATGGTAGCGACATAGATTGCGAGCCAGGTACGGGCGACGAGGATTGCCTTCCGCCGCTCCATTTCCGGAATGAAGGTCTTTTCCGCGGCGCTGATGACGCCGAAGCCGTTTCGCACCATGTCGATGACGGCATACCAGACATCGATGACACCGAAGAAATTGAGGACAAGGCGGAGAAGATCCGGCGGCCGCATCACGGCGATTTCCGGATCGCGACCGACAATGACCGTATCGGTGTGGTGGCGCGTATGGCTCCAGCGCCAGGTCACCGGGTTGCGCATGATCATGAAGCAGGCGATCTGATAGACGGCGTCGTTCATCCACATCGTCTTGAAGGCGGTGCCGTGGCCGCATTCATGCCAGCGGCTGTCGGAGGCCGAGCCGTAGAGGACGCCATAGGCGAGGAAAAACGGCACGGCGAACCAGGTATCCCAGAAATAGATGCCAAGGCCGCCAAAGAGGACCATGCTGCCGAGCCAGATGACGGTGTCGCGGACGGCCGGACCATCCTCGCGCTTCATCAGTTCCTTCATCTGCTTGCGCGGAATTTCGGTGTGGTACCACTCGGCCGCGGCAAGGCCGCTCGCCACCGCCATCTCGGCATCGCGGCCCAGAAGGCTGTAGTCTCTCTTCGTCGGAACTGTCGTCATGCCTGCCTCCCGAAGCGCGCTCCCGATTGCGCCTCCATGTGATGCGAGGAGAATAAGTTGACTTTTGACAGCTCTCAATGCAGTCATGATATATTCTCTCAAAACACGTCAGACCGGCGACCTCATTGATGAGGTAATGCTGTCAGGGAGGCGCTGAGATGAGCAGCAGGCCGACAATCGCGGATCTTGCGCGGGCCGCGGGCGTGAGCGTTGCGACGGTAGATCGCGTGCTGAACGGTCGCCATCGGGTGCGCGAGGAGACGGCGCGACGCGTCTATGATGCGGCAAAGTCGATCGGCTACCACGCCGTCGGCCTGCTGCGGCAGCGCGTTTTCGAGGATCTGCCGCAATACCGGCTCGGATTTCTTTTGCAGAAGCCGCAGCAAGCTTTCTATCAAGCGGTAGCGAAGGAAATGGAGAATGCCGCGCTGTCGCTGATCAAAGTCCGCGTCATCCCGCAGGTCGACTTCGTTGCCAATTCGACGCCGGCTGGGATTACCGAGAAACTCAGGGCAATGGCGGCGCGCAATCAGGCGATCGCCTTCGTCGCCCCCGACTATCCGGCCGTGACCGCCGCTGTCGAAGAACTGAAGCAGCGCGGCATTCCGACGTTCTCGCTGCTTTCCGATTTCGCGGCAGGCGTGCGCGAAGGTTATATCGGTCTGAACAATCACAAGGTCGGGAGAACTGCCGCCTGGATGATCGCCAAGGCGGCCAAGCGGCCTGGCAAGGTTGCTGCCTTCATCGGCAGCCACCGCTTCGTCGGGCACGAACTGCGCGAAATCGCCTTTCGCTCCTATTTTCGCGAGAAAGCGCCCGAGTTCGAGGTCCTGGACACGATGGTGAACCTCGACACCGCCGAAATCACCCATGAAGCGACGCTCGACCTTTTGAAGCGTCACCCGGACCTTCTCGGCTTCTACGTCTGCGGCGGCGGCATGGAGGGGGCGATTTCGGCGATCCGCGAGGAGAAACTCGTGGGCAAGCTGCTCGTCGTCGTCAACGAGCTGACACCGGAGTCACGCGCAGCCCTTGCCGACGAAGCGGTAATCATGGCGGTCGCCACGCCGGTCCAGACCCTGGCGCGCGAGACGATCAATCTGATGATCGGCGCCATCGACCGGGGCACCGCCGGTGTACCCGGACAGACCATCCTGCCGTTTGATATTTTCACGCCGGAGAATATCTGATTTGCCACGCGACGTTCGTCGTCCGGGCTCTGGGTCCGGGCTCTGGGTCCACGGTCACTCGCGTTCCTGCGCGTAACAGGTGGAGCGGCGTGGAACATCGCCTTGCCCCTTACGTTGTAAGACTCGCGCCGCTATCGGATAGGTCCAGGCGAGGCGTCATAACGGAGGTTGCGTGGGCAGATCCGCGAACGAGAAACGAAACGGCGCCCCTCTCATTCATGGTGCCGACGATCTACCGTCCGTCACGGTCGACGATTACAATATGGGACTGCGTGACCGTGACGGATTCCTGGGCGACAGGGCCAACAAATATGCCTTTCAGGAAAAGCTCGATGCCTGGCGCAAGCGCGTGCGCAAGGGTGGTGCCGATCCGCTCGGGAAGACGCCAACTAGCGACCTGTCGAAAAAGCAGGTCGACGCACTGCTGGTTGGTGACGACAAGGAGGCGGCCGCCCTGGTCATGGGAGCGGTCGGCGAATTCGCGGGCGAGCTCGCCAGCGTTCTCGACAAATTCCTCAAGCAGAAAAGCTGGAAGAATACCGAGCGTGTCGTGGTCGGCGGGGGCTTTAGAGGCAGCGCCGTGGGTGAACTCACAATTGCTCGTGCAATGGTGCTCTTAAAAGCTGAAGGCCTCAAGATAGAGCTCGCTCCCATTGTCCATCATCCTGACGACGCGGGACTTATCGGCGCCGCCCACCTGATGCCGAGCTGGATGCTGAAGGGGCACAAGGCGATGCTCGCCATTGATATCGGCGGTACCAATGTTCGCGTAGGCATGGTCGAGCTGCGTTTGAAGGAAGGGACCGACCTCTCAAAGGCCAGGGTCTGGAAGTCGGATATCTGGCGACATGCGGACGACAGGCCCAATCGGAGCGCCACGATCGAACGTCTCATCACAATGATCGAAAAGCTTGTTGCCAAGGCGGACAAGGCCGGTCTCACGCCGGCACCCGTGATTGGCCTAGCCTGCCCCGGCGCGATCAACGCCGATGGCTCGATCCTCCGCGGCGGCCAGAACCTGCCGGGCGGCAACTGGGAAAGCGAGCACTTCAATCTGCCTGCCGCCCTCAAGAAGGCCATTCCACAAATCGGCGACGGGGAAACCTTTGTGATCATGCACAACGACGCCGTCGTTCAGGGGCTCTCGCAGATACCCTTCATGCAGGACGTCTCAGGCTGGGGAATTCTGACGATCGGCACCGGCCTCGGCAACGCTCACTTCAGCAACAAGCTCGAAAATCGCAATGCCATGTGAGCTGCGGCAAACCGTGGAACAGCGCGCTGCAGTTGCCTTTCCGATTGGCACTCCTAGGTACAGAAATACCCAATCGTGAAAGGATCGCACTGGATGAACCGGAATGGCCTCTATCTCATTATCGCTGTTCTTGCCGTGGTTGCCATCGGATTGGGCATCTACGTCTACCGCGAAGAAAACAAGCCAGGCGTCGAGATCAAGATTGGCGAGGAGGGTATTTCAGTAGAGGAGAATTGAAGACGTTTGTCGCCCAATCTTTGCCTGAAGCCGGCATTGGTTGAGGCGTCTGAATATTTGGAGCGGGGCAAGCCGGATCTTGCGGCGCAACCTTCGTTCCCGCGCAAAGCCATAACCAATTTACTGCGAAGAACTCCCAACGCCGCACTGACTGTGGCACTCTCCGCCAGCGCTGTTGCGCTAGTGTGAGCCGATGTTTGAAGCCGTGGCTTGCCCTTGCCAAAGCCTCTTGCATTGTCATCTCATGCGCTGGAGCCGCCATGTTCGACCTGATCATTCGAAATGCAAATCTCCCGGACGGCCGCAATGGCATCGACATCGGCATAAGAGGCGATAGGATCGCCGCGGTGGGCACGAAGATCGAAGCGTCGGCGAAGGAGGAAATCGACGCGACCGGCCGGCTCGTCTCGCCGCCCTTTGTCGATCCGCACTTTCACATGGATGCGACGCTGTCGCTTGGGCTGCCGCGGATGAATCGCTCCGGCACCCTGCTCGAGGGCATCGCGCTTTGGGGCGAGCTGAGGCCAACGCTGACGCGCGACGCGCTGGTCGAGCGGGCGCTGCGCTATTGCGACCTCGCGGTCTCTCAGGGGCTTCTCTACATCCGCAGCCATGTAGATACGACCGATCCGCGGCTGGTGACGGCGGAGGCGCTGCTCGAGGTCCGCGACAGGGTCGCGCCCTATATCGACCTGCAGCTCGTCGCCTTCCCGCAGGATGGCTACTACCGCTCGACGGGTGCCGTCGACGCCTTGAGCCGGGCGCTAGACATGGGCGTCGACATCGTCGGCGGCATTCCGCATTTCGAGCGCACCATGAGCGATGGGGCGGCATCGGTGGAAGCGCTCTGCCGGATCGCGGCCGAACGCGGATTGCCCGTCGACATGCATTGCGACGAGACCGACGATCCGATGTCGCGCCATATCGAGACGCTTGCCGCGCAGACGATCCGCTTCGGCCTTCAAGGACGGGTTGCGGGATCGCATCTCACCTCCATGCATTCGATGGACAACTACTATGTTTCGAAGCTTATTCCGCTGATGGCGGAGGCTCGGATCAACGTCATTCCCAATCCGCTCATCAACATCATGCTGCAGGGTCGGCACGATACCTACCCGAAACGCCGCGGTCTGACGCGCGTGCGCGAGCTGATGGAGGCGGGCCTCAACGTCTCCTTCGGCCACGACTGCGTGATGGATCCCTGGTACTCGATGGGCTCGGGCGACATGCTCGAAGTCGGGCACATGGCGCTTCACGTCGCCCAGATGGCAGGGGTTGATGACAAGAGGAAGATCTTCGACGCGCTGACCGTCAATTCGGCGAAGACGATGGGTCTCGAGGGCTACGGCCTGGAGAAGGGCTGCAACGCCGATCTCGTCATCCTCCAGGCGCGCGATCCGCTGGAAGCCTTGCGACTGAAGCCGAATCGGCTAGCCGTGATCCGCCGCGGAAAGCTCATCGCCCGCACGCCACCGCGCGTAAGCGAATTGGCGATCGACGGACGGCCCTCAAGCGTGGACGGCTCCGAATACGCGCCGAATGTCGGGGACTGACCTAACCCTGCGATTGGTGCTGCCCGTCGCAAAGCACGGGCAGCAGAGGAATATATTCGAGGAATGCGCTCTACTGTGCGGCCGCCCGCCTGGGCGAACCCGCCACCAGGCGCGCATAGGCGATCGCCGAAAGCATGTTGACGTGGTTCGCCTTACCGGTCCCGGCGATATCGAAGGCCGTTCCGTGATCGACGGAAACACGGTCGATCGGCAGCCCCAGCGACACGTTCACGGCCGTGTCGAAGGCGACCAGCTTGATCGGGATATGGCCCTGGTCGTGGTACTGCGCCACCACGAGATCGAAGGCGCCGTTATAGGCGCGCGCAAAGACCGTATCGGCCGAGATCGGGCCCGCAACGTCGATGCCCTTGGCCTTCGCCAACTCGACGGCGGGCGCCAGGAACCGCGTGTCCTCGTCGCCAAAAAGGCCGTTCTCGCCGCAATGCGGATTGAGGCCGGCGACGGCGATGCGCGGCTTGTGGCCGAGCCGCATGAAATGGTTGTGGCCGGCCTCGATCGTCGCCAGCACCCGCTCGACCGTCGCGCGCTCGATGGCGCCGCGCAGCGACACGTGGGTGGAGACGTGGATGGTGTTGAGCCGCTCTGAAGCAAGCAGCATAAACGAGCTCTTCGAGCCGGTCAGGTGTGCAAGAAGGCCGGTGTGGCCGTCGAAATGATGGCCGGCGAGGTTCATCGCCTCCTTGTTGATCGGCGCGGTGACGATGCAATCGGCCTTGCCCGCCGTCGCCATTTCGACGGCGCGACAGATATAGCGCACCGAGGCCTCGCCGGCCGTGGCGCTCACCTTGCCGATCTCCGGCAAGGGTGCGTCGATCGACACTTCCTCGACCAGAACGGCCCCGTCGGTCGGACGGGTCGCGAAGTTGACGGCGGTCGATGTCGCACGCTTGGCCCGTTCCAGCGCCTCGATATTGCCGACGACCGTGAAGCTCGCGAGCTCCTCGCGCGGAAGCGTCGCGAGCGCCTTGACGATCACCTCCGCCCCGACGCCGGCCGGATCGCCGAGCGTGATTGCGACGCGGGTGTCCTTGCCCATGGTTTTCCTCCCTGGGGCTTGCCTAGTAGGCCGCCTCGTAGATTGCGAGAATATCGGTGCGCGACAGATCGCGCGGATTGTTGTCGAGCAATCGCCGAATGGCGAAGGCATCGTCGGCCATCGTGCCAAGGTCATTGGCGAGCACGCCGAGCTGGCGCAGCTTCATTTCGATGCCGAGCGAGGCGCAGAACGTATGCGCCGCATCGAACACCGAGTCGACGTCCTGCGAGGCCGGCAGGCCCAGCGCCTCGAGGACCGCCCTCGTCTTTTCAGGCACCGCCGGTGTGTTGAAGGCGAGCACATGCGGGAAGATCAGCGCATTGGCGGCACCATGGGCGACATGCCAGCGCGTGCCGAGCGGATAGGCCAGGGCATGGCCACCGGCCGTATTCACCGGCCCGAGGCAATAGCCGCCGTAGAGCGAGGCGAGCGACAGCCCGGCACGGGCCTCCGCATCGTTGCCGTCGCGGACGGCTCGCGCGAGATAACGGCCGACGAGCCGCACGCCTTCGATCGCATAAGAGTCGATAGCGGGATGGGCCTTGCGGTTCGTGAAAGCTTCAACGCAATGCGCCAGGGCGTCCACTCCTGTCGCCGCGGTCACCTTGGGCGGCACGGTGAAGGTTAACGCTGGGTCGATGACGGCGATGTCGGCGAGCATTTGGATGCTTTCGACGGCGAGCTTGGCCTTCGTATCCGGATCGGTGACGAGGGCGCGGATGCCCGCTTCGCTGCCGGTTCCGGATGTGGTTGGCACTTGGGCAAGCGCCGCCTTGCGCCGCTCGGCAACCTTGCCGGCACCGACGACATCGGTGAGCCGCTGCGATGAGCCGGACAGAACGGCCGCGAGCTTGGCAAGATCCATGGCGCTGCCGCCACCAAAACCGACAATCAGATCGGCTTTGGCGCCTTCTGCGGCCGAAAGCACGCGGTCGAGGTCAGTCGTATCCGGCTCGGCCTTGACGTCGCCATAAACGGTCACCTCACCGGCAAGCCCAAGGACTTCGGTGCGCGTTGCGTTGAAAGCGTCGGAAATCACGAGAACGCGGCGGTATCCCTTGCTCTCGGCCCAGGCGCCGAGTCTTGCCGCTACGCCGGTGCCGAACTCGATCAGACCCGGCCTCACCATGGAAATGGGCGTATCCAGATTGCTCATCCGATCGATCCTCCCTGAACCCGACGGCGCGAAGCGCGCTAAGATGTAAAGTTGTTATACTTTATGTCGTCAAATGGCAAGAGTGGCGACGGAGATTTCGTCCATGGCATGTTATTGCTGCTACTTGGCGGCCGACGAAATCGCGGAGATCGGCGCGCTTAAATCATTGTAAGAACTAATATTCTTCGCGACGACGTCGCCGCGGCCGCCAGCGATCTGGCGGTCGACGGCGACTAGCCAACAGGTGCGACCCCAGCGACTGCACTTGTCAATTCAGCCGCCGTCGGTCAGCGGCCAGCCAGATCACTCTGCCTTTTTGAGAAAACCCGGATCCAACCGGACATATTTGATGGCCCGTCGGAAATAGGTGTAGGCGACGTGCAGCCCGCCTGCTGCGTCTTCGACAATGGACGGATAGGAGAATTCGCGATTGAGCGAATCCTTCGAGTTGTTGCTCAGGCAATAGCCATCGCCCGTATCGAGGTCGATGCGGCGCGGGAATGTTCGGCCGCCATCCGTCGAAAACGCAAGGCTCAGCGGCGCGCGAGGCACGCCCCATACGGCCGGACGGGCGGAGGCGACGGCTTCAGCGGAACCGCTGTCCTCGCCACCGTCGCCCTCGATCTCGTCATAGAGCGAGTGGCGACGCGCATCCGACATCGACGCATTGCTGTGATTGTAAACCATTGCGATCGCGCCATTTTTCATGCGGATCGCCTGGATCGACGAATTGTTGTTCGGCAGGTCGACGGGCTCCGGCGCCGTCCAGTTGTGCCCCGCATCGCTCGATTGGCTTCTGAGCACATTGGTCGCGAAACGGTTGCGGTAGAAAGCGACCATCGTGGCGTCCTCGGCCGGGACGATGTTCATATGGACCGCGCCGATGCTGTCCGGCACCTCCGCCATCGTCCAGGTCTTGCCTTGGTCGCGCGAGATCAGGACGGCGGCGCGATCGACGTCGCCGGTCCAGCGTCGGCCAGCTTCGCCGATACAGCGAAAGACCGGCAGCAGCCAGTCGCCGGCGTCATTCACGATGATCGGCTGGCGCACGAAAGTGCCGGGAATGTCGCAAAGCACTTCGGTTGAACCGAAGGATTTGCCGCCATCCTCGGAAACGCGGCGCTTGACCACTGCTCCGTCCTGGTTTCCCGAGGTCTGCGAGGTAAAGAGCAGCCAGACACGGCCGTCGGGCGCCGTGAAGATGAGCGGGTTCTGTTCCGACTTCTGCGCGTCGTCCGACATCTTCTCCGGGTCGGTCCAGCGGAGTGCGCCGGGTCCCAGCCGCGACATGTAAACCGAGATGTCGCCCATGCCTTCCATTGTTCCGCCAAACCAGACGCAGCTCAGCGTGCCATCCGGCAGAAAGGCAAGATTGGCCGCGTGGTTTTGCACGCAGGGTGATGGAAGATAGGCGTCGTAGCGACCGGGCTCGGTCGGGCTCGGGACGATCGCGCCCGTCATCCGAGGAGGAACCTCGTGCGGCTCAAGTGCGGAATATGCCATCCGACCCTCCCTCAATCCAGTGCCGCAAATTTCGCAGCGAGATCGGCGCGCTCGCTCTCGCTCAATGGCACGAGCGGCGCGCGTGTCCTGATCCATGCGTCCTCGCCGCGCTTCAAGGCGATCATCGCCTTGATCGTCGGGATCTGCACATAGGAGGTCGACAGCGTCCGGTAGGCGCTGATGCGCGCCTGGGCGGCTTCGACCTCAGCCGTCTTTGACGCATCCGAGACGTGATCGAAGATCTGTCGCAAGGAGTCGGCGACGAGATTGGAGGTCGCGGTGATGCAGCCTGCACCTCCGGCCTTCAGGAGCGGCAGAAGCAAGGGATCCGCGCCGGCAAGCACGGAGAAATTCGGCAATTCCGCAACAAGCGCCTGCATGTTGGCGAAGTCGCCGGCGGAATCCTTAATGCCGACGATCGTCTCTGGAAAAGCCGCCGCGAGCCGTTTGACGAGTGGTATCGACAGCGCGATTCCGGAGACCTGCGGGATATGGTAGAGGATAACCTTCAGTCGATTATCCGCAATCTTTTCAACTATTTGCGAATATGCCGCGTAGATGCCCTCGTCGCTGACGCCCTTGTAATAGAAGGGCGGAAGCATGACGACCTTCGTCACCCCGAGCGAGAGCGCATGCTTCGTCAGCGCCACTGTTTCCGGTATGGCGGCAACGCCGGTGCCGGGCATCAGCCGATCGGCAGCAATGCCTGCCGCAAGAGCGCTCTCCAGGATCGATCTGCGCTCGTCTTGCGAAAACGAATTGGCCTCGCCGGTCGTGCCGAGCAGGGCAATTCCATGGCATCCTTCGGCAAGCAGCTTGCCGCAATGATCGGCAAAGAGCGCGAGATCGGGATCGCCGTTCTCCTTGAGCGGCGTCGCGGCGGCGCAATAAACGCCGGTCACTACATGTCTTCCGTTCATCTGTGCCTCCTCCGCGGTCCTCGCAATCAGCTGACAAACTTGTCAGTCGCGGCCTCCGGACCATCATTCGCAGCGTCCCGCGAGCACTGCATCGCGACTTTTTGTGTTCAACATCGCGCCTGTTGTCAATATGAAAATCTGCGTGGAAATTTTCGCCTTCTCACAATCGTTTGATATTATTGCATATTTTTCTTGACCCTAAATTCAATGCTGAGAGTTCCCGCAATTTTTGTTGACATATTTACAATACGAGTGAAGTGTAAGGCCAATCAGAGCGCCGCATATCCGGGGAGAGCGGAGGCGCTCGATTTCACGCACGGGAGGAAGAAATGACCAAACGGAATGATCTCGACTCCACAATGACGGGCATCTCGCGGCGGGATGCCCTCAAGCTTGGCCTCGGCACTACGGTGGCCCTGACGATCGCCGGCATGAACGCGCGTATTGTCTTCGCGCAGGAAGGCCAGGTGCTGAAAGTTGCCAATCCGGCCTTCAACCAGGACTGGTCGCCGCTGCGTGGCGGCGGCGTTCCCTATCGCTGGAATTCGATCTGGTGGGCTTCGCCGATGTTCTTCGACAGCGAAGGCAAGATCCACCCCTATGTCTTTACGAGCTGGGAGGCCTCCGAAGGTGACAAGGTCTGGACCTTCAAGCTCGATCCCAAGGCAACTTTCTCCGATGGCAGCAAGATCACCGCCGAGGACATCAAGGGTTCCTGGAACGTCTCGGCCATGCCGAACACCAAGAACCAGCGCGCCGACCAAGTCTTAAGCAAGGTCGCCGGCTATGCGGAAGTGAGCGGCGGCAGCGCCAAGGAAATTTCCGGCATCGCGACGCCCGACAAGGCGACCGTCGTCGTGACGCTCAGCGAAGCGGACCCAATCTTCTTCATGCGTCTCGCCAACCACATCGCACCGATCACCAAGGCCGAGCAGTCGCGCGGCGAGGATGGCGAGGAGATCGCCGATTGGTACATGCCTGACAATGGCGCCGTCTATTCCGGGCCTTTCAAGCTCACGGCGATCGACATAGATGCCGGCACCCTGACCTTCGAACCCAACGAGAATTTCTTTGGTCCGAAGCCGAAGCTCGCCCGCATCGAGATCAGTTCGATCGAGGACAACGTCACGGCGACGTCGCTCCTGAAATCCGGCGAATTCAATGCCCACACGGAACTCGTCACCTCGACGATCATCCAGGACCTTGGGCCGGAATTCGCCGCGGGCCCGATCATCCCGACGAGCCAGCATTTCTGGTTCAACACAGCGCGTAAGCCGATGGACGATCCGAAGGTGCGCGAGGCGCTGATCCGCGCCGTCGATCGCGACGGCCTGATGAAGGCCTCCTTCCCCGACGGTCCGCACAAGAAGACGGACCAGATCCTGAACTCCGTGCCCGGCGCCGACAATTCCGGCTTCGAGCCCTATCCCTACGATCCGGAGGGCGCCAAGAAGCTGCTTGCCGAGTCGAGCTATGGCGGACCGGAGAAACTGCCGAAGCTTCTCTTCGTCGGGATTTCCGGCCCGGCGATCGAAGCGGCGGCACAGTTCATCGCCGAGCAATGGCGCCAGAACCTCGGCATTTCGGCCGTCGACATGAAGCCACAGCAGGACGCCTACGCCGGTCCCGACCAGAATGCGGTACAGATTTTCCGCGACGACGTCGGCACGCGCGTGCCGGATGCCGTCTCCTACCTGCAAGGCTCGATCGCCTCGACCTCCTCGAACGCCCAGAACAAGCTCGGCGGCTACAAGAACGAGAAGGTCGACAGCCTGCTCAAGGAAGCATCGACAAAGGCGGCCGACGATCCGCAGCGTGTGGCGCTCGCCCAGGAAGCGCAAAAGGCCTTCCGCGACGACTGGGCCTTCATCCCCTGGTATGCTCAGGCGATGTCGCGCTGGGCCACCGCCGAGGTCAAGGGCATCGACAAGAACCTCGACTGGCAGGTGGCAAAGCCGTGGGAGATTTCGGTCGGCTGACACTGGCCGACCACGTTCGACCGTAACGGGGACGACCTGCGCGAAGGCCCTCAGGCCTTCGCCCTCATTTAAGCGCATGGGCCGAGAACTTCGTCTTCCAAGCGGTCCTCGCGCAAAGAGGCCGGTCCGCGAGCCCCTCTTTGGGGCTCGGCGCCGGTGAAAAGCAAGGCATGACGTCCGGAGACCATTCCATCCAGGCTCTACCGGCACCATGCGGGAGGAATGAGCGACATGCTGCGTTACGTCGCGATGCGATTTGCCATCTGGATACCATCGGTTCTCCTGGTGATGATGGCCGTCTATGCCCTGGCGTTTTATGGCGCCGGCGACCCGATCAAGCTGATCTTCCTGAGAGCCCCGGGCGACGTTGCCTATAATCCGGAACGGATCGAGGCGATCCGCGAAAGCGCCGGGCTGAACAAACCTTTCATCGAGCAGTTCGGCTACTACGTATGGAACCTGATCCAGGGTGATTTCGGCAATTCGCTGACCTCCGGGCGCTCCGTCTGGGCCATGGTCAAGGCGGCAGCTCCGGTCTCCTTCAAGCTGGCGCTCTGCGCCATCGTCCTGACCGCGCTCGTTGCAATTCCGCTCGGCATGATCGCGGCGCTCAACCAGAACCGCCGTCTCGACTACATCATTCTGGGCTCGGCACTCTTCCTCTGGGCCATCCCGGCCTATGTCGCAGGGCCGCTGCTGATGGTCGGCCTCATCGTTCTTCTGCCTGGCGTCAACGTGCCCTACGGCTGGGGCGGCGTGTTCGACATCCGCATTATCCTGCCGCTGATCGTGCTTGCCTTCCAGCCGATCGCCCTCATCATTCGCCAGACGCGGGCTGCGGTCATCGAGGTGCTTTCCGAGGATTTCGTCCGCACCGCACGGGCGAAGGGCGTGCCGGAAATCGTCGTCGCGATTAAGCATATCCTGCGGCCAGTCCTGACGCCGGTCGTCACCCAGCTCGGTCTCATCATGATCACGATCGTCAACGGCGCGATCTTCGTGGAACTCGTCTTCGGCCTCCCGGGCCTCGGCCGACTGACGGTCAAGGCGCTGACCAATTCCGATTATCCGGTGATCCTGGCGATCACGCTCATCGGTTCGTTCCTGGTGATGATTTCCAATCTGCTGGTCGACATCCTCTATCCGCTGCTCGACCCGCGCGCCGTCGATGCTAAGAGGAGCCGCTGACATGTCCGTCGTTCAAGCCCAGCCCGCCCCTCTTGCCGAAGAAGCTCCAGTCAGCCTGTGGCGTGATGCCTGGTACCGGCTGAAACGGAACCGGCTGGCGATCTTTGGCCTCTTCGTTATCGCTCTGCTCGCTTTCACCGCCCTGTTCGGCCCGTATCTTACGCCCTACGACTTCCTCGGGCAGGATCTAGAAGCGCGCAATCAGGCGCCGTCGCTCGCCCACCTGTTCGGCACCGATGATCTCGGGCGCGACGTCTTCAGCCGTGTCGTCTACGGGACGCGAACCGCCTTTCTCGTTGCCGTCGTGGTGACAACCATCGCGCTTGCCATCGGGACGACGCTCGGCGCGATCGCCGGTTTCTTCGGCAATCCGTTCGACCGCGTGATCATGTGGCTGACCGACGTCACCATGTCGGTGCCGAACCTGCTTCTCGTTGTCGTGATCAACGCTTCGCTGAAGACACCGATCGCGCAATGGATGGAGGCACGCTATCTTGAAACGCTCAATCCCTTCTATCGCGAGACGGTCTGGATCGATTTCCTCCTGGTGTTCGGCTCCATGGCGCTGATCTCCTGGCCGCCCTACGCGCGCCTGGTGCGCGCCCAGGTGCTCTCGATCCGCAGCCGCCCCTATATCACGGCAGCGCAGGCACTCGGCCTTTCCAACCGGATCATTCTGATGCGCTACGTGGTTCCGAACGCACTCGGACCGTTGATCGTCGCGGTCAGCGCCGGCCTTGGCACGGCGATGGTGCTCGAAAGCGCCTTCTCGTTCCTCGGCGTCGGGGTCAATCCGCCGACACCGAGCTGGGGCAACATGATCTCGGACGGCTTGCGCGTCTGGCAGCACTACCCGCATCTGCTTGCGGCACCCGCCGCCGTCCTCGGTCTCGCATCCGTCGCCTTCTCGTTCCTCGGCGACGGCCTCAACGATGCTCTGAACCCGCGAGGCAGCAAATGAGTGCGAAGACGGAAAATCGCCTGCTCGACGTCAAGGGATTGACGATCGAAATCGAGACACGCCGCGGCCCCGCAGTCGTCGTCGACGGCATCGACCTTCACGTCGACAAGGGCGAAACACTCGGCGTGGTCGGCGAGTCCGGCTGCGGCAAGAGCCTCACCATGCTGAGCCTGATGCGGCTGTTGCCCAACAAGATCCGGGTCACCCAGGGCGAAGCGCACTTCGACGGCCGTGACCTGCAGAAGATGTCCAATCGGGAGCTCAGGAAAGTGCGTGGCGGCGACATCGGCTTCGTCTTCCAGGATCCGATGACCTCGCTCAATCCGGTGATGCGGATCGGCGACCAGCTTGCCGAACCGCTGATTTATCATCGCGGCATGAGCAGACGAGAAGCGCGCACAAGAGCCACCGAACTCTTGCGCCTTGTCGGCATTCCGGGGCCCGAAGAGCGCATTCAGGCCTATCCGCACGAACTGTCCGGCGGCATGCGCCAGCGCGTGATGATCGCCATCGGTCTTGCCTGCGAACCGAAGCTGCTGATTGCCGATGAGCCGACGACGGCGCTCGACGTGACGATCCAGGCGCAGATCGTTGATCTGGTGAAGGGTCTGCGCGAAAAGCTCGGCATGTCGGTGGTCTGGATCACCCATGACCTGGCGCTGATTGCCGGCCTCGTCGATCGCGTCGTCGTGCTTTACGCCGGCACCATCGTCGAGGATGCACCGGTCGACGAGCTCTATGCCAATCCGCGCCACCCCTATACGCGCGGGCTGCTCGCCTCGATTCCCAAGCTCTCCGATGCGCCGGCATCACGCCTGAACTCGATCGGCGGGACGCCGCCGGAACCTGGCCGCAGGCCCGAGGGTTGTCCCTTCGCGCCGCGCTGTCCGCTGGCGATGGATGTCTGTCGCTCGCATGTGCCGAAGCTCGAGCCCGTCTCAGCCGCGGGCAGCCACCGGGCCGCCTGCTTTGCCGTCGAAAAAGCCCGGGAGGCCGCCTGATGGGTGCTCAACCTCTTCTCAAGATCGAAAACCTGGTCAAGCACTTCCACGTCCGGCTTGGCGCCTTCGGTGAACGGTCGGCGACCGTGCACGCGCTCGACGACGTCAGCCTCGATATTCTCGAGGGCGAGACTTTGAGCCTCGTCGGCGAATCCGGCTGCGGCAAGTCCACCACCGGATTCACCATCCTGAACCTGCATCGGGCGACCTCCGGCAAGGTTCTTTATAGGGGGCAGGACCTAACCGCTCTCGACGAGAAGCGGATGCGGCCGTTCCGGCGCGATCTGCAGATCGTTTTCCAGGATCCCTATTCGACGCTCAATCCGCGCATGACCGTCGGCGAGGCGATCGGCGAGCCGATCCTCTTCCACAAGCTCGCGACCAAGGCCGAACTCGACGGAAAGGTCGCGGCGCTGCTAACCGATGTCGGCCTGCCGCCGCGCTTTGCCTCACGCTATCCGCACGAGCTTTCCGGCGGTCAGCGCCAACGCGTGGTGATCGCCCGGGCGCTGGCATGCCAGCCAAAATTCATCGTCTGCGACGAGGCGATTTCGGCGCTTGACGTGTCGATACAGGCCCAGATCATCAACCTGCTCCTCGATCTGCAGGAGAAATACGGGCTCACCTACCTCTTCATCGCCCACGACCTTGCTGTCGTACGGCATATCTCGACACGCGTCGGCGTCATGTATCTCGGCCGTCTGGCAGAGCTTGCCAGCCGCGACGAGCTCTTCGAGACGCCCCTCCATCCCTATACGAAGGCGCTGCTTTCTGCGGTGCCGGAGACCGATCCGGAACATGAGCGCAACCGCAAGCGGCAAATCCTGGAAGGCGACGTGCCGAGCCCGCTCGCCCCGCCCTCAGGCTGTCGCTTCCATACGCGTTGCCCGATCGCCATGGAGGTCTGCCGCCGGGTGGTTCCGAAGTGGAAGGAGGCACGTCCGGGGCATCTCGTCGCCTGCCACGCGGTGAACGGCGAATAGAGCCATGGCCATTCGCGTCGCCATCGTTGCCGATGACCTGACGGGCGCTCTCGATACCGGAACGCCCTTCGTCGACGCGGGCCTGAGGGTGGCCGTGGCGCTCGACGTCGGCGCGGTCGAGGCGGCGATTGCGACGGGCGCGGAGGTCGTCGTCGTCAATACGGTCTCGCGCGCGCTCGATC
This sequence comes from Sinorhizobium shofinae, assembly GCA_001704765.1. Classification (GTDB taxonomy): domain Bacteria; phylum Pseudomonadota; class Alphaproteobacteria; order Rhizobiales; family Rhizobiaceae; genus Sinorhizobium; species Sinorhizobium shofinae. Next base: position 51,413 of record MBFK01000104.1, read on the forward strand.
CCCTCCAGGCTGCAGACCGCGTCAGGCAGTCAACGGCCGCGCTCTGCCGCGCCTCGCCTGAGTTCGTCCTGAAGAAGATCGACTCGCGGCTCAAGGGCAATGTCGCGGCCGAGAGCGAAGCGCTTGCCCTTGCCATTGGCCGCCACCGCTTGATGGTCGCTCCTGCCGTGCCCGACCAGGGACGCTATACCCGTGAAGCCCATGTCGTCGGCTTCGGCGTTGCCGAGCCGCTGCCGATAGCGCCTCTCTTCTCCGGTCGCGCAATAGACGTTCAGATCGCCGACGCGGCCTCCGAGAAAGACCTCGATGGCATTGTCGAAAGTTTGGACTGGTCGACGGCCATCGCGGTAGGGGCACGCGGCCTTGGGTGTGCGGTTGCCCGACGGCTTGCCCGGCATTCGTCGCCCACACCTTTCGAGCCTTCGCTGCGGACGCTCTTTGCCTTCGGCTCGCGCGACCCGATCACCGAGGCGCAGATGGCGGTGCTCCTCGAAAGCAGCCTTATCGCCAGTCACCGCGATGCACCGGCCGGTCACGTGCCGGCCGACGGCCAGCCGGCACGGCTGCCAATGCTTCTGAGATGCACGGGCGCGTTAACCGACGCTCAGGAAACAGTGGCAGAACGCTTTGGCGGGGGCGTTTCGCGCATCGTCGCCACCACCATGCCCGACATGCTGATGATGGGCGGCGGAGACACGGCCTATGCTATTTTGCATTCGCTGGGTGCTCGCGTCCTCTTGCCGAAGGGCGAGATCGAGGCGGGTATTCCCTGGCTCGAGACAACGCGCCCGGACGGCGGGCGGATGCGCTGCGCGGTGAAGTCGGGGGGCTTTGGCAATTCGCAATCTCTGCTAAAGGTTTTGCAGGATGCGCCGGATTTGCGGTACGTCGGGCGATGAACAGGATGGATAAGAGAATGACGGAGAATGTCGGCGTTGGCCAGGAGGCGGCAGCCGAAGCGAAAACCGAACGCGGCAAGTCGGTAAAGCTCGTCGACCGCGTCTTCGACCAATTGCACGAGCGGATTCGCACCGGCAACTATGCCCCGGATTCGCGGCTTCCGGGCGAACACGAACTCGCGTCGATGCTGGGCGTTTCCCGCCCTGTCGTGCGCGACGCGCTTGGTCGCCTGCGCGAGCAGGGCTTGATCTATTCGCGCCAGGGGGCCGGCACCTTTGTCAGTGCCCAGGTCTCGGCCGCCGCCCAGCTTGCCTATTCACCCGTCAAGTCGATCGCCGACATCCAGCGTTGTTATGAATTCCGCCTGACGATCGAGCCCGCCGCTGCCTATTACGCCGCCCAGCGACGCGATGAGGCGGCGATCGCCAGGATTGCGGCGGCGCTTGCCGAACTTCGCGAGGCCACCAGCCATCAGCTGCATCGCACCGATGCCGACTTCCTCTTTCACAAGGCGGTCGCGGAAGCGGCGAACAACCACTACTACACCGCCTCGCTCGAAGCCTTAAGGGCCCACATTGCCGTTGGCATGCACCTTCATGGTCTATCGCTGATGGGCCCGCGGCCCGGCCTGGAACAGGTCTACGAGGAACACCGCCAGATCTACCGCGCCGTTCAAGAGGGCCGCGCCGAAGACGCCCGCGAGCTGATGCGCAAACACCTCGAAGGTTCGCGCGATCGGCTCTTCGAGGGCAGGGTCCTCGATCTTTCCTTCTAGGCCGGAAGAAAACTAGGCGATACGAAAAAGCCCGGCACAGAGTGCCGGGCAGGAAGCAGGGTCTTGGCAATCCCTGCAGGGAAGCGACGTATGTCGAGAGAAGCGAGGATCTCGGGCGGCTGCAGTCACTCCTGATCCTGCAGCCGCGCCGTCCTTCAGTGGCTATCGCACAAAGGCACCGGCCGGCGCACCCTCAACGGCACGCCGCTTGAACTGGCGGATCGACGCGTTCATCCAGACCAACGAGATCGCGACGATCGCAAAGAGCAGCATGAAACAGCTCGACCAGAGGCCGGTCCAGTCCTTCAGGAAACCGAAGGCGACGGGCAGGATGAAGCCGCCGAGACCGCCCATCATGCCGACGACGCCGCCGACGGCGCCGACATGCTCCGGATAATAGGCGGGAATGTGCTTGTAGACGGCCGCCTTGCCCAGGCTCATCACGAAGCCGAGCACGAAGGTAACGCCGACGAAGACAATCGGAGTAATGTGGAGCACGCCGCGGCCCTCAGGCACGGAGAGAATGAGCGTTGCCACGGCGGACACGGCGAACATCGCATACATGATCTTGCGCGCGCCGATCCTGTCGGAAAGCGCGCCGCCATAGGCGCGGAAAATGCTGCCGGGAATGGAGTAGGCCGCGGCGATCATGCCCGCCGTCTCGATGTTGAAACCGTATACGCCAACGAGGTAACGCGGCAGCCACAGCGCCAGGGCGACAAAGCCGCCGAAGGCGAAGAAATAGTAAAGCGAGAAGCGCCAGACCTGGACATTCTTGAGCGGGGCGAATTCGCTGAGGAAGCTCTTGCGCGGCTGGCTCACCTTGCGGCGGGCACGGAACTGCGGGTCGTCTTCGGTCGAGAACCAGAAGACGATGGCCGTCAGCAAGAGCCCGGCGGCCCAGACTTGCGCGACGGTCTGCCAGCCATAGGCGACGAGAACAAGCGGCGCGAGGAACTTGGTCACCGCCGCGCCGACATTGCCGGCACCGAAGATGCCTAGCGCCGTACCCTGCTTTTCCGGTGGGAAGAAGGGCGAGACATAAGCGACGCCGACGGCGAAGGAGCCGCCCGCAAGACCGACGCCAAGGCCGGCGAGCAGCATTTCAGGGAAGGTCGCCGCATGGGCGAGGAGGAAGGTCGACAGTGCGGCCGCCAGCATGGTGACCGTATAGACGAGCCGGCCGCCATAGCGGTTGGTCCAGATGCCGAGCACGATACGGATCAGGGAGCCGGTGAGGATCGGCATGCCGATCAAAAGGCCGAACTGCGCTTCGCTAAGGCCAAGCTCCTCCTTGATGCGCACGCCGATGATGGAAAAAATCGTCCACACGGCAAAACAGATGGTGAAAGCGGCCGTGGAGACCCACAGGGCGCGGCCCTGTTCCTTTGCAGAGATCTTCTGTGTCTGGTGAACAGCGGACATAGCTTCTCCCGGCGCAACAGCGCCATTCGATCGTTGATCCTGGAAATGCCCCGAACAAAGCTCCTCGCTTGATCAGCGATCGGCGCTTCTACCGTGCTTAAGCAACTTTGCTTCTGGTGCGCGACATTGGGCACCACCGGCGGTCTGCTCGGGCTCGCGATTACAGATGCAAGCGACGTGCCAACCGGCACAATTCCATAAAAAGGGAACAAATTCACCGGCGCATCAGAACCGACTTCGTGATGCCGTTCTTGAAGTGGGCAAAAATTAGCCTGCACTTGGCACACTGCTTAAATAACAGGCACGACCATCCCTCGGCTCCTAACGCGGTTCCGCTAAACCGTGGATATGATAAGCGGCCGCGGCGCTATCTGCCGTGAGATCACGTCGGAGCTTTCCGACTGGTTCACCGAGCCGGCGGTGATCGAAGCCTGCACCGAGGCCGAGACCTTGCCGGCCTTAGCATGCATGGACGAAGGCAAGGTTGCCGGCTTCGTTGCGCTCAGGAGCATTCGCCGCGGCGACCGAAATCGCTCGCGCCGGCAATACCACGGCAATGGGGTCGGAAGAGCGCTGTTGAAGGCGGCCGAACAGTTCGCGCGCGGCCGCGGCTCGCGGCTCCTGACCGTCAAGCCCCTGGCGCCACGGTGGCAGAGACGGGCCGCAATACGAAGCCACGCGCGCCTTCTACTATCGCAACGGCTTCATCCCGGCGGAGATTTTGCCCACCCTCTGGCACGAAGCGCCCCTGACTCTTTCTCGTGAAACGGCTGTGAGGAGACCGACAGGGCTCAAGGTTCATGGCCGATCGAGCGCCGTGGGCCCCTTCCGACGCATGGCGCTTTCAACGTTACCAGCGGTATTTGAGCGAAGCGGTGACGTTGCGGCCCTGGCTCAGGTAGCAAAAGCCCTCGTTGCAGCGCGTTTCGCTATTGCGTATTTTGAAAGACCCGAACGTTGCGAATAGCGGTTGCCGCCCCATTCACATCACCATCATCCTTGCCAGCGAAAGAGGCTACAGCATTGCTAAATAGCAACGCAGCAGGCGTGTGGGCGAACGTGTTCGCAACTTCGTAGATTTTCCTGTCGTCAAAGAAAAACTGGAACTGGCTTTCGCTCCACAGCATGCCATAGCGATGGTAAGCGTCGGCTAGTCGTGTGCGCCGCGGTCGGTACGTTGTCGATAAAACCTCCCGATCGGGACGCCAGCGTCGGGCTGTGACCTGAACGACATTCGGATATTTGGCTTCAACTACGTCAAGTTCAAAATGTGTATCGCCTTCCGTCTCGGGAACGGACGTGAGCCAGAAAGCGTTGTTGACGCCGGGTTCGTTAGCAATCCGCATCTCACATTCGAAATAGCCATAGCACTGGCGAAAATCACGCGATCGGACGTAACCACCGGTAAACGGCCGTTTTCCGTTAGTATCGTTGGTGTTACGCCCGAGTTTGAGCGACAGACCCCCACCAGATAGGTTAACGTTTCCGGGCAGGCGGACAGACTTGGTCTCTCCGCCGCTGTCATTCACCTTGAGCCAGCGTTGATTGAAACCCGCATCATCGGTGAAGTCGTCGTTAAACGACAATTGCCATCTACCATCCGTGCCCTTTAGAGGAGCAGGTAGATCCGAGCACGCACGTGCAAAACCTGGTCGCGCGAGCAATCCAGTCGACGCTATCCCGAAACCGACAAGTCCCAGAAATGAGCGCCGACTGAATCGGAAGGCCTGTGTCATACGGCGACCTTTGCCGGGTCTTCCTGCTTGGTATTAAGGTTGCGCAATGTGGTTTCAAGGCTCCACGCGCGATTACGCAGCGTCTCAATTTCTCCGGTCATGAAATCCATCTCGCTACGGAACCAAGCCACAGCTTCTTGCACGTTGTGTGGGACTTGGACCAGGTTGGGGCTGGAAAGGGGCTTGTCTGCCGGTGCGGCGACAGGCTTAGGCAACACGTGATTGAGTTTGTTTTCCGTCAGGAAGCGATGGTACTCAGCATAATTGGTCCTGTAGATGTGCTGAACCTTCGAAAAATCAGCACGTTCGAGCAGCTTCTCAAGGTTGATGGGCAAATAGTCCTCGATCTCAACCGAGGGGATTGCAAACAATGACGCCAGCTCACGAATGCGTGAATCATAGGTAAAGAAGATTGCCGGAATTCCCTGATGCAGAGCAATGACGTTGCCATGCAGCCGGAAGCCGACCATCACATCGACGTTGGCCGCAGCATCAGCCGCCCACTCCTCAATATCGAAGAACGCGCTCATACGGTTGTTGAGCATCTCCTCGGCTTCTTGATGGCCAAGCAGGTTGAATTTGGTCAGGATCGACTTGATGTTGTCCTGCTTCTCCTTGCCAGTGGAGAAAATTGCTAGCGTTTCCTCGCGCTCACCCTGCGAGTAGAGCTTGCTTGAAGGGCGCTTTGCAACCGCATCGATCAATGCACGCTGCATACGATTTGTCTTGGTAGAATTGCTGGCGTAATCTGCGGAAAGGTACTTGTTGAGCGTAAGCCCGATGCGAGCTTGCGCCGGATCGATTGATTTTATGGTGATCGAAGGACGCAACGAGCGGTAAAAACTCGGGCAACCGATGACGCGCACATTTTTAATGCCGAGGTCGTTGAAAATTTCTGCACTATAGAACCCGCGCACGCCAATCGACTCGCACTTGTCCGCAATGATTTTCCAAGCCTCGACCGTTCCTTTAGGAACATTTAGCTTCTTGTACTTGCCGGCCTGGGCGCCAACACCGATCGCCACGACCGGACCTTTCAGTTTTTTGAGCAAAGGCACGACGTGGCTGAGGTCAACGGTTTCGGTCAGATAATTTGACCCGCGAACGACGGTCGCGTCGTAGGTGCCATCCTGCGGCCAGAGCTTGTCATTAGCCGCATGCGAGAACTGCACATTGCGGATTTCGTCGTAGGCAAGGGCTTTGAGTGTGGCGTCATAGACGAGAACGTCGCCTGTATTGATGCCGCCTTTGTTGAAGGCCGCGAGCGGGTCCTCGAACTTCAAATAGGCGGATTTGTTTCCAGGCTTCACGGCCGCACCACCGTTAAGAACAAAAAGTCTTTGCATCGTTAGTCCCTCAAATTATTCATGTTGACTGATCCGCCAGCGGCCACCTGCCGCGGCGTTATTTCGGAAATTTCGTCACGCTGCCTTGGTACGGACTCGCGCAACAAACGCTCGATTGCCCAGGGTTGGTCCGGGGAATCTGTTTGTTCGACGAGCTTTAAGCCAGGGGCCGGCGAGCGGGTGGAAAGACGGTCGGGAAACCATGTCATTAACTGCTCTACCAGCGGTTCAACGCTTCGATCCCAACTGAGCGAGGCACCGCGCTCAGCCGCGGCTTCCGAGAGGCGGCTGAGCGCAGCCGAATCTTCGGCCAATGCCGCGATCATCTCGGTCATTTCGCTAATGATGACATTGTCCTCAGTCGATCGAATCAAGAGCCCGTCAACGCCATGTTCAATCAGCTCGTCGACAGCGCCGACCGCTGTTGCGACCGGTACGCAGCCGAGGCGTTGCGCCTCGATAATGGTCAATGGCGCGCCTTCCCATCGTGATGGCAGCGCGACCACATCGGCCCAAGCAAAGGCTTTGTTCAAATGGCGGCTGGAATAGACAGGCATATCCACCTGGACGCCGATTTCCGCAAATCGCTCTTTCCACGATCCACCAGCTCCCGAATCCATGACGTCGCTGCCGATGATCTTCCACTCGACCGGCACGGCACGTTGCTGCAAACTGCGAACGCAGGCGAACAGACGTTCGATACCTTTTTGCGCGTCGAGACGGCCAAGGAAAAGGACGTTTAGCTCGCCTGGTTTGCTGCGCCGAGCGGCCAGCAAGGTGTCTCGGTCTTTCGGAGCTAACACGTAGCTGGCAGCGTTCTGGATATGCATCAGCTTAGCGGATGGTACACCCATTGCGTGGAGCCATTGTGCCATATCGTCGGAACAGGTCAGGATCGTGTCGTAAACGTGCTCGAAGGCGAGCGAAAGATACGGATGTCCGGCATCTCGCCCCATTTTCGACTTGTCGAGTACATGAACGTAGTTGAGCACCTTGATGCCACGGCGGCGCAGGTCGCCAAGGACAGCGTTTACCGGCGCGACATGGTTGTTAATGACGACGTCGAGTCCGGCAAGGAAGCCCATGATCTGCTCAGCCCTTGCGGCTTCGTCATGGCCCATCATCAAGTCGTGGCCGGCAAACTGGTGCGGGCCGCCCCATAAGGGATAATCATCGGCGAGGAAATTGATCGTCTTGAACACCCCGTCATTTTCAGGAACCCGATTATAAACCGGCTTTCCGAGAAGAAAGAGGTGGACTTCACATCCAACGTTCTTGAGCGCACGAGCGACGGCGTAGGCGACCTTTTCGACACCACCGAAGCTCGCGATCGGGAGCAGGAAACCGACCCGAAGCGGGTTTGATACCTGTTGTAATCTCGGCATAACCGGCTTTGCCCCGACGGCATGTCGTAACAACTCGAAATACCGGCTGCGACTTGGAAAATAGGCCGACCGCCATATCCATCGATTCGTCGATTGCGAACGGTATCCGGAGTCGCGAAGCGCACCCAATGTCGCGACCAGCGCGTTCGTGGGTGATAGAGCAGTACTTTGCATCTCGCGCGCCGTGAAGGGTCCGCTGATGACAATCTCAACCACATTCGGAGAGGGTACGGGCTTGTGCAGCGTCCGCGCCCATTCATCGGACGTGTCCTCAGCGCAGTTCGAAAAGATATCAAATGTACACATCCAGCCGAAAGGTTTATCGGCGAGTGGTCCCAATTCATTGATCTTGCGGATATCGAGCCCGATCTTTGAATTACTCCGCTCAAAACGAATGGCCACAAAATGATGCTCCTGAGAAAGCTTCTCACCGAGCCAAAGCAGATTGTGGATGAGGCCGAGTCGCGTCAAGGCATCTCGGTGGGCTGGCGTCATCCAGAGCATGAAGGGTGGAACGCCAAAGGTCTCCGGTTCAGCCCTAGCCGCCCAGAAGCGCGTCACGAAATCCTCCAGGCTGCATTTGGTATGCTCGACCGTAGGATCGGTAAACAAATCAACCGCATAACCGCCCATGCCGATCGCTGCATATCGCGGGGCTTCCTGATGCTCCCAATCGAGTAGGGTTTCAGCAGCAAAGAGCTTCTTATGTTTCTGACGAATATACGTCAGGATGCCTTCACGCGTCCGGTTTGAATCCCGCAGCATGCTCTCGGCGCGCTGGCGATACTCGAACCCGAAGAAAGGATAATTGGCACCAAGGAAGCCTTGACCGATCGCCTGCAACCAAAAGTCCCAGTCTTCAAATCCCGACTTCATGCTCTCGTCGAAACGAATACCGGCATCAAGCATTCGTCGAGATACCAGACTGCCTGCTTCACAAATATTATCGAAGGTCAGGTGCAGAAGACGCGAATATTGCGTTGTATAGTTCCCATTCCATTCGATACCGAACTTGTCGATGTTGGGATAAATCCAGTCGACTTTGTCGTCCGATTTCATGAAGTCTAGAATATCTCGGATTGCCGTTGGAGTAATACGGTTGTCTGCATCCAGGAAATAGACCGCCTCAAGAGCCGGGAAGTTGCGCAAGGCAAATTCGATTCCATAATTGCGAGCTGAACTCAATCCGCCATTGGCTTTGCGCAGATAGAATACGTTTGGATGGGCTAGCGCGTAGGTTCGCCCCACTTCGCCGGTTTCCGGGAAAGGACATCCGTCATCGACAATGACAACCGCTATATCGAAAGGTGCCTCCTGCGCCAGTGCGGATTCAATGGCCTCAGCTAGCAGCACCGAATGTTTGTAGGCCGGAACGACCACTGCAACCTTCGGAGAAAACGAACGTTCGGCGTCATCCTCGGACGGTGGCGACGCAGTCACCTGTTCCAGATGATGTTTGACTTGGTCTCGCATGAGGACCTACCCGTTGACCATGAGGCTAATGTCGCGGAATTTGGCCCAGGCGAAAGCGTTATCACCGGGATTTCTCATCCGCGTGGCAAAATAGATGTTCTGCCAGATGCCCACCTGTTCCGCGATAAAGGCATTGATACGCGGCTCTTCGCCATGAGCAACGCTTGTCCAACCAGAGAAGGCCTCTCCACTGCCCGCACCACGTGCCTCGCTGAAAAGTTGCTGAGCACTATTCAAATCAGCCGCGATGACAAGTGCAAAATCGACGTCTTGTGATTGATCATTGTCGATTATCGCGGTGGAAGATATCCGCAGAATTTTGGGCGGGCATGCTGCCGGAAGCCGCCCGATCGTAATTCCGGTCGAGGGAGGATGGCAGGCGATGGCCCGTTCCTCCGGAAGCGGCAGGATTGCCGGGAAATCGAACGCAATCTCCTCCGTGTTGGCGAGTGTCGCAAGATCAATAATGCCGTTTGCGATTGGCATCTCGCGAAAGCCCTCGTCCCTTGTCTGTCCGGACTGTGCCGGCAAATAATTCGCCCAGCTCGGAAGCAGCACACCAGGCATTCCGCACCAGACCTGCATTGCCAAGCTGTTCTTCAACAATGGTGCGTCGTTGCCTGCATCCTGGACCTGGAACATCTCCAGGGGCTGAAGACCGCCAAGCGAAAGCAGCGGCATTTCATCGTCCAGATCCTCGATATGCAGCTGCAGTTTCAACGTGCGCCGAAGACCGGCGAGCGTGCGCGACAAACCCAGATAATTCCACCCCTGATGAAGTCGCGAAAACGGTATGATCCATTTTTCTACGACCTGTCGATCCTCAAGCGTCACCAGTTGAGCATGCAGCGTGGCCTCATCGCGACGCGCCAACCGCTCAAAATGAATTGCAATCGCACTCACGCCAGCACTTGCAACCGGTAGGATCTGGGACACTCCCTTAAAAGAGGCGTCGGCCAGGACATTAGAGCGAGACGAGCTGCTGACGGGCTCGTTCGAAAAAGCCAGGTCGAAAGGCTGTAGTCCCTGCCTGTCGACGAAACTTTCGACTGCTGCGAAACGGTTTTGCAGGTTGTCGTTCAAGGTACGCAGGGCGAGCAGCTCTCGATTTGACTGAGCGATTTTCCGGGCGTCGGATACCAATAGGTCGGCAAGCTTCTGGATGATGAGCGCCGTTGTCTCGGTCTCCTTGCCTTTTTGCCACTCAAGGACGAGCGGCCCGTCTGCGACACCCCGATCTCGTAACCAGTCGAGAAGAGGCTTTTCTTGGCCACGATGCGCGGGATTGATAATGATTGCGAGCGTGCACAGTGGTGCCTCGTGGATTTCGATTTTTTTGCCGGAGTCGTCGCACAGCACGGCGGTGTCGTCCTTGACAACTTCAAAGCCGAAAATTTGGACCGCCTTGGACAGAGTCTGAGGAAGATCGTCATGGGCAATTCCCATGCGGAGCAGGATTGGTTTCTTCAATAGGTCAATTTCGCTGAGAGATTTCGCAGCTGGCGAAAGCTTAAAAGTCTGTATTGTCATTTCCTACATCCCTGCCCAATCCAATGGCGCCAAACAGCAGATCCATCCAAATAATGTCGCATTCATTAGGTTTGTCAAACGAATACATATTGCAGTGCAATAGAAAAAAATTGAGCAATTTAATGATTTGCTATCGCGTTGATTCTTAATAAAACTTAAAAATACTTTACGCGTAATTTACATCAAATCTTGTAGTGATTGTTGAATCTGCCTCAACCTTCTTCTAATCTTTATTTATACTTCAAAACTCGAAGCAATATTCAAGCAAACTGCCCCTCTACGGCGGACGCAAAGTCTTTTCCGGTTGCTTCGCCAATCAACGCCAATTGACGCGCGAGACAATCCTGCAGCCTGAAGCGTTGCTCCACCGTCCTGCGCGCCGCGGCGCGCAACTCATGGAACTTTTCCGGATGCGCCAGCACGTCGAGAATCGCCTCGGCGAGCGCATCCGTATCGAAGAACGGCACCAGGAGGCCGTTGCGGCCCGCGCGGATGACTTCCTGGACGGGCGCGGTGTCCGATCCGATAACGAGCGCGCCGCATGCCATGGCCTCGAGGACCGACCAGGAAAGCACGAAGGGATAGGTCAGATAGAGGTGTGCCGCCGAGATCTGGTAGAGCTGCCGCAGCACGGAATGCGGCACGACGCCGGGAAAAATGAGCCTGTCGCGCGGCACGTCGAGCGATGCGAGAAGATGGTCCTTCCATGAGCCGCCGCCTGGCGGCGGTGTCCCGTAACTGACACCATCACCGCCGACGAAGACGAACAGTGCGTCCGGATGCCGCCGCGCGACCTTGGCTGCGGCCTCCAGCGCCTGCGGAAATCCACGATAGGGCTCGAGGTCGCGTGCGACGAAGGTGACGATCGGCGGATCGCCGGCCTTGAGCACGCGTCCGTCCGGAAGCTTCAGCGAGGCGGACGGATCGGGCCGGAAGCGCCGCGTGTCGATCCCCTCGTGACAGATCGCGATGCGCGATCGCACATCGGCCGGATAGAGACTTTTCTGCCAGGCGGTCGGGCTGATCCCTCCGTCCACGGCCTCCAGGGATAGAAGCTGCGCGGCGTTTCGAAGGCGCAGCCTCTTGCGCGTCTCCGCATCGGGCTGGTCTTCCGCTGCGAAGCCGACGTCCGCCCCCTCGGCCCGGTAAAAGAATTCGCAATATCCAAGCGCCGGCACGCGCGGCAGCACATCCTTGACGAACATCATGCTGCCCCAGCCGATATGGCCAAGGGCGATGTCGGGCGCCTGGCCATGTTTCGCCATGGCATCGAGCGTTTCGGCAACGCGGTGGCCGATGCGCACATGGTGGTCGGGAATGGCAAGATGGCGGGCCATTTGCGGATGCGCCCGCGGCCCGGGCTCGGCGCGATGCCGGACGACCCGCACGGACGGGATGCGCTGATCCACGGTTTCCGTGACGAGCGTCACCTCGTTTCCGGCCTGGGCAAGATGTTGAGCCAGGGCGGCAAACTGGCCGAAGCCGCGGCGATGTACAAACGCTACATGCATGTCCTTGGCCGATCGCCGTCAGATGCCGTAGCGGGCGGCGTTGCCCCACACCAGTTCGAGCCGGTGCAACGTCTGAAAGGCGCTTTCGAGATTACGCCTGTCCTGATCGCCGTGGCTGAGGGCGCGCTCATAGGACCGCGCCGCTTCCCGGAGCCCGACGCAGAGTTGCCTGCCCTTGTCCGACAACCGGATCCGCGCCGACCGCTTGTCGCGCTGCGAGGCAATCCGGTCGATATAATCCCCATCGGCGAGCTGCTTCAGGTAGTAGGAAATGTTGGAGCCCACATAATGGCCGCGATCCAGGAGCTCGCCCACCGAAAGCTCCGCATCGCCGATGGCCAGAAGAACCATCGCCTGGGCGGAACCGATGTCGTCCACGCCAAGCTTGTTCAATTCGGCGCGCACCAGTCCGGAAAACCGCCGGCTCGCGCGTTCCATCACCCGGGCCAGCTCGAAATAGCTGATCAGCGCGGCGTCGCCTCCCGGATCACGCTCAGGTTGATCGGGGGCCTTTCTGACCGGGTCATTGCCGGGCTCGACGACCACAGTGTCGCCAAGGTCTGCGAACGGATAGAGAATCCTATGATTCATCCCTCTCTCCATTAGGGAAGTTACTTCAAAAATTCGGGAATTTACTTCAAAACTTGAAGCAAATTTCTCGACGCCCCCGCCCCCGAATTTCCTGGTCTTGAGCTATCGATCATTATTATGTCACACTGATCACAGCAATACTGTGATTTGAGTGAAAATGACCGATCACCCGTCAACCCACCGAAGCGTTATATCCAGAAAATCGCCCATGCGTGATACTGTTCGAAACAATATGATTAGCAAGGGCCAAATCGGGCCAACATCGACGCAAAATGGAACAATCAACCCCAAATTGCTCATTTTGCGGGCGCGGCGCGTGTTCGTTCTGGCGCTTCTTTATGCAACACTATTGAGTGCCTGCATCGGCCTCCTACAGCTCACCCTGCCGCTCTACATGATGCAGGTGCAAGACCGGGTGCTGAACAGCCAGAGCATCGACACGCTCGTCATGCTGACCATTCTGGCGATCGGTGCACTCGCCGTATTCGGCGTGCTCGAATTCATCCGCGCCCTCACCTTCCAGGCTATGGGCAGCGCCGTGGTGCGATGGTTGAACCTGCCGGTGCTGACCGCCGCGGTACAGGCGTCCGCCGACCAGGGACTCGCGCGCGCCACACAGTCGCTGCGCGACCTCACCGAACTGCGCAGTTTCCTTACGTCTTCGGCCTTCAGCGCGCCTCTCGATGCCGCCTGGTCGCCGATCTTCCTGGGCGTTCTCTTCCTGCTGCACCCTCTCTTCGGCCTGATCGGCGCAATCTCCGTTGCACTGCTTGTCTGCTGCGGCGTCATTACCGACCTTTTGACGCGCCGGCTCATGAAAGAGGCAAGCCAGGCCAATATTGAGGCAGTCTCGAAGATCGGTGCGACATTACGTCACGCCGAGGCGATCGAAGCCATGGGCATGCTGCCGGCACTCGCCAAACGGTGGCGCACAGCACAGTTGCACGCGCTGAGCGTGCTGGAAGCCGGCGGCAGCCGAAGCAAGGCGATGGCAGCGATCACGCGCTCCCTGCGCTTTTCCATTCAGGCGGTGACGCTGGCGGCCGGTGCTCTGCTGGTGATGCAACAGGAGATAAGCCCCGGCGCGATGATGGCAACGAGCATTCTGGTCGGGCGCCTTCTGCAGCCGTTCGATTCGGTCATCGAGAACTGGCGGCAATGGGTACTGGCGCTCGCGAGCTGGCGTCGGATCGAGGCAGCGCTCAACGAAGACCTCGCCGTCCGCCAGACGATGCCGACGCCGCGCTCGCAGGGCGACCTCATCATCGACAAGCTGGTCTACGCCGCGCCCGGGCTGGATGTGCCGATCATCAAGGGCATCTCCTTCTCGCTCTCGCCCGGCGAGGTGCTGGGCATCGTCGGGCCCTCAGCCGCCGGCAAATCCACGCTGGCGCGGCTCCTCGTCGGCATCCTGAAACCCACGGCGGGCGGCGTCTTCCTGGACGGCAACAACGTCTATCTTTGGGAGCGAGCCTCCTTCGGACAGATGGCCGGCTATCTTCCTCAGGCAGTTTCGCTGCTTGAGGGAACCATCCGCGAAAACATCTCGCGGATGGAAGACGGCGATCCCTACAAGGTGCTCGATGCCGCCCGGCTCGCCGACGTCCACGACATGATCGGACGCCTGCCGCTCGGCTATGACACGCCCGTGGGTGACGGCCAGTTGACCCTCTCCGGCGGACAAAGGCAGCGCATCGCGCTTGCCCGATGCCTCTATGGGCGGCCGCGCCTGCTCGTGCTCGACGAGCCGAATGCCAATCTCGACGCGATCGGCGAGCGGGCCTTGATCCGCGCCATCGACGAGGCGCGCGACGACGGCGCGATTGTCGTGATGATCGCCCATCGACCGGCCATCATGCAGGTCGCCGACAAACTGCTCGTGCTGGAAGGCGGACGCATCACGCAGTTAGGCCCCCGGACCGACGTTGTCGCATCAATGACGCCCGGAGAACCACGACGCGAAGGGACCGCCTCATGAAGCTCGAACAGATCCTGCCGGCGCGCCTCGACGCACAGCCACTGGTGAAGGCCGATAGTTCGCAACGTCGCCTGCCCGTCAGTGCGCCGCCGCCCGCCGGCGCCGTGGAACTCGATCCTGTCGAGGCCACCGCTCATTCCCCCCTTCGAGGCCTCGTCATCGCCGGACTGACGACGATCCTTGTGGCCTTTGGCGGATTCTTCGGCTGGGCATTTTCGACCGATCTCAGTAGCGCCTCGGTTACCAATGGCACCATCGTCGTCGATTCGAAGCGCAAGACCGTCAGCCATTTCGAGGGCGGCGTGCTGAGCCGCCTGCTGGTCGAGGAGGGCGACCACGTCGCCGCCGGACAGCCGCTCATCAGGCTTGAGGACACCCGGGCGCGCTCCGAGCTGCAGGCATTGCAGAGCCGGCGGGTCGGGCTGATCGCGAAGCTCGCGCGCCTCCGGACCGAGCAGGCGGGAGCCGAGGAGATAAGCTTCCCCGGCGATCTCGGCGGCCCCCAGGATCTTGCCGCGGACGATGCCATCACCGCGGAAACCGCCTTCTTCGAAAAACGGCGTGAGGCAAAGAGAGGGCGCATTGAGGTCCAAGGCAAAACCATCGAAGAGTATTCGGAGAAAGCGAAGTCGCTGACCGCGCAGCTCGAAGCAACCGACCGCCAGATCGGCCTCATGAATGAGCAGCGAACGGCGATTGCAACCTTGGTGGACAAAGCCTTTGCGCAGCGCTCCAAGCTCATCGAGATGGACGCAAGGCTCAGCGAGCTTGCCGCAACGCGCGGCGAACTCGCCGGCGACAAGGCGCAGGCCGAAAAGGCCAAGGCGGGCGCCGAACTCGCTCTGACGGGAATCGAAAGCGAATTCCAGTCGGAGATCGCCGGCGAGATCACCACGGCGCGCCTCGAGCTCGCCGACGCCGAGGAGCGGATCATCGCCGCCAAGGACGTGTTGCGCCGGCTCGAGATCCGCGCTCCGCAGGCAGGCATCGTCACCAATATCCAGCTGCGAACGCCAGGCAGCGCCGTGTCGCCCGGCCAGCCGCTGCTCGACATCGTGCCCGAGGATGAGCCGCTCCTCGTCGAGATGCACGTCAGCACCCGCGACATCGACAGCATCGCAATCGGTTCCAAGACCCAGATCCGGCTGACAGCCTATAATCAGCGCTCGCACCTGCCGCTCGATGGCAAGATCACCTATGTCGCCGCCGACCAGTCGATGGATGAACGGTCGAACATCGCCTATTTCGTGGCGCGGGCTGAGGTGACGTCCGAATCCCTCGCCGCCAACCCCGATATCCGCCTCTATCCCGGCATGCCCGCCGAAGTGCTGATCGTGCACAAGCCGCGCTCGGCTATCGACTATCTCGTTTCGCCAATCAGCGACAGTTTCAACCGCGCATTCAGAGAGGACTGATGCCGATTTAAGAATCGGTCCGAAATCCTCGGAATTTACTTTGAATTTTAAAGTGATTTACAGATATAGCGTCCGCAAAGTTTCTTAAAATATATTGTGCCAATATTAACACAGCAGCCAATCTATATCCATTTTGCGAAATTAATATCGTTTCACGCCAACTTTATTATCAGTACTACTGTTGCCTTCTGGGTTATTGCAGTGCACACTCCGGCTGCTCAATCCTCGGCTCCCTGCCGATGACGCATACATGCAACGACGAAGAGGAGAATCAGATGGCCACTTTGGAAGGCGGCGCATATGACGACGCCCTGTTTGGCTCTCGCTTTGACGATTTCATCCGCGCCCATGGGGGGGATGATTTCGCGAGCGGAGGCAACGGGCACGATGTCATCTTCGGTGACACGGGTAATGACTTGCTGTTCGGCGGCAACGGGAATGATGCCCTGTTTGGCGGCGACGACGCGGATATTCTCTATGGTGAAAACGGCAACGACATCCTGCTTGGCGGTTCGGGCGCGGATCTCCTGTACGGTGACAACGGCAGCGATGTCCTGCTCGGCGGTGCCGGTGACGATTTCCTGGTCGGCGGCCACGGCCATGACGTCTTACTCGGCGGCGCCGGAAACGACATCATCAACGGCGGCTCCGGCTCGGATGTCCTATCCGGCGGCCAGGGCAGCGATGTGTTCGTCTTCGATGGCGGCGGCGGCAACGACGTCATTCTCGACTTCACGGCGGGTGAAGACGTGCTGCAGATCTCCAAGGGCATCAATGGCCTCGACGTCACGGCGCCCGAAGACCTGGCCTCGCGCATCACCCAGGTTGGCGGCAATGTCGTGATCGACCTCGGCCACGGCGACACCCTGACGCTGGTGAACGCCGACGCCGACGACATTCAGGCCCATCCGGAAAACTACTTCACGGTCCACTGAGTTTGAATTGGTGCGCGCCCCACCCTCCTCCCGTGGGGCGCGCGCCCTCCCTTCAGCAGCCCAAAGGAGTGGTGTGTGGCATTTGCGCGTGCGAGCGGCGGCGGTTTCGAGAATGCGAAGGTCTTCCGGCTCGGCGCCGAGGTGGCGATCCTCATCTGGGATGCTCCCACGACGCACCCTGTCACGACCAAATACACGCTCCTCATGCCCGAGCAGCCGGTCCCGCTCGTCTGCACGATGCTCCCGCTTGCGAATGGCGGCCAGCGCGTCCTTTGGGGACTGAGGCCTCGGCAAGCGCCGGAGCGTGCGCGGATTTCTGTCGAAAGCGACAACCTCCAAACCGCAGTGCTCGATCCCATCGGCGAGTTGCCGCTTCTTGATGTCGAGGCACTTCTTGCCGATCTGCCGCCCGAGGGCTGCATCAAGCTCCTGAACAATCTGCTGACGGCCTGGCGAAGCGCGTTCCGCCTTTCGAAGGATCCGCTTTTCATCGGCGTCATCGATGATGCGCTTCACGCGCTGTCATTGGGCCCGCGGCCCGCCAGGATCATCTGCCCGATCGCTGAGGGACGATATCTGATCGAGAGCGCCATCGGTCCTGATTTCGGCGAGATCAGTGCCATCTATGGGCTCGGCCCGAATGCCATCCAGCCGCTGCCTTCGTCGTTTGTCGTCGGCGCGCACACGGAGCGGGGCTTGCGCCCCTGTCATTTCATCGTCGAATCGCCCCGGCCTCCGCAACCGCAGCTATTCCTGTTCCTTGGAAAGAAGGGCATTGCAGTTCGGGAACTCTCCGCGACCAATCCCCGCTATCGGACACTGCAAAAGTGGTGGGCGGAACAGGGCGGCGCGCCGGCCTTGCGCGACTTCGTCGTGCGGTGGCTCTCCGGACTGCCGGAGGGTGGTGTCGCCACGGCGCTCGACCTGCAACTTCGGCAACCGCTGCCGGCGAGGCAGGTCGCCAAGTCTGCCATGAATCCTGCCGCGGAGGTCGATCTTGCACTGGCGCTATCGGGCGGCCTGCTCGTCGGTGGCTGGTTCCACGATCCCTCGTCCATTCTCGCCGGAATAGATTTTCTGAAAGAGGACAGCACAGCGGTGCCGCTCGACGGAAACTGGTACGAGTTTCCTGCCTGGGCGCGCGGCCCGGACGAGAGCTCCAGAACCGACGTGACCGGTTTCGTTGCCTGGCTGCCGTTGGACGAGCCATTGGGCGCTCTCCTTCAGCCGCGCTTCCAGATGCGGCTCGCCTCGGGCGCCGTAAAATCACTCGTGCCGAAGCCTCAGCCTTTCGAGCCGGCGATGCAGCGCAACCGCATCCTGCGCGCCATTCCGCCGCAGCACGCCGTCGACCGGGCCTTCCGGACAATCCTTGCCCCGGCCATCGAGGACGTGGAGCATAGATTGGGCAGGACGATAGGGATCGACCGCACCAGGGACTACGGCCTGCCGCAGCAGGCGCCGCTCGTCTCGATCGTGGTGCCGCTTTACCGGGTTCTCGATTTCCTCCGCTTTCAGCTATCAGGCATGGCGACCGACCCTTGGATCGCGGGCAATGCGGAGATCATCTACGTCCTGGATTCCCCCGAGATTCAGGATGAGACGGAACATCTCCTCGGCGGACTGCACCTCCTGCACGGCCTGCCGATGAAGCTCGTGGTGATGAATCGCAATGGCGGCTATGCGCGGGCCTGCAATGCCGGTGCGCGCTTCGCGCGCGGCAAGGTCCTCGTCATGCTGAATTCCGATGTCGTGCCTTCAGCGTCAGGCTGGCTGCAGACGCTCGCGCTGCCGGTGCTCGAAGAGGAAGGGCTCGGCGCCATCGGCCCGAAACTGATCTTCGAGGACGGTTCACTCCAGCATGCCGGGCTTTACTTCGCCCGCGACCAGCGCGGCGTTTGGCTGAACCACCATTTCCACAAGGGCATGCCCGGCGATTATCCACCGGCGCAAGTCCCCCGCAGCGTTCCTGGCGTCACCGGGGCGTGCCTGGTGACAAGGAGGGAAGTCTACGAGCTCGTCGGCGGATACACGGAAGATTACGTCATCGGCGATTACGAGGACAGCGATCTCTGCCTGAAGATCCGCCGGTCCGGCTTTGACATAGGCTTCGAGCCGTTGGCGTGCCTGTATCACTTCGAGCGCCGATCGATCCGCCGCAGCCAGGACTACATGCGCGGCGTCGCCAGCCAATATAATGCGTGGCTGCATACCGAGCGCTGGAATGACGACATTGCCGACCTGATGACCGCCGCTCCCGGCGTCGACAGTGGGGCGTCCCCACGCTTCGAGACCGTGGCTTCGGCAAGGAGCGCCGCATGAGCGAAACCGCGCTGCGCCACGGAAGCGAGCCGGAAACGGCACCACTCGCCAATGAAGATCGGACCCGATTGCTGCTGGACGTCATTCAGCGAAACCGTTTCCTGCCGCACCCGGATCCCGACAGCGTTTTTGTCGGTGACGGCGATTTCAAGGCCGTTGGCCTTGAATTTCTCAGCCACTTCATCCGGATGGGGGGATTGCGGCCGGAAAGCCGTGTGCTCGACATCGGCTGCGGGATCGGGCGAATGGCCGTTCCGCTCACCCAATATCTGGATTTCGAAAAGGGCCGTTACAGCGGCATCGATCCCGTCGAGGGCGGCATCGCCTGGTGTCGTCGCTTCATTACGCAGGCCTATCCGAACTTCGCGTTCCAGCGGGTCGACATCGCGCACGACCTCTACAATCCGAAGGGCAAGATCAGCGGCAAGGCATTGAAGCTGCCCTATGCGGATCGCCAATTCGATTTCGTGATCATGACCTCGGTCGTGACGCACCTGCCGCCGGACGAGGTCCTCGTTTACCTCGGCGAGGTCGGGCGGTTGCTCAAACCCGGTGGGCGCCTCTTCATGACGGCCTTCGTCGTCGACCCTGTCGCCGCCGCAAACGAAAGCGGCAGGCGCGATCCGCGTCTCGCCTTCGAACGCCACGGCGACGGGCCCTGCTGGTTCGTGGCGGATCTGCCGCCGCTCGCGGCGGTGGGTTTCGATGACGGCTTTCTAGATAAGGCCTTGGAGCGGGTCGGCCTCGCCACTGTGCTTAAGTCGCTTGGCCACTGGCGCGGGCAGGCAGCGGAGCACTACCAGGACGTCTTCGTGGCCGAGTGCCGGGCGGGTGGCCGGTGAGCCGGCGCATCCTCATCGCCGCCCATAATCATCCAGCCCTCCATCCCGGCGGCACGGAGATTTTCGCGCACGATCTTTTCCGCGCCTATCAGCGCGCCGGGCATGAAGCGCTCTTCCTCGGCGCCACGAACCAGATCCACCGCCAGGCGCGGCCGGGCACCAGCTTCCAGGGGATCGGCCCCGCGGGAGACGAAGTCCTGCTGTGGTCCGGTCACTTCGATCGCTTCTTCATGAGCCAGGTCGATCTCTACGGCGTCGTTCCCGACGTGGTGGAACTGCTTCGCGACTTCCGGCCGGATGTGGTTCACATCCACCATCTGCTCCTGCTGGGCGCCGAGTTTCCGCACATCGTCCGCCGGACCTTGCCGGACTGCCGGATCGTCATGACGCTGCATGACTACTATCCCATCTGTCACCATGACGGGCTGATGGTGCGCACGAGCGGGAAGGAACTCTGCCACAAGGCAAGCGCCGACCGCTGCCATGCCTGCTTCAAGGACATCCCGCTCGATCGGTTCATGCTGCGCGAGCGTCATCTGAAGGCCCTGTTAAGCACGGTCGACCGTTTCGTCGCTCCCAGTCGGTTCCTGCGGCAGCGCTTCATCGAGTGGGGGCTTGCCGAAGATCTGATCAGCGTCATCCCGAACGGGATTCCGGTTCGGAATGTCCCGGAAGCAACGAACGGCCAGGGCCGAGACAGGTTCGTTTTCGGCTATTTCGGCAATCTCAACCCCTGGAAGGGGGTGCCCGTGCTGCTCGAGGCGGCGCGGCAACTCATTTCATTGGGACTCCAGTTCGAGCTCCGCGTCCATGGCGGCGCGCCTTTCCAGAGCGAGAGCTTCACGGACGAGATCGCCCGCCTCTTCAGCGAGACGGCGCCCGTCGTGCAGCAACGTGGCCCCTACCGGCGCGACGATGTCGCCGATCTCGTCGCCGCGGTCGACTGCACGATTGTACCTTCGATCTGGTGGGAGAATGCGCCGCTCGTTATCCAGGAGGCGCAGGCCCTTGGGCGGCCGGTGATCGCCAGCAATATCGGCGGCATGGCCGAGATGATCGAGGACGGCGTCAACGGACTGACCGTTGTGCCCGGCGATCCGCGGGCGCTTGGCTCCGCCATGCGTCGCATCGTCGAGGAGCCGGATCTCAGGCGCCACCTGTCCGCAAACGTCCGCAAGCCCGACGACATCGACACGACCGCCCGGCGCTATCTCGAACTGATCGACGCGATCAAGCCGCCGCGTATCGAAGCGGCATAGGGGAACATCGATGGTTAGTGCTGCCGAGAAAGCGAATGCCGCACCGGAACAGGACAATACAAAGCCGATGAATGGTCGCGTCGATGCCATCGATCAGGGCCGGGTCTTCGGCTGGGCCTTCGACCCTGCCACGCCCGACAAGCGGCTTACCATTCGCGTCCTTCTCGACGGCAGCGTGATCGCCGAGGCGATTGCCGACCGCAATCGTCCCGATCTCAAGCGCAATGGCATCGGCGACGGCAGCCATGCCTTCGAGATCGCCTTGCCGGAGGCGGCCGCCTCGCGTGCCGCCGATCTCGTCGTCACGGCATTGGACGGTGGAGGTGTGGAACAGAAGCTCCGTGTGCCTCGGCCCGACGAGCAGGCGGCCGAAGCCCTCATCGCCGCGCCGCTCACCAAGGTTCTCGACAAGCTCGACATCCTGATGGCCGCGCAGCGGCAATTGCAGGTTTCGCAGCGCTCACTGTTGCGCGCGCGGACCGACGAGAGCGGCGACGACGAGACGGTCGGCCTAGCTGGGCTCAGCAATGGCATTGCAGATCTCAGGATCGAATTCACGCAGCGGCTGAATGATCTGGACGTCCACCTGATGCGGCTCGACGGCGTGGTGGCGGCAATGGAAAAGAACCTGAACGCCTTGCAGAAGCGTTCGAATGGAGAGCTGAAGCCGTTGTTCCTGCTGCTCTTCGTTCTCGTCGGTTTCATAGCGGGCGCTGCCCTCTCTGTCTTTGCAGGCTCCTGAGGCGGGAGGGACATCCGATGGTCGATGTAGAACAGGCGCTTGCGCTGGCATCGCGGCCCGCCGCCAGGATCATGAGGGCTGGAAGGGTCGTCGCCTGCCCAATAGACGAGACCCGCCTCATCGTCATTGGCATGGGTGCTCCCATGGCCGACGAGCTGCCAGCGGAACTCAATGATGATCCTGCCGCCCGGTCGCTCGCCTCCATCGTCGGCTGGCCATTGGCGTCACCCCTGACGTCAGCGACGCACGGATTTGCGGCATTGCTGCCGACCGATGGCGCCGATCGTCCGCTCACCACCGTCCGCTTCGGCCAGGATGGGACTGGCAGGCGCTACATCTTCACGCCTCGCACGGTCTCGATCAGTGACGCTGCCGCGATCCTGGCGGATCTTGCCGGGCCCCACCTTCAGGGCATGTTGGATTCGCTGGTGGACAGGCTGATGGGGAGACCCGTCGGTCGCAGGCTGCTTTCAGCGGTCATCACCCTGCTGCAATCCGGGACCGCAAGCGACGGGTTCATCGAGCTCCTCGGCGAAACCCAGGACGGAGCGATCTTTCTCCGGGGATGGGGCCGCCATCTCGTGCCCGGCGTCTGCCGGGTCGTGGTCAGCGGAGAAAGCCCTGCGGCTACCGAATGCGGGATCGCTACATTTCCGCGACAGGACGCTCCGGAAGGCGCGGCCGGCTTTGTCGGTCTGCTCCCGGTAAAGGAGCCGCTCAGGGCACGCGACATCGAGGGCCTCGTCTATCGCGGACGTGGAGCCTGGCGCTATGCGAGGGTTCACGAGCACAGGGTGATTGCCGGGCCGACAGAAACGCCCGGCCATATCCGCTCCGTGCTGCTTCAGACCCACAGTTTGCCGGAGGTCCTCCTGCGCCTGCGCGCCGCCGCGAACAGTTTCGACGGCCGGGAGACGATTTCCGCTCTCCCCTTGCCGGTGCGAATGGGCATAGACAATGTCGTTGCGGCAAATGGCGGCGTCCTGATCTCGGGCTGGCTGCTCGATCCCGAGGGTCATGTTCAAAGCGTCAGGCTGTGCCGTCAGCGAGCCGAAGCACGGATCGACGATCGCTGGACCCGGCTCGACCGGTCCGACGTGACGGATGCCTTTACCGAGGAGGCGCTGTTTCACAAGGCGCTCGACCATCACCGCCATTCCCACGGGTTCGTCGTCTTCATGAATGGCCTTGGCGGGGACGTTGCGGCACCCCTGCATCTGGAATTGAAATTGAAGGATTCCCGTCGCGCCTTCATGCCGCTGGCGCCGGTTGCGCGAATTCCGGCCCGTGTCGCGGCCCTGCGCCAGATCAAGTCCGTCGACGCCGAAGACTGGGCACTGTCGGAGATCGTCGACCGCCAGATCGTTCCGTTTCTGTGTACAGCCGAGAGGCTCTCCCCGACAGTGACCGCGTTTGTCGATGCTGGCCCTTTCGACGCGGCCGCTGGCCCGCCGATCATCATCGCCGTCGGGGAAGCTGAGGATGGAGACATTGACGCGTATCTCGGGCTGTTGGCGCTCGACCCGGAGACCCGGGGCGCACCCATTGCCGTCGTGCTGCCCACCGAATGGTTCCGCCGGCAGGCCGAGCGCATCAGGCAACGCGCA
This sequence comes from Sinorhizobium shofinae, assembly GCA_001704765.1. Lineage (GTDB taxonomy): Bacteria > Pseudomonadota > Alphaproteobacteria > Rhizobiales > Rhizobiaceae > Sinorhizobium > Sinorhizobium shofinae. Next base: position 75,185 of record MBFK01000104.1, read on the forward strand.
CAGTTCTATCGGCTGTCGCTCAGGCTGTTATCCGCCGACGAGACGAGCGACGTCTACGATCTCCTGGAAGCGGGCGTTCGGGCGCTCACGCATGAAACGGTAGTTCTGCTTGCCGGCTCGTTGCTGCCGCATCGGACCGGCTGGTACGGCAAGCTGGTCGCCGCCCATGCGGCGCTGAAGGGAAGCGTCATTTCCCCCACGCTTGGCTATGAGGACCATTCCGTTCGTTGGGCCGGAAGCTGGCCCTCGGCCCAGTCGGACCGGCCGCTCGCCGGCCGCTATGCCGGTTATCCGCTGGGCGCCGTGTCGGGCCTCAAGCTGACGCGGGTCGCGGCGGCGTCCTTTGAATGCTGCATCATGCCCCGCGAGGCTCTTATGACGGCCGGGGGCTTTTCAGCCGGCTATCTCGGCTCCCAGCAGAAGGGGCTCGATCTTGGTCTGAAGCTCAGTCGCACCGGAATCCAGTCATATTGGCTCCCCTCGGTTCAGATGCTGGGTTCCGACGAGGCATCTGACCTCGGTGCAGCGGCTGCGGCTCTCGTGGAGCGGATCGATCAGAAGATCTTCAGTGCCCGTTGGGTTCGGCGCCAAGAGGGCGAAGGCAATCCTGTCGAAAGGGGTTCCGCATGAGCGAGCGGCTCCGCGTCCTTGTCGTCTCGCATGGCCATCCGTCGCTGTCGCTCGGCGGGGCCGAGATTGCGTCCCACAACCTGCACAAGGGCTTGAAGACGCTGCCTGGTGTCGAGTCGATCTATCTCGCCCGGACCGGCCACCCCGTTCCGCGCCACGGAGCGTCAGCGCTGATGAGTCTCCGTCTGGCCGTGGACGAAGTGCTCTTCCACGCCGACGATTACGACCCCTTCTTCCTGTCCAATGGCGATACGGAGGCAATCCGGCGCGACCTGCTGCGCTTCGCCGGTGATCTCAAACCCCATGTGGTTCACTTCCATCACATGATCGGCATGGGGCTGGAGGCACTCTACGCCCTTCGCGCGGCCCTGCCGCAATCAGCGATCGTGGTGACATTCCACGAATACCTGTCGATCTGCCACAACCACGGGCAAATGGTGAAGCGGCCTTCGGGCCAACTCTGCAACGCGGCGTCTCCGATCAGTTGCCACGGGTGCTTTCCCGAGATCCCCGTCTCCCGTTTCCTGAAGCGGGAGCAATTCGTGCGCGGCATGCTCGACCTTGCCGATGCCTTCGTCTCCCCCAGCATGTTCCTCGCCACGCGCTATGTCGAATGGGGGATCGACGCCGAGAAGCTCTCGGTGATCGAAAACGGCATCGTCGCGGGGGGTAGCGCCCCTGTCCGCGATCTGCCGGCCGGCACCACCCGCCGCAACCGCTTCGCCTATTTCGGGCAGATGACGCCCTTCAAGGGCATCGACGTGCTGATCGATGCGGTTTCGCGCGTGCCGGAGGAAATCTGGGGGGAGGATTCCTGCCTGATGATCTTCGGCGGCAATCTCGAGCGGCAGCCCTCCGAATTCCAGGAGCGGGTGAAAAAGCTCATCGACGAGGCCGGCCGTCGCGTGCGCTTCTATGGCGCCTATCAAAACGCGGAGATGCCACGGCTGATCCGCTCGGTCGATTGGGTGGTGACGCCGTCCACCTGGTGGGAAAACTCGCCGGTCGTCATACAGGAGGCCCTGCACCACCGCAGGCCGATCATCTGCTCGGATATCGGCGGCATGGCCGAGAAGGTGTCCGACGGAAAGGATGGCCTGCATTTCCGCGCCGGCAGCGCCCAGGATCTCGCCGATCGGCTTGTCGAGGTGCTGAACGAACCCCAGGCCTGGGATCGGCTGCACGCCAGCATGAGGCCGCCGACGAGCCATATCGACTGCGCCTCAGAACATGCCGCGCTTTACCGGCGATTGCTCGAGGATAAGCGGGGCAAGGCGACGGCCGGGCATTCCGGTCCGGTGGCGCAAGCTGGCTGAAGTCACCTGCAGCGCCGTGCGTCTTTTCAGACGCACAAAGGACGCTGCAGCACTTTGAATCGCGGCATGTTTTTATCCTTAAATCGGCTAGGATTTAAGGAAACATGCAATAGGAAGAGCCCATGGCACGCGTGCTCGTCATGATTCCCTCAGGCGAGGTCTATGACCACGACAATGTCCGCTGGTACGATCATCAGGACATTGAGCGACACATCGACAGCTACCACAATATCGGAGATGCCTTCGTCTTCGACTCCTCGCTGAAGCTCCTGAGCTACGACAGGCTCGGCGTCCTTGAAATCTCCGAGTTTCGCCCGGACGTCATCGACCGTCTGCGCGGCGAATACGACTATGTCTTCCTCCGCGGCTCCAACTACATCCACGAAGACATGAACTGGGAACAGGCCGTGCCGACCCTGAAGAGGCTCGGCCTCCCGGTAATCGGCTTCGGCATTGGCGCCCAGGCACCAACAGGGGGCAAGATCCGGCTTTCGGACGAGACACGGGCAATATTGCATCTCATGGCCGACTCGGCCGCCTCGATCGGCGTGCGCGGCGCCTATTCGGCGCAGGTTCTGTGGGATCTCGGGATCCGCAATATCCGCATCATCGGCTGCCCCACCGCCTTTCGGCGCAATGATCCCGAGTTGAGGATCAAGCTGCCGCCTTTGGAACGCATCGAGAAGGTTGGCATCACCATCCGCCGCGAGGTCTCGCCGGCCTACGCCCAGGACATCGGGCGCTATCTCACCTTCCAGCGCGAGCTTGCGACGTCGATGGCGCAGCGCTTCGACGCGGTATTGATGGCGCAGGGCGAGGTCGAGGAAAAGAAGCTTGTACTCGGAACTGCCGCGCAGCGGGAGGAGGCAATGGCAGCCTTGAAGAACAATGGCTGGGCCGCGTCCTGGTATCTCGACGAAGCGATGGAGCGGCTTTATCGCGACCGGCTGTTCTACTCCGATGTCGTCGCCGACTACGAGGAGCTCGTCCGCTCGCGGGATCTGGTGCTGGGCTACCGGCTGCACGGCAACCTAATGGCCCTGGCCAACGGAGTTCCTTCGATCTATTTCACCTATGACAGCAGGACCTTGGAATTTGCCGAGACGTTTCAGATCCCCAGCTTCGATGTTTTCGGCCGCCAGGCGTTTCGGCTTGAGGAATACTGGGATCAATCACTGTTCGACAGGTACAACCGCGCCTGGTATCACACCTATGGCGAGATGCACCGGTTCCTGACCGAGAACGGCGTTGCTCACAAGCTGATCGACACCAGCAAACTCGGCAGAGAGCCGGTTCATAGGGTCGCATGAACTGCAGCCGCAATGCGCCCGGCTTGTCCTTGGCTTTGCCGAGGGAACCCGTCACGCGCGATTTCGTTCTTCCTTGTGATTAAGGGAGTACTGCACCATGTTCACCCGAAATGATCGCCAAACGCCCGAAAAGCGGGCCTCAGCCGCCTTCCCGATCGGCGTCCTGTTGCTCGCAATATGCGCCATCTTCGTCTACTTGACGATCGGCGGCGGGGTGGAGGACAGAACCGACACGGTCGTCTACACGCCGCAGATCGCAGACGCGACCGGACATCGCTGAAAATCCTTGGGGCGGCAAGCCCGCCTGGCGAACGGGCAGCATTTGCGAATTTTTTCAGAGGCAGAGACCGTCCGCGGCTTCGGTATTGCCTCTGTCGCACGTCAGGTCATCAGGCAAGCATTTCCGTAGGAACAAATGCGACAACAGTGGGTTGTCCGGTCATATCAGGAGTTTCAGACCATGACACCCGACCCCATTGGCCCCGGGCCTGGACCGGGAATAATCCCCCCAAATCCCGTCCCTCCGCTCGGCATTCCCGATCCGCCGACCAAAGAACCGCAACCCGAAAAGCTCCCCGACGAAGAGCCCGGGAAGCCGCCACGCGAAACGGAAGAACCTCCCCACGCGACGGATAAATCCGGCGGCTCGCTGTAACAGGCCATCCGCCGGACTGCTGCCGTTTTCCCTCGTTTGCGGCGACGAGCCATGCCCCGGCGAACGCATCCAAAAGATGCAAGCAGAAATAGAAGCTTGGAACGAACAGGATCGGAGGCAGTTAGGTGCACCAGAAGCCAAGGGACGCCGACATGTTCAAGACATGGAACGAATGCGTCATCGTGAATCTGCCCGATCTCGACGGTGTGCAAATCATCTGGACCCCGGCCGAAGCGGCAAGGTTGCTCAGCGAAGACTGGCCGACCGACCATGGGAGCGCCTACAACGCCGCCCTCAATGCCTGTACCGATGCCCTGCTCGGCACTGCTTCCTGTGATCGAGCGCGCCAGGCCTTTATCGCAGCGGCGGAAGAGGCGCAGATCACGGTGATGCGTTGATGTACGAACCGGACGCGTCGACAGGACGGCGCGTCACTACGCGCCGCGCGTCTTATCAGACGCACAAGGTCGCTGTAGACTTTGAGTTGCTCCATGTTTCCTTAGATCGGCTCCGATTTAAGGAAACATGCAGTAGGAAGTGCGGTCCGCCGTCAGTGACCGGAAATCAAATCTTCTCGCCCGTCACCTTCGGGTGAACGCGGCCGCTATGGTGGACGGAATTGTCCTTTCCGCCTGCCTCGGTCGGTTCCAAACGCCGCTCCGACATGCCACTCCTGGCCGGTGGCTCGTCTGCACCCGCGGTCGCGGACTCCTGAGCCTGATCAGGTAAGGGCTCCGGATCCACATGCATATCCTCGGGATCCGGCTTCCATTTGCAGACGGCATCGGCTGATCCGTGCGGTCGTCGTGCTTGAGACTGCTCATCGTCACGATCCTTCCTCCTGCGAGATCGAACCGTTGGCTCGCCGCAGGTTCCTTAGGCCGTAGGCGGACGGCATGTGGAACCTATCTTCTGACAAGTCTGTTCGGATGGCGCCCAACTGTTCGCAAAGGAGCATTTTCACGTGGCGAAGAACGTTTCGGCGCAGGCAGAAAGAGAAGCTCCCGACCAGTTGCTCACGGCGCGGCGTTCGCGGGCATTCGTGATCCTCGTCGCCATCGCGGCGGGGATCGTCGTCTGCTACCTGCTGGCCGTGCCTTTCCTGCCAGCACTTACCTGGGCGCTTGTCCTTGCGATAATGTTCCACCCGCTCCACCGGCGGATCGCGAAAAATCTCCGCTATCCGGAAATCGCCGCCGCAGCCACCGTGGCAATTGCCGCTTTCGTTGTCGCGGTGCCACTCACTTTCATTGCCGAGCGGCTGGTGAATGAGGCGGCGAGAGGCGCGCAGATCGTCGCGGAAGCGCTGCGGTCGGGAAGTTGGCGCGACGCCATTGCCAACTATCCGCGCATCGGGCTCATTCTTCTCTGGATCGAGACGCAGCTTGACCTCGCCGGCCTGGCAGGCAATGCCGCCACTCTGCTCACCAATTTCAGCGCATCCTTGGTCCGCCGCTCGGTGGCACAGATCATCGACGCCGTCCTGACGTTCTACTTCTTGTTCTATTTCCTGCGCGACGGGCGCGAAGCCTTGAACATGCTCAAGAACTTCTCTCCTCTGACGTCCGCAGAGATGAACAAGCTGTTCCTTCGCGTCACCGAAACGGTCCACGCGATCGTCTTCGGAACCTTCGCCATCGCGGTCGTGCAGGGTATGTTGGGCGGTCTGATGTTCTGGCTGCTTGGACTGCCGTCGCCGCTCCTGTGGGGTCTGGCGATGGGCCTCCTCGCGATGGTGCCGGTTCTCGGCGCCTTCATCGTCTGGATTCCGGCCGCGCTGTCGCTCGCCTTGACCGGCGAATGGGGGAAGGCGTTGATCCTGACGGTGTGGGGAGCCGGCGTGGTCGCGACGGTGGACAACCTGCTCTATCCGATCTTCGTCGGAGATCGCCTGAAGCTGCATACCATGCTGGCGTTCATGAGCATGATCGGTGGCATCATCGTCTTCGGGCCGGCGGGGCTGGTGATCGGCCCGGTGATCTTCACGGTGACGCTGCTGCTGCTCGACATCTGGCGCGAGCACAACAAAGAAAGCGGCAAATAGATCATCGCCACCTCCGTCAGCCAGCAGGAACGATCACGGCACCCGCGAAACGCAGCTGCTACGGGATTGTTCGGGCACGTTCTGGAGTGTCGGCTCGATTTCCAGTTCGACCAGGATCGGGAGATGATCGGAAGCGACCCGCGCAAGGGCGCTGCTGTGCACTTTGCAATCGCTCACACTTATCCCATCGCCGACGAAGACGTGGTCGAGCCGCAGGAGCGGCAATCGGGAGGGAAAGGTCGGTCGCGGCTTTGCTTTCGATTGGAGTTGCACGTCCTTGAGATGCGTAGCCAACAGCTTATAGGCGGCCGAGCGTGCAATGGCGTTGAGGTCGCCCGCCAGAATGACACGCGATTCCGCCTGCCCTATTCCGCCCAGCCAGCCGGGGCCTAGCAAGGTCGTTGCCTGGCGGACCCGCTCCGAACCGCTAAGCCCGAGATGCGTGACGATGACCTGGAGCTTGACGTCAGTGAGATCAATCTCCACCCAGAGCGCGCCTCGCGGCTCTCCGGACGACGGCAGCACGTCCGCCTTGACCAGGCGCATCGGCAGGGCCGTCAGCACCGCATCCCCGTATCGCTCGTCTTTCAGGTGGAGAGCCGGGTGAAAATGCGCCTCCATGCTGAGATGCGTGGCGATCATATGAGCCTGGTCAACTCCACCGCTGCGGGCGCGGCCGACGTCGACCTCCTGCAGGGCGATGATGTCTGGCCGGCATTCGTGTATGACCGCGGCGATGCGTGCCGGGTCAAGCTTTCGGTCGGTCCCGAAGCAGCTGTGGACGTTGTAGGTGAGGAAGCGTAGCGGTCGAGGCATGATCCTGTTTCGGCCCTGTCTTGCGTTCGGGAACACGCAGGACCTGCTTTTCGTTCCGAGGGATGGGCACAGGAACGAGGCCGATGCCGAAGAAAATCATTGCCAGAATATTCATATTCGCTGCCATTGGCGTCGCCGCCTGGCTGATTTACCGGACACTCCGCCGATACACGTTCGACGAGATCGTCCGCTCGGTCCTGCAGATCCCCCTAGGGCATCTGCTGGCGGGGATCGGCTTCGTCTTCCTCTCCTATTTCTGCCTGACTCTGTTCGACACGCTTGCCGTGCGTTATGTCGGGCAGAAGCTCCCCTACCGGCAGGTGGCGCTCGCCTCCTTCACCAGCCTTTCGATTGGTCACAATGTCGGCGTGGCAGCCCTGAGCAGCGGGGCGGTGCGATACCGGTTCTATTCGCGCTGGGGGTTCACCGGCGAGCAGGTGGCGAAAATCATCCTCTTCTGCGGCGTCACCGTCGGCCTCGGCCTTATGACCCTTGCCAGTCTTTGTTGCCTGATCATGCCGGCGAGCGCCGCGCGGATCATCGGCCTCTCGGAAAGCGGCGCTCGTCTTGTCGGTATCACCTGCCTTGCCGCCTCGATCGGCTATGTGATGCTGGCCGGTTTCTTACGCGGTTCGCTTCGCTTCTTCCGCTGGTCGTTCGAATTGCCGCCGCTGCAGATTGCAGCCGGCCAGGTCGTCGTCGGCACAGCCAACTTCCTTTGCGTCAGCGCCTGCCTGCATCAACTGGTGCTGGCGTACGGAGACTCCGGCTTCTTCGAAACCGCGACGGCTTATGTCGGTGCCAATCTGGCGGCTCTCGTCAGCCACGTCCCGGGCGGCATCGGCGTGCTTGAGGCAACGATTGCCTTTCTGCTCGGGCAGTCGGCGAGCATCGGCGCACTGATCGCCTTTAGGGCGATCTATTTTTTCCTGCCGCTGCCGCTCGGCTTGATTTCGCTGTCGATCGCGGAATTTCTCCGATGGGACAATGCACGGAGCCTGGAAAGCAAGGCGAAAACCTGACCGACCCAGCGCCACAGCAGAGCGCGTGTGCGATGGAAGGGCCTGACCGGACTGTGCGGATCGACGATGTCAGTGCCCCAGACAAGGGCGGTCGCACCATGGCTTTCGATCCCGTTGAAAGCCCGCAGACCGCGTTGACGCGTGTTCAGCCTGTCGACGACGGCGACGAGAGAGCCGGTTTCCTGCAGCATCCGTTCGACCTCGCTCGGCTCGACGTCGAGATGCTCCCCCAGGAGCACGTTGCGAATGCCTGCGATTGCGGCACTTTGCTCCCCGCTCGCCGCCTCCACGGCGACGTCGCACTCCGTATCGAACCCTTCCGAACGGTGGTTGAAGTTCGATGAGCCGACACGAAGGAACTGCTCGTCGATAACGACTACCTTGGAATGGATCGTCACCTCCTGCTCGGACCCGTCCGCTGCCGGAACCACGGGATAGACGACCCGCAGCCTGCCATAGCGGTCCGTCTGCTTCAGCCGCCGGATGAGGCGGTCGCGATTGCCCCCCATCACGACCCTTTCGAGAAAACCGTGCGAACTGCGGGTGGTGATCACCACGATCTCGGGGCCGTCGGGCTCCTGTAGCCGCTCGCACAGAAGTTTGCCGATCCGATGCGAGGCAAAATACTGATTCTCGATATAGATGCGGCGCCGTGCGCTGCGCAATGCATCGAGGGTTAGCCGCAGCGCCTCCTGTCGCCCCCGTCTTTTGCCGAAATCCGGCTCGGTGCGGGCGATGGCTATCTGGCAATTCGTCAGGACCGGTTCAATGTCGGGAGGCCATGCGACCGCCGTTGAACCTGGAGCGCTTACGCCTTCGCCGACCGAGGACTTCCAGCGGGAGCGGCAGAGGTCGCCTATGGCTCGGCTCGCTTCTCCCTCCAGCACCACCTGGATATCATGCACCGGATCGTAACGATTTCCGTCCGGATCGCGGCGCAGATCATTCTCGGCCAAATGATCCGGCGTATCCCAGCGCCGCGCGGTCAGATCGATGCCGCCGACGAAAGCGATGCGGTCGTCGATCGACACGAGCTTCTGGTGATGAGAGCCGCGAAGCGCACGGTGGCTCGCGAATCGAAGTTCGATCTGCGGATGCGAAGCCCATTTCTGCCTGCGAAACAGCCGCAACGACTTTCCCGAATAGATCGGTCCCATCGCCCAGACCAGGATACGGATCCTGAGCTTCGGATTTTGAGCCACCAGCCGCTCCAGCTTCTTGCCAAGCGCCTCTGCGTCTGGATCATCCGGACAAAGCTTTATGCGTGGATCGAAATCCCATCCGGTAATCCAGACTTGCACTTCCGCCTGCTCGAGCGCTCGATCGAGACAGGCGTAGTAGGCTGCCCCATCGATGAGGAAGGACACGCGCTTGGCAGGCGCGCTGCGCCAGATATTCTCGGCTTCCTTGATGATAAGTCGGCGTGCCCGGTGCGATCGGTTGGGCGGGCTTCCGGTGAAAACAGTTTTCCAGGCCAAGCTTCTTTTCCCGTGGGTGGCGACTGCAAAAAAATCCATTTCAATCGACATTGTTCCCGTCACACCCGCGCGGAACAAAGCTCGATCGGATGGTGTTGTGCCTGAACAGATGTCAAACCGACCTGCCATGCCCCTGCCCAACGCGACCTACCGACTGCAACTTCGAAACGGGATGGACTTCGAAAAAGCCGTCGGGCTGATCCCGCATCTCGTCAGGCTCGGCATCTCTCATCTTTATGCCTCGCCGATATTTTCCGCGGTCAGCGGCTCGACGCATGGCTATGACATCGTCGACTTCAACGAGATCGATCCAGCCTTGGGCGGCCGCGACGGATTTCGCCGGCTCGTCGGCGAGCTGAAAGCCCATGGGCTCGGGATCATCCTGGACATCGTGCCGAACCACATGGCCGCGCATCTTCAGAACGGATGGTGGCACAGCGTCGTCGAATGGGGCCGGTCGAGCGAATTCGCCGGTCATTTCGACATCGACTGGCAGGAGCCGCTCACCCTGCCATTCCTGGGCCGGTGCTTCGAGGAAGAGCTCGCGGCCGGAAAGACACGACTGACATTCGACCGTGAAAGGAACTGCCTGGCCTTCGAGTACTATGATGCGCTCTATCCTCTCAATCCGGCCTCCTATCCGGCAGCCCTGGAAAGTTGCAGCCCCGCTCTCGACAGGCTTGTCGCCGTCGCCGGCATGGCGGAAGCGAGCAACGCCGCAGCTTTCCGCTCCGAGATAGCCTCGGCCGTGGAGACGCCCTCGGTCGCTGCCGCGCTGGACGGGCATCTCCGGCGCGTCTCCGCCGACAAGCCGTTCGTGGAGCGGCTTCACCAGATGCAATCCTGGCGGCTTACAAGCTGGAAGACGGCGCGGGACCATCTCAGCTACCGGAGGTTCTTCGAGATAGCCGGTCTTGTCGGGCTGCGCGTCGAAGACCCGGCCGTCTTCGAGGCCACCCATCGATGCGCCCTCGGTCTCGTCGAGGCAGGCCTCGTCGACGGGCTCCGGGTGGATCACATCGACGGGCTTGCCGATCCCGAGCATTATCTTCATCGGCTGCGCGAGCGCGCGGGCGAGCACACCTACATCATCGTCGAGAAAATACTGGAGGCGGACGAGCCGTTGCCGGAGGAATGGCCGGTTGATGGCACCACGGGCTACGAGTTCATCTCGGCGCTTGCCGAACTCCTCACCGACGAGTCTTGCAAGCTTTGGAGCGAAGGCCACCGATCAGCCACGGACATGGCCGTCACCGAGTGCAAGCTGCAGGTGCTGAGCCACAATTTCAACGCCGAAGTCAAAAGGCTCGCCGGACTTGCGGCCCGCCTGCGGGAGAATGACGCTTCAGCGGCCGAAAGCGAGCGGATGGCCGAGGCCATCCGTCGGTTGATCGCAGCGATGCCGGTTTACCGCACCTATGTCAGCGACCGCGGCGCAAGCGAGCGCGACAGGCAGTTGCTCGATGAGATCGAGCCCAAGGCGGGCGCTGGCGCACCGGAGGTCAGCGCCGAGATCGCGATGATCGCGGCGCGCCTGAAGGCAAATGACGCTCCAACGGATCGCCAGCTGGCGACCGAATTCCGGACGCGCTTTCAACAATTGAGCGGCGCCGTCATGGCCAAGGCGGTCGAGGATACTTTCTTCTATCGCCGAGGCGACTATCTCGCCGCGAACGAGGTGGGTGCCGCGGCCGCCTGGGCACCGGGTGGCGTCGACCGCTTTCATGAGAGGATGCAGGAGCGCGCCAGCAGAAGCGCCAGCGGCCTGTCGGCGACCGCGACCCATGATACGAAGCGCGGCGAGGACGCACGTGCAAGGCTCCATGTGATCAGCGAGGCGCCAGAGCTCTGGGCCGCCGCAGTCGGCCGCTGGCGCGACATGAATGCGGAACGGCTTCGCCATCTGCCCGAGGCCGATGCACCGGAAGCCTCCGTTGAGCAGTTCCTCTATCAGAGCCTGATCGGCACCTGGCCGATTGAGCCCCTGCGTGACGAGGATCTCACCTCCCTGCGCGAGCGCATGTCAGACTTTGCCGTGAAGGCTCTGCGCGAGGCCAAACTGAGAACAAGCTGGGACTCGCCGGACGAGCAATATGAAGCGGCGGTCGTCGCATTTCTGCGCGACATCCTCGATTGGCGGAACAGAGCGTTTCTCGACGACCTCGAGAAAACAATCGCGCCCTTCATCCATGCAGGTCTGATCAACAGCCTCTCGCAAACGCTGGTGAAGCTCACTGCGCCGGGCATTCCGGACATCTATCAAGGCAGCGAGCGCCTCGATCTTTCCCTGGTCGACCCCGACAACCGCCGCGGTTTCTCACCGCGGCCCTCACCTTGCGAACTGCCGCAACAGCCGACGATCGGCGACTTCGAAGACTGCAAGCAAGCGCTGATCGGTATCTGCCTGAACTATCGCCGAGGCAGAGGTGCGGAGCTGCTGGCGAACGGCGAATATCGTCCCTTGCGCCTGCAGGGCCCCGCCGCTCGGCATGCCGCTGCATTCATGCGCCGCACGCAGGATGAGCTTTCGATCACCGTGTGCCCGCGGCTTGTCTTCCGCCACCTCAATGGGGACACCCTGTCCCTCCCCGCCGGCCTTTGGCACGACACCTGTCTCCTGTGGCCCGAGGACTGTGAACCGAAGCGATTGCGGAACCTCGCAACGGGCGGCCCCCTCGAGTGCCAGCGCCGCATTCCGATCTCAGAGATTCTCGGCAGTTTCCCCGTCGCGTTCCTCATTCCGGAATGATCCTGGCGCGACCAAGCCAATTGCTGCAGCTCTCAGCGAACCCGCCTGAACCAGTCCTGCTCCTGCAGAGCCCTGATCTGGTCCAGATCGAAGTCCGCGACCACGAGCTCCGGCTGCGATCCGCCCATCGCGAGGATCTTGCCCAAAGGGGTGACCGCAAAAGACCGCCCGTCATCCTTCGGCGCCGGATAGTTCGCCACCGCCACGCCGAGGACGGACTGAAAGGCCAATGCCCGGACCCCTGCAACGCGCACGTCGCCGACAGCGGGATCGTCAACCAGCGGGCAGCTGTTCGGAACGAGAATGACCTCGGCGCCGTCCCGCACGAGATCCGACGCTACATCCGGGAATTCCCTATCCATGCAGATCAGGATGCCGACCGCGACCTCTCCGGCATCGGTCCGGAGCCGGGCCACACTCGAGCTCTCGCCGGCGGCGCAGGCTTCTTCCCGAACGTCGAAAAAGCAGATGTGCCGCTTGCGTTGATGGAGGATGACTTCGCCATTGCTGTCGATCAGGATTGCGGAGTTGAAAGGCTTGGGGCTCCCGCGCTCGAGAAAGGTCGCTACGATCGCCAGGCCATAGCGCCGCGCGGCGCGCCGAAAACCTTCCACATAGGCGCCATCGATCGGAACCGCCGCTTCGATCCAGGCCCGCCGGGGGGCCTCGTCTTCAGGATCGAACCGGCTGTACCCGTTGGAAAACATTTCCGGAAAGACGACGACGTGCGCGCCTCTTTCAGCCGCCGACGCGGAGATCGCGTCGACATCGGTATCGTTCATCACCTGCGCCATCGCGACACGAAGGAACCTGCCTGCCAACGGAGTTCTCCCAAGGACCAAGAGGCATCTAGGAACTGTTCGGGCAGAATCAACACTCAGACCCCTATGCTGCGCCGCAAGGCCAGAACATAGAGCGCGCTGGCAAGCGTTGCGGCGGCGCAGTAGCTGATGGCGCCGAGCGGTCCGAAGCCGTCGACGAAGAGCCCGCCCAGAACGGCCCCGCCGGCAATTGCCACCTGAAAGGTTGCGACGATCAGACCGCCGGTGCTTTCCGCGTGGTCCGGCGCGGCGCGCACCATCCATGTCTGAACGGCGACCGGCAAGGCCCCGAAGGCGAAACCCCAGAGGGTCACAGCGCCGGCCGAAATGAGGTCATTCGAACCGAAGGCCACCAATGCCAGCGCCGTGGCCGCGATGAGAAAGGTGCCGAGGCTGACGGCGGCCGTGATGCTGCGCTCGATGATGAAGCCGCCTGCGAGATTGCCGAAGAAGCCGCCAACGCCGTAGGCGAGCAGGATCAGCGAAATCGCCTCGATGCCAAGGGCAGGCACCTTTTCCAGGAACGGGCGCACATAGGTGAAACCGGCGAAATGACCGGAGACGAAGAGCAGAACAGTCACGATGCCGACGCTGATGCTCGGCCGGCGCAAGAGGTCGAACAGAAGCTTGAGGCTCGGCACCGATTGCGGCGGCAGGCGCGGCACGCTTGCCATCTGCACGAGCAAGGTCACGGCGCCAAGCGCGGCCGCCACCAGGAAGGTGACGCGCCAGCCCCAGAGGTCGCCGATATAGGCGCCGACGGGCGCAGCGCAGACCGTCGCGAGCGAGACGCCGGTGAAGATGATCGACATGGCGCGCGGCACGAGACGCATCGGTACGAGGCGCAGCGCAATCGCCGCCATCATCGACCAGAAGCCGCCAAGCCCGATGCCGAGGACAACCCGAGCGGCAAGCAGCATGGTGAGGTTGGTGGCGAATGCGGCGAGCAAGCTGGAGAGGATCAGAGCAAGGGTGAAGCCCCACAGAACAAGCCGGCGGTCAAAACCGCGGGTGATGATCGCGATGGTCGGCGCGGCGATGGCGCCGACGACGGCGGTCGCCGTGACAGCCTGTCCCGCCGTGCCGGCGCTGATGTCGAGATCGGCTGCCATCGGGGTCAGTACACTCGCAGGAAGGAATTCGGCGGTGACGAGGCCGAACACGCCGAGCGCCAGCGAGATGACGCCGGCCCAGGCAGGTTCGCTGCGTTCGTCGGTCGCATCCGCCACAAGGGGAGCATCCATGCTTGTCGCTATGTCTGTCATGAGAGCAATTCTCCAACAATCCGGGTCCCGGTTAGATAAGCCGTGACGTGCTGGACATTCCATGTTAGAAATTCCGGAATGCTTGATCATTCGTCCAAATTTCCGGCCGCGACCACAGACGATTCCCTGACGGACATGCTGAGGGGACTGCGTCTCGACGGCGTCGATTACGGCCGCTGCGAGTTGACGGCGCCCTGGGGAATCCGCTTCCCGGCACAAGAGGCGGCGCGATTCCACTTCATCTGCGGCGCCTGCTGGCTGCGTGTTCCGGGTGGCGAGTGGATCGAATTGAAGCGCGGCGACGCCGTGCTGCTGCCGCGCGGGATCGAACATGCGCTTGCGAGCGCGCCGGGTGAGCCGCTATCGCCGCTCGAGGCCTATTCCGTCCGCGAGGTGTGCCACTGCGTTTACGACGTCTGCGGCGGCGGGCGGGGAGAGACGACGATCCTGTTCTGCGGCAGCCTGACATTCAACGTCGATGCCATGCACCCCCTGTTGCGCATGATGCCCGACGTCATGCGCATCGACGCGCTTACCGCCAGCGAGCCGGCGATCCCGCACCTGCTTGACGCGATGGCGCGCGAGGTGGGTGCAAGCCGCGTCGGCTCGGGCGGCGTGCTGGCGCGCCTCGCCGACGTGCTCGCCGCTCTGATCATCCGGTCCTGGGTGGAGCACGGATGCGGCGACACGAGCGGCTGGATGGCCGCGGTCCGGCATCCGGCCGTCGGCCGCGTCATCGCCGCCATCCATCTCGATCCCGAAAAGAGCTGGACGGTGGATTCCCTCGCCAAGGTCATGGGCGCCTCGCGATCCGGCTTTGCCCAGCAGTTTCATTCCGTCGTCGGCGAGACGCCGGCGCGCTACCTGACGCAGGTGCGCATGCATCAGGCGCGTCAGTGGCTAAGCCGCGACCGGATGCGCATCTCAGTGGTGGCGCGGCGTTTGGGTTATGACTCCGAGGCGGCTTTCAGCCGCGCCTTCAAGCGTGTCATCGGCGTACCGCCCAGCCACTATCGCGGAGCCGAGGGGGCGCCCGGCTTCAGTATCGGAGGCGACCGGTAAGCCGCAACGAAAACACCCGGCATTGCTGCCGGGCGTCAACGCCGCACCGCCCGAGGGAGGATCACGGGCGATGCGGAAGTGGAACTTTATTTGCCGGCATCCAAGCGATCGATTGCCTGGACATTGCCGGCCGACGGGCCGTGCGGATCGAATTCGGAGGCGAGCCAGGTATCGACGATCGATTTCGCCAGCTCCGGGCCGATGACCCGCGCCCCCATGGTGATGATCTGTGCGTTGTTGGACTTCGCCGCCCGCTCGGCCGAATAGGTGTCGTGGGTGAGTGCCGCTCGAATGCCGGGCACCTTGTTGGCGGAGATGCAGACGCCGATGCCGGTTCCGCAGATCAGGATGCCGCGCTCGTTCTCCCCGGCCGTGATCGTCTTTGCGACGTGCTCCGACAGGTCGGCGTAGTAACCGGCCTGGCTCAGATCCTTGACCTCGACGTCACTCCGGCCGGCGAGATGCGCGGCGATGACGTCGAGCAATGGCTTGCCTGCACTATCGGCTCCGATCGCGATTTTCATGGGGTTTCCTTTCCGCACTTGTTCTAATCCTTCGGCCGGTCAGATCGCGCCGGCGACACGCTTCAAAATGTCGAGGTAGCCGTCAACCTCCCACGCGGAACGGCCGATGAAGAGGCCGTCGATATGGGGCTGGGCGATCAGCTCCTCGCAGTTTTTGGGATGGACGCTGCCGCCGTAGAGCACCGGCACCGCGACGCCGAGCGCGGCCTCGGCCACCTCGGCAATCCGCCTGTGGCGGGCGTCGGCATAATCGGCCGTCGCCGGTATTCCGTTGACGCCAATCGCCCAGACGGGCTCGTAGGCGAGCAGAATCGGCGCCTCTTTCGCGGCGCCGTCAAGGAGCACGAACGCCCCTTCCACCTGACGCTTCAAGACGGCATCCGCCTCGCCCGCCTCCCGTTCGGCGAGCGTCTCGCCAATGCAGATCAGCGGAACGAGACCGTGCCTGACGGCCGCCGCCGTCTTGAGGCCGACGGTGCGATCGGTCTCGCCGAAATGTTCACGACGCTCGCTGTGACCGAGCTCGACGAGATCGAGGCCACAATCCTTCAGCATCAAGGGAGAAATTTCGCCGGTCCAGGCGCCGGCATCCTCCCAATGCATGTTCTGCGCACCGACCTTGACGCTCGTCTCCTTCAGCCCCTCCTTCACCTCGCGGACCGCCATAAACGGCGGAATGACGAAACGCTGGATGCGTGGGTCGCGCTCCGCATCGGCGGCCGCCAGACCCTTGGCGAAGGCCATGGCCTCCGAGAGCGTCTTGTTCATCTTCCAACTGGTGCCGACCCAGAGCCGCGACTTGCTCATGCTTCCTCCGCCAGTTTCCGATTGTCGACCGTGATGAGCTTGACGCCGGCATCGCCGAGCGCTGCAGCGTCATCTTCCGAGACCTCGCTGCCGGTCAGCACCGCATCGAAGACGTCGAGCCCAGTCAGGAAATGCAGGGCCGAGCGCCCGAACTTGCCGTGATCGACGAGCAGGTATTTGCGCGTCGCCGATTTCACCATCTGGCGCTTGGTCTGCACGACCTCCTGGTCCTGATGGAGCGCGATTGCGCCTTCGATCGCCGAACTGGACAGAAAGGCGACGTCGGCGCGCAGCGAGCGCAGCGCCTCCTCGGTGACGATGCCGAAGAAGCCGTTGAATTTCTTGCTGTACTGGCCGCCGAGCGCGATCAAGTTGATGCCCGGCGCGCCCGACAGTTCCGTAATGACGCCGAGATTGTTGGTAATGACGGTGAGCGGGCGGATGTCCTTGAGACAGGCGGCGATGGCACCGGCGGTGGAACTGTCGTCGATGATGACGCTCTGGCCGGGCTCGATCAGCGTCGCGGCATGTTCGGCAATCCGCCGCTTCTCGGCTGTGGCGATCTTCTCCCGGTAGCGGAAATCGCTTTCGAACTGCGGGCTCGACTGGATCGAGGCACCGCCATGGACCTTGCGCAACAGCCCGCCCTGCTCCAAGTCGTCGAGATCGCGATGCACCGTCATCTTGCTGACGCCGAAGCGAATGGCGAGGTCTTCGACAGAGGCCGTTCCCGCCTCCATCAGCACATCCATGATCGCCTGTCGCCTGTCTTCCGGTTTCACTGCCATCGTCCTGTTTGGTGCGGGTTTACCTCCGTACTCTACAAAGAAGATAACATGAAGATGTTGTTTTGCAACTCAATAAGTGATATTTTGTTACATATGTATGTGATCTTTTTAGCGGAAACCGAACCCCGTATCGATGTAAGGTTCCCAAAATTCCACCGACTCGCGGATCATCTCGACCACCTGGTGATCGGTCGGCTCGCGTTCGCGGAACGAGAGTTCGAGGCAGATCTCGTTGTCCGTCCCGCCGCCCCTTCTGACGGCGTCGAGCAGCCGCTCGGGCGTGATCCGGCCGTCCTTGTTGTAGGCAGCGGTAAAGGGCCAGTGGCCACCCTTGTTCATCGACGACTGCTTGATGTGGATGATCGGCGATTGCCGCGGAAAGGCTTCCGCCCAGGCATAGGGATCGATGTCGGCGGGGTTGTCCGACGTCACGTCGCCGTGGTCGATATCGACCATCATCCTCATCGGAATCGGCAACTCGGCCCGCGCGAGACGGCGGTCGAGCGTCCGGCAGGCCTCGATCGTATGGCCGAACTCGCGGCCCACTGACATGGGCTCCCAGAAGACATAGGTGAGACCCGCCGCCTTGGCGTGCTCTGCCACTTCGCGCCAGCAGTCGATGGCGATAGCGATCAGTTCCTCGCGCCGCACCGGATCGTCGTAATCCTTCAGCGTAAAGATCGCGAACTGCGTACCGATGCCGGAGGCGCCGAGTTCGGCCGAGATATCGGCGAAAGTCTTGAACCAGTCGACATAGTAGCGACGCACATCCGGGTCGGGGTGGCCGAAATGGTTGAGCCGTCCATAGGGTCCCGTCATCCCGGACGTGATCTTCACGCCGGTGCGGGCAAGTGCGGCTCGGAATTGCCGGGTCACCTTGCTGATCGTCGCCGCCGGCCAGCCTGGATTGACGAACTCGTGGGTGAGCTGCACGTAGCCGATGCGGATCTTCTCGGCGATCGTGTCGATCAGGTCGTCCGGCTCGGCAAAGCGGTTGACGAGGGGATTGGTGTTGAGCGACAGCGTGAAGGCCATGGCCGGTCTCCTGGCTACCAGAGAAATTTCGGGAGGATGAAATCGGGCGTGGCAGCGTGCTCGGCGAAGAGCCGCCGACGCTCATCCTCCGACTGGTGCTCGAGAATGCCGGTGGTCACCAGCACCGAACCGAGCCCGGCGGCGGCCGCGCCGGCAATGTCATGCTCGACGCTGTCGCCGATAGCGCAGACCCGCGCCGGATCGGGCCGGCCGAGGAAATCCAGCGCGAAGTCGTAGATGTCGGGGAACGGCTTGCCGATCCAGCGCACCTTGCCTCCGAGCCCTTCATAGAGTTCGGCGATGCGGCCGGCGCCGAAGGCCTGGCCGGTCCTCGTCAGCATAACCTTGTCGGGATTGGTGCAGAGACAGGGGACGCCGCGTCGCGCCGCCGGTCGAAGCATATTCTCGTAATGGACAAGCGGATGGACGTCGCCTTCGCTTGCCGCGAGCAGCACGATATCGGCCTCCTCGCCGCTCTCCGTCCGGACGAGATCGAGGCCTTTCACCGGTGACAGGTCCCCGTCGCGGCTGATCAGCAGGCATTTGCGCGTCCCGCCCCCTGCGGCCGCCCCTTCCTGCTTCAGGAGCTGCCAGGCAACCTCCCCTGACGTCAGGAAGCAGTCCCAGCTACCGGGCTCGAAGCCAAGTTCTGCCAGGCGGCGGTCGTTTTCCGCCGAGCGCTTGCCGGAATTCGATAGAATGATGATCCGTTTGCCAGCCTGTTTAAGGCGGACAAGCGTCTCGGCGGCACCCGGATAAGGTTCGCGCCCGTCTCTCAAGACGCCGAACTGGTCGACCAGGAAAGCATCATAGGCATCGGCGATGGCCGATATGCCGGGGATTGTGCGGACGGCGCTCATAGCACTCCCGCCTCCCTTGCGCCGGACAGCGCAAGCCGCGCCGTGCCGGCGGCCGCTTCCTCGGAAAGCGCCGACAGAAAGGAGACGCCAAGTTTGCGCGCGCGGATCACTGTCCAGGCCGGGTTCTTGGCGCCCCCGCCGACGGTGCGGACCGAGCGAAGGCGGGGGCTGCCAAGCGATACGAGCCGTTCATAGGCGAGGCTCTCGACGCCCGCGATCCCTTCGAAGATCGCCTTCAAGAACTCGCCGTCCTCGGCCGGGCGCGGTGTCATACGCGGCATAAGCTCGGGATCGGCGATCGGAAAGCGTTCGCCGGGCTTCGTCAACGGGTAGAAATCGAGCCCCGTCTCTGTCTTCGGATCGATGACCGCCGAAAGTTCGGCGATCCGCTCGGCGCTGAAATGCGCGGCAAGCACCGCACCGCCCGTATTGGAGGCACCGCCGGCAAGCCACATGTCGCCGATCCGGTGGCTGTAGAGCCCATATTCCGGTGCAAACAGCGGCCTGTCCGACAGCATCTTTACCGTCAAAGTCGTGCCAAGCGCGCTGACGCCGTCGCCCGGGCTATCCGCGCCGGTGGCCAGGAACGAGGCGCAACCGTCCGTCGTCCCGGCAACGACAACCGTATTGCCCGGCAGCCCGAAGGCTTTCGCGGCCGCCGATGAAATCGACGCAACGGGCGCCCCGGCCGGCAATACGTCGGGCAGCAGTTCGGTTCGCGCACCGGTGCGGGCGAGCCAGTCCGGCCAGGATCGGCCGACCGGATCGTAGCCGGTCTTCAGCGCGTTGTTCTCGTCGGTAACGTCGTAGAGGCCGGTAAAATGCCCGGCGAGCCAATCCGCCTGGTGGATCACGCGGAAGACGCCGAGGAGCGATTGAAACGCCAGCAGCTTGGCGAGACCGGAAGTCGTGCCGTGCGCGGCGCTTTCCTTCGGCGCATGCGCGGCAATGCTGTCGAAAATGGCAGGATCGGCGACCGGGTCGTTGTACATCAGCGGCGTTGCAAGCGGCGCGCCATCGGCGGTAACCGGCAGCATCGTGCCGGAGGTGCCGTCAATGCTGATCGCACGCACGCGCGCCGGGTCGATCGCCGCGAGCGCCTCCAGAAGGGCTGCCTGCACCGCCTTCCACCAGCCGAGCGGATCACGATGGTCAGTGGAAAAGGCTGCGAGTTTGGTGGCGCCGGACGCGACGATATTGCCGGCACTATCCATCGCAACGGCACGGGCGCCGGACGTGCCGACATCGATGCCGAGGACGAGCCCGCCTTCACTGCTCATTGCAGCACCTGCCCGGCCCGGTTCAGCTGCTGGCGATATTTTTCCGCATCCCAGCCGAGCAGCTCGGCATTTTCGGCATCCGTCAAATAACGCAGCCGCGCGCTTGCCGGAATGCGCGAGGCCACATCCGAAAGGCAGCGCGCCATGGCGAGCGCGCCGGCGGACGCATCCTTGAGGACCAGCACCCCCTTACCCGGAAAAAGAAGAACCGGCGGCAGGGTTTCCCCGGCCTCAAGAAAACGCTCCTCGATCGAAAGAGCCGTATCCCCCGGCGCAGCGATGACCGAACCCTTGCCGAGAAAGATCACATGGTCGGGATAGAGGCTGCCGCCGGCAGCAATCCTGCAGCTTTCGAGATCGGTTGCGGCGTCATGCAGCCTCTCATCCTCTGGGAGGCGATAGGCGCTATTGACGGCAAGGCGCGCAAGCGCTGGAAGCTCGGCCGCCGGCGCATTGCGGACGAGCCCGGCAAAACGATCCGAGACTTCGACAAGAAGAAGCGCCGCATCCTCGATCGTATCAGCGGCGACCGCGAGCCCGTGATTACCGAGCACCAGCACGGACGTGTCCGCGTCGTTCCGTTCACCGATCGCCCTGGCAAGCGGCAGGCCGGGACGGGCATAGGGAACGAAGGTATAAGGGATGTCGACAAGCCTTTCGGCCGCGATTGCCGCAGCATTGGTCTGCACCGCAGCTGCGATCGTCGCCACGCAATGAACATGGATCACCACCTTCTGCGGCATCAGCGCGTGCACCGTGGTCTCGATCGATGGCCGCAGGCCAGAAGGGTTGAGCTCCTCAATGACGAAATCCTGGGCTCTCTCCGCCGCCGGATCGTCCCCCTCCAGGGCATCAAGCAGCGGGTCGAGCGCGACCGGCACCATGATGTCGCGCGCACGGGCCTCGGCGAGCCAGAGACCGGAACCCTTGATCCAGAGCGTGCCGCCCTCCTTGATCGAGGTATTGCCGCCCGCGGCCTGGACGAGCTCCGGATCGGCGCCGATGCGCGCCGACAGGTCCAGAAGCGCTTCGAATTCGGAGCTTCGCAACATCGCCTGCCCCTTTCTCATGCTGCCGCCTGCTGGCCTTCGAGCCAGCCGCTGAAGGCCCGCCTTTCGGCTTCGCTCATATAAAGACCATGCTTCGTACGGCGCTCGAGCAGATCTTCCGCCGTGCGCGCCCATTCGGTCTCAATAAGGAAGCGGGCTTCCCGCTCGCGGAAGAGCCGGCTGAAGGCCTTGCCGAGCTCCTCGAGCGACGTGGCGCCGCCGATCAGCGCGTGGGTCCGCGTGCCGTAGAGCCTGGCATAATGCTTGGCGAGATCGGCCGGCAGCCAGCGATAGCGGGCGCGAAGCTCCCCAAGGAACTGGTCGAAATCCGCATCGGTCATGTCGCCACCCGGCAAGTGGGCACGCGCCGTCCAGGCCGGCCCAATCTTCGGAAAGAAGGGTTTCAGCCGCTCCAATGCATGCTCGGAAAGCTTGCGGAAGGTGGTGATCTTGCCGCCGAAGACGGAAAGCAGCGGCGCCTCTCCGTTCGCCGCATCCAGCTCGAAAATATAGTCGCGCGTCACCGCCGAGGGGTTTTCGGCATTGTCGTCATAGAGCGCCCGTACTCCGGAGAAGCTCTCGATGATGTCCGCATCGGCGAGCTGCTGCTTGAAATAGCGGTTTACCGACTTCAACAGGTAGGCGATCTCGTTGGCATCTGCTGCGACATCCTCCGGCCGACCCTCGTAGGCAATGTCGGTGGTGCCGATCAGCGCCAGATCGTTCTGATAGGGATTGATGAAGATGACACGCTTGTCGGGATTCTGGACGAGATAGGCCTGCCGCCCCTCCCAGAACTTCGGCACGACGATATGGCTGCCCTTGACGAGCCGAACGCTGCGGCGGGAATTGAGCCCGGCAATCCGGCCGATCACTTCGTTGACCCAGGGGCCGGCGGTGTTGACGACGCAGCGCGCCTTGACCTCCGTCTTCGCGCCTGTCACCGCGTCGGTCATCTCGACGTGCCAGACAACGCCGCGGCGGCGGATGCTCGTACAGGCGGTGCGCGTGAGAACCCGGGCGCCCTTCTTCTCGGCATCGAGCGCGTTCAAAACGACAAGCCGGGAATCGTCCACCCAACAGTCGGAATATTCGAATGCCTTGCGATAGGCCGGCTTGATCGGCGCGCCTTCCGGCGCCGTCCTGAGGTCGAGCGTCCGCGTACCCGGCAGGCGCTTGCGGCCGCCGAGATGGTCGTAAAGAAAAAGGCCGAGGCGGACGAGCCAGGCTGGCCGGTCGACCGGATTATGCGGCAGCACGAAGCGCATCGGCCAGATGATGTGTGGCGCCGATTCCAAGAGCACCTCGCGCTCGATCAGCGCCTCGCGCACCAGCCGGAACTCGTAATATTCGAGATAGCGCAAGCCGCCATGGACGAGCTTTCCAGAACGTGAACTGGTGCCCTGGGCGAGATCGTCCTTCTCGCAGAGCAGGACGGAAAGCCCCCGCCCCGCCGCATCGCGGGCAATGCCCGCACCATTGATGCCGCCGCCGATGACGAAAAGATCGTATGTCCCGGTTTCGGTACTCACATGCCTGTCTCCTGTCATGCTCGTCATGCGGCTGCCGCACCCTCGCGCCCGCTCGCCAGGCCGTAGCTGGCAAAACCCTCGACGACGCCGGCAATCTCCTCGTCCGGCAGGATCACCGGCCCGCCGACCAGGAGCGCGTGGTAGTACTGCTTGGCGATCGTCTCGAGTTCGACCGCCGTCCACATGGCCTTTTCGAGGGTCGGACCCGTCGCGATCATGCCGTGATTGGCCATCAGGCAGGCGGAACGCCCCTCCATCGCCTTCAGCACATTTTCCGACAGCGCCTTGGTGCCGTAGCGGGCGTAGTCGGCGACGCGTACGTCAGCACCGCCGAAGGCTGCGATCATGTAGTGGCAGGCGGGAATGGGTTTTCGCGCGATCGCAAGGATCGTCGAGAAGGTCGCGTGCGTATGGACGACGGCGCCTATCTCCGGCTGCGCCCTCATGATGTCGAGGTGGAAGGGCCATTCGACGGACGGCCGCTTCGGCCCGGACCAGACGCCATATTCGCCGTCGATCGGCATGGCGGCAATCATCTCCGGCGTCATTTCGGCATAGGGAATGGCCGACGGCGTTATCAGCATCGTGCTGCCGTGGCGCACGCTGATGTTGCCGGATGTACCCTGGTTGAGGCCGGTCGCGTTCATGTGCCGGCAATGGTCGATGATCGACTGGCGCAGTTGAAGCTCGCTCATCGCCGCCCCCTCAGCACGGGTTGACCGGCGGCAGGCCGGCGATGTAGCGGCGCACCTCTTCCGCCGCCATTTCGGCCGCATAGGTGACCGTCCTGACCGAAGCGCCGGCGATATGCGGCGTGAGGGTGACGTTGGGGAGCTTCAGCAGCGGCCAGTCTTCCGGCACCGGCTCGACCGCAAAGGTCTCCAACATGGCACTCGAAAGGTGACCGCTGACAAGGTTTTCATAGAGGGCCTCATAGTCGCAGAGCGGACCGCGTGCGGTGTTCACGAAGATCGCCCCCGGTTTCATCTTTGCGAAGGTCTCCGCGTTCATCATGTTCCTCGTTTCTGCGGTCACGCGCGGATGCAGCGTCACCACGTCCGATCGCCCCAGCAGATCGTCGAGCGAGACGTGCTCGACACCGGCATTGCGGTCCTCGGCACTGAGCTGCACATAGGGATCATGGACCAGCACCCTGGTGCCGAAGGCGCGCAGCAGCCGGACGACCTTGGTGCCGATATTGCCGTAGCCGATGACACCGACGCTCATCTCCGAAAGTTCCCGCCCCGTGCGGTCAGCGCGATAGAGATCGCCGCGCCATTCGCCCCGCCTCAGCGCCTCGTGGCCGACGCGGATCAGCCGGGTCTCAGCAAGGATGGCGCCGATCGTGAACTCCGCGACGGCACTCGCATTGCGGCCGGGCGTATTGACGACCCGCACACCCCCATCACGGGCGGCATTCATGTCGATATTGACCGGACCGCCGCGAGAGACGGCGACGAGCTTCAAGTGTGGCAGCTCCGAAAGCATCGCCCGCGACAAGGGCGCAAGCTGTGTCACCAGGATTTCGGCGTCGCCGATGAAATCGACGATTTCGTTTGGCTTGCCGAGATATTCCTTCAGCCCGTCCATGCCCTCGACGGCATAGCCATGTTCCATCGCCACGTCCGGCCAGGGCTGTTCGAGCATGCGGATCTCATGCCCGTCGCCGCAGACCTCGACGATCTTGTCGCGAAACACATCCGGCAGCATGAACCGGTCGCCGATGATGGCTATCTTCTTCATTTCCGTCTTTCCTGTTGATCTCCCGATCCGGCCGCTTGGGACAGCGCGTGCCAGACGGGCCTGAGCGCGAGGCGCGACTGCTGGTAGGCGGGGAAAAGCGCGTCATAGCGGCGGACGAGCTCCTCGTCGGCCGGCTCGGCCGGGCGCTGGTGCGGCCGCACCCAATCGCCGACGCAATCGGCCATCGAGGGGTAGATGCCGAGCGAAACGGCGGCGATCATCGCCACGCCCGCCGCACCCGCCTCTTCGCGTTCGCTGGTCTGGATGCTGGCGCTAAGCGCACCGCCGAGGATGCGGCGGAGCCAGGCGCTCCGCGCCGCCCCACCGGTCAGCCGAATGCGTTCGGGCAGCGGCCCCATTTCAGCATAGCAATCGCGGGCGGCAAGGGCGAGGCCGTCGAAGACGGCGCGCACCATGTCGCCGAAGCCGTGCGTGCTGGACAGTCCGACAAAGGAGGCACGCGCCGAGGCGTCGACGAAAGGCCCGCGCTCGCCGGCTTCAGAAATATAGGGTTCGAAGAGAAGCGGCGTGCCCTTGGCTTCCTGAAGCCAGCCATCCACATGTGCCAGCAACTCGCCCTTGGACTTCTCGACCCCCATCCCTTTGAGCACGCCGCCGGCGATCGAAAGAATCCAGTCGATGTTGAGCGTCGCCGCCATGTTCGACTGCATCTGCGTATAGGTATTCGGGATCGGCATGCACATCGTGTAGCCGGTAAGATCCCGGTTGAGGCGAACGTCCTCGGCGCTCGTCGCCAGGCGCATATGCATGCCGGTCGAGCCGATGATCGAACAGCCCGCATCGATTTCTGGATCATAGAGCCCGGCGCCGAGCGCCGTGCAGACCACGTCGACATAGCCGAGCACCACGGGTGTCCCGGTCGGGAGCCCCGTGGCCGATGCAGCGGCCTGTGAGAGCGCATGATGCGACACGGCGCCGTCAACGATTTCCGGCAGCAGCTGCTTGAGCTTTTCGAGACCGAGGAAGGAAATGACCTCGTCACAATATTGGCGCGTGCGGAAATCGCCAAAGGTGAAGTTCGCTTCGGACGGATCGGTGGCGCGCTTTCCCGTGAGGTTGAAATAGAGCCAGTCCTTGCAGTGGAAGGCCGTGGTGGCGCCGTGAAGCATTTCCGGCGCATTGTCCATCATCCAGCGCAATTGCGCGCCTTGCTGGCAGGCGGCTAGCCCGGAGCCGGTGCGCGAGAAACGCTCGACATCGCCGCTGTCGCCGCGCAGCCGCTCGACCGTTTCGCTGGCGCGCGCGTCGAGCCATAGCCAGCCTTTGCCGACCGGCTCGCCGCCGCTGTCGATCATCCAGGTGCCGTCCCCCTGACCGGTCACCGCGATGGCGGCAACGCGGCCAGGGAGGTTCTCGATCCTGGCCGAGAGCTCGACCAGGGTTTTCACGGTATCCGTCCAGGTGCGCCGAAGGTCCTGGACGCTGCCGGTGCGACCGACCGCCTCATAGCTGTTCGGAACGGCGGCAAGAGCGATCTGCCGGCCGCCGAGGTCGAAGGCGACCGACTTGATGACCGACGTCCCCGCATCGATGCCGATCAGGATATCGCGCATCAGGCGAGCTCCTCTCCATGCGAGATCGCCATGCCGCTCTCACCGTCGAAGACATGGAGGCTCGCCGGTTCGAGGCGGATACCGATCGGCTGACCGACCTCGAGGTTTGTCCGATCGTGCTCGACCAGAACCAAGGTCCCGCCTGCGAAATCCGCGGCAATATGCGTCTGGTCGCCAAGCCACTGATTGACGGCGACGCGGCCGGTGACACCGTCGGCGCTGCGCTTCACCGCATAGGGCCTGACGCCGAGAACCACCCGTTGGCGCTTCGTCAGCGCGCCGCGGACAGTGTGCGAGAAATCGGAAGCGGCGTATTCGAGCCGGATACCGTCCTTGAGGCCGAAGGCGAGGCGGCTTTCGGAGGCCGTAACGCTCGCCTCGAAGACGTTCATCGGCGGCTCGCCGACGAAGGTGCCGGTAAAGAGATTCGCCGGCCGCTCCTTGATCCTCTGCGGCGTGTCGAACTGCTGCAGCACGCCGCCTTCCATGACGGCGATGCGGTCGGCAAGCGCATTTGCTTCGGTCTGGTCGTGCGTAACGAGAATGGCGGTCAGCCCGCGTTCCTTGATGTAGTGCTTGATGCGGCCGCGCAGCACGGCGCGCAATTGCGGCTCGAGCTGCCCCATCGGTTCGTCGAGCAGATGCAGGCTGGCATCGCGGATCAACGCCCGGCCGAGCGAGGCGCGCTGCTGCTGGCCGCCAGAGATCGAGCTCGGATAACGGCCGAGTATGTCCTCGATCTCGAGCAGCTTGGCGATGTTCGCCACCTTCTCGTCGACGGCGCTCTGCGACAGCTTCGAAGCCTTGAGCGCGAAGGCGATGTTCTCCCGCACCGTCAGCGGCGGATAGAGCGAGTAGCCCTCGAAGGCCATCGCCACATTGCGGCGAACCGGCGGGAATGTCTGGATCTCGCGGCCGTTAAGCGAGATCTTGCCGCGCGACACCGCCTCGAATCCGGCGATCATGCGCAAGGTCGAGGTCTTGCCGCAGCCGGACGAGCCGAGAAGCGCGATGATCTCGCCCTTCCGCACTTCCATGCTGAGCTTCTTGACGGCATGGACGCCGTAATCGATCGGCCCGTAGAACTTGTCGACGTCCTTCAAGAAAAGCGCGATGTCGGTCATGCCGCTTCTCCGTTGCGCTTGGAGGCAATCTCCGATGGTCGCATCAGCCGGCCGCTTTCCTTGTCGAACAGCAGGGTCGCCCGGTTGTTGACGGAAAGGTGCGCGGGTCCGGCCACCGGACCCGGCGTCCCGGCCGGACGCGAGACAAGAATTTCGCGGCCGCGGGCGGTCAGCGTCAGGGTTACGGTTTTCTCGTTGAGCGGCGTCTCGGCCTCGACCTTGACCGGGATCGCACCCGGCGTCGACGCCTCGGTGAAGGCGATGCTTTCCGGCCGGATGCCGAGGACACACGATTTTCCGACGATTTCCGCCCCGAAGCCCGGCAGGCGGAGGCGGACGCCGGAGACCTCCACAAAGACGCCATCCGGACCCCGCTGCGGCACGACGTCGAGCAGATTGATGGTCGGGTCGCCGAAGAGCCGGGCGATCTCGATCTCCGCCGGCGTGTTGTAGATATCCGCCGGCGTGCCGATCTGGCGGAGGCGTCCCTCGAACATCACGGCGATGCGGTCGCCGAGCGCCATGGCTTCCTTGTAGTCCTGGGTGACGTAAATGACGGTCGCGCCCTGCGCAGCGAGAAGGCGCGGCAGCTCCAGGCGCATCTCGAAACGCAGCTTGGCATCGACATTCCTCAGCGGATCGTCGAGCAGGAGCAGTGGCGGCGAGCCAACCAACGCGCGGGCAAGCGCGGTGCGCTGCTTCTGCCCGTTGGAAAGCGCCTTCGGATGGTGGGAGAGCACGTGGTCGATCTTGAGCAACTTCGCCACCTTCCCGACCCCGGCAGCGATCGCCTCCTTCGACGACCTGCGGGCCGTCAGTGCGCTGGCGATATTGTCGAAGGCGTTCATGTGCGGGAAGAGGGCGAAGTTCTGAAAGGCCATGCCGACGCCGCGATGCTCTGCATCGACTTCCGTCATGTCCTCGCCGCCAATCAACACCCGGCCTTCGTCCGGATCGATGACGCCTGCAACGAGCCTCAGAAGCACGGTCTTGCCGGCACCGGACGGGCCGAAGAGCACCAGCCTCTCGCCGTCGGCAACGTCGAGCGAGAGGTCGTCGAGGACCGTCTGGCTTTTGTAGCGCTTGACGATGTTCTTCAGTTGCAGGGTGGTCATTTGCGATTATCCCTTCACCGCACCGAGCGACAGGCCTTCGACGAGGTAGCGCTGGGCGTAGAGTGCGAGAGCGAGCGTCGGCGTGATCGACAGCACGATGGCCGCGGCGATCTGGCCGTATTGGATGCCCGAGGCCGTGACGAAGGCGAGCGCGCCGACCGTCACCGGCTGCTTGTCGGCCGATGCCAGCACCAGCGCGAAGACGAAGTTGTTCCAGGCGAAGATGAAGGCAAGCAGGCCGGCCGCTGCAATTCCGGGCCCTGCCAGGGGCAGGGCGATCTTGCGGAAGGTCGCGAACCAGGAATGGCCGGCGATGCGATAGGCATATTCGACATCGGCCGAGATGTCCTCGAAATAGCCGCGCACGATCCAGAGGATGAGAGGCAGGCAGATCAGCTGATAGACCCAGATGAGGCCGAAATAGGTGTTCGAAAGACCGAGCCACTGGAAATATTGCGTAAGCGGCAGAAGCACGAGTAAGGGCGGCGCGAAGCGGAAGGAGAGCAGCGTGAATGCGATGTCCTCCGAACCCTTGAACTTGTGCCGCGCGAAAGCGTAGGCGGCGGGGACGCCAAGAAGCAACGCCACGGCGACGGAGACGACGGAGAGGAACACCGAATTCCCAAGGTTGCGCATGAAGGCGATGTCGAGCGTTCCGGCGGCGGTCTGCAGCTTTCCGGTGATCAGTGCCGCATAGTTATCGAGCGTCGGCGTGAAGACCACCGATGGCGGTATCCTGAGGATCGTCTCATTCGTCTGGAAGGACATCAGCAGAATCCAGACGATCGGGAACATGAAGAAGACGACGACCAGCGTCAGGGCGATGCCGCGCAGGACTCTTTCGAGCGGAGACATGGCTTCCATTTCGACCTCCTTACGCCTCGCCGCGGGCGCGCTCGCGCAGCCGCAGCCAGTTCTTGATGAAGACGTTCGACAGCGTGTAGGTGATCGCCCACAGGATGATCAGCAGCGCTGCGGAGCGGCCCACATTGGTCGACTGGAAGAAGTTCAGATAGGCCTCTACCTGGAAGACGGTCAGCGTATCGCCCGGACCACCCTGCGTCATCGCATAGATGATGTCGAATTGCTGAATCGAGTCGAGCAGCCGGAAGAGCGTCGCCGTCAGGATATAGGGCGTCAGCATCGGCAGGGTGATGCGGAAGAAGACGAAGGTGCGCGGAACACCGTCGAGCGCCGCCGCCTCGAAAGGCTGGGTCGGCAGGGAGCGCAGGCCGGCAAGCAAAAGGATCATGATGAAGGGCGTGTAGACCCAGATGTCGACGAGCACGACTGTCAAGAGCGCCGTATCTGGCGAGGACGCCCAGCGGAAATTCTCAAGTCCGATCAGGCTTGCGAAATAACTCAGGATCCCGAAGCCGGGATTGGTCATCAGCTTCCACATCAGCGCCGCGAGCGCCGGTGCCGTCATCAGCGGCAGGAGCAGCATGATCGAGATGAAGTTGTTGACGGTAGAGCGCCGCTGCAGGAGCAGCGCGATGCCGAGGCCAAGCAGCAGTTCCAGGATCACTGTGGTGCCGGCATAGAGCAGCGAAACCCTGAGCGTGTTCCAGAAGCCTGGATCGGTGAAGAAATTCAGGTAGTTCTCACCCCAGTTGAACTGGCGTGCCCAGGGCTGGCTCAGCCGGTAGCGTTGGAAGGAATAGATCACCGCCGAGAAAAACGGGATCAGGATGCCGATGCAGACGAGAAGCGCCGGCAGGGAAAGCACATAGGGCAGAACCCTCTTGCTGATCCTGAAACCGCGGGTCCCTGTCCCGGGTTGCGTCACTGAAGCCATAGCCAGCTCCGTTCAAATGCCTTGTCGATGGCGATGAAGGGGCTGGCCGCGGCCGGCGCAGCCAGACCCCCTCCTCGAATGCGTGTCCGTGTCGGTGATGGCCGGCCCGCCATGGACGGGCCGGCGTCACCCGCAATCAGCCGAGACCGGCTTCCTCGAGCTGGCGGTTGATGCTCTCGGCGAGCTTGTCGAGCCCCTCGTCGACCGGCACTTCCTTCGCCACCATCTTCTGGAGCGTCGCCGCCCATTCGGTGGTGAGGTCGAAGAACAGAGGCTGGGCGGTGAAGTGGATCTTCGCACCCGGCGCAGAAACGTCGTGCATTTCCACATAGCCCGGATAGCTCTTCTTCAGCCGCTCGCGGAAGATTTCATCCTTCCAGACGGAAGCCCGGACCGGATTGACGAAATCCATCTTCGTCGCGCCGAAGATCGCGTGCTCTAGACCCGTCGCCCATTGCAGGAAGTACCAGGTCGCATCCTTGTCCTTGGAAAAGTTGGACATGGAGAGCGACCAGATCCAGATGTTCGGCGTCGGTGCGGACGCGGCCGGATTGGCGGCGAAAGGCGCATAGGCGAGCTTGCCGGCCATCTTGTTGTCGCCGCCGTTCATGAAATAGCCGAGGATGTCGGCGTCGTAGATCATGGCGGAGGCGCCGGCCCCGAGGTCGGTGCCGACCTGATACCAGGTATAGGTCGACCAGTCCTTCGGGCCGCTTTCCTGGATCATCTGTACCCACTTGGCGTGGAAGGCCTTCGATTCCGGCGTGTTCATCGCGGCCGAAAGCTTGCCGTCGGCCGAGACGTTCAGGTCCTTCTGGCCGAAGTTCGCATAGCCGGAGAGGAAGCCCGGATGGATGGTGGCCCAGGAGCGCGAGCCGCGCACGCCGATGCCGTAAACCCCGCCACCGACGTCCTTGGTGAGCTTTGCGGCAGTCGTCAGCAGTTCATCGAGGTTTTTCGGAACACCGACCCCGACCTTGTCGAACATCTCCTTGTTGTAGGAGAGGTTGTTCTGCTCGTAGCCCCATGGAATGCACCATTGCTTGGCGTCTTGCGAACCGAGTGCCCCGCCCGGCTGGCCGTTCCAGGCGCACGATGCCTTGACGCCCGGCAGGAAATCGTCCCAGCCATATTGGGGGTTGGTCTTCGACGGATCCTTGATCCATTCATTGAGGTCGGTGATCCAGCCGGCCGGACCGTAGGTCCAGGTCATGTAGGCGCCGGTCATGAAGGCGTCGTATTCCGACGAGCTCGATGAGAGCGCCGCCGTCACCTTGTCGAAATAGACGTCCTCCGGGAAGACGTCGTAGGTGACCTCCATGCCTGTCAGGTCCTTGAAGGTCTGCAGGTTGGCGATCATCGCGTCGGCATAGGGATGCTTGTTCAAGAGCAGCTTTACCGACTTGCCGGAATGCGCCTTCCAGTCGAAGTCGGCGGCGAGCGCCTCAGTCGACATCATGTTGAACAGCGTGCCGGCGCTGCCGACCGTCAGACCTGCCGTACCCAGTCCCTTCAGCAGGCCGCGGCGGTCCACCTCCCCGCGCAGGAATGCGCCAATGAGGTCTTTCTCCTTTTCATACATCTGGTTCTCTCCTCCGTTGCGGGTAAGAATGCTCCACTGAGCTGACCGGCTACCCGACCGGTATTGCCTCCCCGAACCGCGGTCTCGTCTCTCCCTACCGCGGCCCTCAAATGTTTCCCGCTAGGCGGCAAGCGCCTGTGCCGTACGCTCGTCCGTGATGAGCCCGTTCAGCAGCCCGCTTTCCAGCACCGCGCGGATCGCACGGGTCTTGATCCTGCCGCCGGCGACCGCCACGGTGCGGCGGTTCCTCAAGTCCTCCCGGCCGAGCGTAAAGGTGCGGTTGGAAAGCGCCGTCTCGATCGGCCGGCCCTTCTCGTCGAAGAAGTGGCCGAGCAGTTCGCCCATGGCGCCGCTTCGCTGGATGTCCTCGATTTCGCTCATCTCGATCATGCCGGTCGCAACCAGCGATGCCTCGCGCTCGGCCGTGCCGATGCCGACCATCAGGAGATCGGCCGATTTCGCGAGTTCGAAGACCTCGCGAACGCCGCGCTGGCTGAAGAGCACGTCACGGTCCTCCACCGTGTTGGCGAAGAACGGCACCGGCATCACATAGGCTTCGGCACCGGTGCGTTCGGCCAGGCGATGGATCACGTCGTGCGGATTGGCTGAAAACTTGCGCGTCAGGCCGCCGAGCAGGGAGACGAAGCGCGTGTTGTTGCTGGCGGTGCGCGGCAGGTATTCGACACAAGCGGCAAGCGTTCGTCCGTGCCCGACGCCGATCAGCGCTGTCTCGCCGCGCTCGATCTCCCGCCTCAGAAACTGCGCACCAGCTATGCCGAGCGCCTTCAACGGCAGGTCGTCGCTGTCGAAATCCGGAACCACCTCGCAATAGTCGAGACCGTAGCGTCCGGAAAGCTTCTGCTCGAGCTCGACGCATTCGGAGACATCGCCGTCGATATAAACCTTTACCAGACCTTCCTGGTTGGCCTTCATGATCAACCGGTGCGCTTTCAACGAGGTGAGGCCCAGGCGCTTGGCGACCTCCGCCTGTGTCAACCCGCCGGCGTAATGCAGCCAAGCCGCACGCGTCGCCATGCTTGCCTCATCATCCCGAACTGCCGTTCCCCCGATGATTGCCATTGCCTCCACCCGAATGCTGCGCCGCGTGATATTTTTTGCATTGCATGATATTTTTATCTCTTATTGAAAGAAATTTCACGTCTTGCAAAAAATGTCAACCGCCAGGAAGTTGCAGTTCCCGTTGCTTAGGCGTGGGAGTAGGCCTTTGAAGAGCGGCGGATGAGAACCACAGCGGGGAACGTCCTTGGGACGATCTGGACGGCGGTGCCTGCCGCGCCACAACTGCCGATTCCGCCAAAACTCGCCCTTTGGTGGAACTAATGTCACCGCCACTCGTTGTCTTCGAACGAGGGATTTCTACTTTTAGAACATCTGGACTCGGAGAGGTGCCCCGGGGGGCTTTTCGAGGCTCAGGCTCGGCACAGTCACATTGGTCTGAGGGCAGGACAATGAATGTTCGTATCGCCGACCGTTCGCAGGGGGATTCCGCTACTGCCTTCGCGCAGATTCTCGACGGTGCCGCGGCGCCGCTGATCGTCAAGGACCACGCCTCGCGCTACGCATTTGTCAATGACGCGGCCTGCGCATTGATCGGTCGATCGCAAGACGAACTGAGGAGCCGCACGGATCGGGACATTTGGCCGAAGGAAGAGGCCGAGCGCATACGCGCGATGGACGAGGCCGTCCTCTCCACCGGCAAGGAACGCGAATGGGAAGCGCAACTCGTAGCGGCAGGAGGGAAACGCCATACGCTACGCGTCACCGAGCGCCGAGTCGTCCTTGAAGGCGCCCGTGGATCGCAAGAGAAGTTTGTGATTGCCTCCCTTGCTGATGTCAGTGAGTTGCGCAGGACGCAACAGGTATTGCAGGCGAACGAGGAACACTACCGCGCCGTCATCGACCTTCATCCGCAGATCCCGTGGACGGCCGACCCCAACGGCAACATCTTGGAGGCTGGCCCCCGTTGGGCCGAACTTACAGGCATGCCCGAGGAAGATGCCCTTGGAGCCGGGTGGCTGAAGGCGCTTCATCCGGACGATCTGCCTACGGTTCGGGAAGGATGGCAGCATGCCCTTTGCACGGGCGAGCCCCTCGATATCGAGTATCGCGTAAGGATGACAACCGGCTACTGCCGCTGGTTCCGCGCCCGGGCCGCCGCCCGCCGTGACCGTGCCGGCAAGATCGTGCGCTGGTATGGAATTCTCGAGGATGTCGATGACCGCCGCCGGGCCATAGACGCGCTGCGCGAAAGCGAAGCGCGGTTCCGGGCGCTAGCGGATGATGCACCGGTGATGATCTGGGCCGCCGACGAGACCGGCAACACGAGCTTTTTCAGCCGAGCCTGGCTCCAGACGACGGGACAGACGGAGGAGGAGGCGCTCGGCTTCGGCTGGATAGAGGTTGTTCACCCTGATGACAGGGACGCGGTACAGGACGCTTTTTTCAGCGCGAACACGTCGAGGAAGCCGGTGCGCGCCGAGTACCGCCTGCGACGCGCCGACGGCAGTTGGGCGTGGGTCCTCGATGTCGGCCAGCCGCGTTTTTCGGGCGATGGCACATTTCTAGGCTAGTTTCCGTCCATAAACGACAAAGTGTTGATTTTGTTGGCTGAATCGTAGTTTGCACGGGCAAAGCCCGGCGGTTTCA
>MBFK01000136.1 GCA_001704765.1 Sinorhizobium shofinae
CCGCCCAGCCAGCATCTTGAATCACAAAACCGACCTGCCGGGAATCCCATCAGATTCAGTCAAGCAATGAAACGCTCTAGCCGAGCGTGCCGATCAGTTCGCGATAGGCAGCCTCGGGGAAGGCCTTCAACGTGCGGGTGCGCACATTGCCGTACGTGCCCAGGGTCAGCGCGAACCGAGCGGCCACCGCATCGTCCGGCGCCTCGCAGATTGCGACCATGTCATATTCGCCCATGGTGAGATAGAAGTCCTTGAAGGAACCACCCATTTCCTCAAGCACCTTTCTGGCCGCATCCAGCCGTTTCGGAGACTCGCGCACGGTCTTGATACCCTGATCGGTCCAATTGAGGAGCACGACGTAAGTGGTCATCTCACACCTCCCGCAGAACATCCCGCCCTCGAAGGAGAGCGTCCAAGATGCTCCGATTCAAGAAAAGGCTAGAGCGCTTCTCACGCGTTCGAGGTCCGGCGCTCTAAGGCACGGTGGACGCCTGCGGTGCAACTACTTCTCTCGCACTGCAACCAGTGCCCCCTTTCGCTGCAAGCTGCAAAGTATAATCCCGCGGCCTGAACCGAACAAGTTCGACCGATGGCGGAGCAGACATGGAAAAGCCGGGCTGCGAGCCCGGCTTCGACGACTTTCAATTGGAACCAGCTTTAAGCTTTGATCAGCTGTCCAGGAACGAGCGCAGCTTGCGCGAACGGCTGGGATGCTTGAGCTTCCTGAGCGCCTTCGCTTCGATCTGGCGGATACGTTCGCGGGTCACCGAGAATTGCTGGCCGACTTCCTCGAGCGTGTGGTCGGTGTTCATGCCGATACCGAAGCGCATGCGCAGCACGCGCTCTTCGCGCGGCGTCAGCGAGGCGAGGACGCGCGTCGTCGTCTCCCGGAGGTTCGCCTGAATGGCAGCGTCGATCGGCAGCAACGCGTTCTTGTCCTCGATGAAATCGCCGAGATGCGAATCCTCTTCGTCACCCACCGGCGTCTCGAGCGAGATCGGTTCCTTGGCGATCTTCAGGACCTTGCGAACCTTCTCGAGCGGCATTGCGAGCTTTTCGGCCAGTTCTTCCGGCGTCGGCTCGCGGCCGATCTCGTGCAGCATCTGGCGCGAGGTACGGACGATCTTGTTGATCGTCTCGATCATGTGCACCGGAATACGGATCGTGCGGGCCTGGTCGGCGATCGAACGGGTGATCGCCTGCCGGATCCACCAGGTCGCATAGGTCGAGAACTTGTAGCCGCGGCGGTACTCGAACTTATCGACCGCCTTCATGAGACCGATATTGCCTTCCTGGATGAGATCCAGGAACTGCAGGCCGCGGTTCGTGTACTTCTTGGCGATGGAGATCACGAGACGCAGGTTCGCCTCGACCATCTCCTTCTTGGCAATGCGCGCCTCGCGCTCGCCCTTCTGCACCATCGAGACGATACGGCGGAACTCGGCGATGGAGATGCCGGTCTCGGTCGCCAGATTCTGAATCTCCTGGCGGATGTCGCGAATCGTCTGGTTCTCGGCCTTGGCAAATTCCTTCCAGCCCTTGCCGGCGAGATTGCTGATCGACTTCATCCAGTTCGGGTCGAGTTCGGCGCCGGAATACTGTTCGAGGAAGGAGTCGCGCTTGACGCCGTAGGATTCGGCAAGACGCAGCAGCCGCCCCTCGTTCTGCATGAGCCGCTTGGAAATGTCGTAAAGCTGTTCGACCAGCGCGTCGATGCGGTTCTGGTTGAGCGACAGTGACTTCACGGCCTTGATCAGCTCGTCCTTCAGCTCCTTGTAGCGGCGCTCCTGAGCCGGCGAGAGCGTGCCGGTCGCGGCAAGGCGCGCTTCCACCTGCTGATCCTGTAGCTTGCGGAGCTTCTTGTACGTCTCGGCGATGATGTCGAGCGTTTCCATCACCTGCGGGCGCAGTTCCGCTTCCATCGCGGCGAGCGAGAGGTTCGACTCGTCGTCGTCCTCTTCCTCTTCCTCGACCGGCTGGCCCTCGCCGCCGACATTGGTGATGTCGTCGTCATTGGCCGCAACCCGCGACTTGCGAACCTTTTCCTTCTCTTCGGCCGCCTTGCGGTCGGCCTCGATCTTTTCCGGGCTCTGGAATTGCGGGGCTGCCTTGGCCTCCGGGCCGGAATAGGTGGTCTCGAGATCGATGATCTCGCGCAGAAGCGTCTGACCCTCGTTGAGCTCGTCGCGCCAGATGATCAACGCCTGGAAGGTGAGCGGGCTTTCGCAAAGACCCGCGATCATCGTTTCGCGGCCGGCCTCGATACGCTTGGCGATGGCGATTTCGCCTTCGCGGGAGAGAAGCTCCACCGAGCCCATCTCGCGCAGATACATGCGCACCGGGTCGTCGGTCCGGTCGGTCGGTTCCTTCTTCTTGCCGGTCGCCAGCGCGGTCCCGCTGACCGTCGCGAGTTCACCGCCTTCGGTGTCGCCGTCGTCGCTATCCTCGTCATCGCCGCCGGCGGCCTCCTCGGCATCCTCGTCCTCGATGACGTTGATGCCCATGTCGGAGAGCATGGCCATCGTGTCTTCGATCTGCTCGGAGGTGACTTCCTCGGAAGGCAGGACGGAATTGAGTTCGTCCATCGTCACATAGCCGCGCTTCTTGGCGGCCTTGATCATCTTCTTGACAGCGTCGTCGGAAAGATCGAGAAGCGGACCGTCCGGAGTGCCTTCGCGTTCAACGTCTGCTTCTTCGTTTTCTTTGACTTTTGTTGCCATTTATTCGTCGCTTTCCTTGTCGCAACCGGCGTGCTCCCGGTGCCCAATGCCGCTCGGGGGTTCGGGCGCGCCGCGCACCCGCCACCGACTCATTTCCCCTGACGTAACGGGATGATGTTTAATTCCTGATTAACCACGACAGCGATCGCGGTTGAGCGGCAAGCTTCGACAGTCCTGCCACTGAATCGTCTCTGGCATGATTCCCTATCCGCCGTACCATGTCGCCATTTCTGCTTGAAATGGTGATTCCCAGAATTTTTGATCCCGTCAAGCATTTCCGGTGAAAAACCGCGGAAATCGGCAAAAAACGCTTGTTGACGGGATTTTCGCGCCGTTCACCAGGGTTGGCTCAACATGTAGGAGCGCCCTCTCAAAAGACAAGGGGCGCAGGCTTTTTCCGGGATCGCCGCGTTGTCCCTTTCGGGATGCAACCCGCAGTCACATCACACCCAATCCATTACCACCTTGCCGGAATTGCCGGAGCGCATCGCCTCGAAACCGTCGCGGAACTCATCGATGCCGATGCGGTGGGTGATGATCGGTGAGAGGTCGAGCCCGCCCTGGACGAAGGCGATCATCTTGTACCAGGTCTCGAACATTTCGCGGCCATAGATGCCCTTCAGGTTGAGCATCTTGAAGATCACCTTGTTCCAGTCGATCTCGAAGCCGGCCGGCGCAATGCCGAGAATAGCGATCTTGCCACCATTGTTCATCTTGTCGATCATGTCGCGGAAGGCGGGTGCCGCGCCCGACATTTCGAGCCCGACATCGAACCCTTCGGTCATGCCGATCGACCGCATCACATCGGCGAGGTTCTCTTTCGAGGCATCGACGACATAGTCGATCCCGACCTTGCGGGCGAGGTCGAGGCGCACCGGATTGATGTCGGTGATCACCACCTTGCGAGCGCCCGAGCGCTTGGCAACCAGCGCACCCATGATGCCGATCGGTCCGGCGCCGGTGACGAGAACATCCTCGCCGACGAGATCGAAGGAAAGCGCCGTGTGCACGGCATTGCCGAAGGGATCGAAGATGGCGGCGATCTC
Source organism: Sinorhizobium shofinae (assembly GCA_001704765.1). Classification (GTDB taxonomy): domain Bacteria; phylum Pseudomonadota; class Alphaproteobacteria; order Rhizobiales; family Rhizobiaceae; genus Sinorhizobium; species Sinorhizobium shofinae. Next base: position 3,767 of record MBFK01000136.1, read on the forward strand.
GTCCGGCACGTCGTCGGGGATCGACACGACATTATATTCCGGCAGGCAGACGAACTCGGCGAACGAGCCCGGTCGGTTGACGCCGACGCCGAGCGTATTGCGGCAGAGGTGCCCCCTGCCCGCCCGGCAGTTGCGGCACTTGCCGCAGACTATATGGCCTTCGCCGGAAACCCGTTCACCGACATGATGCTTGGTGACCGCCGAGCCGACCTGCGCGATTTCGCCCATAAACTCGTGGCCGACCACCATCGGCACGGGAATGGTCTTCTGCGCCCACTGGTCCCAGTTCCAGATATGGACATCGGTGCCGCAGATCGCCGATTTCTTGACGCGGATCAGAACATCGTTCGGCCCGACCTCCGGCACCGGCACGCGTTCCATCCACAGCCCGACTTCCGGCCTCGTCTTGACCAGTGCCTTCATCATATTGGTCATTGCAAGCTCACTCCTCCTACCCCCTCGCGGGCCGCCCCAGCATTCCCCGTTAGATTACCGCCAGTTCGCGGCCGACCTCTTCAAAAACAGCGATCGCGCGGCGGACGTCCCCCTCGCTGTGCGCCGCCGACATCTGGGTGCGGATGCGCGCCTGTCCTCTCGGTACGACAGGGAACGAAAAGCCGATGACGTAGACGCCCTTTGCCAGCATGCGCGCCGCCATCTCCTGCGCCAACGCCGCATCGCCAAGCATCACGGGAATGATCGGGTGCCCCTCGCCGGCAAGCGTGAAACCGAGCTTCGACATCTCGGCCCGGAAGAGCGCCGCATTTGCATAGAGCCGTTCGCGCAGGTGATCGCCGTTCTCGATCAGCTCGAAGACCTTGAGCGAGGCCGCGGCGATCACGGGAGCCAAGGTATTGGAGAAGAGATAGGGCCGCGAGCGCTGGCGCAACCAGTCGACGACCTCGGCCTTGGCCGAGGTGTAGCCGCCCGAGGCACCGCCAAGCGCCTTGCCGAGCGTGCCGGTGATAATGTCGACCCTGCCCTCAACGCCGCAATGTTCGGCTGAGCCGCGGCCATGCTTGCCGACGAAACCGACCGCATGGCTGTCGTCGACCATGACCATTGCGCCGTATTTCTCCGCCAGATCGCAGACGCCCTTGAGGTTGGCGATAATGCCGTCCATGGAGAAGACGCCGTCGGTGGCGATCAGCTTGAAGCGGCTGCCCTCAGCCTTGTTCAACTCCTCTTCCAGCGCCGCCATGTCGTTATTGGCGTAGCGGAACCGCTTCGCCTTGGAGAGCCGCACGCCGTCGATGATCGAGGCGTGGTTCAGCGCATCCGAGACGATTGCGTCTTCCTCGCCGAGCAGCGTCTCGAACAGCCCGCCATTGGCATCGAAGCAGGAGGAATAGAGGATCGTGTCCTCCATGCCGAGAAAGGAGGAGATGCGCGCCTCGAGCTGCTTGTGCTCCTCCTGCGTACCGCAGATGAAGCGCACCGAGGCCATGCCGTAGCCGTAGCGGTCGAGCGCCTTCTTCGCAGCCTCCGCAAGCTCCCCATTGTCTGCGAGGCCGAGATAGTTGTTGGCGCAGAAGTTCAACACCCTTTCGCCGGAAGCGACTTCGATCTCGCCCGACTGCTTCGAGGTGATGACACGCTCGGACTTGTAGAGCCCGGCCGTCTTCAGGCCCTCGAGTTCCGAACGGAGGTGGGAAAGGAAAGCAGAGGTCATGGCTGGTCGCTTTCAATCGAGGAAACTGATTTCACGTCTAGACAAATAGCATGACGACTTTCGACGTGCAGCACATTCTCGCCGCATTGTTGAGGGGAAGCACGCCGGATTCAAGCACCTTCCGCGCCGCCGACGCGGCGCTGCTGGATTCTCGCGCGTCTGCGCGCGAATGCCCCCCGGCGTTCTTCGGTCAGCCGCCATCCTCGAACGCATCGATCACCGCCAGAAAAGCCTCGCCGTAGCGCTCGCGCTTGCTTTCGCCGATACCGGGTACGTCGAGGAGATCGTTGAAATCGCGCGGGCGCTGTTTGGCGAGCGCGATCAAGGTGGTGTCCGGGAAGACGACATAGGGCGGGACGTTCAATTCCTTCGCGATCGAAAACCGCTCGGCGCGCAAAAATTCGAAAAGTTCGAGATCGGAGCCAGCCAGATCCGAACGCTCGCGGGCTGCCGACTTCTGGCCGCGCGCCTTGCCGGAACTGGGCCGATCCTTGCGGAAGAGCACCTGCCGCTCGCGCTTGAAGACGGCACGTGCCTCAGACTCGAGCTTCAGGGCACCAAAGGCGGCGTGATCCACCGTGATCAGTCCCGCGGCCAGCAATTGCCGGAAAACCGATTGCCAGGTTCGCGCCGGCAGGTCCTTTCCGGCACCGAAGACCGGCATATCGACATGGCCGAAGCGCTCGGTCTTGTCGTTGACGGTTCCCATCAGCACATCGATGACGTGGCCGGTGCCGAAACGCTCGCCGGTCCGGTAGACGGCGGCGAGTGCCTTGATCGCCGCTTCCGTGCCGTCCCAGGTTTCGACCGGCTTCAGGCAGGTGTCGCAGTGGCTGCACCGGCCGGGATGCGTCTCACCGAAATGCGCAAGGATCGCCTGGCGTCGGCAACCTACCGTCTCGCAGATCGCAAGCAAGGCGTTGAGCTTTGACCGTTCGATGCGCTTGACATCTTCGGGCGCGCCGCCCTCGTCGATCATGCGCCGGCGCTGGATGACATCGGCCATGCCATAGGCCATCCAGACTTCCGACGGCAGTCCGTCACGCCCCGCCCTTCCCGTCTCCTGGTAATAGGCCTCGACCGAGCCCGGCAGGTCGAGATGGGCGACATAGCGCACGTCCGGCTTGTCGATCCCCATGCCAAAGGCAACGGTCGCGACGAGGCAGAGATTTTCCTCCTTCAGGAAGGCATCCTGATGCGCATCGCGCAAAGCTCGATCCATTCCGGCATGATAGGGAAGCGCGCGGATGCCCTGTCCGTTTAGCCATTCGGCCGTGTCCTCGACCTTGGCGCGCGACAGGCAATAAACGATGCCGCTCGAGTCCTTGAAGCGCGACAGGAAACGCAAGAGCTGCTGGCGCGGCTGATCACGTTCAACGATCTCGTAAGCGATGTTCGGCCGGTCGAAGCTAGAAGTGAACACCCGCGCGCCCTGCAGCGCCAGCCGCTCGATGATATCGTCGCGCGTGTGCGGGTCGGCGGTGGCGGTCAACGCAACGCGCGGCACGCCAGGAAAGCGCGACGCAAGGCAATCGAGGCCGCGATACTCAGGGCGAAAATCGTGCCCCCATTGGGAAACGCAATGCGCCTCGTCGATAGCGAAGAGGGCGATGTCCATGTCGCCGATCATCTCGGCGAACCCGTCGGTAACCGCACGCTCAGGCGTGACGTAGAGCAGGTCCAGGGCATCCGCCGAGAGCGCGCGGCGGACGACGATCGCCTCATCGCGGGTCAGGGACGAGTTGAGCGCCGCGGCGCGAATGCCGAGCTGCTTCAGCGCCTCCACCTGATCACGCATCAGCGCGATCAGCGGCGAGACAACGATGCCGACGCCTTTGCGACACAGCGCCGGGATCTGGAAGCAGAGCGACTTGCCAGCCCCGGTCGGGAAAAGCACGACCGCATCTCCGCCCGCCGCAACGTGTTCGATGACAGCGTGCTGCTGACCGCGGAAGGCGGAATAGCCATAGACGCGCTTGAGGACATCGAGAGGATTTCCAATGCCTGCCGTTTCGACCAGGCGCGCGGTGGTGTCGTGGCTTTCGGGCATGGAATCGCTTTCGTCGGGCGGGCAGTATGGGATTTGGGAGAGTCAGATGCAAACGGCTGGGGGGGAGATCGCGCAAGTCGGGTGCGCCCGAAACCTCCCTATCGTGCCGCCGGCCCCTTGACCCTTCCGGAAAGCACGCCAAAGCCTTCGATGATTGCTTCCTGGTTCTCGAGCCGGGTCACTTCGAATTGAACCTCCTGAAGCGTGCGCAACAGCTGCGGCACGATCTCGAGATCGCTTTCTTCGGTGGCATGTGCGAGTTCCCTTTCGAGCTCGCGGCGCTGCCAATTGAGCGCCTTGGTGCGCTTGTGCAGTGCAAGCGCCTGCAGATAGCCCTCGCGTGCATCCTCGGGTGCAGCCGCCGTCGTCGCGGTCCATAGCCGCGCATAGCGAATCTGCTGGTCGAGTGCGCCGATCAGGGCGCCGAAACCCTCCGCCTCCAGTTGCTCGACGAGCCCTTCCCGTGTCAGCCTTGGGCCGTTTGCCGCCGCCGCGTTCAGAACCGCCGCCCAGCAACGCTGCAGATCCCGATGATCGAACTCGATTGTCGAGATCTCGTCATATTCGTCGAAAAGCAGTTGCGGGTGGTTGACGATCGTCAGCGCAAGCACGCTTTCGCGCAGCGACGGCGCCGCTTGCTGACCGCTGACGAGCGAGGAGCGCGCCAGCCGGTCGGAGATCGTCGTGGGCCCCGCCGCATTGCGAGGGCCGCCCGCACCCCTCAGGCCGCCGCGCTCTCGTCCACCCCGTTCGAACGGCCGCCGTTCATTGCGGAACGGCGCACTGCCCTGCAGAAAGGCGTTCAACCGATCGCGCATGTCCTGGCCGTAATGGCGGCGGACGCTTTCGTCAGCGACGACCGAGGTCACCTGTCTCAACCGCGCTTCGAGCTCGGCGCGTTTTTCCGGCGTATCGAACTCGCCACCCTGAACCTCACGCATCCAGACCATGTCGGCCAGCGAGCGGGCATTGGCAAGCACCTTGTCAAACGGCTCGCGTCCGTCATGGCGGACGAGGTCGTCCGGATCCTTGCCGTCCGGCAGCATGGCGAAACGGACGGAACGGCCGGGTTTCAGATGCGGGAGCGCCAGGTCGGCGGCGCGATTGGCCGCCCGGATGCCGGCGCCGTCGCCGTCGAAGCAGAGCACCGGCTGGGGCGTCATCTTCCAGAGGAGATCGAGCTGGTTCTCGGTGAGCGCCGTGCCAAGCGGTGCCACGGCATTCTCGATACCCGCCTGATGCAGCGCGATCACGTCCATATAGCCTTCGACGGCAATGATCGTGCCAGCTCCATCGGCGCCCTGCGAAGCGCGCCGGGCGCGCGCGAAATTGAAGAGCACGTTGCCCTTGTGGAAGAGTTCGGTCTCGTTGGAGTTCAGATATTTGGCCGGCGCATCGGCCGACATGGCCCGTCCGCCAAAGGCGATCACCTTCTCGCGCGCCGAAAGGATCGGAAACACGATCCGGTCTCGAAAGCGGTCGTAGGAGACCGGGACGTCCGGCCCATGGACGACAAGGCCGCAGGCCTCGATCTGCTCCTTGCCGACGCCCTTGCCGGCGAGAAACTCCTTCAATGCGTTGCGGCTGTCGGGCGCATAGCCCAGTCGGAATGTCTCGATCGTGCGGCCGGTCAGTCCGCGCTCACGCAGATAGGCGCGCGCCTTCGCCCCGATCGCGGTCTGGAGCTGATCCTGAAAGAACTGCGTCGCCAGCTCCATGACGTCGAGGAGGCTCGTTCGCTCCTTCTCCCGCCGCTCGGCCTGCAAATCGGGCTGCGGCATGGCGACGCCGGCCATATCGGCGATCTGCTGCACTGCCTCTGGAAAGCTCAAGCCTTCGAGATCGGTCAGGAAGCGGAAATGATCGCCGGAAACACCACAGCCGAAGCAATGATAGCGGCCCTTGCGGTCCTCGCAATGGAAGCTCGGCGACTTCTCGCCATGGAATGGGCAACAAGCCCAAAAATCGCCGCGCGAGACATTGGTCTTGCGGCGGTCCCAGGTGACGCGCTTGCCGACCACGTCCGAAATCGGAACGCGATCGCGAATCTCGTCAAGGAAGGACGGTGAAAAGCGCATGGAAAGCCGATACCCCTAGCCGGCCTCCCATACAAGCAGCATGGTCCGCGGTTCCCGCTATTCACAGGGCACAGAGACGGCTCGAGATATTAGACGACTAATTGCCAAGCGACGCTGACAGGAACTGGGGCGACGCTGCCCGCCATGACCGAGGGGGGCGGGCGCGGTTACTTCAACAGTTCCTTGAGGATGCTGGAAGCCTTCGCGAAATCCATCTGGCCGGGATGGCGCTCCTTCAGCGCATTTATGACCTTGCCCATATCGCGCAACCCCTGAGCACCGATTTCCGCGATGATCGCGACGCAGAGCTCCCTCACCTTCTCCTCGGAGAACTGCTCGGGAAGGAACTCGTTGATGATGGTGATTTCCTGCCGCTCCTGCTCGGCGAGTTCCGGGCGGCCGCCTTGGTCGTAGACGCGGGCCGATTCCTCGCGTTGCTTGATCATCTTGGCGAGGATCTGCATGATTTCATCATCGCTGGCCGGATCCTTGCCCTGACCGCGATTGGCTATGTCGCGGTCCTTGATGGCCGCCTGGATCAGCCGAACGGTCGAAGTCCGCCGGGCATCCCTGGCTTTCAGCGCCTGCTTCAGGGCGTTTGCGAATTGCTCGCGCATGTCTTTCTCCGTGCCGAGGCCGGACCCCCGCAGCTTGCGTCCGGACCAGTTCGATTGCCTCGTTGTTGTCGTCGTCTTAAACCAGTGCGGCAGGTACAATCAAACCTAATGCGCAACCGGTTGAAATTTAAGGATCTTTATTTCCGGACAATTCACGGCGGCCAGTTGACCCGACTAAAGCCTTTGGCTATTTTCCGGCACCTGCACGAACATCGGCATGAACCTCTTTCTCGCGGGGCTTCCGCGCGCCATGCCGCATGCAATTTGAAATGGGGCTGAACCGACCGGCTTGCAAGCCGCGCCTTCCGCCGCAACGGGATAGGAACGATGACCGCGACACCCGCATGGACAATCCAGAAACCCACCGCCCTGCTCGTTCTGGCCGACGGCACGGTGATCGAAGGCAAGGGCATCGGCGCAACCGGCAAGGTCCAGGCCGAGGTCTGCTTCAACACGGCGCTGACGGGGTATCAGGAAATCCTGACGGACCCCTCCTATCTCGGCCAGATCGTTACCTTCACCTTCCCGCACATCGGCAATATCGGTGCCAATGACGAGGACATCGAGGATCTGACCCCCGCCGCCCGCCACGGCGCCGTCGGGGTCATCTTCAAGGCCGACATCACCGATCCTTCCAACTATCGCGCCGCCAAGCACCTTGACGTCTGGCTGAAGGCGCGCGGCGTCATCGGACTCTGCGGCATCGATACGCGGGCGCTGACAGCCTGGATCCGCGAGAACGGCATGCCGAACGCCGTTATCGCCCATGATCCGGCCGGCGTCTTCGACATCGAGACGCTGAAGGCAGAGGCGAAAGCCTGGAGCGGGCTCGAGGGACTCGATCTTGCCAAGGTCGCGACCTCGGGTCAGTCCTATCGCTGGAATGAGAAGCCCTGGGTGTGGAACGAAGGCTACTCAACACTCGGAGAGACCGAAGCCGCCTATCACGTCGTGGCGCTCGATTACGGCGTCAAGCGCAACATTCTGCGCCTCTTCGCCGGCCTCAATTGCCGGGTCACGGTCGTTCCGGCCGAGACGAGCGCTGAAGAAGTTCTGGCGCTCAAGCCGGACGGCATCTTCCTTTCGAACGGCCCGGGCGACCCGGCCGCCACCGGCGAATACGCGGTGCCGGTGATCAAAAGCCTCCTGAAAAGCGACATTCCGGTCTTCGGTATCTGCCTCGGTCACCAGATGCTGGCACTGGCGCTCGGAGCAAAGACCGAGAAGATGCATCAGGGCCACCACGGCGCCAACCATCCGGTCAAGGACCACACGACTGGCAAGGTCGAGATCGTCTCGATGAACCACGGCTTCGCGGTCGATTCGAAGTCGCTGCCGGAAGGTGTTGAAGAGACTCACATTTCGCTCTTCGACGGCACCAATTGCGGCCTGCGCGTCAACGGCAAGGCGGTCTTCTCGGTCCAGCATCACCCGGAAGCTTCCCCCGGCCCGCAGGATAGCCACTATCTCTTCCGTCGCTTCCTGAACCTCATCCGAGAGAAGAAGGGCGAACCGGCACTCGCCGAGCGCTGAGAGCCGAAGACACGATAAAGGCCCGCCTCGTGCGGGCCTTTTTTTGCTTCATTGATCGCCGAGCCGCGCGGCGATGAAATCGACGGTGGCGCGGACGGAGGGCAGTTGCCCGCGCCGGTGCGGCATCAGGATGGTCGTCGTCACACGGCCCGCCGTCCACTCCGGCAGAACGCGAACGAGGGAGCCGCGGGCGATTTCGACCGTGCAGAGCTTGTGCGGCAAGGCGGTGATCCCAAGTCCCGCAAGAGCCGCCTCGCGCAGCACGTGGGATTCATCCGCAACGAAACGTGCTTGCGGCCGGGCGAGCGCTTGCGCCCCACTCGCATCCGTTGCCGTCCAGCCTTCCGAGGTGAGCGACGTCAGCAAACCGTCATGGTTGTCGAGATCACCTGGATGCGCCGACATGCCCCGCTCCGCAAGATAGGCGGGCGCGGCGACGAACCAGATCGCCTCCGAGCCAACGCGGCGCTGCACCAGACCGGAGTCCGGCAGAGGCGCGAAATGATCGCGCACCGCCAGATCGAACCCTTCCTGAACGATATCGACGAAGCGATCGGTTGCGTGCAGCATGACGCGAAGCTTCGGATAGGCGAGCGCGAGTTCAGGCAACAGCGGAGCGAGCGAAAGCTGGGCCGTCGGGACTGAGGCAGTAATCCTGACGGCACCGCTCGGTTCCGCAAGCCTGCCCTTCACGACATTTTCTGCTGCTTCCGCCTCCACCAGCATTGCTGCCGCATGGCGATAGAAGTCCTCGCCCGTTTCCGTGACCGCGAATCGGCGCGACGTGCGATTGATAAGGCGAACGCCGAGATCCTTCTCAAGCTCCGCCACCCGTTTGCTGAGCGTCGACTTCGGCACGTTAAGCGCCCGCGCCGTGGGCGCGAAGCCCTCGTGATCGACGACATGGACGAAGATCATGAAGTCATTGAGGTTCGCCAAAAGCCCATTCCATCGTCTATGCTTGTGGACGATATGTCCATGCGTGGCCATCTAGCATATATCCGTCCACAAATACATCTCTTCCTCATCCTTCATTCGGAACCAAGAGGAAGACATCATGACGATCTATCAGCACAGGAAGGCCATCGTGATTGGCGGCACTCACGGCATGGGGTTGGCGACGGTCAAGCGACTCGTCGATGGCGGCGCTGACGTGCTCTTGACCGGAAACAATGAGGAAAATCTTGCCAAAGTCAGAGACGAGTTCGGTCCGCGCGTTCACGCCCTGCGCTCGGATATCGCCAATCTCAGCGATATCGCGGTTCTCGGCGCCGCCGCCGGTCAGAGGTTCGGTGCCATCGACCTTCTGCACGTCAATGCCGGCATCTCCGAACTCGAGCCCTTCGATCAGGTCAGCGAGGCATCCTACGACCGCCAGTTTGCGGTCAACACCAAGGGCGCCTTCTTTACCGTGCAGCGGCTGGCACCGCTGATCCGCGAAGGGGGCTCGATCGTCTTTACGTCATCGGTTGCCGATGAGGGCGGTTACCCCGGCATGAGCGTCTACAGCGCCACCAAGGCGGCACTCGTCTCTTTCGCTTCCGTGCTCGCTGCCGAGCTCTTGCCGCGCGGTATCCGCGTCAACACGGTCAGTCCCGGCTTCGTCGACACTCCGACCAAGGGTGCGGCGGGCCTCAGCGACGCTGAGCGCGCCGAGTTCAAGGCGCTCGGCGACACCGTCACGCCGATGAAGCGCAATGGCACCGCCGACGAAGTGGCGCGCGCCGTTCTGTTCCTCGCCTTCGAGGCCACCTTCACCACTGGGGCAAAGCTCGCCGTCGATGGCGGCCTTGGCCAGAAACTTTCCGCCGCCTGAGACGCAGTCAAGGAGAAATCCATGAGCAGAATTTCCATCCTCGGCACCGGTGCGATGGGCTCCGCGCTTGCCGCAACCCTCATGCGAAACGCCCATTCGGTGACGGTCTGGAACCGCACGCCAGCGCGGGCCGAGCCGCTCGCAGCCGCCGGCGCGAGAGTTGCGGCAAGTCCGGCGGACGCCATGGCCGAAGCCGACCTCGTGATTCTTTGCGTCGTCGATTACGTCGCCGCAAGGGCAATCCTGGAGGAGGCCCAGGGCGCACTCGCTGGCTGCGACCTCGTCAATCTCACCGATGGCACACCGCGCGATGCACAGGAACTGGCCGATTGGGCGGCGACGAAGGGTGCTGCCTATCTCGACGGCGGCATCATGGCGATCCCACCGATGATCGGCGAGGCCGGAGCACTGATCCTTTACAGCGGCTCGACCGCTCTTTTCGAGCGGCACAAGCCGTCGCTGATGGCGCTCGCCGAGGGCCGCTATCTCGGCGAGGATCCGGGCCGTGCAGCGCTCTATGACCTCGCGCTTCTGTCTGGCATGTACGGTCTCTTCTCGGGCTTCCTGCATGCCGGTGCACTGGTAGCGAGCAGCGGCGACAGGATGACCGATTTTCTAACGCTTCTCCTGCCATGGCTCGAGGCGATGAGCGGCACCCTCCCCGACTTGGCCGGCAAGATCGACAGCGGTCTGCACGACCGCAATGTCGTCTCCAATCTGGCGATGCAGACCATCGCCCTGGAAAATATAGTCCGCGCAAGCCGCGAGCAGGACGTCGCGCCGGACTTCATCGATGCCATGCGAGGGCTTGCCACCATGCGGGCCGACCAAGGCCATGGCGGCGACGACATCTCGGGAGTGATCGAACTGATCCGGAGGCGGGAATAAGTCCGATTTCAAGGGGATAGGACTGCCGCCTGAATCGGGTTGGCCGGTTGTTGAATCGATTTCTGAGTTCGAAAAAGCCCGCCGGGAACGGCGAGCTAGATGTGTGTCGCTTTGTCCGCGTCTTTACTTGCACGCGGCGCAGAAACGCTGGATGCGGCGGCAAGCCTCCTCAAGGAGTTCCTCAGAGGTCGCATAGGAGATGCGGAAGTTCGGTCCAAGACCGAAGGCCGAACCATGCACCACCGCGACGCCTTCCGCCTCGAGAAGTTCGGAGACGAAGTCCTCGTCGGTCTCGATGACCTTGCCCGACGGTGCGGTCTTGCCGATCAGCCCGGCGCAGGACGGATAGACGTAGAAGGCGCCCTCCGGCGTCGGGCAGGAGATGCCCCTGGCCTGGTTCAGCATCGACACCACGAGATCGCGCCGGCCCTGGAAGATCTCTTTGTTGCGCGAGATGAAATCCTGCGGACCGTTCAGTGCCTCGACGGCCGCCCATTGCGCGATCGAGGTGGCGCCCGAGGTCTGTTGGCCCTGGATCATGTCCATTGCCTTGATGAGCTGCAGCGGTCCCGCGGCATAGCCGATGCGCCAGCCGGTCATCGCATAGGCCTTGGAAACGCCGTTCATCGTCAGCGTGCGGTCGTAGAGGCCGGGCTCAACCTCGACCGGCGTTGCAAACTTGAAGTCGCCATAGGTGAGGTGCTCGTACATGTCGTCCGTCAGTACCCAGACATGAGGATACTTCATCAGCACGTCCGTCAGCGCCTTGAGTTCGTCATGCGAATAGGCAGCGCCCGACGGGTTCGAAGGCGAATTGAAGACGAACCACTTGGTCTTCGGCGTGATCGCCTTCCCGAGATCCTCGGCCTTGAGCTTGAAGTTGTTTTCCTGCTTGGTTGAGACGAAAACCGGCGTGCCGCCGCACAGCGCCACCATCTCCGGATAGGAGACCCAGTAGGGCGCCGGGATCACGACTTCATCCCCCGGGTTGAGCGTCGCCATGAAGGCGTTGAAAAGAATCTGCTTTCCGCCGGTGCCAACGATCGTCTGCGCGGCGGTGTAATCGAGATTGTTCTCGCGCTTGAACTTCTTCGCGATTTCCTCGCGCAGTTCCGGAATGCCGGAAACCGGCGTGTACTTCGTCTCGCCGCGATTGATCGCGTCGATCGCCGCTTTCTTGATGTTGTCCGGCGTGTCGAAATCCGGCTCCCCTGCTCCGAGGCCGATGACGTCGCGGCCTTTCGCCTTCAACTCGCGAGCTTTCTGCGAAACGGCAATGGTGGCGGAGGGCTTTACACGAGAAAGGGCATCGGCAAGGAAGGCCATGGTGTGAGGTCCTGATCGTTTCGAAACGGGCGTGAGGCGCTACGGAACGGAAGATCGGGCTCCATAGCGGTTAGGTCTATGTCGAAAGACGCCCGGTCTTGCAAGCGTTCGACGCAGAAAAACGGCGGCCAAGCCGCGCAAAATGCGTCACCATGACAAAGTTTCATCAATACGATCACGAGGCTCGATGGAAGGCGGCTCGCCTGTCCGTTCGCGCGCGGCCGTCATCCGGGGGAAATTCGCCTCGCCGAGATCGGCAGCCCAAGGCGAAGAGACTCGCAACCGCAACATCGTTGACACTCTTTGTCTTAAGAAAGCCAGCGATCTTCACGCGTTTTCACGCCGCCCTTATTTCGTCACAATAACTGTCGCAGAGCGCCGCAATTCCGTCCTTCAAGAGCCGATATCCAGGCGTCTTCTCACCTGATGCGAAATGCATTGGCATCGTGGGGGTGTGCTATGTTTCTCGATGACGAAATCGCTTCGACGCGAACGGGCCGCAACGAGGCGCGCTGGGGGCTTTATCTCGCGCTTGCGGCACTCGCAGTCTGCATGGTGATGATCTTCGGCCTGTTGGTCGAGACGACGGCCCAGGCGGCCGAGGGCAAGCTGGAACAACCCGCTGGCGCCGAGGCGAAGCTTGCGATGCTAATCGTTTCCGACCCCGCGTCGGCGGCTCCGACGGCACCGGCGGGTCTTGATCAATCGCCAATGAGCACGGAAAGTGACCGGCAGAACTTCGCCGGTGCAACGCTGCTTGCCGCCGCGCTCACGGCCGGCACCACTTTCCTCGGACGAAACCAGATCGCCGCGTTTAAGAGGGCGAGAAGCAGACGCCATGGCCGATAACGGAGACGACCTCCCTGAGCAACGCGCCGGTTTCCTTGCCCGGTTGTCGGCTACCGAGACGATCATTGTGGCGATCATCGCCATGATTGCCCTTGCCGGCCTGATGCTGATCGGCAAGGGATTCTACATGAAGGCGAAGACCGAGCTTTTCGCAGTGGAGTACGCGGCACGCAATGCAGTTGGTTAAGACCAATATCCAGGACGTCTGACGCCGCGTTCCTCAAAACGCTGAATGAAGCGCTCGCTGCCGCTCATACCCCGATAAAGCCGTTTTGATCCGATTTGACTTGAAGGGAGGGCCGCTGGGCACCAGTTTCTTTCCTGGTAGGGAATCACTGCACTAAGTCTGGTTAGACTTGCCCGCCCGCCGAGCATAGGAGCGTAGAATCGCAATGCGGCCCGTGCGCTGGACAGAAACCAAGTTGAGCGAGATCCGCGTGACGCTCGTCCCGGCCGTCCTGCCTCTGGCCGCTGCCTTGTTCCTGTCCGCCACCCTCCCTGCCGCTGCACAACAGGCCCAGGAATTTCAGACCCAGACGGGGACGGTCCTCGTCGAGACACTCGCGCGCGGGCTCCAATATCCCTGGGCGGTCGAAGTCATGCCCGGCGGCGCGCTGATCGTGACCGAGCGGCCAGGACGCCTCCGTATCCTCCGTGAGGGCAAGCTCTCGCCTGCGATCAGAGGTGTTCCGGACGTCGCTGAATATGGCCAGGGTGGCCTGCTCGACGTCGCGCTCGACCCGCAATTCGCCACGAACCGCACCCTTTACCTCACCCTCTCGGCCCGTGGCGACGGCGGTTATGGCACCGTGCTCGTGCGGGCGACGCTCTCCGATGACCAGCGGATGCTGACGGACGTGAAGGAGGTCTTCCGGATGAACCGGTTCACGCGGGCTGGCCAGCATTTCGGTTCGCGCATCGCCATCGACCGCGACGGCAGTCTTTTCTTCGGCATCGGCGACCGGGGCGATGGCGAGCGGGCCCAGGACCCGCGCGACCATGCCGGCGCCATCTTGCATATCAATGCCGATGGCTCCATCCCTGCTTCCAACCCCTATAGCGGCGGCACCGAGGGACGAGCAGAGATCTGGTCCAAGGGACACCGCAACCCCCAGGGCATCGCTTTCGACCCGGCCGACGGCAAGCTCCTGACCGTCGAGCATGGGGCGCGCGGCGGCGACGAAGTTAACAACCCGCAGCCGGGCAAGAACTATGGCTGGCCGGTGATCACTTACGGAAAGGACTATTCGGGCGCGGAGATCGGCGAAGGTACCGCCAAGGAGGGCATGGAGCAGCCTCTCTATTATTGGGATCCCTCGATCGCCCCCGGCGCGCTCGCGGTCTATCGCGGAAACATGTTTCCCGAATGGAACGGCAACCTGCTGATCGCGGCGCTGAAATATCAGTTGCTGGCGCGGCTGGAGCGCGACGACACCGGGGCGATCACCGCCGAGGAACGGCTGTTCGACGGCGAGTTCGGCCGGATCCGCGATGTGATCGTCGCGCCCGACGGCGCACTGCTCATGGTGACCGACGAGCAGAATGGCGCCGTTCTCAGGGTCTCGAAGGCGCCGACCCAATGAGGGCTCTCCTTAGAGCGAGGCCCTGACTTCCTTTCGGAACATGAATTTCAGCCCGGACCACATCGCGTCCACGGCACAGACCTTTACGTCGACAAGATCGAGCGGCAGGAAGATATCCCGAAGGGCATCCTCGGTGAGCGTGGTGGCGACGCCGGAAGCGCGTTTCGGCCAGGATATCCAAAGCATCCCATTGGGCTTCAACTGGTCGGCCAAAGCAGCCGCTTGTGCCTCAAGCCTGGGCCTCTCCGTATTGAAGCTATGAACGTAATCAAACCGGCGCGATGCCTTCCCCTCGATCGCTGTGGCGAGGTGAGCAAATCCAGGAAAAACTGCAATCTCCTGCAGATGGACCGGCACATCGAGAAGCAGCGCCACCTGCCCGTCGCACAGGCCGAGCTTCTTCCCAAGCGGCGTTCCCGAATAGCCCGCCACGTTCACCTTCGACTCCAATCCGATCGACATCGTCGCGTCCTATCCTCGCTGCGGGCAGCGAGGATAGGCTTGCCCAACAAAAACGCAACTGGTACAGCGGCGGTGCAATCAAGGAGCGAAGCTGCTTTTATTGCTTTCCCTCCAAGTCGCTCGCCCCGGGGGCCCTCCGTGACTCGTATCCAGGCCAATCTGTTTCTGCTGTTATCCGGCGCGATCTGGGGGGCCGGATTCGTAGCCCAGTCGACGGCGATGGAGGCGATCGGTCCGCTCTCGTTCATCGGCTTGCGTTTCGCGATTGCCACTCTGGTAGCGTTGCCACTCGCGCTTATTGAAGGTCGACGGGCCGCGACGCCGCTACCGCGCGGGGCGATGCGCAACTTCATCTTCATCGGACTGGCGCTGTTTGGCGGCGCGGTGACGCAACAATTCGGGCTGCTCACCACCACCGTCACCAATTCCGGCTTCCTGACGGGACTCTACGTCATCTTCGTGCCTGTCCTGACGGTCGTCTTTCTGCGTCGCCGACCGCACTGGATCATCTGGCCCGCCGCGCTGATGGCAAGTTTCGGCATCTTCCTCTTAAGCGGCAGCACCCTGTCGGGCCTGAACGGCGGAGATCTGCTGACGATCGTCTGTGCCTTCTTCTGGGCGATTCAAGTTCTGCTGATCGGCATCTTCGCCGCTGGCACCGGGCGCCCGATGCTCCTGTCGATGACGCAATTTGCCGTCTGCGCCGTTTCGGGAAGCCTGCTCGCTGTCGTCTTCGAGCCCTTGAGTCTCGACATCGTTGAGGCCGTCCTGCCGCAGATCCTCTATGCGGGGGTGTTTTCTAGCGGCATCGCCTTCATCTGCCAGGTCGTCGGCCAGCGCTATACGACGGCACCGCAGGCAGCAATCTTGCTGTCGAGCGAGGCGCTCTTCGCTGCGCTCTTCGGCGTGCTGCTGCTGGACGAGGTCATTACCCCGATCGGGTATCTAGGCTGCATCGTCATCTTCGTAGCGATGCTGGTCGTCGAACTCGTGCCGGAGCTTACGAAGCGGCGCCGGCAGGCGGCAGAAGCCGCCGCTTGAGGCTACAATAATAGCTACACCGGAGACCAAGCTGGACTTACTATATTACTTATTACTGTACACAGCCACTCTACTTTGCCCCAAAATGGATCAGGGAGCAGCGGTGGCGAGTGACGGCCAATGTTCTTTGTATTTTTTCTGCAAGATCATGGACCGGTTTGACCGCCACTCGGCTTTCCGCGAAGGATGAGACTTATCAGAGGGTTGCGACTCGGATCCGGAACTGCCTAGCATAGAGGCATGCTCGAGAGCGACACAATTTGGCGCAAAAAATCCACTGCGCTGAAGCAGCCCTCCAAAAAGCTGTGGATTCAACAGCTTGCAGCGCGTCCGGAATACCCTCCGCCAAGGCGCGCATTGACCTGTTTTTGAGCAATGAGAAGACTCAATACCTCGTCGGAAAAGTTTTGCTTGCCAATTCAAAATAAACTGATCACTCTTACTGTGTTCGGGCAATTTGCGAACGCGGGAAGATCTTGAAATAAATGCGAGCCGGAGACGCAACCCACTCCGGGCGGCGAATCGGGGGGAGGCTTATTTGCAATCCTTCCCAAGGTTAGTCGCGATAACAGGACCCTTTCCTCAATTGTCGAGAACTGCCTGCCCCACGCCCTTCTGGGCAAAACTGTAATGCCACCCCTCGACCGGGTGGAGAGAAAAGGACCTGACGCATGGCCGAGACTGGCACTGTAAAATTCTTCAACACCGACAAGGGTTTTGGCTTCATCAAGCCTGAAAACGGTGGCGCAGATATCTTCGTACATATTTCAGCCGTGCAGGCCTCCGGCCTGAGCGGACTGACCGAAAACCAGAAAGTATCCTTCGATACCGAGCCGGATCGCCGCGGCAAGGGCCCGAAGGCCGTCAACCTGCAGATCGTCGGCTAACGCCTGCTCTCTGCTGATAAATACGTTCGAACCCGGCAATCTTGCCGGGTTTTTTCGTTCAGGCCCCGTTCAGTTTGGGCTATATAGTGTCTGTTCATCATGAAAGTCGGAACTGAGTCCGGCTCCTCCATGCACAGGATTGAAGCCCATGAACAATTTCCTCAAAGCAGCCGTTCTCTCAATCGCCACGGCCGCCCTGGTTCTCCCCACCTTCGGCGTTGCGCAGGCAGGCGGGCACCATGATCACGATGATGCGTGGGCAGCAGGGGCAGTCGGCCTGGTCACCGGCGCGCTTATTGGCGGCGCGATCGCCTCGCCGCCGCGCTACTACAGCGAGCCGACCTATATCGATCCGGAGCCCGAATATTACGAGCCGCGTCCGGTCTACCGGGCTCGCCCGGTCTATCGTCGGGTCGTGGTTGATAGCTATGACCTCGAGCCCTGGACCCCGGCCTGGTACCGCTATTGCTCGCAGCGCTACCGCTCCTTCGATCCGGACAGCGGCACCTTTGTCGGCTATGATGGCCTCAGCCATTTCTGCACGGCAGGCTGATCGCAACGTCATAAGCAATGAAAAGCCCCGCGCCTCGGTCGAGGCGCGGGGTTTTTCATGTCCGTAACACCAATCCCGTCAGAGCCCGCGCAGATACGGGTTGGTGCGGCGCTCCTCGCCGATCCGGCCGCCCGGTCCGTGGCCGCAGATGAAGCCGACGTCGTCACCCAGCGGCAGGATCTTGTCGCGGATGGAATCGAGGAGTTGTTGATGGTCGCCGCCCGGCAGGTCAGTGCGGCCAATCGAGCCGTGAAACAGCACGTCGCCGACATGGGCGAAGTTCTGCGCGCGGTTGAAAAAGACAACGTGGCCGGGCGCGTGGCCAGGGCAGTGCATCACCTCGAAGACGTGATCGCCGAAGGAAACCGTGTCTCCGTCTTCCAGCCATCGGTCCGGCAGGACGTTCTGCACCTTCATCGCCAGGCCGAAGCGTTCTGCCTGGCTCTCCAGCCGCTCGAGCAGCGGCCGATCGTCCTTGTGCGGACCGATGATCTCGAGCCCCAGCGCCTCCTTCAGTTCCTTGGCGCCGCCGGCATGATCGATATGGCCGTGCGTAAGCCAGATCGCCTTCAGCGTGATGCCGTTTTCGCGGATCGTCTGCAGGATGACGTCGACATCGCCGCCTGGATCGACGATCACGCCTTCCTTCGTCGCGCTGTCGAACAGCACCGTGCAGTTCTGCTGAAAATGCGTAACTGGGATGATGCCCGCCTGTAACATGCCGACCGTGCCTCGTTTTTGGATCGCGGATAGGCGGGTGGACGCCGCCACGCCACCTATAGCGATATATGGGCGCGGAAACAGCGCAAATCAGCGAAGCGCGACGATTTCCGGTGTATTCACTTCTTTTGGAAATTGCACCGTGGTGAGCAACAGGGCGGATACGGCGAGTTTCGCCGCCACGACAACAAGGACCAGCGGACGCAGCCGCTGGGCGGTGAGCTTGGCCTCGTCGACAGTCTCATACTGCATTTCCGGACTCCGGTGGACTACGCCTGATAAGACGCACGGCGGCTGTAGGGGCAGAATGTCGAGACTTTGCCCAGTTCCTCGGCGATTGAGGGCGATCTCGGCTACATCGACAATTCGCCGCACTCCACCGTCGGACCAAGCAACGCTCGGCGACAGCAATATGTTTCATGTTCACATTTCCTGATGTCACGCGGGGAACATCCGAGGCGCGCGGTGCGTTTGGCAGCATCACAGAAGAGGAGCAAGACAATGAAGACCCTCTCCCCCCACCTGTTCAGAGCGGTCGCGGCAGCGGGTTTGATCCTCGCCGCAGGCGTTTCGACCGCCGCTGCAGCGATGAGCGCGACGGCAGTGACCGATCTCAATGTGCGCGCCGGTCCTGGTCCGCAATATCCGGTCGTCGGGCTCGTGGGTCGTGGCAGCACGGCGGTGCTCGAAGGCTGCATCGAGGGCAGCCTCTGGTGCCGCGTCAACGTCGGCGGCGTCAGCGGGTGGGCCTATGCCAAGTATCTCGCAGCCGACCAGAGTGGGTCGACGGTGGTGATTTCCGAACGGCGCGCGGAGCTCGGCGTTCCGGTCGTGACCTACGAGGCGACCGGCAGCACGGTGGCCACTCCGGCCGAGCCGCTCGAATTGATCGGGCCGGTCGAAGAGGTCGATGCTATCACCCCGCCTCCGAACGTGCGCACCTACATCACCTCCAACCCCGTGGACCCGGTCTATCTTGATGGCGAGGTGGTTCTTGGCGCCACATTGCCGAACACCGTGGCCGTCCGGCCGATCCCGGAGTACAACTACGAATATGTCATGATAAACGGGCAGCCCGTTCTTGTGGAACCCGCCACGCGGCGTATCGTCTACATCTATCGCTGACGCCCGATCTTTGGAGAACTTGCAGTCGCAGCGCGTGACGAACGCGCTGCGAAACTATTCCGCCCGCAGCCTCCCCCAACATAGTCCCTCAACAACACGTGCGCATCGGCCTATTCTGCCCGCCAGTGCAGCGCCGAAGGTTCGACTCTCATCCGGTAGAATTGTGTCAACAAAGCTGACATATCTTCTATATATCTCGCGAAGTGCAATCTGCCTGAAAGGAAATGACTGCGTGGCCGGCCAATCCAGGGACAACAGCCAGTACATGACCGACGTCACCCGCAAGGATGAAGATACGATCGATTTCGAGATTATCGAGTTGCTATTCTTTGCCTATCGCGACTTCACCGGGGATCCGGACGCCATTCTCGAGAAGAGCGGCTTCGGCCGCGCACACCACCGCGTCGTGCACTTCGTCAATCGGGAACCTGGCATGACTGTGGCTGATCTTCTCGATACGCTGAAGATCACCAAGCAGAGCCTCGCCCGCGTCCTCAAGCAATTGATCGACTCGGGCTATATTCGCCAGGTGACCGGTCCGGAGGACAGGCGTCAACGCATGCTCTATACGACGAAAGAGGGCCAGGCATTGGCGAGAGCCCTCGCAGAGCCACAGTCCCGCCGCATAGCGGATGCATTGGCGAAGACGGGTCCCGGCGCGCGTGAAATCGTGAAGCGGTTTCTCGTCAACATGAAGAACAGCACCGCGGACTGATGCCGGGGAGGCTCCGCCTTCGATTTTATTAGGAAAAGCGGATAAACCCGTGAAATCAGGGAATGGGGCGACCGCTGCGCATCTGCTTCAATGCGTGGTCACTCAAATTTGGGAGGAGGATACGCTGATGATCCGGATCGGTTCGGTTCGATGTCAGCGCGATCCAAAGGGGAAATAAGGCTCTGCCGAGAATAAGGGTTTGCCAAGGATGATAGCCAAAGCGAAAGTGGCCGATGATGCGGCGCATCTTCTGATCGTGGATGACGACCGGCGCATTCGCGACCTGCTCAACCGCTATTTGGTCGAACAGGGATATCGCGTGACGACGGCGGCCGACGCCGGCGAGGCGAGGCGAAAGCTCATCGGACTCGATTTCGACCTCCTGATCGTCGACGTGATGATGCCCGGCGAAAGCGGCATCTCCCTGACGCAGAGCCTGAGACAGATCAAGACGGTGCCGATCATCATGCTGACGGCCCTGGCCGAGGCGAATTCACGCATCGAGGGCCTCGAGGCGGGCGCCGACGACTACCTGCCGAAACCTTTCGAGCCGCGCGAGCTCGTGCTCAGGATCAACAACATACTGCGCCGAAACCAACCCGCCCAGGCGCCGAAGGTCGATCAGGTCATCTTCGGCCCCTATACGTTTTCGGTGGTGCGCAAGGAGCTTCGCCGCGGTGCCGAGCACATTCGGCTGACTGACCGCGAACAGGAGATCATGACCCTGTTTTCGCAGCGCGCCGGCGAAACCATTCCCCGTCATGAGCTGATCGGCGACGACGCCGAGGTCGGCGAGCGGACGATCGACGTGCAGATCAATCGACTGAGGCGCAAGATCGAGGACGATCCCTCCAATCCCGTCTGGCTGCAGACGGTGCGCGGCATCGGCTATCGATTGAGTGTGGACTAGAAACCGCGGACGGGCGGGAAATCCGCTTCACAGCATTGGCAATCCCGCTTTAACATACGAACGTTCCGGCAACGACGCAGACAACGATGGTAAGCTTTGACAGCCTCAGGCGCGCAGGATCGAAGAGCGGCGACAGCACCTGGAAGCGCCTCACCCGCTGGCTGCGTCGCCGCCTGCCGATGGGTCTTTACGCCCGGTCGCTGCTGATCGTCGTTATTCCGATGGTACTGCTGCAGTCGGTCGTCGCCTTCGTCTTCATGGAGCGGCACTGGCAGCTCGTCACGCAACGTCTCTCGGCCGCGGTCACCAACGACATCGCGGCGATCGTCGACCTAATCACGACCTTTCCGCAAGACGGCGACATAAACCAGATCGTCCGTATCGCCCGTGACGAGCTCGACCTCAACATCGCCGTCGAACCGGGCGGCGAACTGCCGCCACCCCGGCCCAAGCCCTTCTTCGAAATTCTCGACCAGATCCTCAGTGAGGAGATATCGAACCAGATCCGCCGTCCCTTCTGGATCGACACGGTCGGCAACTCGAAAATCGTCGAAATCCGCATCAAGCTCGAAGACGGCCGCATCCTTCGCGTCTATGCGCGACGCAACCAGGCCTATGCGTCGAACACGCATATCTTTCTCGTCTGGATGGTCGGCGCGTCACTCGTCCTGCTGGCGATTGCGATCCTCTTCCTCCGCGGACAGATCCGGCCAATCCTGGCGCTCGCCAACGCTGCGGAGAACTTCGGCAAAGGGCAGAAGATCAATGACTTCGCCCCCCGCGGCGCCGACGAGATCCGCCGCGCCGGCCTTGCCTTCATCCTGATGCGCGAACGCATCGAACGCCAGATCGAACAGCGGACGGCGATGCTGACCGGTGTTAGCCACGACCTGCGCACGATCTTGACGCGTTTCAAGCTGCAACTCGCGCTCGCGGGCGATAATCCGGACCTCGACAGCCTCAACCAGGACGTCGAGGACATGCAGAACATGCTGGAGGGCTATCTCGCCTTTGCCCGCGGCGAGGCGGAAGAGGATGTCGGTCAGTTGAGGCTCAGCGACCTGATGGCCCGGCTCGCGGCAGAGGCCGAGCTTTATGGCAAGACGCTGACCACCTCGATCGAGGGAGAGGACAATATTCGCGTCCCGCCGAACGCCTTCACACGTCTCGTAGCCAATCTGGCATCGAACGCCTATCGCTATGCCGACACCGTGCGGATCGAGGCACGCCATACCCCCAAATGGCTGACAATCACCGTCGACGATGACGGTCCTGGCATTCCGGAGCACTCGCGAGAGGATGTCTTCAAGCCTTTCTTCCGCCTGGACGAGGCGCGCAATCTCGATAGTTCCGGCACTGGCCTCGGCTTGGCCATTGCTCGCGACATCGCCCGAAGCCACGGGGGCAACGTCACCCTCGGCGACAGCCCGCTTGGAGGGCTGCGCGCCACAGTGCGTGTCCCGACGTGATATCGGTTCTCGAAACTGCTATCGCGAATAGGTCGAGGTCAGACCACGCCGTTCGTTGAAGCGGTGCCACGCGTCGATCCGGCGCGGATAACGCGTGCGCATGGCATCGAGCGGCGCGAGCAGCCTGCCCTGCCGCCCCAGCGACGCGTCGAGGATTTCGACGATGCGGCGGTTCGGCCACGGCTTGCACGTGATGGTCAGGAGCGCCGTGAAAGCTTCCTCCTCCCTGCCGGCACCCAACTGATGTGCAATCAGGCCGTAGGCGAAGGCCGTCGACCGGCTGACGCCGGCGTGGCAATGGACGAGAACCCGGCTGGACCGGTCACCCGCAACGGGTCGCATTGCCTCGAAGACCTCCTGGACGAGATCGGGAAAATGCTGCGTCGCGCCGGCATTTTCCTGGTCGCGAAGCCGCACCACGCGATGGCTCACACCCTCGATGATCGGCACGTCCGCTTCCGGCAGTTCCGGATCGAGCAGAGAAAGCACATGGCTCGCACCCCATTCCCGCGCTGCCTCTGCCGCGCGCCACAGGCAGGACACTTTGATCCGTTCCGGAATTGCTTCAGCGTTGATCGTCATGTCGCATCACATCAGTTTTCTGCCGTTCGGAACCGGCCTGTCGGTCGCAGCCAGCACGATCGCACCCTCTTCATCCGCAAAGCCGAGGGTCAGGATTTCGGAGCGGACAGGGCCGATCTGGCGCGGCGGGAAATTGACCACGCCCAGCACCTGCCGCCCGACGAGGTCCTCCGGCTTGTAGTGCACAGTGATCTGAGCCGATGACTTTTTTATGCCGATCTCCGGGCCGAAATCGATCCTCAGCTTATAGGCGGGCTTCCGCGCCTCGGGAAAGACTTCGGCCTCTACGATCGTGCCGACGCGAATATCGACTCGTTCGAAATCCGAAAACTCAATGACGTCCGACATCACAGTCCCTTTGCCTTTGAAGTAGATCTGGCCGCGCCCGGATTAGCGCAGTTCAACGGATTTAGGAAGCGCTCGGGGAAGACAGGAGAACCGTTACGCCTGCTCCGGCGCGCTCAGCTCCCACGGCGGATGCGCGAACTGTTCGACTAGGAAGTCGACGAAGACGCGCACGCGCGGCGACAAGAAGCGGCGATGCGGATAGACGACGCTGATCGGCTCGGCCTCGGCGTGATTGCAATCGGTGAGCAATGGTCTCAGACGGCCCTCTCTCATGTCCGGCCCAACGAGGATTTCCGACAGCCGCACGATGCCGATGCCGGCGAGCGCCAGCCGTCGCAAGGCCTCAGTGCTGTTGGCCTCGACGGAACTGCGGATACGCAGCGCTCGGCGCCGGCCGCTTCGTCGAATTCCCAGAGGTTGAGACGGCCGCGGGCGGTGATGCCAAGGCAGACATGCTTCGAAAGGTCGTCGGGCGTCTTTGGAATGCCGTGACGTTCGAGGTAGTTCGGCGCTGCACAGACATGGTCTGTACTGTATGTTTCCTTAAATCGGAACCGATTTAAAGGATAAAAACATGCAGCAATTCAAAGTGCTACAGCGACCTTGTGCGTCTGACAAGACGCACGGCGCTGTAGGGTACCTTAGGCGGCAAGTTCTTCGGCGCGCTTGCGCGCTGCCGCGATGGCCTTGTCGAAAAGCGGCTGCATGCCGTCATCTGCCATCAGGATTGCGAGAGCCGCGGCCGTCGTGCCGCCCGGCGACGTGACGTTCTGACGCAGGCGTGCGGCGTCGTCGGGGGACTGATGTAGGAGCTCACCAGCCCCCGCGACGGTTTCCCGAGCGAGCCGCATGGCAAGGTCCGCCTCGAGGCCGAGCTTACGCCCAGCCTCCGCCATGCACTCGACGAGATAGAAGACGTAGGCCGGTCCGCTTCCGGAAACCGCGGTCACTGTATCGATGTCGGCTTCACTGGCAACCCATTCGACCGGCCCGCTGACCTTCAAGAGGTCATGAACGAGCGCGCGTTGCTTTTCTGTCACGCGGGCGTTGGCAAATGCGCCCGTGACGCCGCGGCCGATTATTGCCGGCGTGTTCGGCATCGCCCGCACGATCGCCGCTTCGCCGAGATGGCGTTCGATGAAACCGAGCGTCTTGCCGGCCGCGACGGAAACGATCACCGTGCCGGGACCGACGAGCCCCTTTAGAGGCGGGAGCACGGCCTCCATGACCTGCGGCTTCACGGCGAGAAAGATCACACCCGCCGTGACGCCTTCGGGCACAGCGGTCGCATGGGCCACACCATTGTCGGCGATCAGCTCCCCCATCGCCGGGGACGGGCCTGGATCGATGACGAGAACATCGCCGCCGCGAACGCCGCTCTTGATCCAGCCGCCGAGCATGGCGCCGCCCATATTGCCGGCGCCGACAAGAACAATGGGACCGGAAACGGCGATGCTCATCTCATGCCTCCCCTACGGTCGCGAACAGTACGGCATCGACGGCGCGCTGCGCGTCCATGCCGGACCAGACGACGAACTGGAACGCCTGGAAATAGGTTTCGCAGGCATCGAGCGCGCTCGACAAAAGCACTTCCACCTGCCGGTTCGTCGGCTCCGCGCCACCGGCAAGCAAAAGAGATTGCCGGAAGATGATGACCTCTTCTTGGCGCCAGAGGTCGAAATGCCCCATCAATACCTGCCCGTTGATCTGGGAGAGCAGGCGGATCACCTCGTTGACGCGGCTTTCCGGAACCTTGATGTCGAAGGCGCAGGCAAGATGCAGCGCCTCGAACTCCTCCATCCAGGAAAAGGAAACGTGATAGTCCGCCCACCGGCCCTCGACCGTCATGGCGATCTCGTCTTCGCCGGACCGCTCGAAAGACCAGTCATTGTTGGCGGCGACAAACTCGATCATATCGACCGGGTTGGATTGGCGCTCGACTTCCATTTCCAAAAGGCTCATGCATCACCCTAAAGGCACGGCACAGGCGCGCAAGATCACGTTCACGAGACGCAACGCTGCAAACCCAACACCGGATACCGACACACTATGATTGCTGGACCTGCGGCTATCCTGGCTTACTTACCCTGCCCGGAGCTTGCGTGGCCCGTTTCGAATCATCATTTAAAATCAGTGTATAACGGCAGAGTCACCCTGCCAGCCCCTGAGCCGAAAAATTGCAGGGATGAACGCTCGTCGCCTTAGGATTTTGATTCAGCGCGGATGCTTAAACGACTCTGCAATAAGGGTTTTTTGGCAGTGTCCACAGGTGGAAAACTTTTCAGCTTTTGTTAACCCTGACGCCGAGCAGTGGTTGTGACGCAAGCCATCGGCTCGAGAGTCGGTCGGCCGCGGAAATCGCCGCATTCCGTAGCTGCCAGAGCCGCGCTTGCACCCAGCTCGAATGTGGAATTCCAATCATTGCGACCGCCGGAGGCGGCTCTTTTCCCTTTACTTGCCCGTGGTGATGTCGCCGGCCACCTGCCCTGTCTCGGCGAGGCGCGATTCCAGCGCCACAATGCGAGCGAGCAAAGCTTCGTTTTCCTCGCGCGCCTTGGCAGCCATCTCCTTGACAGCCTCGAACTCCTCGCGCTTCACCACGTCCAGCGAATTCAGCCAGCCTTCAGCTTGCGCGCGAAAGGCCGTTTCGACCTCCCGCCGCACGCCCTGGGCCGCACCAGCAGCATCCGTCATCAACCTGGCAAGATCATCGAGAATGCGGTTCGCCCCTGTGTTCATCGTATTTGTCTCCATTTCACTCGCACCACATGGGCGAGCCCTGTCATTTTCAGGTAGGGTCGTCGGGGCAAGGATGCAAGGAAAATAAGAGCGTACGACGTGAAGACCGGGGCAGCCGCTTGACCCCGCTTGCTTCGATCGTCATGTTCCGCCCAACCGATCGGCCCGGCATGAGAGAAGACCTTGGAAACAGTTGTTACCCGCCTTGCCATTCTCCCCTTCCCCGAAATCGATCCCGTGATCTTCACGATCGGACCGCTCGCCGTACACTGGTATGGCCTCGCCTATGTCGCCGGCATCCTGCTTGGCTGGTTCTACGCCCGGCGCATGGTCCAGAACTCTCCGCTCTGGCGCAACGATGCGCCCCCGCTCAACTTGGCGCAGCTCGATGATTTCCTGCTCTGGGCGGCCGGTGGCATCGTGCTTGGCGGGCGCCTCGGCTACATTCTCTTCTACGATCTCGGCTCGGTGCTGCAAAACCCGATCCGCGCCGTCGAGATCTGGAACGGCGGCATGTCCTTCCATGGCGGCCTTCTGGGCACGACGCTCGCGATGATCGTGTTTGCCCGAAGGAACGCCATCCCGATCTGGAGCCTGTTCGATGTCGTGGCGGCCGTCGTGCCGATCGGCCTCTTCTTCGGCCGCATCGCCAATTTCATCAACGGCGAACTCTGGGGGCGGCTGTCTTCCATGCCCTGGGCGGTTGTCTTCCCGACTGGGGGACCGTTCCCGCGCCACCCGAGCCAGCTTTACGAGGCCCTCCTCGAGGGCGTTCTGCTTCTCGTTGTGCTTGCCTACTTCGTCTATCGCCGCAAAGCCTTGAAGACGCCCGGCTTCGTCACCGGCATCTTTGTCTGCGGTTATGCCGCGAGCCGCATTTTCGTCGAATTCTTCCGCGAACCGGACGCGCAGATCGGCTATCTTGCCGGCGGCTGGCTGACCATGGGCATGGTGCTTTCGCTGCCGATGGCTCTGGTCGGAATATGGGCCATTGCGCGGGCGCGCAGGGCGGCAGCAGCCGCCGCATAACTGGACTGGTGCATGACGAATCCTCTCGCCGACAAGATCAAGGCGCTGATAAGGACCAATGGGCCGATCAGCGTCACCGACTATTTTTCCCTCTGCCTTGCGGATCCGCAGTACGGCTACTATCGCGTTCGCGAGCCCTTCGGACGGGCCGGCGACTTTACGACCGCGCCGGAGATCAGCCAGCTCTTCGGGGAGATGATCGGTATATTCCTGATTCACGCCTGGCAGGAGCATGGCTCCCCGACGCAGGCGATCATTGCCGAAATCGGTCCGGGCCGCGGCACGATGATGTCGGATATCCTGCGTGTCGTCCGTCGCCTGGCGCCCGATCTCTACGCGGCCGCCGACGTCCATCTCGTCGAAACCAGCGAAAGGCTGCGCAAGGTGCAGGCCGAAACGCTAACCGGCCATGACGGCAAGGTCCATTGGCATGCAAGTTTCGACAGCTTGCCTCCAGGCTTCCTGCTTCTCGCTGCAAACGAGCTTTTCGACGCGATCCCGATTCGCCAATTCGTCCGAACCGCACAGGGGTTCCGCGAACGCATGGTCGGTCTCGATGCCGACGACGAACTGACCTTTGCCGCCGGTGTGGCAGGCATTGATGCTTCCCTGCTGCCGACACCGGCGATAACGGTTGCCGAAGGTACGATTTTCGAGGCCGCTCCCGCGCGCGATGCGGTGATGGCAACTGTTTGCGAGCGTCTCCGCGCGAACGGCGGCACGGCGATCCTCATCGACTACGGCCATCTCGCGACCGGCTACGGCGACACGCTGCAGGCCGTCCGCAACCACCAGTACGATCCTCCGCTTGCCAATCCAGGGCGCGCCGATCTCACCAGCCATGTGGACTTCGAGCAACTGGCGCTGCGCGCTAAAGCGGAGGGCCTGCAAGTGAACGGCCTCGTCCACCAGGGTGACTTCCTGGTCGGCCTCGGCTTGCTGGACCGTGCGGCGGCCCTCGGTCGCGACAAGGACCTGGCGACCCAGGAAACCATCCGCGATGATGTCGAGCGGCTTGCCGGGGCCGGCGCCGGAAGGATGGGCGAACTGTTCAAGGTGCTGGTAGTCAGCAGTCCTGAAGTGACCTTGGCGCCGTTCCGGAAGAAGGCGCGGTAGACGCAAGGAACGCAATGTCCGCGCGGGCCTACTCCCCTTCCAGGACGTCGTCTCGACGTTCCGCGATTGACAGTCCTGGCCTGCCGGGCCAACATCGCCCGGCAAATCAGCCGCAATCATCGGGCCGAACGCGCCCTCACTCCAACGAAACCAAGAAAATACAAGGGCGAGAACACCGAATGCAGGACGACGCCTCGCTTTCACCCGTGCAGAGCCCGCTCTTCGGCGCCGAGGCGGGGCCGGAGATCGCCCATGGCTACTTCACCCGGCAGGGCGGCGTTTCGGAGGGCATCTATCGCGGCCTCAATGTCGGCCTCGGCTCCAATGACGATCGTGAGCGCGTCGGCGAGAATCGCGCCCGGGTCGCCCGCTGGTTCGATGCCGAGCCGCGACGTCTTGCAACGGTTCACCAGATCCATTCCCCCGATGCGATCATCGTCGACAATAGCTACGACGGCGCGCGTCCGGACGCCGATGCGCTGGTGACGGCGACGCCGGGCATCGTCCTCGGCGTGCTGTCGGCCGATTGCGGCCCCGTGCTCTTCGCCGACCCGCAGGTGCGCGTCATCGGCGCCGCCCATGCCGGTTGGAAAGGAACGCTCGGCGGTGTGCTCGAAAGCACGATCGATGCAATGGTATCGCTCGGCGCGCGCCGTGAGCGCATTGTCGCCTGTCTTGGACCATCGATCAGCCGCCAGCATTACGAGGTCGGCCCCGAATTCGTCGAACGCTTCGTGGCGGCCGACGACAGTTACGCATCCTTCTTCAATCCGTCCGGCCGCAACGGCCATGCGATGTTCGACCTGCCCGGGCTGACGGTCCGGCGGCTCATGGACGCCGGCGTGACAGCGGAAAACCTCGATATATGCACCTATGCCGACGAGGACCGATTCTTCTCCTATCGCCGCACCACGCACCGGCAGGAGCCCGATTATGGGCGGCAGATATCCGCAATTTGCATACGGGAGGCTTGAGATGGCGCTTCACTTCGCCGAAGAGGAATATGCATCGCGCCTGGCACGGCTCACGGCCAAGATGCAGGAAGAAAGGCTCGATGCCATCCTCCTCTTCGCGCAAGAGAGCATGTATTGGCTGACCGGCTACGATACCTTCGGCTATTGCTTCTTCCAGACGCTCGTCGTGAAGCGGGACGGCTCTATGGTGCTGCTCACCCGATCGGCCGATCTGCGTCAGGCGCGCCACACGTCCAATATCGAGCGCATCGAGATCTGGGTCGATCGCGTCAACGCCGATCCCGCCATGGACCTCAAGAACCTTCTGAGCGAGCTCGACCTGCTCGGCTGCCGCATCGGCGTCGAGTACGACACGCATGGCATGACCGGCAAAACGGCGCGCCTTGTCGACAATCAGCTCTCGACCTTCGGCGAATTGATCGACGCCTCGATGCTCGTCAGCCGTCTGCGCCTCATCAAAAGCGCGGCGGAGATCGCCCATGTCGAGAAGGCCGCGAGCCTTGCCGACGACGCGCTCGACGCGGCCTTGCCGCTGATCCGCCCGGGCGGCAGCGAGGCCGATATCCTCGCCGCTATGCAGGGTGCCGTCTTTGCCGGCGGCGGCGACTACCCGGCCAACGAATTCATCATCGGTTCCGGCGCCGATGCGCTGCTCTGCCGTTACAAGGCCGGCCGGCGCACCCTCGACGCCAATGACCAGCTAACTCTCGAATGGGCGGGCGTCAGCGCCCACTATCATGCGGCGATGATGCGCACGATCGTGATCGGCGAACCCACCAACCGCCACCGCGAACTTTACAGCGCCTGCCGCGAGACGATCCAGGCGATCGAAATGGTGCTTAGGCCCGGCAATACTTTCGGCACGGTCTTCGACGTCCATGCGAGGATCATGGACGAGCGCGGCCTCGCCCGCCATCGCCTGAATGCCTGCGGTTATTCGCTGGGCGCCCGCTTCTCGCCCTCCTGGATGGAGCACCAGATGTTCCACATCGGCAACCCGCAGGAGATCGAGCCGGACATGTCGCTCTTCGTGCACATGATCATCATGGATTCCGACAGCGGGACGGCCATGACGCTTGGCCAGACCTATCTGACGACCACCGACAGCCCGAGGCCTCTGTCGCGCTACGGACTGGACTTCATTTCTGCGTAAGGAAATCGTCCTATGATTTCCGGCGAGAAATGAGAGGAAGCGCGGCAGTCGGTTTTTCCGCCGCACACCGCGCCGACCAGTTCGAGCCAGACGGTGGGAACGATGCGTAAGCAGATCATGCCTATCGCAAGCCTTGGTCTTGCCGCAGCCCTTGCCGGCTGCAACACCACGGACGCCCTGATCCCGCAAGTGGACGTGGGCGGAGGAACCTTCCGCTCGCCACCGGTGACGCAGTCCGATCTCGAAGCCATGTCCACGCAGACCGCCGTGATGCCGGTGGAAAGCGTGCCGGCAAGCCACACCGCCGCCTTCTCGGCGCAGCCGAACATTTCCAGTCCACCGACGCAATACGCAGCGGGCCACACCGATTACACGGATCCCGCCGGTACGCTCGAAGGCCAGGCAAGCCGTCTAGCCGAGGGCGCGGCACCGGTGCAGACCATGCAGCCCCAGCCGCCGCAGGCAGAAAATCCGCCGCCGCAGGCAGAAAATCCGCCGCCGCAGGCAGAAAGTGTGCCGCCGCCGGAGGAAGAAAACGTACAGCAGCCGGCGCGGCCTGAAGTCGCGAGCGCACCAGAAGAAACGAAACAGGCCGCCGCTTCGCCGGCTCCGGCGACGACAGGCGCCGGCGGCATCCGCTTCCTGCCGATCATCGGCGCTCCGGTTCAGGCAGTTACCCCGCTTTCGAAACAGCTCGGCGCCTCGGCCCGGGCGCAAGGGCTCACCATCAAGAGCTCCACCGACACCACGAGCGACCACATCCTCAAGGGCTATTTCTCGGCGCTCAACGACGGGGGCAAGACGACCGTTGTCTATGTCTGGGACATTCTGGACGGCGCCGGCAACCGCCTGCACCGCATCCAGGGGCAGGACACGGTAGAGAGCAGCGCTGCTGAACCCTGGAGTGCCATTCCGCCGGAAACTATGCAGGCGATCGCCAGCAAAACGATCGGCGCTTATCTCGAATGGCGCCGCTCCCAGCGCGGTTGACGCAAAGATTTTAGGATAATAGGCGCTGCGGCGCAGCAATCCCCTTGCATTCACCTTCAAGGACGCTAAAAAGCGGCCGATCAGCTCTGACAGCGGCCATCGCAGCGATTGCCCGCGATCGGAATGGCTCAGGGAATCTGCGCGGACAATCCTGCCCCCGGACCGGACGGTGGCCGCGCCAGCTCAAGGCGGACCGTCTATGAAGGTTTTCGCAGGCAATTCGAACCGGCTGCTGGCCGAAGCGATCTGCAACTATCTTAACCTGCCGCTCGGCAAAGCCACGGTGCGGCGCTTCGCCGACCAGGAAATCTTCGTCGAAATCGGCGAAAACGTGCGCGGCGAGGATGTGTTCATCGTCCAGTCGACGTCCTTCCCCACAAACGATCATCTGATGGAACTTCTCATCATGATCGACGCGGTCCGCCGCTCCTCCGCCCGCCGCATCACCGCCGTGCTTCCCTATTTCGGCTATGCCCGGCAGGACCGCAAACCCGGACCTCGCACCCCGATCTCCGCCAAGCTGGTCGCCAACCTCATCACTGAAGCCGGCGCCGACCGCGTTCTCACCCTTGATCTCCACGCCGGCCAGATCCAGGGCTTCTTCGATATCCCGACCGACAATCTCTATGCGGTCCCGATCCTGGCGCGCGACGTCAAGGAGCACTACGACCTCAAGAACGTCATGGTCGTCTCGCCGGACGTCGGCGGCGTCGTGCGTGCCCGGGCGCTAGCCAAGCGGCTCGACTGTCTGCTGGCGATCGTCGACAAGCGTCGCGATCGCCCCGGTGAATCGGAGGTCATGAACGTCATCGGTGACGTCCATGGCAAGGATTGCATCCTGATCGACGACATCGTCGATTCCGGCGGCACGCTCTGCAATGCCGCCGAAGCGCTGCTCAAGAACGGCGCCACCAGCGTCACCGCCTATATCACCCACGGCGTCCTGTCCGGCGGCGCGGTCGCCCGCGTCACCTCGTCGATGCTGAAGGAACTGGTGATCACCGATTCCATCCAGCCGACGACGGCCGTGCAATCGGCACACAATATCCGCGTGATCTCCACCGCCGGCCTCATCGGTGAAGCCATCAGCCGCACCAGCCAGGAAGAATCGGTTTCGAGCCTCTTCGACTGAGGTATTCGGATCGACCAAACGGTCTTTCGAACATTGGCGCTGGGCGCGTTTGCGCGGCCGGCCAATTATCTTTTTACGTCCAGCATATATGATGCCGCTTCGCCGGCAGGCATCGCATCGCTCGAATATGTGAAGGTGCCGTACTCCTTGACCTCACGTGCCGCACGCATGAGCCCGCCAAGGGCTGCCCGTGCGAAGGAGCCACCGATACTGATACGCTTCACACCCGCCTCCTGCAGTTCCTTGACCGTGAAAGTTTGCCCGGTCAGGCCCATGACGACGTTGACCGGCCGATTGACGGAAGAGCAGACTGTTCGGATCGCTTCGAGACTTGGCAGCCCAGGGGCGTAAAGAACATCTGCACCAGCCTCTTCGAATGCAACAAGGCGCCGGATCGTATCGTCCAGATCAAGTCGCCCATGTAGGAAGTTTTCTGCCCGCGCGGTCAAAATGAAAGGGTGCTTACGGGCCTCTTCAGCAGCGGCAGCAATTCGTTCCACGGCCAAGCTAAACTCGAAAATGGGGTCGGTTGGATCGCCGGTGGCATCTTCAATCGAACCACCTATTAGACCAACCTCCGCCGCCATCGAAACCGTCACGGAACAACACTGGGGATCGGCGCCAAAGCCGTCCTCCAAGTCGGCCGACACAGGTAATTCGGTCGCTTCGACGATATTTTTGGCATTCTGCAAAATTGCATCGCGCGAAAGAGCCGCCGCCGAGTCCCTCCG
Source organism: Sinorhizobium shofinae (assembly GCA_001704765.1). Classification (GTDB taxonomy): domain Bacteria; phylum Pseudomonadota; class Alphaproteobacteria; order Rhizobiales; family Rhizobiaceae; genus Sinorhizobium; species Sinorhizobium shofinae. The sequence continues at coordinate 36,855 of MBFK01000136.1, forward strand.
CCCGATGGAGAAGGCAAATCCGGCGCTCGTTGTAGCCAATGCCTCGAACCCAAGTGCCGTGAGGATGCGTGCAGAGCCGGCATCCCAAGGATTGGGCATAACGAAAGCACCCGGACGGTCATGCAATGCACGGAATATTTGATGCTTGCTCGCCTGATTCGCCATGTGTCACCTCTCGCCCGCTATGACGAGAGATAGCACTTACTGAACAAAAGAGGAACATAACAAATTCCGCAGATCAGCCCTGGGTCGGCACGGCACAGGCCTCGCCGCCCCCGAAGAGGCGCGACCGCGTGAGGAAGCGTTTCTCGCGGCCATTGTCGAGCGAGAACATCCCGCCCCTCCCCGGCACCACGTCGATGATCAATTGAGTGTGCTTCCAGACCTCGTACTGGCTGGCGCTGATATAGACCGGGACCCCGTCTATCTCGCCGAGCTTTACGTCGTTGCCGCCGACGGTATAGTCGTCCGCCGGGTAACACATGGGCGAAGAGCCGTCGCAGCAGCCACCTGACTGATGAAACAGGATATCCGGATGATCGCGCCGGATCTCGCGAATGAGATCGATTGCCGCATCGGTCGCGAGCACGCGCGGCTCGCCATTTGTTTCCGTCATCCTTCCCTCCTTTCTCACGCCGACGGCTCCCGAAACCGGGAGCCTGCCGGGAGGATCACCGGCACGAGCGGGATGAGGTAAATTGTGAGCGGTTTCCGCCCGCATCCCGCCCTAACTTCTTAGAATCGATCACGTTTATGATTTTGGTCGATCCGACCCAAAATCATCGTGATCTAGGCCGGGATCAGAAGAAGCCGAGCGCCTTCGGGCTGTAGCTCACCAGCATGTTCTTGGTCTGCTGGTAATGGTCAAGCATCATCTTGTGCGTCTCGCGGCCGATGCCCGACTGCTTGTAGCCGCCGAATGCGGCATGCGCCGGATAGGCGTGGTAGCAATTGGTCCAGACGCGGCCGGCCTGGATCTCGCGGCCGAAACGGTAGCAGCGATTGGCATCGCGGCTCCACACACCGGCACCGAGACCGTAGAGCGTGTCATTGGCGATCTCGAGCGCCTCATTCTCGGTCTTGAAGGTCGTCACCGATACGACCGGGCCGAAGATTTCCTCCTGGAAGATGCGCATTTTGTTATGCCCGCGGAACACTGTCGGCTTGACATAGTAGCCGCCGGAAAGCTCGCCCTCGAGCACGTTACGCCCGCCGCCGGTCAGGACCTCGGCGCCCTCCTGCTTGCCGATGTCGATATAGGAGAGGATCTTCTCCAGCTGCTCGCCCGACGCCTGTGCGCCGATCATCGTCGCCGTATCGAGCGGATTGCCCTGTTGGATCGCCTCGACCCGCTTCAGCGCCCGCTCCATGAAGCGATCGTAGATGCTTTCCTGGACCAGCGCCCGGCTCGGGCAGGTGCAGACCTCGCCCTGGTTGAGCGCAAACATCGCGAAGCCTTCGAGCGCCTTGTCGAAATAGTCGTCGTCCTCATTGAGCACGTCGGCGAAGAAGATGTTCGGCGACTTGCCGCCGAGTTCGAGCGTCACGGGGATGAGGTTCTGACTGGCATATTGCATGATCAGCCGCCCAGTCGTCGTCTCCCCGGTAAAGGCGATCTTGGCGATGCGCGGGCTGGTCGCCAGCGGCTTGCCCGCTTCAAGCCCGAAGCCGTTGACGATGTTGAGCACGCCCGGCGGCAACAGGTCGGCGATCAATTCGGCGAGTACGAGAATGGAGGCCGGTGTCTGCTCGGCCGGCTTCAAGACGACGCAGTTGCCGGCCGCAAGCGCCGGCGCCACCTTCCAGGCGGCCATCAGGATCGGGAAGTTCCAGGGAATGATTTGGCCGACGACACCGAGCGGCTCGTGGAAATGATAGGCGACAGTATCGTGGTCGATCTCGCCGATCGAGCCTTCCTGCGCACGGATGCAGGCGGCGAAGTAGCGGAAATGATCGATCGCCAGCGGAATGTCGGCGGCCATCGTCTCGCGGATCGGCTTGCCGTTGTCCCAGGTCTCGGCCCGCGCCAGAAGCTCGAGATTGTCCTCCATCCGCGCCGCGATCTTCATCAGGATGTTGGAGCGCTCGGTCGTCGAGGTCCGGCCCCACTTCTCCTTGGCGGCATGGGCGGCATCGAGCGCGAGTTCGATATCGGCGGCATCCGAACGGGCGACCTGGCAGAGCGAACCGCCGGTGACGGGCGTGGTATTGTCGAAATAGCGGCCGGCGACCGGCTCGCGCCATTCACCGCCGATGAAATTTCCGTACTTGTGCTTGAACGGGTTCTCGAGAATCTTCTGATGCAGCATGGCTTCCTCCCTTCGAAAAAACAGCACTCCGATCTGCTGTGGAAGGAACAGTGAAGCCGAGTGCGGATTTTCGGAAGAGCGCCGCAGCAGCCGGCAACGCCATCTGTTTCAGAATTGAGACAGGTCGGCTTCGCCCGTCGTGCTGCAGCGCAGCAATGCCTCAAAAAGTCAATTGAGCGAAAGCCGCTTCATCTTGCGGTAGAGCGTTGCGCGGCTGATACCGAGGAGGTCGGCGGCCATCGACACATTGCCGTTGGTGCGCGACAGCACGCGGCGCAGCGCCGCCCTCTCGGCATCCGGCAGTTCGGCTCCCTCACTGGGAGTCCCCTCCTGGAGCAGGTCGGTGGCCGGAATGCCGGCGGCAATGCGCTTGTCGTCGAGCCCGAGCCACTGCCGGGCCGCCCGCGTCGCGCCGAGCACGAGGTCGTCACGGTCGACGGCAAGCAGAGCCGGCCCTTGGCGATCGACCGGCACCAGCACGATCCGCGCCCCGGCAAAGGCCCTGCGGAACAGGTTGGCCTCGATGCGGGCCGCCGCATCGCGCACCGCCTGGGAGAGGATCGACAGCGTCGCCTCCGAGGCGTCGTCGCGGCAGGTGGAAATGTCGAGCGCCGCGGCAAGGCGCCCGGCTTCGTCGCGGATCGGCGCTGTCGCGCAGCTCAAGCCGATATTGCGGCTCAGAAAGTGCTGGTCGCGATGAATGACGACGGGGCGCTCGTCGGCAATCGCCGTGCCGATGCCGTTGGTTCCGACGCTCGCCTCGCTCCACACGGTGCCCGACCACAGGCCGACGCCGCGAAAATCCGCATCGTCCCCGCCCGCCCCGCGGCGCTCGAGCGCAATCCCCTTCTCGTCGGTAAGCAAAAGGCAGCATCCGGCCTTGACGATGACGGCAAACAGCCGGTCGAGTTCGCCGACGGCTTCCGCAATCAGCACGCCGGAGCGTTCGCGCGTCTGCCGAAATTCGCCATCGGTGAGGCGCCATGGCAAACGCGCCTCCTCGGGGGCCAGACCGTGCAGGGTCATGCAGCGCCGCCACGAGGCGGCGACCGGCGAGCTGACGGCTGCCGACGACTGTTGCGCTGTCCTGTAGACGTGTTCCGTATGGTCGCTGACTGCAGGCATTCGCTCCCTCCCTGAAAGCGTCCTCCGGCGGTAGATCGCGTGCGCCGATCTCAGCGCGTCGGCAGCCACTATAGGCTGAGGCTGCGCGGCCGGTCTAGCCAGACGAAGGTCGTGCAACCACGGTCCTTCGTCGATGCGTCGGCCGGCGGTATCGACGGGCCCGCCGATATGCTACGTCGTCGGCCAGCTCCTGCGACTCGCCCGCAACACCCGGTTGTCCGCCATGCTTCGTGATTTTTCCGTGCAAAGCCTTTTCATGGGCGTGCTGATCGCCTTCGTCGGCTTCGCCAGTTCCTTCGCCGTCATTCTGCACGGCCTCGCCGGCATCGGCGCCACCGAGGGCCAGGCCGCCTCGGGCCTGATGGCCCTGTCTGTTTCCATGGGCGTCTGCGCGATCGTTATCAGCATCGTCACGCGGCTTCCCGTCAGCATCGCCTGGTCGACGCCCGGTGCGGCGCTGCTGGCAACATCAGGAGCCATCCAGGGAGGCTTCAACGCGGCCGTCGGTGCTTTTCTGGTTTGCGGCCTGCTGATCGTCGTCGCCGGCCTCTGGAAGCCGCTTGGCCGGATGGTGTCTTCCATTCCTCCGGCTCTGGCGAACGCGATGCTCGCCGGCGTGCTCTTAAGCCTCTGCTTCGCGCCGGTGAAGGCGATCGCCTTCAATCCGCTCCTCGGCCTGCCGATCGTTGTCGCCTGGGCGATCGTCGGCAGCGTCAACAGGCTTTATGCCGTGCCGGCCGCACTTCTCGCCTTCGCGCTTGTCATCGCCTTTGGCGTCGAGATGCCGGACAATGCCTTCGCGCAATTCTCGTCCGCTCTTGTCCCCAAGGCTGAATTCGTCCCGCCGGTTTTCAATGCAGCGGCGATGATCAGCGTCGCCCTGCCGCTCTTCATCGTAACCATGGCGTCGCAGAATATTCCCGGCATCGCTGTGCTGAAGGTCAACGACTATCACCCGAATCCCGGCCCGCTCTTTGCGACCACCGGTCTCTTTTCCTTGTTCAGCGCACCGTTCGGCGGCCACGCCGTCAATCTGGCGGCGATCACCGCGGCCATGTGCGCCGGCTCCGATTCCCATCCGGACCGCAACCGCCGTTACTGGTCGGCGATCAACGCCGGCATCGCCTATATTGTATTCGGCCTGCTCGCCGGCGCCGTCACCACCTTCGTCAGGCTGGCGCCACCGGTGCTGATCGAGGCCGTCGCCGGCCTGGCGCTCATCGGCGCCTTCTCGAGTTCCGCCGTGGCCGCCTTCACGCAAGCTCAGACGCGCGAGGCCGCCGCCATCACTTTCCTCGTCACCGCGTCGGGCGTCACTTTTGCGGGCGTCTCCGGCGCCTTCTGGGGGTTAATCGCCGGCGGCCTTATGCTGGCGCTCGCGCGTTTTTCCCGGCGGAAAAGCTGAGAGGCGCGGCGCTCCTTGCATTTCGACTGGTTCTCCGCTATGGACCCGGCGTCCGCGCAGACACCCTTGGAGGCAACGCGGATGGGGTCGCCATGCGGCTTCAAGTTCTTCCGCCTTGACGGACGAACTCTCCAAATAACCAGAAAGGTCTACCTATGAGCCAGGCAACTTACGAGCTCAAGGCCGAGACGCGCGAACGGGTTGGTAAGGGGTCCTCCCGTGAACTTCGCCGCAACGGTCTCATTCCGGCTGTCATCTATGGTGACAAGCAGGCCCCGCTTTCCATCGCGCTTTCCACCAAGGAAGTGACGATGAAGATCCACGCTGGCGGTTTCATGACCACCGTCGCGACGATCGACGTCAACGGCGAGAAGATCCGCGTCCTGCCGAAGGACTACCAGCTGGATCCGGTTCGCGACTTCACGATGCATGTCGACTTCCTGCGCGTCTCCAAGGACAGCCAGGTTTCGGTACAGGTTCCGGTGCGCTTCGAAAACGAAGAAAAGTCCCCGGGCCTGAAGCAGGGCGGCGTTCTGAACATCGTTCGCCACGACGTCGAGCTGAACGTCTCCGCCGACAACATTCCGGATGCCCTGAACGTGGACCTGACCGGCCTGAAGGTCGGCGACAGCATCCACATCTCCGATGTGAAGCTCCCGGCTGGCGCGACTCCGGTCATTTCCGACCGCGACTTCACGATCGCCACGATCGCGGCTCCGGCCGGCGGCGTGAAGGAAGAGGAAGAAGCTGCCGAGGGCGAAGCGGAAGTTTGATCCGCGACTGCCGCAGCGGCTGACGGCCCATTCCGGTCGCAGCATTCGAGAAACCCGTCCCGTACCCAGGGGCGGGTTTTTGTTTTTTTCGTTTTTCACCGCACGCGAGCCGCGAGGCGCGGTCGCGCCTCATGAAATCACGGCGTGCAATTTCAGCAACATTTAAGGTTTTGATGATGTTCTGCACGCGGGGAACAAAGCGTGCAGTGCAAGAGAATCCGAATGTACAGAGTAGTGACGTCCGCCGGCGGGAGCATCCGATGATGCACTCGGTGGAGAGCCGGTTTATTGCGATCATCTGCGGCGCGATGCTTGTGTTCGTTGCGCCCTTGTTGGCACTATTCCTCGCCATATCCAGCGAGCGCGTTGCGCGAGAGCGCCTTCAGAACGTCGAGCTGTTGATGCAAGCAAGCGGTGAAGCGCTTGGCAAGCCGATCTGGGACTTCGATCAGGACGGCATCGAGCGGATCGCTCTTTCGCTGATGAACGCCACCGACATTCGCGCCGTCACGATCCGCGATACTGCGAGAAACATCCTTGCTGAACTACCTCCGGGAAGGCCTGATGCTGCGGTCGGCAAGTCCCTGGAAACTGGCATTGCCTACGACAGCGTCAAAGGCCCCGTGCCCGTCGGAGCGTTGACAGTCGTCGTTTCCACGTCCGGCCTCCTGTTACGCTTCAGCAAGGACGAGTGGACTATCCTCGGCATCCTTCTTTTTGCCGTCGCAACGGTCTTCGCGGCGGCACTGATCGGCAACCGCTTCATCGTGATTCGGCCGTTGATGCGGCTCACCGCTGCAGTCGAAGCGACGCGGCGCCTCGGATCGCGCCATCGGGTTGACTGGAACTCGGACGACGAGATGGGCGCCTTGGCTGGCAACTTCAATGCGATGCAGGACCGGCTGGAGCGTGAGGAAAAGGAGTTGAAGAGCGCGCATGCTCGCGCAACGGAGACCTATAATCTGACACCGGCCATGCTCTCCTCCCTCGACGCCGCAGGCCGGTTGACCGCAGTCAGCGACTATTGGCTGCTGGCGACCGGCTATGCCCGCGACGAGGTCATCGGGCGAAGCTTCACTGATTTCATCGATCCTTCCTGGCACGAGGCCTACCACCTGCGCTCGAAAGCGGCAGCGGCGGATGGTCACGATATAAGCGAATTGACACTGCCCTTCTGCAAGGCGGATGGAGACGGAAACGAGCGGCGGCGAGATCTCGCTTTCGGTGATGACCGACGTCACGGCCTTGAAACAGGCCGAAGGCCGCAACCATGCCCAGGCAATCACCGATCACTTGACCGGTCTTGTGAACCGACAAGGGTTCGAGAACGCGCTCGACGAAGCAATTCTGAGCGCCGACCAATGCGGCATGCAGCTCGCCTGCCTGTTCATCGATCTCGACCGCTTCAAGTGGATCAACGACAATTTCGGCCACGCCGCCGGCGATGCAGTCTTGCGCCAGACGGTGGAGCGCATCCAGGCGGCGCTTCGGCCTGAAGATGTGATCGCGCGGCTCGGCGGCGACGAATTCGCCATTCTCATTGCCGCAACGGACGTCTCTGCCCTGGCAAGCGACATCGGCGAGTGCATCTGCGCGGCACTGCACGAACCGATGCCGATCGCCGGAAACGAGCTCTTCGTCAGCGCCAGCGTCGGCGTTTCGGTCTACCCGACCCACGCCTCCGGTGCCTCCGACCTGCTGCTCAAGGCCGATATGGCCATGTATGCCCGCAAGCGCGACGGCAAGAATGGCCTGCGGGTTTTCGATGCCAGTATGCTCGACGCTGCGCGCGAGCGCCATGAGATCGAGCAATGCATAGAGGCCGGCCTGAAGGAAGACTGGTTCGAGGCCTGGCTGCAGCCGATCGTAAGCCTCGTCGACGGGCGGATTGTCGGCTTTGAAGCGCTGGTGCGCCTCAATCATCCGGAAAAAGGCCTGATGCCGCCGGGCAAGATCATCGGGATTTCCGAGGAGACCGGCACGATAGGCCGCATCGGCGACCGCGTACTGGAAAAGGCGATCCGCCATCTCGCCGCCATCTCCGAGTTGGACGGAACCCGGAGCACCTATCTCGCCGTCAACTTCTCGCCGTTGCAGTTCGAATTAACCCTGCCCCACAAGCTCGCCGCGCTCCTGCTCAAGCATCACATTTCGCCACAACGCATCGTCGTCGAGATCACCGAAGCGGTGTTGATGCTCGACAATCCGGAAGTCCATGCGGTCCTGAAACAGCTAAATGAATTTGGCTGCCGCATCGCCCTCGACGATTTCGGCACCGGCTATTCGTCGTTGAGCTACCTCAACCGCTTCCCGGTCGATATCGTCAAGGTCGATCAATCCTTCATGCGCTCTTTGAGCTCCGGAGCGGCCGACGTCCGGCGCAAGAGCCGAATGTTGATCAAAGGCATTCGAACGATCTCGCACCAGATGGGCTGCACGGTCGTCGCAGAGGGAATCGAGACGAAAGAGCAGTGGCAACTCCTGCGCAAGCTCGGTTTGGATTATGGCCAGGGCTATCTCTTCAGCCGGCCGATGCCGATAGACGGTATGCTGGCCATGCTGGAGAACGAATCCGAAGCTAAGGCCAGCGCTCCTGCCTAGAAGTGGGCAAAAAGGAGATAAGGCGTGAAGCAACTGATCCTGGTATTCTTCCTCAGTCTTTCCGCCGCCCACGCCGAGACAATCCATTTCGTCACAGAGGAATACCCGCCGTACAATTTCTCGACCGACAAAGGTGTGAGCGGCGCGTCGGTCGATCAGGTCGCCCTGATCATGAAGGCCATCAACCTCCCGTACGAGATCGAGGTGCTGCCTTTGGCGCGCGCCTTTGCGTTTGCAGAAAGCGAGCCTTTCCATTGCGTTTCACGACCGGCCACGACACCGAGCGGGACAAGAAGTTCAAGTGGATCGAGCCGCTTCTCGTCGACCACATGATCATGGTGCGCCGCAAGGATTCCGCGATCAAGCTGCGGTCGCTCAGTGAGGCCAAACAGTTCATTGTCGGGACGCAGCGCCAGGACTTTTCCGCCAACTATCTGAAGGAGCACGGCTTTCAGAAGATCGACTATGCCGCCAACCTCGGCTCAACGCTCAAGAAGCTGATCGCCGGTCGCGTCGATCTGATGATGACCTCGGAAAAGACCTTCGAGACGATGCGGGCCGACGGCAAGCCCGTCGAGGCGGCGCTCGTGCTCGAAGGCAAGCAATACGGCATTGCCTGCCACATGGACATGCCCGATGAGATCGTAAGCCGCTTGCAGACCGAGCTTGACCGCCTGATCGCCCAGGGAGTCCAGGACCGGATTTTCGAACATTACGGCGTCCGACCGAATGGCATAAAGCAGGCGGCGAAATAGAGATTGACTTACCCCGACCAGGGTGATTTTGGGTTAAAGCAGCGGATGCAAGCGATTGCCTCTCACCCCCGCCCTCTTCCCGCACGTAGGGAGAGGGGGTACGCCGGCGGTTTCCGCGCGTCTCCTTCGCTCCGCTCGTGGGGAGAAGGTGGCCGGCAGGCCGGATGAGGGCTAACGGCGGGCAGAACCGCTTTGCGCTCCTTCGCCCGCTCAACATCTCGCTGCCGTCGAGCAGCAAGTATCAGGAGTTCGCCGCATGCTGATCATCGCGGGACTTGGCAATCCGGGGTCGAAATATGCCGGTAACCGCCACAATATCGGCTTCATGGCGGTCGATGCCATCCAGCGGCGCCAGGGTTTCTCCTCCTGGTCGAAGAAGTTCAAGGCGGAGATCGCCGAGGGCGAGATTGCCGGCGAACGCGTTCTGCTGATCAAGCCGCAGATCTTCATGAACCTTTCCGGCGAGGCGGTCGGCGAAGCGATGCGCTTCTACAAGCTCGCGCCAAGGGACATCGTCGTCATCTATGACGAGCTGGATCTCCCCGCCGGCAAGGCGCGGATCAAGACCGGCGGCGGCCACGGCGGTCACAACGGCATCAAGTCGATCGACGCGCATTGCGGCAAGGAGTACCGCCGCCTGCGCCTCGGGATCGGCCATCCGGGCGTCAAGGACCTGGTCCATGCGCACGTGCTCGGCGATTTCGCCAAAGCCGATCAGACCTGGCTTTCGCCGCTCCTCGACACCATCGCCGAAAATGCCGGTATGCTCGTCAAAGGCGAGGATTCGCAGCTCATGAACAAGATCGCCCTTGCCACCGGCGGCAAGCCCGACGCGGAAGAGCCGCAGGCACCGAAGAAGCCGGTCGCCCAATCCCATATCCACCAGGCCCGCAACGCCGCCCAACCGAAGAAGCTGCCGGCAACCGGTCCGATGGCCGAGATGCTGAAGAAGATGTTCGGCTCCAAGGGGGACTGAAGGCGAGCTGATCGGAGTTCACTCTTCCGGCTCCGTCGTGAACATTAGCGGGAAACCGGCTTCCTTGCCGAGATCGGTCGCCTCTTTGGCCTTGGTCTCGGCAATATCCCTGGCGCAAACCACGACGACCGAGGTGCCGAGTTTGTGCGCCGTCATCATCACCCGGTAGCCGGTCTCCGCGCTCATCCGGAACACGGCCTTCAGCACCATGACGACGAAATCACGCGGCGTGTAGTCATCGTTGACGAGTATGACCTTGTAGAGTTTCGGCCGCTCCAGCTTCGGCTTCAACTTTACCTTGGGTTTTGCGGCTGCATCATTGTCACTCATCGGAAGTCCACCCGCTGATGACATGAGTAAGGCAATCGTCGACCGCCGGAGCCAATATTGCGCGCTGACAACGGGCATTCAAGCGAAAGCCGCGGAGGCCATGCAGATTAGCGTCAAGAGCTTGACCGCTCCTCTCCTTTATCCCATAGCCACCGCCAAGGAATTCGAGAACGACAGGTTTTAGCCATGGGCTTCAAATGCGGTATCGTCGGGCTGCCGAATGTCGGCAAGTCCACACTCTTCAACGCGCTGACCAAGACGGCGGCGGCGCAGGCGGCCAACTATCCCTTCTGCACGATCGAGCCGAACACGGGCGAGGTCGCGGTGCCTGACCCGCGCATGCGCAAGCTTGCCGACATCGCCAAGTCGAAGGAAATCATTCCCACCCGCATCTCCTTCGTCGACATTGCGGGCCTCGTGCGCGGCGCCTCCAAGGGTGAAGGCCTCGGCAACCAGTTCCTCGCCAATATTCGCGAGGTGGATGCCGTGGTGCATGTACTGCGCTGCTTCGAGGACGACGACATCACCCATGTCGAGGGCCGCATCCACCCGGTCGAGGACGCCGAGACGATCGAGACCGAGCTGATGCTCGCCGATCTCGAGAGCCTCGAGCGGCGCACCGAACAGACGCGCAAGCGTGCGACCGGCAAGGACAAGGAGTCCATGGCACAGCTTCCGATCATGGAAGCCTCGCTGAAGCTCCTGCAGGAAGGCAAGCCGGTCCGCACCCTGCTGCCGAAGCTCGATGCCGACGAACTGCGTATTCTGCAGGGGCTCAACCTTCTCACCGCCCACCCGGTTCTCTACGTCTGCAACGTCGCCGAAGCTGACGCAGCGACGGGCAACGAACACACCCGCGCCGTGGCCGAAATGGCCAAGGCCCAGGGTGCCGAGACGGTGATCATCTCGGCAGCGATCGAATCCGAAGTCGCGCAACTGCCGGAAGAGGAGGCCAAGGAGTTCCTCGCCGCTCTGGGCCTGGAAGGCGCTGGTCTCGACCGGCTGATCCGGGCCGGCTACAAGCTGCTCGACCTCATCACCTATTTCACGGTCGGTCCCAAGGAGACGCGTGCCTGGACCATTCCGCGCGGCATCAAGGCGCCTCAGGCGGCCGGCGTCATCCACTCGGACTTCGAGCGCGGCTTCATCCGCGCCAATACGATCGCCTATGACGACTTCATTTCGCTTGGCGGGGAGACGGGCGCCAAGGAAGCCGGCAAGGCCCGCGACGAAGGTAAGGAGTATGTCGTCCAGGACGGCGACGTGATCCACTTCCGCTTCAACACGTGACGTGCGAGGGATGCGGTTCTATCGATGCGCCGCATCATTCCGGCTGCCATGGAGGGCGCCATGCTCTACTTCGAGGATTTCACGCCGGGGCGGCGCTTCGACTATCGACCGGTTGAAATGCAGGCTGCAGACATGATCGCATTCGCCGGCGAGTTCGATCCGCAGCCGATGCATCTCGATGAAGAGGCGGGCAGGAGAAGCATTCTGGGTGGCCTTTCCGCCTCCGGCTGGCACACCAGCGCCATCGGCATGCGGATGATGATCGATGCCTTCCTCGGCCATTCTTCCTCGCAGGGCTCGCCCGGCATCGACTTCATGGACTGGAAGAAGCCCGTGCTGGCGGGAGATGTGCTTTCCGGTTTCAGTCTGGTTCTGCAGTCGCGCCCGTCCAAATCGAAGCCCGGCCTCGGTTTCGTCAAGTTCCGCAACGAACTCAGCAATCAGAGCGGCGAACCAGTCGCAGTCTCCGAATGTTCGATCATGTTTCGATGCCGTGAGAGTGGGCGGCCATGATGACGCTCGAAGAACTCTACACGGCCGGCCGCAAGACCGTGATCGGCAGACTGACATTCACGGCGCAGGACATCGTCCGCTTCGCGCGCGATTTCGACCCGCAGCCCTTCCATCTCGACGAGGAGAAAGCACGACACTCGCTCTTCGGCGGTCTTTGCGCCTCCGGCTGGCACACCAGCGCCGGCTGGATGAAGTGCTTCGTCCGCTTCTGGACGGACGAGGTCGGGCGCCTGGCGGCAGAGGGGCTGCACGCGCCGAGGCTCGGGCCGGCTACCGGCTTCCGGGAGCTCATGTGGCTGAAGCCGGTCTATGCCGGCGATACCGTGGCCTATGCCGTCACGCTCCTGGGCTCTCGCACCCTCGCCTCCCGCCCCGGCTGGCGGATCAACACGATCCTCTGCGAGGGCGAGAACCAGCACGGTGAGCCGGTGATCCGCTTCGAAAGCAAGGTCATCGAATTCACTTGAGAAGGCGATCGCCGAGCGAGCGCCCGCTCTTCAGCTAGTGCCCCTCGAACTCGATCAGCGTGCGGACCTTGACGCCGAGCGCTTCGAGCTTCTTGCGCCCGCCAAGCTCAGGCAGGTCGATGATGAAGCAAGCAGCGACGATATCGGCTCCCATCTGCTGCAGGAGCTTGGTGGCACCCTCCGCGGTTCCGCCGGTGGCGATCAGGTCATCGACCAGGATCACCTTTTCGCCGGGCGCGATCGCGTCCCTGTGCATCTCCATCTCGTCCACGCCGTATTCAAGGCTGTAGGCGACCCTGACCGTATCGTGCGGCAACTTGCCCTTCTTGCGGATCGGCACGAAGCCGGCCGAAAGCTGATGCGCGATCGCGCCGCCCAGGATGAAGCCGCGCGCTTCGATGCCAGCGATCTTGTCCACTTTGGTTCCAGCATAGGGATGGACAAGTTCATCGATCGCCCGGCGGAACGTCTTCGGATTGCCGAGCAGCGTCGTGATATCGCGAAAGACTATACCCGGCTTCGGATAGTCAGGAATGCTCCGGATGGCGGAAGTCAGTTCCGATTGAACAGCGATCATGGTGTGGAAACGGCCTTATTTGAAGTCTTGAGGATGGCAAAGCCATAGCACCATCGAGCCACATGTTCACAGGATTTCTTTGCGCAACGACCGGCCGGAACAATTTGGCCCGGCCCCGGGTTGATGTTACGCTTACCCTCGGCAGGTCCCGGCCGCGGCTCTGCTCGACTGCAATGATGACCAGAGCGGGATCAGAAGGTGTCGGCGGTCTTCCGCCCGTATCCCGCTCCACTTCTTGGAAGCGATCACGATGCTTTTGGCTCGATGCAAAGGCTTGCTGATCCAGAGGAAGGAGGAACACCATGCGCCTATTCGAATGCGGTTCGCTTGTTCCGGGTTGCCCCTGGCATACCCGCGCGGACAACGATGCGGAAATCGTCCGCCGGGTCGTCGAGCACATGCGCGACGCCCACGGAGAGACGGTCATCCGCGAAAACATGATCGACAACATCAAGGCTCGCATCGTCGACGAAACCCAGGCTGCATGACCGGGGCGCGGCCCGCGCTATTGTTCAGCGTGAACGCACCCGGGATTCGAGCCGGGCGACAAGCGTCGCCCGGTCGACATTGAAGTTGCGGTCGATCCAGAAATCTTCGAGTTCCGTCAACAATTCCCCGATCTTCGGCCCGGCGGGGACGCCCGCCTTCAGGACATCGGCCCCGCTCAGCGGGAAGACGGGACGCTGCCACCTCTCCGCCCGCGCGAGCAGCCTGTGAAAAGCGGCGGTTTCGGCCAAAAAGGCCGGATCGGTTTCCGACTTGCGGCGAGCCGAAGCGAGCGAAAGCCTGAGGCGCGCGATGATGCCCTCTGCGCCGCGGCGGTAGAGTTGGCGATCGAGCGCTGCGTCCGCAAGCGTGGCGGCAATGGCCGGCGCCTCGGCAAACTGGGCGAGAAAGCCCTCTTCCGCTTTCGAAAGGCGCAGTCGCGCCGCCATCGCCTCGAGCCGCTCGGCCTCGGGAGGAACGATGGCCGCCAGCCTCAAGAGCGGCTCCGGTTTCCAGCCAAAGATCTTCTCGGCGGCAATCAGTCCCGGAATGGCGTCGATGCCCCATTTCTCTGTTTCAGGCAAAACCGCACCGAGCACGCCTGCCTGACGCATCCAGAGCAGCGCGCGTCCCGGATCCTCGGCGGCAAGCAGCTTCTTCATCTCGCCCCAAACGCGCTCGACCGAGAGCGTTGAAAGCTTGGAGCGCGCCTGCGCACAGGCTTTAAGCCCCTCCGAGTCCGGTCTGCCGTGGCCGTAATGCGCAAAAAAGCGGAAGAAACGCAGGATGCGAAGGTAATCTTCCGCGACACGTTCAGCGGCGCTGCCGATGAAGCGCAGGGTCCGGCTGTCAATGTCGGGCAGGCCGCCGACATAGTCGAAAATCTCGCCTTTGGCGTCGGCATAAAGGGCGTTGATCGTGAAGTCGCGGCGTTCTGCATCCGCTTTCCAGTCGGTGCCGAAGGCCACTTCTGCACGGCGGCCATCGGTCGCCACGTCGCGCCGCAACGTCGTCACCTCATAGGGTATTCCGTCGATCACCAGCGTGACCGTGCCGTGGTCGATGCCCGTCGGCACCACCTTGATGCCGGCACCCTTCGCCCGTTCCGCCACATCCTCCGGATGCCAGGTTGTCGCGAGATCGACGTCACCCGCCGGCAGGCCGAGGAGGGTGTTGCGAACGGCGCCCCCGACGACCCGCACTTCGCCGCCGTCGGCGTTCAACAGCTCGAAGACGCGGCGCAGCGAAGGAGCCCGGAACCACGGCTCGGCGACGATGGATGTCATGCATAAAGCCTTTCGTAGAGCATGCGGACGATACCGGCCGTGATCCCCCAGATGTTCCGTTCACCATAGGGCATCCGGTAGAAATGCCGCTCCGCGCCCTGCCAGTGGCCGCTTCCGCGCCCATGGTTGCTGGGATCCATGAGAAAGGAGAGCGGCACTTCGAAGACGCTTTCGACCTCTTCGGGATTGGGCACGAGCTCGAAACCGGGCTGGACGACGGCAAGCACCGGCGTGATGCGGAAACCGGACATCGCCATGTAATGCGGCAGGCGGCCGATCGTCTCGACGAAACGCGGATCAAGCCCGATCTCCTCCTGTGCTTCGCGGAGCGCCGCCACCTCGATGGAATGATCCTCAGGATCGACAGCTCCTCCCGGAAAGGCCACCTGTCCCGAATGCTTGCGCAAATGCGAGGTGCGCTGGGTGAAGATGACGCTCGCATCGTCGCCGTCGTCGACCACCGGAACGAGCACCGCCGCATCCTTCAGATGCAGGGACTCGAGATAGGGCACGATGCCGGGGTTGAGGAGAAAGTCGCCGTGTTCGCGCCAGGCGGTCTCGATCGGACCGCCCGTCTGCTTGAGCGCACGGCGACGGAACTCGTCGGCGGAAAAAAGCGGATGGCTCATCGCGACAGCGCTTCCAGTTCGGCTGCCGGCATGATCGGGAAAACGGCTCCCGCAGATCTGACGCAGAACATGTCGACGCCGTCGATCTCGGTGGTTTCGCCGAGATCGACGATGTCGTACATGACCGGCCGGGAAACGAGCGCCTCCAGGCGGCCGCGCACGTGCAGATAGGGCTTCAGCTCGCGGTTGTCGCCGTGGATGACGAAGCGCAGCGGATGCTCGGGCCCCGCCTCCACCACGTCGCCGACATTGGTCCGGAAGGTGAGCACGGTTTCGTCATCCCTGGCGGTGACACTCATCTCGACGGCGATGAACGGCGCATCGGCGACGCGGATGCCGACCTTTTCCACCGGCGTAACGAGATAGGTCTTGCCGTCGTCGTCCTTGCGCAGAACCGTGGAAAACAATCTCACCAGCGGCTGCCGGCCGATCGGCGTGCCCATGTAGAACCACGTTCCATCGCCGCGGATTTCCATGTCGATGTTGCCGCAGAATGGCGGATTCCAGCGCTCGACCGGCGGCAGCCCTCTTGCTTCGCCGCCCGTCTGGCCCGCAGCGCGCGCGATGAGCGCGGCAAGCCCCGCCGCATCGCCCGTCTGCTGAATCTTGGTTTCTGCCATCGTTCTGTCCCGTTTGGCCCCAATCTTGCCTCGGAAGCGTAGCGCGTCCACGAGACGTGCTGGATGTTCGTCCTCGGTTACGAGCACCTTGACCGTACTTCGCGCTTAGCGGAGAAGCACCGGAATGCTTCTGGGCTTCTTGAAGCTCACGAGATAGTGCGTTGGCGGCGGCTTGTCAGCCGTTTGCCAGGGTCTAAATTGAAAAAAGGGGAACCGAATTCCGGGTGATGCCGAATCGGTTCGACGCGCACGAGCGGGAGACAGGCGATGAGTGTTATGAAAAGCGCGGCCGAAGCGGCCGACGAGAAGGCGATCGTCGCTGCTGCGGAAGCGGCTCTCGGCGAAATCGCCCTCATCCGCACGGAGGTCGGCAAGGTGATCTTCGGCCAGGAGAGCGTCGTCGAGCAGACGCTGCTGGCGGTGCTTTCCGGCGGCCACGCGCTGCTCGTCGGCGTGCCGGGCCTCGCCAAGACCAAGCTCGTCGCCACGCTCGGCACCGTTCTTGGGCTCGCCAACAGCCGCATCCAGTTCACGCCCGACCTGATGCCCTCGGACATTCTCGGTTCCGAAGTAATGGATCAGGATGCTGCCGGCCATCGCTCCTTCCGGTTCATCCCCGGTCCGATCTTCACCCAGCTTCTGATGGCCGACGAGATCAACCGAGCCTCGCCGCGCACCCAATCGGCGCTGCTGCAGGCCATGCAGGAATATCACATCACCATCGCCGGCGCCCGCAAGGACCTGCCGCAGCCCTTCCACGTGCTCGCGACGCAGAACCCGCTCGAGCAGGAGGGCACCTATCCGCTGCCCGAGGCTCAGCTCGACCGCTTCCTGATGCAGGTCGATGTCGGTTATCCGGAACTCGCCGCCGAACGGCAGATCCTGCTGGAGACAACCGGCGTGACGGAGACTGAAGCCCGCCCCGTCATCAATGCCGAGCGCCTTCAGCAGCTTCAGGGCCTTATTCGCCAGATGCCGGTCGGCGAGAAAGTCGTCGATGCCATCCTGTCGCTCGTCCGCTCCGCACGGCCGGGCAACGGCAATCCGGCCACCGACAAGAACGTCGCCTGGGGGCCGGGTCCGCGGGCCGGCCAGGCGCTGATGCTCTGTGCCCGAGCCCGCGCTCTCTACGACGGCCGGCTGGCGCCCTCGATCGATGATATCCTCGCGCTTGCCGAACCCGTGCTGCAGCACCGCATGGCGCTGACCTTCGCCGCCCGCGCCGAGGGCATGACAGTGCGGGACGTCATCGCCGAACTGGTGCAGCGAGCCAAGGGATAGCGCATGGCCTCGATCGGGCAGACAGTCGCGCGCACACCCTCCGGAGAAGTGCTGTCGCGCGCCCAACAGCGCGCGATGCTCGTCCCCGACTGCCTTGTCGAGGCGCGTCGCATCGCCAACACGGTGATTGCCGGCTGGCACGGCCGGCGCAAGCGCGGCATCGGCGAGAATTTCTGGCAGTTCCGCCCCTACAGCCAAGGCGAAAGCCTGTCGCGCATTGACTGGCGCCGCTCCGCCCGCGACGACCACACCTATGTTCGCGACCGCGAATGGGAAGCAGCGCACACGATCTGGCTCTGGGCGGATCTTTCGCCCTCGATGATGTACAAGTCGACGCTCGGCGCCGTCTCGAAGGAAAGCCGCGCACTGGTGCTGATGCTTGCGCTTGCCGAAATCCTCGCCCGCTCCGGCGAGCGGATCGGCTGCCCCGGGGTAATGGAGCCGGTTTCCGCCCGCAACGCCGCCGAGCGTCTGGCGGCGGCGATCATGCTGAGCCCACTTGCTGGCGGCCTGCCTGAAACCGGCATGATCCGCGGCGCCAGCGATCTCGTCCTGATCGGCGACTTCCTCGACCCGGCCGACAAGGTGATGGGGCGGCTCGGCCCGCTCGCCCACCGGGGGCTGCGAGGGCATGTCGTCGAGATCGCCGACCCGGCCGAAGAGGTCTTCCCCTATGCGGGCCGCACCGAATTCACCGATCCGGAAACCGGCGAGAAACTGACGGCCGGCCGCGCCGAGATCCTGCGCGAGGATTACCAGCGCGCCTATCGCGCCCGCCGCGACAGCCTCGGCGCTGGTCTGCGCCATCTTGGCTGGACCTTCATCCCGCATCGGACCGACCGGCCGGCATCGGAGGCCCTCGTAGGCGTGCATATGTATCTTTCCGGAATGCCCACCCGCGCGACACACGGGGGGCAACTATGATCGGCGGCCTCGCCTTCGCCTTTGCCAACCCCGCAATACTGGCAGCGCTTGTGGCCTTGCCGGTGATCTGGTGGCTTCTGCGCATGATGCCGCCGAGGCCCGCGGCGGAAGTATTTCCGCCGCTGCGCATCCTCGCCTCGGTGATCAAGCGCGAGGAGACGCCGTCGAAAAGCCCCTGGTGGCTGACGCTCCTCAGGATACTGATGGCCGCGGCGGTTATCTTTGCGATCGCGGACCCGGTCTTCAACCCCCGCAGCAACACGCTCGCCTCATCCGGTCCGTTGGCGCTCGTGATCGACAACAGCTGGGCGACCGCGCCCGATTGGGAGCGAAGGGTCGAAGCTGCGTCGGCGTTGATCGACGATGCCGAGGCGAAAGATCTTGCCGTTTCGGTCCTTTTTACCGGCGATCGGCAGCACGATTCGACGCCGGCATCGGCCGCCGCCGCACGCACCCGGCTCGCCGCCGCCGCGCCCGAGCCGCTTCCCGCCGATCGCCGATCGGCGCTCGCGGCGCTCAAGACAGCCTTCGATGCCGCCCCGCCCGGGACGATCGCCTTCGTCACCGATGGCATCGAAACGGCTGATGGCAAGACCATGGAGGCGCTGAACGAGATCGGCGCGGCCGAAATCCGGCTGATCGAGGCGGACGGCGGCCAGGCGGTGGCCCTCACCAGCACGAGCAATGAGTCGAACGGCATGTCGGTGACGGCAACCCGCCTGAAGACGGACGACCGCCGGTCTCTTTCGATTGTCGCTTACGATACCCGCGGCCGTGCCATCGCCGACGGCGCAATCGATTTCGCCCCCGGGGCCGCTATCGCCAGGGGAACGATCGAAGCCCCATTCGAACTGCGCAACGATTTCGCCCGCATCGGCATCGAAGGCGCGGCGAGCGCCGGCGCCACCCATCTCCTTGACGACGGTTTCCGCCGGCGTCGCGTCGCGCTTCTGAGCGGTGAGGCGCGCGACCTCTCGCAGCCGCTGCTTTCGCCGCTCTACTACATCAATCGCGCGCTCGCCCCGTATGCCGATCTCATAGAACCGCGCGAGACCGACCTCGCCGTCGCCATTCCTGAACTTTTGGAACAGCGCCCTTCCGTCCTGATTATGGCCGACATCGGCCGGTTGCCCGAAGAAACCTATCCGCTGCTGGCGAAGTGGATCGAGAATGGCGGCATGCTGATCCGCTTCGCCGGTCCGCGGCTTGCCGCAGCACCGGCGGACGATCCGCTCGTTCCCGTAACCCTCCGGCAAGGGGAGCGGGCGCTCGGTGGCGCGCTCTCCTGGTCCGAACCGCAGCCGCTTGCCGACTATCCCGCCAACAGCCCCTTCGCGGGCATGGCGCGGCCGAGCGACATCCTGGTCAAACGGCAGGTTCTGGCCGAGCCGACGGCAGATCTGGTCGAGCGCACCTGGGCAAACCTCGCCGACGGCACGCCGCTGGTGACGACGGCGGCGCGGGGCACCGGCCGCATCGTTCTCTTCCATGTCAGTGCCGAGGCAACCTGGTCGAACCTGCCGATCTCCGGGCATTTCGTGGAGATGCTTCGCCGTAGCGTCCAGCTTTCGCGCAGCGGCGGCGTCGCCGGTGAAGGCAAGGCAGCGCAGGCGCACACGCTGGCACCATTCCGGCTCCTCAACGCCGACGGCGTGCTGGTCGCAGAAACCGGCAATGCCCGCCCGCTGGAGGTCCAGCCAGGAAAGACTCCCGTCACTACGCCGGACAACCCGCCCGGTCTCTATGGCTCCGAGGACGGATTTACGGCTTTGAACCTGTTGCCGCGCGACGCCGAACTCAAGCGGATCGACATGACTCTTGCCGGACCCCACACCGTCGAACGGCTCGCTCGTGCAGAGAGTTGGTCGCTGAAACCGGCCTTGCTGACACTCGCCCTGCTTCTGCTCATCGCCGATGCCGTCATCGTGCTCTTCATGGGCGGCGCCTTTTCTCGCCTCCGCATGGCACGCGCCGCGTCGGTGCTGATCTTCGCGATTGCCGCAAGCGCGCTCTTCACGCCGCCACGGGCCTTTGCGGACGACACGCGCCCCGGCGACGAGCGCATTCTCGAACGTCTGGACACGACGCATCTCGCCTATGTCGTCACCGGCGAGGACGAGGTCGACCGGCTTTCGGAGAGCGGGCTTCGCGGGCTTACCGATTTCCTCACCTACCGCACGACGCTTGAACCCGGCGCGCCGGTCGGTCTCGACATTACCAGAGACGAGCTCAGCCTATATCCGATCATCTACTGGCCGGTCTCGGCGAGCGCACCCATGCCGAGCCCGCAAGACGTCAGCCGCATTGACGCCTATATGCGCGCCGGCGGCACCGTCCTGTTCGACACGCGCGACCAATTCTCCTCGCTCGGCGCCACCTCGACCGGCACCAGCCCGAACACGGAACGGCTGCAGGCCATATTGGCCAATCTGGACATACCGCCGCTGGAACCGGTGCCTGCTGACCACGTGCTGACCAAGGCCTTCTACCTACTGACGAATTTCCCCGGTCGCTACACCGGGAGCCCGCTATGGATCGAGGCGCAGTTCGAAAATCGCGACGAGCCGAGCAATCGACCGGCCCGTTCGGGTGACGGCGTAACGCCGATCATGATCACCGGCAACGACTTTGCCGGTGCCTGGGCGGTGGACGCGAACGGCGCCGCCCTGCTGCCGACCGTCCCGCCGGACGAGATGCAGCGCGAATATGCCTTCCGCTCCGGCGTGAACATCATGATGTACATGCTGACAGGCAACTATAAAGCCGACCAGGTACACGTCCCGGCCCTGCTCGAGCGGCTCGGACAATGAGGCAGCGATGACGATCGATTTTTCACCGCTCCTTCCCTGGCCCTACCTTGTCGCCCTGGCGCTCGTTGCGATGGCCTTGGCGGCGCTCGGCATCTGGCAGGGCGTTCGTGGCGCCTGGCTCCGGGCCGCGGCACTTGCGGCATTCTGCCTTGCACTTGCCAATCCGGTGCTTTTCCAGGAAGAGCGCGAGCCGCTCTCGACCATCGTCGCCGTCGTCGTCGACCGCAGCCAGAGCCAGGACAATGCCGGCCGGCGCGAACAGACCGACAAGGCACTCGCCGACCTCAAGGAGCGGCTCGCCCGCTTCCCCCAGATCGAGACACGCGTCGTCGAGGCGGCGGATAGCGAGGAGACCGAGGCTCCCTCGACAAAGCTC
This sequence comes from Sinorhizobium shofinae, assembly GCA_001704765.1. GTDB lineage: Bacteria > Pseudomonadota > Alphaproteobacteria > Rhizobiales > Rhizobiaceae > Sinorhizobium > Sinorhizobium shofinae. Next base: position 58,388 of record MBFK01000136.1, read on the forward strand.
TTCGGCGCGCTGGCGACGGCGCTTGCCGACGTGCCGCCCGCCCGCGTCGGCGGCGCCATCTTCATCACCGACGGCCAGATCCACGACGTGCCGGACGTCAATCAGAAGCTCGGTTTCGACGCGCCGATCCACGGATTGATCACCGGCAAGCCGGACGAAGTCGACCGACGCATCGAGATCGTCAACGCACCACGCTTCGGCATCGTCGGCGAGCAGCAGAAACTGACCTTCCGCGTCGTGGACGATGGCGCGGCCGCCGGCGGCAGTGCCGAGGTCACGATCCGTCTCAACGGCAACGAGATCGCAACGGAGCAGGTGGAACCGGGAACGGATGTCCCGTTCAGCTTCACCGTGCCGCGCGGCGGCAACAATATTCTCGAGTTCGCAGTCAATCCGATCCAGGGCGAAGTCACGGAGACCAACAATCGCGCCGTTCACGTGCTGGATGGCATTCGCGAGAACCTGCGCGTGCTCCTCGTCTCCGGCGAGCCGCACGCCGGCGAACGGGCCTGGCGCAATCTTCTGAAATCCGACGCCGCCGTCGACCTCGTGCACTTCACCATTTTGCGGCCGCCGGAAAAGCAGGACGGCACGCCGATCAACGAACTTTCGCTCATCGCCTTTCCGACGCGCGAGCTCTTCGTCGACAAGATCAGCGAGTTCGATCTGATCATCTTCGACCGCTACCAGCACCGCGGCGTGCTGCCCATTCTCTACTACGACAATATCGCCCAGTACGTGCAGAACGGCGGTGCGCTGCTGATTGCGGCGGGGCCGGAACACGCCGGCGACGATTCGATCGCGGCAACGCCGCTTGCGACTGTCCTGCCCGCAAACCCCACCGGTGTCATGAACGAGAAGGCCTTCTTCCCGCGGCTTTCCGAGGAAGGCCGCAAGCACCCGGTGACCCGCGGCCTCGAAGGCGCCTCGAGCGAGCCGCCAAGCTGGGGACGCTGGTTCCGCGCCGTCGACGTCGACAGGCCGCTCGGCCAGACCGTCATGGAGGCGGCGGACGGCAAGCCGCTCCTGGTCCTCAACCGCGTCGGCAAAGGCCGCGTCGCCATGCTGCTCTCCGACCAGGGCTGGCTCTGGGCGCGCGGCTTCGAAGGCGGCGGGCCGCATATCTCGCTCTACCGGCGCACCGCCCATTGGCTGATGCAGGAACCGGCGCTCGAGGAAGAAGCGCTGACCGCGCGCGCCTTGGGGCGGACGCTGGAGGTCACCCGGCAGACGATCGAAGGCGACCCCGGCCAGGCGACGCTCACCTACCCGTCCGGGCGAACGCAGGAGATAGGGCTCACTGAACGCGAACCGGGGCTCTACAAGGCGGAGGTGAAGACCGACGAAATCGGCCTCTTCGAGGTCGCCAATGACGAGCTGACGACGCTGGTGCATGTCGGCAATGTCGATGCGCCGGAGTTCAAGGCGGCGATCTCGACAGAGGAAAAACTCGAGCCCTGGGCGGAGAAGACCAGGGGTATCGTCCGCCGGCTTGCGGATGCGGACGGCCCTGTCGATCTTCCCTCGATCCTGCCGGTCCGAGGCGCAGTGCGCGTCGCCGACGACCAGCGCCTGTCGCTGCGCATGACCGACGAATCGGTACTCAAAGGCGTCAATTCGCTGTCGCTTTTCGCGGGCCTCTTCGGCCTCGCCGCCCTGCTCTTCCTGGTCTCGGCCGCGTGGTACCGCGAAGGGCGGTAGTGCGCGCTCACTGACATCAGGCCGCCGCCCCCTGAGCCTCCGCCGGCTCGTCGACCGCCCGTGCGATCGCAACACTGTCGTCCCGCCAGGCGATTACGCCTCCAAGCCGCGCGTGAACGTCGGCTGCGATCGGCACGACCAGCACCCGGGCGGGATCGACCGGACCGGGGAACTCGAGTGCGCCATACCGGACCTTCTCGAAGCCGAGCGGCTGGTAATAGGGCGGGTCGCCGACCAGGATGACCGCCTCGGAACCTTTCCGCCGCGCAGCCTCGACGGCAATCCGCACCAGTTCCCGGCCGATGCCCTTGTTCTTGTGCGAGGGCTGAACGGCGAGCGGGCCGAGCAGGTGCCCTTTGACGGACCCCGCGTTCACCGGGGTCATCCGCACCGATGCGATCGTTTCGCCGTCGTCGGTGCAGATGAACGACAGCGACCGGTCGTGCGGTCCCTGCTCGCGAATCCGCGCCGCCGCCCGTGCAAACCGGCCGGGGCCGAAGGCTTCCTCATTGATGATTTCGATGGCTGCGTCGTGGGAGGCGTCTTCAGTCAGATAGACGAGATCGAGCTTTTTCATGGATGTCGAGAACCGGCATGCGAACGAACAATAGGGATGGCTCGCCCAAAGGGCGTTTGCAGCATCAGCGTCGTCGCAGGCTTCCCGACAGGATCATTGGTTACGGTCACTTCCGAAAAATGAAAAAGGTTCGCATCGCCGATAGCAGAAAATCGCCGCCTGTCAAAGCCTAAAACGCACTGTTCAGAATTTCACACCTATCGGCGAGGCGATCGCGCGTTATCTATCGAGCAGAGTAAGAACAGGAAGGAACGCGCTCATGGGCAGGCTGGTGGACGGCGTCTGGCAGGACGTCTGGTACGATACCGTAGAAACGAACGGGCATTTCAAGCGCAGCGTGTCGCAATTCCGCAACTGGGTGACTGCCGATGGCTTACCCGGCCCCTCGGGCGAAGGCGGCTTCAAGGCCGAGGCCGATCGCTATCATCTCTATGTGTCGCTTGCTTGTCCCTGGGCGCATCGCACGCTCATCTTCCGCAAGCTGAAGAAGCTCGAGGATCTGATCTCGCTTTCCATCGTCGATCCGCTGATGCTGGAAAACGGCTGGGAATTCAAGGGCGAGAACGGCGGCACCGTCGACCACCTCTTCGGCTCCATGGCCCTGTGGCAGGTCTATGCACGTGCAGACCCCAACTATTCCGGCCGCGTAACCGTACCGGTGCTCTGGGACAAGAAGAAGGACACGATCGTCTCCAACGAGTCCGCCGAAATCATCCGTATGTTCAATTCCGCCTTCAACCATCTCACCGGCTCGACCGCGGACTTCTATCCGGAGGACCTGCGGGAAGAAATCGATGCGCTGAACGCCCGCATCTACGACAAGGTCAACAATGGCGTCTACAAGGCCGGCTTCGCCACGCGCCAGGAGGCCTATGCGGAGAACGTCACGGCCTTGTTCGCCATGCTGGACGAGTTGGAGAGCCGCCTTGCCTCGCAACGCTATCTCTTTGGTGGGCGCGTGACCGAGGCGGACTGGCGCCTGTTCACGACATTGCTGCGCTTCGATCCGGTCTATGTCGGCCACTTCAAGTGCAACGTCCGCCGCATTGCCGACTATCCGAACCTGCAGGGCTATCTGCGCGATCTCTATCAGGTGCCGGGCGTCGCAGAGACCGTCAACGTGCGCCACATCAAGGAGCATTATTACCGCAGCCACAGGATGATCAATCCGACCGGTATCGTGCCGATCGGGCCAGAACTCGATCTTCAGGCGCCGCACGGGCGCGAAGGTCGGTAGGGCGCTTACCAGACCGTATCCGGCTTCACCGTTGCGGCGAGTTCGGCAAGCCTGCGGCGGGTCGCGGGCGTGGTGTCGGCGGGCAGGTCGTCGAGCGGGAAGAAGCGAGCCGCGGCAATCTCCAGGTCTGCAACTTTCGGCCGCTCCTGGCGGACGTCGTCGCAGCGGAAGAAGACAACATGATCGCGCTTGCTGGCGCCGGGGTTGTAATAGACCTGTACCAGGAGCGGCGGCGTCGTCAGTTCCAGATTGCCTTCCTCCCTGAGTTCGCGGACGAGCCCCTCGACCGCCGTCTCGCGCCGGTCGACACCCCCACCGGGAAAGTGCCATCCGGGCAGGTACGAATGCCTGACGAGGAACACCCGGCCCTGGCCATCGAAACAGGCCGCCCGCACCCCGAGCGTCATGCCACGCGAAACGGCGAAGTACATGTGAGCGAGCCGCGCCAGGGGGCGGAGCCAGTTGCGCGCCTCCCGCGGGCGGTCCTGGTCCATTGGCTTCTCCTTCCCGGCAACTCGTAGTGCGGCAGCGACTTTTTGGGCATCTGGCGGGACGTGAACCGCTGCGGCGCAATAACCCATTCAAGTGATTCCCCTACCGCCGAATATGCGCTAGACCGAGGCGATGTTCAAACTTGCGCATATTTCCGACGTCCATCTCGGCCCTCTGCCCGACCTGTCGTTTCGCGAACTCGCTTCCAAGCGCATCACCGGTTTCGTCAATTGGCACCGGAACCGGGCGCGCCACCTTTTTCCGGGAACGCTCAAATGCCTGATGGACGACATCGAAAAGCGCGACCCGGACCATCTGGCGATCACCGGTGACCTTGTCAACCTTGCCTCCTCTCTGGAGATCGAGGCGGTCACCGAATGGCTCGCCGAGGCGGGCGACCCGCAAGACATCTCCATTGTGCCAGGCAACCACGACGCCTATGTGCCCGGCGCCTACGAGAATACGGCACGCGCCTGGTATCCTTTCATGCGCGGTGACAGCGGCCCTTCCGGGTGGATCAAGGACCATCACTGCTTTCCCTATATGCGGGTGCGCGGTTCCGTCGCCCTCATCGGCTGCTCGACGGCGGTCGCAACGCCCCCCTTTGCGGCAAGCGGTTATTTCGGTCCGCGGCAGGCGCGCGCCACGGTCAACCTCTTGCGCGCGGCCGGCGAGGCCGGCCTGTTCCGGGTCGTCATGATCCATCACCCGCCGATCCGCGGCGCGACATCCATGCACAAGCGCATGATCGGCATCCGCCGCTTCGCCGCGACCATCTCGTCGGGAGGCGCGGAGCTGGTTCTGCACGGCCACACTCATCTCAACACGGTCTACTGGCTCAAGGGACACGCGGCGCCGGTGCCGGTCGTCGGCATCGCCTCCGCTTCGCAGGGGCCGGGTGGCAGCAAACCCGTCGCCGCCTACAACCTCTTCTCGATCGGAGGTGAACCAGGAGCCTGGAAGCTGACCCGCGAGCGCTACGCCCTCGGTGCGGACGCAAAAACCGTGGCACTTGCCGAGACGACCCAGTTCCACGCTTGAGGGAGTGCTCGGCGCGTAGGATTCCGAAATGGGACTCGGGAGATTTTTCAATTCCCGTCGAATAATCGGCAAGGCCTCGGCGTCTATTTCGCGTTAGGGGGTCAAAAGCCGGTGAAGCGACATTTGCGTCGGCCGGTCAGCGGCCGCCGTGATGTTCACAGGAGAAAGGCATCATGAATCGGAAGATCATCCTCTTCACCCTTGCGGCCTTCGCAGCCTCGATGGCAGGCCAGGCAGCACGGGCCGTCGGAGAAGATACCAGCGAGCCGCCGAAGAAGACGAAAACGACCACCCAGTGCAAGGACGGCAAGGTCTGGGACGCCAAGAGGAACAGATGCGTCGATGCGAAGCGGAGTGATCTCGGCGACGATATACTCTTCGACGCGGCACGTGAGCTCGCCTATGCCGGCCAGTACGAGAATACGATCAACGTTCTCGGCGCCATGAAAGAGCAGCAAAGCGCCCGCGTCCTGAACTATCTCGGCTACGCCAACCGCAAGGCCGGACGCATGGAGCTCGGCATGCAATATTACAAGCGCGCCATTCAGGCGGATGAGAACTACATTCTCGCGCGCTCCTATATGGGCATGGCCCTGGTCGAGCAGGGACGGGTCGAGGAGGCGAGAGTGCAGCTTGTTGAAATCCGCGATCGCGGCGGCGAAGACACCTGGGCATACAGGGCCCTGCTCCAATCTCTCGGCGGTGTTCGTCAGTATTGACGGCGAGGATGATCTTCATCTGTCAGGGCTCCGCACTGCCGGTGCGGCAGTCCCCTGGGAAATCCGCAGCCGGAACGCAAAAAACTCTTTGCGATCCGGCTCTTCCCTTGCAGACTTCGGATCAAGTTTCATATCATGAGCCGTGCGTTCGCACGGCGAATAGACGGATGATCCGGCACGTCTCACTGGAAGAGAAATGCGCCCAGCGGCAGAGATGAAGGACTTCAGACGGGATTTGGTCAGCCTGCTGCCCAAATTGCGCCGCTTCGCGATGACGCTGACGCGCAATGCCAACGATGCCGACGATCTCGTCCAGGAGGTTTGCGAGCGGGCGATTAGCCGCAGCCACCTGTGGAATGGCGAGGGCCGGCTGGAGAGCTGGATCTATACGATGACCCGCAATCTCTGGGTGGATGAAGTCCGCAAGCGCAAGGTCCGCGGCACCGGCAGCATGGTGGACATATTCGACCAGGGCGAGCTGAATGTCGAAGCCACCGCCGAGAAGGCCGTCTATGCCAATCAGCTGCAGAAGATGATCCTCTCCATGCCGGAGGGACTGGCGAGCGTCTTCCTGCTGGTCAACGTCGAGGGCCACAGCTACCGGGAGACGGCAACGATCCTCGGCATCCCGATCGGCACGGTGATGAGCAGGCTTTCAACGGCGCGCCTGCGGCTTGCGGCTATGTTGTCCGAGGATACGGAAAGGAGGGCCTGACCGTTGCAGCAGACGAAGGGGCTGGCGCTCGAAGTGCGGTTGTCCGCCTATATTGACGGCGAACTCGGCGAGGCGGAGAGGTCCGAGCTCGACGCCCTTCTGGCGCGCGATGACGACGCCAGGGCGCTGCTCGAGAAATTGAGGGCAGGCAGCGCGTTCGGCAACAGGGCATTCGAAGATTTTCTTCATGACCCGGTGCCCTTGGCATTGGTGCGACAGATCAAGCAGGGACCCGGCATCAGCCCGAAACTGGAGCGGGTGACGACGTCGAACCTTCCGAGACGAAGCGTCCGCGTCTTGCCACGCTTGGTGGCCGCATCGGTAGGCCTGGTGCTTGCGGGAGGCGTCGCGGGGTTCATTCTGGGCAGCACGGCCAATTTCGCCGACCCGGTAACCGAGACCGCCACAAGCCCCTGGATCAACGAGATCGCCGACTACCATCGCATCTATTCGCGCCAGAAGGAGCATCTCGTCGAGGTTCCGGCCTCTCAAGCAGCTCAGATAGAAAATTGGCTGACCTCGAGCGTCGGCGTCCCCTTCAAGGTTCCCGATCTCGCGCGCAAGGGCCTCGCTTTCGAAGGCGCAAGGCTGCTGGTCGCCAATAGCAAGCCGGTGGCTCAGCTCGTCTACCGTGATCAAGAGGGCGAGATTTTCGCCATCTGTTTCCTAAGAGGCGGCGATGGGGCGCAGGCGGATGAGTTCAGTGAGACCATCCGCGGCGATCTGGGATTCGTCTCCTGGCAGAAGGAAGGCTCCTCCTTCGTCGTCGTCGGGCCGTCGTCGGCTGCTGGGTTGCAGGATCTCGCCCAAACGGTGGCGGCGGTCATCTGATCCCTTTATGCAAGAAGGCGTCGGGTTGTCGGGCGTCATAGACCTGCCGCGACGCCTCTTGACCGGCGGGCGGGGGCAAAATGCCCCACGCCTCCTGCATCTATGCGTTTGGGCTCACTGCACGCTGAGGCCACCGCCTCACTTGCCCGTCATCTCCAGAACACGATTGGCGGCCGAAACGATCGCTTCGAGCGAGGCGGCAACGATGTTGGTATTGATGCCGGCGCCGAACAGCGTACCGCCCGGATACTCGACCTCGACATAGGCGATCGCGGCGGCATTCGAGCCGTGCTGCAGCGAGTGCTCGGAATAGTCCGCGACCGAGAGCTCGATGCCGAGATAGATCGAGAGCGCATTGATGAAGCCGTCGATCGGACCGGTGCCCTTGCCTTCGATCCGCTTCGCCTCGCCCCGGTCGGTAATCTCGGCGGCGACTACGCGCAGGCCCTTGTGGTCGCCCACGGGATAGGTGTGGTGATCGACGAACTTGATGCGTGCGCCGGGCTGCTCGACATAGCGCTCCATGAAGCGCTGATGGATGCGCTTCGACGGCAATTCCTTGCCTTCCTCGTCGGTGATCCGCTGAATGTCCTCGCGGAAGTCGATCTGCAGGTTGCGCGGCAAGTTGATGCCGTAGTCCTCCTGCATGATATAGGCGATTCCGCCCTTGCCCGACTGCGAGTTGATGCGGATGATCGCCTCGTAGCTGCGGCCGACATCGCGCGGGTCGATTGGCAGATACGGCACTTCCCAGAACGGCTTATTGGCCTGCTTCAGCGCCTTCATACCCTTGTTAATGGCGTCCTGGTGCGAGCCCGAGAAGGCAGTGTAGACCAGTTCGCCGACATAGGGGTGGCGCTCCGGAATGACCATCTGGTTCGAATATTCGTAGACTTCCTTGATCCGCTCGATGTCCGAGCAATCCAGCTTCGGGTCGACGCCCTGCGTGAACATGTTGAGCGCCAGGGTCACCACGTCCACATTGCCGGTGCGCTCGCCATTGCCGAAGAGCGTGCCTTCGACGCGATCGGCGCCGGCCATCAGGCCCAGTTCCGTGGCGGCGATGCCGGTACCGCGGTCATTGTGTGGATGCAGCGAGATGATCAGGTTCTCGCGATTGTCGAGATTCCGGCACATCCACTCGATCTGGTCGGCATAGACGTTCGGCGTCGCCATCTCGACGGTCGACGGCAGATTGATGATGAGCTTGTTCTCCGGCGTCGGCTTCACGATCTCGGTGACCGCATTGCAGATCTCCAGCGCCACTTCGAGTTCCGTGCCGGTGAAGCTCTCGGGCGAATATTCGAAACGATAGCCGCCGCCTGCCTTCGCAGCCATGTCGGTGATCATCTTGGCAGCGTCGGTGGCGATCTGCTTGATGCCGGCGACATCCTTGCTGAAGACGACGCGGCGCTGCAATTCGCTCGTCGAATTATAGAAATGCACGATCGGCCTGTGCGCGCCCTGAAGCGCCTCGAAGGTGCGGGTGATCAGCTCCGGCCGGCACTGTACCAGTACCTGCAGCGAGACGTCGGCCGGAACATTGCCTTCCTCGACGCACCAACGGGCAAAGTCGAAATCGGTCTGCGACGCGGATGGGAAGCCGATCTCGATCTCCTTGAAGCCCATGTCCACGAGCAGATGGAACATGCGGGCCTTCCGGTCGTGCCCCATCGGGTCGACAAGCGCCTGATTGCCGTCGCGCAGGTCCACCGAGCACCAGATCGGCGCCTTGGTTATCGTCTTGGAAGGCCAGGTGCGATCCGGCAGCGCGACCTGCGGATAGGACTGATATTTCGCCGCGGCCTCGGGCATGCCGGTCTTGATGGGATGCGATCTCACTATCATTTGCAGCTTCTCTTCGTCACTGGAGCGTAGCTTGCCGGATGCAATAGCCGATCACGGGCAATATTGCGAGGCTGATGCCGACGCCTTTTGTTTCAGCTTTTGGGAGTTCGAGGAGCAATTGGCCGGCAGGGCTTTTCGGCCGCCGGGCGCTCCTCACCGGACCCGGCAACCGCGAGTAAGGCCGAGAAGAAGAAGCGAGGCAAAGGCGCGCGAAGGGGCACGATCATGATCGTGTCCGGAGAAGATCGCTGCGATCTTGTGCGCGTAAGCCTTGGTCATGCGAGTGCCTATACACGCCCGGCCCGGCCAGAGCAAGGGAGGAGGAGCGAGAAATCTCCTAGCACCCTCTCCGTCCGCCAATGCGTTTTCAAACGACAACGGCACCGGCCTCAGCCGGTGCCGTTCGATGGGGAGCCGTCGGCGACAAGACCGATCAGATCTCGGCGACGGAGGTGATGATCCGCGAGACGAGGCCGTAGGACTTCGCCTCGTCGGCGCCGAGCCAGTAATCGCGGTCCGTATCCTTGGCGATCTTTTCGACTGGCTGGCCGGTGGCTTCCGAGAAGATCCGGTTCAGTCGCTCGTTCATCTTGATGATTTCACGCGCTTGGATCTCGATATCCGAGGCCATGCCGCGCGTGCCGCCGGACGGTTGGTGCAGCAGGAAGCGGGTATTCGGCAGGCAGATGCGCCGCTCCTTCGGCGGGGCGACAAAGATGAGCGCGCCGGCAGAGGCGACCCAGCCGGTGCCGATCGTCCAGACCTTCGGCTTCACGAACTTGATCATGTCGTGAATGCTGTCGCCGGATTCGACGTGTCCGCCCGGCGAATTGACGAAAATGCGAATGTCTTCGTCGCTGGCCGAAGCGAGGGCCACAAGTTGCGAGCAGACCTTCTGCGCCAGTTCCTGTGTGATCGTTCCGTAGATGAAAATCGAACGCGACTTGAAAAGGTTCGCCTCGGTTTCCTTGCCCAGCGGCAGTTCGGTCTTCTTTTCTTCCTGGTCGTCGTCGTCGTTCATCCGCATGCTCCGGACTCCTCATGAAATGTCTCAAGGTCAGATAATGCGACTCGACGCCGAAGACAATGCAAACCGGCTGGCGAAGAAAGGTTTGGACCGGCAGCGCTGCCGCGATGGTAAATGCCAGCACCGTCAAATGCCGTATGGACAGCGTGCGAAAGCCCAATAAGATCAGCGCGTCATCAGAGCGGAGTCGTAAGCGCTCCTGCGAGCGTCTGTCTGATCGACGACAAACGATCGCGATGCCGCCGGGCGGTTCCACTCCGGTTCGATCGTGATCCAGACGAGACGGGCCGCCTCCCAAGCCCGTCGACAAGTGGGGATCAGAATGAAGACACGCATGCTCATTGCCGCCGCGGCACTTAGCACTTCCGCCGCGCCCGCCTTCGCGCATCTCAATCCAGCCGAGCACGGCTCGCTGGCGGCGGGCCTTTCCCATCCGTTTTTCGGCGCGGACCATGTTCTTGCGATGCTCGCCGTCGGCCTCTGGGCCGCACAGATCGGCGGCCGCGCCCTGTGGGCGGTTCCCGGTGCCTTCGTCGCCATGATGGCAGTCGGCTTCTCGTTTGCGCTTGCCACCGTTCCGCTGCCCTTCGTCGAGCCGGCAATCCTCGCCTCGGTCGTCGCCCTCGGCGTGATCGTCGCAATGGCCGTGCGCCTCGCTGTGGCGCCTGCCGCTGCGATCGTCGGCACTTTCGCGCTCTTCCACGGCCATGCCCATGGCGGCGAACTGGGTGCGGCGGGTGCATGGCCATTCGCCGCCGGTTTCATGATCGCGACCGTTCTCCTGCACATGGCGGGTATCGGCCTCGGCTCCATGATTGTCCGGCTTTCGGGCGGTGGCACCCTTGCCCGCCTTCTCGGCGGCGTCACCGCACTGGCCGGAGCTGCGCTGATCTTCGGCTGATCTGCAGCCAATGATCACCCGGCTCGGCCGAGCCACGACGACGTGCGTGGGGCGAGGTTGGTCTCGAACTGACGGCGCTTGCGGCGGCCCTTTGACCCGATTGCCTGCGGAAGGACATAGGCGTGACCTTGGAAAGGGCGACTTTAACGGTGTTCCAGGGGCGCGCCGGCGATCGTAATGATCTCGCCATCGCCGGCGCCGCCGCCATCGGCGCGCTTCTCAGCCAGCGCCTCGGTCTGAAGCCCACGACCATCGGCACGCCCGAGCCTGCCCTTGGTACCGATTGGGCGGTCGAACTTGGTGCGGCGACGCAAGCGTTGCAGGCGATGGCTGCTCACTACGCGACCATCTTTGAACAGGGCCTGGCACCGCTTACGGTTCTGAACCGCTGTGCGGTCGCGCTCGCGACTTTGCCGGCTGTTGCGCGATCCCGGCCCGATTCCAAAGTGGTGTGGTTCGACGCCCATGCGGACCTCAACACGCCAAGGACGACCACAACCGGCTATCTCGGTGGCTTGGCGCTAGCCGGCGCGGTGGGACTTTGGGATTCGGGGCTCGGCAACGCGCTTCAGCTTGAAAACGTCATCCTGGCAGGTGTGCGAGACATCGATCCGCCCGAGCAGGCGCTGATCCGCGACGCGGGCATCCATCTGATCCCGCCGCACAACAGTTTCGTGGATGAACTGAAAGCCGCGATCGCCGGAAGTCCGGTCTACATCCATCTCGACTGCGACGTTCTGAACCCTGGCCTTGTGCCAACCGAATATCAGCATGAGGGCGGGTTGACGCTTTCCGACTTGCACGCTGCTTGCGAAGCAATGGCCGAAAATGGGGTTGTTGGTCTGGAGGTCGCGGAGTTTCAGAACGCGTGGAAACCGGATGGCGACCCTGCGTCACCAGGCCCGCTCCTCGACGCGCTGCAACCAGCTATTGACGCTCTAACGCGAAAGTCCTGACATCCCGCGTGATCAGGGGCCAGCAGAGGACGTTGCCAATGTCACGTCCCCTGCCCGTCGCTGGTCCACCATTCACCCACGGCCGCGGTAAGTCGGCACGCCCTGATCCGGCAGCCAGACCCCTTCCGGCGGATTGCCGGTCTGCCAGAACACATCGATCGGGATGCCGCCGCGCGGATACCAGTAGGCGCCAATCCTGAGCCACTTCGGAGAAAGCAGTGACACCAGCCGCTTGGCGATGTCGATGGTGCAATCCTCGTGAAAGGCGCCGTGGTTGCGGAAGGAATGCAGAAACAGCTTGAGCGACTTCGATTCGACCAGCCAGCCATTCGGCACGTAGTCGATGACGATATGGGCGAAGTCCGGCTGTCCGGTCATCGGGCAGAGCGAGGTGAATTCCGGCGCCGTGAAGCGGACGACGAAATCCGTGCCCTCATGGCCGCTCGGCACCCTTTCCAGCACTGCCTCCTCGGGGCTCTGCGGCAGGTCGACCTTTGTTCCTAGTTGTGAAAGTCCTGTTACGTCCGTCTTCGTCATTTCCGTGATGCTCCACTAACTTTGACGCGCACGCCGTGCGCCTTTTCGCCTTCCGGCTCGACATGAATGGCGATCCTCGCGCCCGGATGAATGGCGCGGATCGCATCCTCGATCCGGTCGCAAATATCATGGGCGTCGCCGACCGGCATCGCCTCGGGCACGACCATGTGGAAATCCACGAAGGTCGCCGGACCCGCCTGCCGTGTCTTCAGATCATGAACACCGAGCGATCCGCCGGCAGCGGCGGCGATCGCCTGCTTGATCGCCTCTTCTTCCTCCGCCGGCACGGCTTTGTCCATCAGCCCGTCGATGGAGCGCGAGATGACCTTCCAGCCCTGGAACAGAATATTGCCGGCCACGACGACCGCAAGCAGAGGATCGAGGATTGCATAGCCGGTGGCAATGGCAAGAACAAGGCCCGCGAGCACCCCCACCGAGGTGACAACGTCGGAGAGGATGTGATGCCCGTCGGCGCTCAGCGCCGGCGACCGATGCGCCTTGCCGGCGCGGATCAGAACATAGGCCCAGATCGCGTTAATGACGCCGGCGCCGAAGTTGATTGCAAGGCCGAGCGCCGGGGCATTCAACAGGGAGGGCGCCATCATTTCGGGCACCGCCTTCCAGAGGATCAAGAGCGCCGCCACGACGATCAAAACGCCTTCGATGACCGCCGAGAAATACTCCGCCTTGTGGTGCCCGAAGGGGTGGTCGGCGTCTGCCGGCTTCGCTGCGTAGCCGATCACCGCATAGGCGATCACCGCAGCGATGACATTGACCATGGATTCCAGACCGTCGGACAGCAATGCGACCGACCCCGTCACCCACCAGGCAAGCAACTTCAGCCCCATGACGCTTAGAGAAAGCGGAATGCCCCAAAAGGCGAGCCTTAGAACCGTTCGGTTGTCGGACGCGGTCATCTTCATTCCTCGTGCAGATGCAAACGAGTTGCAAATGCATGCCCATTGAAACGCAAAACCGCCCGCGCGGGTTTTCGCGCAGGCGGATTTTCATGCACCATATGGGAGATAAAGAACGGCTTGTCAAAGGCGCGATCGCGACTTCGCGCTTCCAAACCGACGGCGTGACCGCTGCTGCATGTTTCCTTAAATCGGAGCCGATCTAAGGATAAAAACATGCAGCAATTCAAAGTGCTACAGCGACCTTTGTGCGTCTGAAAGCGTCTGAAAAGACGCACGGCGCTGTAGTCTGGAAAGGCGTCAAGCGGCCTTGATTTTCGCCCTTTTCGCCAAATGCGCCACGACATTCTCGATCATCCGCATGCCGGCGTCGCCGCCGAGCGTCATGATCGATTCCGGATGGAACTGTACGGCCGCCACCGGCTCCTTGACGTGCTCGATGCCCATGATCGTTCCGTCCTCGCTTTCGGCGGTGATCATGAAGTCGCGCGGCAGGGTCGACGAATCGGCAAAGATCGAATGATAACGCCCGACCGTCACTTCCTTGCCAAGACCGGAAAAAACGATGCCCGGTTCCAGCACGCGGATGCGTGACGGCTTGCCATGCATCGGGATCGCCAGTTGGCGCAGATCGCCGCCATAGGCCTCGGCAAGCGCCTGCAGGCCGAGGCAGACGCCGAAGATCGGCAGGTTGCGCGCCCGCGCTTTCTTGATCGTCGCCTTGCAGTCGAAGTCCTTCGGGCTGCCGGGGCCGGGAGAAAGTACGACAAGGTCCGGTTTGACCCGGTCGAAAATTTCCTCGGCAACCGGCGTGCGCACGGTGGTGACCGTCGCACCCGTCTGGCGGAAATAATTCGCCAGCGTATGGACGAAGCTGTCTTCGTGATCGACGAGCAGGATATTAACCCCGGCGCCGACGGGCGCGACGTCGCGCGCTGCCTTGGCACTGTTGGCGGATTTCGCATCGCGGATGGCTGCAAGCATGGCGGAGGCCTTCAGTTCGGTTTCGGCTTCTTCCTCTTCCGGATTGGAATCATAGAGCAGCGTCGCACCCGCCCTCACCTCGGCGGTGCCGTCCTTGATGCGGATCGTGCGCAGCGTCAGCCCGGTGTTCATGTCGCCGTTGAAGCCGACCATGCCGATCGCGCCGCCGTACCAGGCGCGCGGGCTCTTCTCATGGCTCTCGATGAAGCGCATCGCCCAAAGCTTCGGCGCGCCGGTGACGGTGACGGCCCAGGCATGACTGAGGAACCCGTCGAATGCATCCATGTCGTCGCGCAGCCGCCCCTCGATATGGTCGACCGTGTGGATCAGCCGCGAATACATCTCGATCTGGCGGCGGCCGATCACCTTCACCGAGCCCGGCACGCAGACGCGGCTCTTGTCGTTGCGGTCGACGTCCGAGCACATTGTGAGCTCGGACTCGTCCTTCTTGGAGTTCAGAAGCTTGAGGATCTGCTCGCTGTCGGCGATCGGATCGTCACCGCGCTTGATCGTGCCGGAGATCGGGCAGGTCTCGATGCGGCGGCCGGAAACGCGAACGAACATTTCCGGCGAGGCGCCGACCAGATATTCCTGGTTGCCGAGATTGATGAAGAAGGAATAAGGCGACGGGTTGATCGCCTTCAGCCGGTTGGAAATCTCCGAGGGGCGGCTTTCGCAGCGTTCGTAGAATTTCTGCCCCGGCACCACCTCGAAGAGGTCGCCGCGGCGGAAGCTCTCCTTCGCCTTGACGACGAGCTCGGCATATTCGCCGGGGCGATGATCCCCGTGCGGCGGGATGCTGTCGACGGTGCGGAACGGCTCGGGAGCGATATCCGTCGCCTTGCCCTGCGTCGAGACCCCGTCCTTGGCGAAATCGTAACGATCGATCCAGGCCTTGGCCGCGTAGTGGTCGACGACGAGGATCTCGTCCGGCAGGAAGAGGACCATGTCGCGCTGGTCGTCCGGCCGGGTGAGCTTAAGTTCGATCGCATCGAACTGAAAGGCGAGATCGTAGCCGAAGGCGCCGTAAAGGCCGAGGCTTGCATCTTCCTCCGAATGGAACAGGTTCGTCACCGCGCGAAGCACCGTGAAGACGGTCGGCATCTTCGAGCGCTCTTCCTCGGTAAAGACGCGGTCGGGCTCATTGATGGTGAGATCGAGGCGGCGTAGGGCCGAGACGCCGAGCGTGATGTCGACGACGGTTTTCAGGTGCTTGGCGATCAGCGCCAACAGCACCTCGCCGCGCTCGTTATAGGCTTCGATCCAGAGCGAACGACCGAAGGAGGAGATGGCGAGCGGCGGGTCGACGACGGCGGTGTCCCAGCGTGTATAGCGACCCGGATACTCGTAGTTCGACGAGAAGACCGCTCCACGACGCTCGTCGAGCCTGTCCACATAGGACGCGATCGCGTCCGCGTAGGACGCGTCGCGCCGCCTGCGCGTGACGACAATGCCGCCCTTTGTGGTGTAACTCTCCGCGCCGTCTTCCAGAATTACCGTTGCCATTCGCCTCGCTCCGTAAAAGCCCGGTCTTTCCACGCGGCCCGAATACGAAAAAAGCCGCCTCGAAATCTCCGGGCGGCTTCATGTCTCAATCACGCATGACTGGTCAAGGCCGCCTCAGCGAGCCCACCACCAGATCGAAATGTTCTGCGTGTTTGCCATGGGCGAAAGTGTTAGCGTGCCTCGCAGCGGCGCGCAAGCGGGAAAAACGCAATGGAGCCGCCCGCTTGGCCCCCGAAGGAGAAGAGGCGGCCCCTTCGAGCCGCCCCATGCGCAGTCCGCGACGCAACGAGGGTCAGAACTTCGCCTTCGCGGTTACGAGGAACGTCCGGCCTCGACCGGTGTCGACCGTGCTGCCGGCGATCGTGCTCGACGCCGGCGTGTAGGTCTTGTCGAAGACGTTCGTCACGCTGCCAGTCAGTTCGAGACCGTTCTCGAACTTGTAGTTCGCGAAGAGGTCGACCAGCCCGTAACCGTCGACGAAGGCCGAAGCGGGCGGCGTCACGTTCACCTCGCCGATGAAAGCCTGTGAAACGGCGTAGAAGCGCGTGCCCACCGTCAGGCGCTGGACCTCCAGGAAGCGCGCCCCGACGGTCGCACTGAAGATGTCATCAGGCAGGTAGCTCTGTACGCCGAAACCGTTGATCTGCGACGGAAGTTCGCTGTCGGTATGCGTATAGGCGAGATTGCCGAAGATGTAGCCGGCATCATAGGCAGCCTGCAGCTCAAAGCCTTTTACCGTCGACGTTCCCGGGTTGTTGACAAAGAAGAATTGCGGAATGAATCCGCTCATCGCCATCGCGCCGGTGATGTAGTTGTCCACCCTGGTATAGAAGTAATTCGCCTTCAACCGGAGGATGTCGCCGGCGTCGAGGACGCCGTCGAGATTGATATTGGCGCCGACCTCCCAGCTATTCGATATTTCCGGCTCGAGAAAGGGGTTCGGGAAGAACATCTGGACTGATCCCGGATGCGAACCGCCTACGAAAATTTCGTTGGCCGTCGGAGAGCGCGAGGTCTCGGCATAGGTTACGTAAGGCTGCAGCCAATCGGTGGCATTGACGGCGAGCGTGATGCTCGGGTTGAGGCGGCCGTCCGATCGGTCGACACTGTAGGGGCCCGCCGGCATGCCAAGCGGATTGCCGGCACTCACCGAGCCGGAGCCATCGATCGTGAAGTGCTCATAGCGCAGGCCGGCGGTCAGTTCGGCGATGCCATAGGTGAAGGCGGTTGAATTGAAGATGCCGGTCGTCGCGTTCTTGCCGCTGCCGTTGACGCCACCGCTCGGCTGTGCCGCGCTGTTGATGACATCGTAGTCATCCTGGAAATATTCGACGCCGTAATTGGAGCGCACAGCAACCTCGCCAAGGTCGAATGTCGAGGTGTTCGAAATGTCGAAGCCGATGCCGATGTCGGTGATGCGCCGTCCCTTTGCCGAACCGGCGCCGCTGATATTGCCGTCATATTTCATCTTCACGCGGTTGTAATAGGCGTTCGCGCGCAGATCGATCAGTTCGTTGTCCGGTGTGTAGGCGTAGTTCGCGCTGACCGTCTGGTTCTTCACGTTCTGGAAGTAGGAGTTCGCGAAAAAATCATTGTCGTAGGACATCGCGCTGAACTTGAACGAATGGTCCTTGTCCGGAGTGATCTCGGCCTTTAGGAGGCCGGAAAGCAGATCCTCTTCGGTGAATGGAACTTCGATACCGTCGCCATTGTCGTAATTGCCCGGGTCGCTCTTGCTGATACCGCCAAGCACCGAGAAGACGTCGTTGAAGCGATAGGCGCCGAGCAGCGATTCCGACCAGCCGCCTCCATTCGTGCCGTAGGTGGCGACGGCCTGGCCGCCATGGTTCTTGCCGTCCTGGATCAGGTCCTCGATGTCATAGGTCTTGAAATTGACCGAGCCGGCCAGCGCACCGCCGCCGACGCCGGTGACGGCGCCGCGGGTAAGGTCGATTTCAGAGAGGAAGGCGGGATCGACATAGGCGAAACCTTGGGCCTCGTGACCGGTGAAGCGGAAGTTCTGACGCACGCCGTCGATCATCATGTTGACGCGGCCGGAGCCTTCGAAACCGCGAATATTGACGGCAACGCCGGGGTTTTGCGGGTTGTTTGCCGTCGAGGTGCCGGGCACGCTGCGCAAGAGATCGTCGGTCTCCTGGCCCGCCTGAAGTTCGATTTCATCCGTGCTGACGACGCTCGAGGGACCGGGCTTCGCATAGGGATCGGCATCGCGCCCGCCCTTGACGACAATCGGCGAGAGATAGGTCTCACCTTTTTTTGTAGCTTCCGCTTCTTCGGCCTCCGTCTGCCGGGATGCTGTCGCGCTTTGCGCGAAGCTGTCGGAGGCGACTGACAACGCGAGTGTTGCCGTGCATGCGAGAAGAGCCAGGCGATGATGCCGGTTGAGCATGGACCAGTCCTTTTGAAATTGTCGGCCGGGCTTGCTGTTGAGCGGCAAACTCAAGGGCTGGCTGGGCAGGTGTCGGAATCGGGCGAAGACGGACACGCCATCGCCTTATTTAGGCCACATAAAAAACATGAGTAAAAAAGTCAATATAATTTTAGGGACATCCGCGATCACGCGCTTCGCTCAACCCGAGCTTTTCTCCTCAGTTTCAGCACAATTTGAAACAGGATTGCCCCTCGTGCGTTTGACCACGACAAACGGGAAGGACCTGCATGCGCGCTGTCGGAATGATTCTGATGTCCGCCTTGGTGCTCTCTGGGGCGAGTCTTCCAAAAAAAAGCCCCCTGCCGGTGGCGAGGCCCGCGAGTCAAGGCGAACAGCCGACGCCCACGCCGAAACCCGCTGCACGGCAGAGTGAACGTCAAGCGAACGACCAAGAAAAATTGAACGTCCAACCCGGGCGAAACCTACCGCCTGGCTGGAAAGACGACGCTCTTCGCCCCCTGCCCGAAGAAGTGATTCTCGAGATCGAAAAGGAGGACCCGAAAGCCTATGCGTCCTGTCTCGCCGCGCTGGAGGACATCGGCAGCACGTTTACAGAGATCGCCCGCGTCGACGACGGCAAGGGCTGCGGGATCGACAAGCCGATCGGGGTAAGCGCGATATTGCCAGGCGTCGCCCTCAAGCCGGAAGGAGTGATGCGCTGTGAAACGGCCTTGGCGCTCGCCCGTTGGGCCAAGGAGACCGCCACTCCGGCGGCGAAGGCCGCTTTCGGGCCTGACGCCCGTCTTTCAGCCCTGAACCAGGCTTCCACCTATGTCTGCCGGCTGCGGAACAATAGGAGCACCGGCAAGATATCCGAACACGCGCGCGGCAATGCCGTGGACATCGCCTCCTTCAGCCTTGCAGACGGCAAGACCATCGAGATACAGCCGCGCGACGAGGACGGCACTCTGACCGGCGCCTTCCAGCGCGCCGTGACGGCCTCCGCCTGTCTGTACTTTACGACCGTGCTCGATCCGGGCAGCGATGCGGCGCATGAAACACACCTGCATCTCGACGTCATCGAACGAAAGAACGGCTATCGCTACTGCCGCTAGTGCGGAATTGGTCAGCGGAATTGCCCCTCATCCACCACCGGCACCTTCTCTCCGCGGGCGGGGAGAAGGGGATTTGCGGCAGCCGCTCGTTTCTTTCACGGCGCTGAACGCGGGGGAGCAAGGACCCTCTCCCCGCGCGCGGGGAGAGGGTGGTCAGGGTGAGGGGCAAATGTTCCGTCGATCGTCATGCGACGGGCTTTTCCGCTTCAGCCGTCCTGCGCCTTCTCGTATCCAAGCGCGACGAATTCGCCGGAGAAGAGACCGGCGACCTTGCCCTCGGCCATGAGGTCGGCCGTCACCGTGAGTCGCGCCTTGCCCCGCCGTTCGAGTAAACGCATGAAGCCTGGCCATTGGTCAGCGTCTTCGAGACTCGATCGGGCCGAGAAGGAACCGACGATCGGTCTCAGATAATCCATGCGGTTGCTCTGGATCACCAGGCGGCTAGTGACGCCGCCCGAGCGAAGCCGGAGATGCAGTAGCGACCAGGCAGCGAGAATCGAAAGTGCCGAAGCGCTCCCCCCGAAAACCGTTTCGCGATGATTGATGTTCGGCGCTAGCGGCGCCTGAAGGAGGACATGTTCCCACTCCACCGCCGCCACCTCGACCTGCATGGCAGTGGATAGAGGAATATGCGTATGAAGGTAGGCCTGCAGTTCCGAGGGTGTCATTGTGCTTCCATGGTAGGGCGCCATCGGGCGCAAATCGAGCAAGCTTCAGCACGAATTCTCTTTCAGATTGGCAAAGATTTCCGCTGCCGATTGAACCCATCGCAGATCGACACGATCTATCGATCGGCACCGACGGAAAGCCAGCGCCTTCCGCGTCTGCTTCGCCCGTAATCACCGCCTTAAGCGAGGAACAATTCCATGCCTCTGACAATGTACACGCTCTCCATACCCGCCTTCACGCGCGGTTTTTCCGCGCTCGGCGGACTCCTCGACAAGGCAGAGGCCTTTGCCGTGGAATCGGGCACGCCGCTCGACGAACTCTTCAACGCGCGGCTCGCGCCGGACATGCTGCCGCTATCGGGCCAGATCCAGCGGGCGAGCGACACCAGCAAGAACGCGATTGCCCGGCTGACGACGCTCGAGGTGCCGCGCTTTCCCGATGACGAGCAGAGCTTCGCCGATCTGCGCGAGCGGATCGCCAAGACGGTGGCGTTCTTCGAAACCGTGACGCCGGAAGAGCTCGATGGCAGCGAGACGCGCGAAGTGACCCTCACCTTCCCGAGATTGAAGGTGACCTTCAGCGGCGACGACTATCTGCTGAGGTTCGTGCTGCCGAACTTCTATTTCCATTTGACCACCGCCTACGACATCCTGCGCCACAAGGGCGTGCCGATCGGCAAGGCGGACTTTATCGGCGGCCTCGATTGACGACGTGCGGCTGCGCCGCCGTCAGAACAATCCCTCTATATAGCCCGCTTCATTGAGGCGGATCTTCTCCGAAGACGGTACCTTCGGCAGGCCCGGCATCGTCATGATCTCGCCCGTGATGACGACGACGAAGCCGGCGCCGGCCGCAAGTCGGACTTCACGGATCGGCACCGCATGACCGCTCGGAGCGCCGCGCAGATTGGGGTCGGTGGAGAAGGAATATTGCGTCTTGGCCATGCAGATCGGCAGGTGCCCGTAGCCGTGGTCTTCCCAGGTTCTGAGCTGGTCCCGCACCAACTTGTCGGCAATGACTTCACTGGCGTGATAGATGTCCTTGGCGATCGTCTCGATCTTATGGAAAAGCGGCATGTCGTCCGGATAAAGCGGCGAGAATTGTGAGTGTCCCGCATTGGCGAGATCGACGACCTTGTGCGCAAGTTCCTCGATGCCGGCCGACCCCTCCGCCCAGTGCCTGCACAGGACGGCCTCGGAACCGAGCGTTCGGACATAATCCTTGATCGCCTGGATCTCGGCCTCCGTATCGGAGGTGAAGTGGTTGATTGCGACGAGCACCGGCACGCCGAATTTCTTGACGTTCTGCACATGGCGCCCGAGGTTCGCGCATCCCTTCCTGAGCGCCTCGAGATTCTCCTTGCCCAGGTCATCCTTCTTCACGCCGCCATTCATCTTGATTGCCCTAACGGTGGCAACGACGACAGCGGCGTCCGGCTTCAGGCCGGCCTTGCGGCACTTGATATCGAAGAATTTTTCCGCGCCGAGATCCGCTCCGAAACCGGCTTCGGTCACGACATATTCGGCAAGCTTCAGCGCCGTCGTCGTCGCCACAACCGAATTGCAGCCATGCGCGATGTTGGCGAAGGGCCCGCCATGGACGAAGGCCGGGTTGTTCTCGAGCGTCTGCACTAGGTTCGGCTGCATCGCATCCTTGAGCAGAACCGCCATCGCCCCGTCCGCCTTGATGTCCCGCGCGTAGACGGGACTCTTGTCGCGCCGATACCCGATGATGATATTGCCGAGACGCTTTTCCAGGTCCCTGATATCGACTGCAAGGCACAGGATCGCCATGACCTCCGAGGCGACGGTGATGTCGAAGCCCGTCTCGCGCGGGTAACCATTGGCGACGCCGCCGAGCGAGCCGATGATCTGGCGCAGTGCCCGGTCGTTCATGTCCATCACCCGCCGCCAGGCGATGCGGCGGATATCGATCGCCTGTTCATTGCCCCAATAGATGTGGTTGTCGATCAGCGCGGCGAGCAGGTTGTGCGCCGAGGTGATGGCGTGGAAATCGCCGGTGAAATGAAGGTTGATGTCCTCCATCGGCACCACCTGGGCGTAACCGCCGCCGGCCGCGCCGCCCTTGATGCCGAAGCAGGGGCCAAGCGAGGCTTCGCGGATGCAGACGATTGTCTTCTTGCCGATGCGATTGAGGCCGTCGCCGAGGCCCACGGTCGTCGTCGTCTTGCCCTCGCCGGCCGGCGTCGGGTTGATCGCCGTCACCAGGATCAGCCGGCCGTTTCTCTTGCTCTTCTGCGCCGCTATGAATTCGGCGCTCACCTTCGCCTTGTCATGGCCGTAGGGAAGCAGATGTTCCGGCGGAATGCCGAGCTTCGCGCCGATCTCCAGGATCGGCTTCTTCCGCGCGGCGCGCGCAATCTCGATATCGGATTTGACCTCCGGCATGGCTGCTCCCCCCTTCACAGCGCCGTGCGTCCACGCAAGGGTCGCTGTAGCCACCTTGAATCGCCCGCGCCCTCCGCCTCCTCTGCGGAATGCGCGCGCTTCGTTGCTTTGTCCTTACGCTGACACGCTGCCCGTCAACGGGCAAGGATATCGCGCATCTCCACGAGGTTGGATCGCACGCGAAGAATATAGAAGCCCATCGTCGCCAGATGCGTCGGCATGATCCAGCCGTCCTCGCGGCCGTTCGAGATGATGAGCGGCTGGATGCGGAGTGCCGAGCGAAGCTGCTTCATCGTTTCCGTGTAGATCGGCGTTAGCCCGCGCTGCGCAACGACGTTCTCGAAATCGGCGCCGGCCGCCGAGAGGATGCCGTAATAGCCGTAGAGCTGGCCGAAGGCGAACCAGAAGCGGTCGTCGGCGCGCGTGTCGAACCAGCCGCCATTGTGGAATTCCGAGCGTTCGCGGATGATCGCCGAAGTATTGCCGAGGTCATTGGCGATGCGGTCGAGGAACTCCACCATGTTGTCGGACCGGCCGTCGAAGATCGCCTCGCACTTGCCGAGCGAGGTGTTGAACTTCCTGAGATCGCGCATGGCGGCGCGATAGAAGCTTGGCGTCGGGGTCTTGGGACCGAAAGGATTGAGGCCGAAATACCAGGTTTCCTCGTCGAACTGGATATTGCCGCGAGCGCTCTGCAGGTCGTTGTTGACGCCGGACGTACCGCGGACCCGGCCGAGTGAGTCGACCAGCTCAACGGTGGTACGCCGGATAGCCTGATTTATGCCGCGCTGGAACGACGCCTTGTTGTCGAGCCAGGGCGTGTCGTCCCAGTCGAGCCCGAACAACCCGAGCTTGTAGGCGAGCATCGAGGAAATCCAGGCGTTCTGATTGACGTTTAGGTCAATGAGGTCGGCCGCCACGTCGACCACCGCCGAGGTCTGGCAGACCGTGCCGGCCGGCAGTTGCGCCATATCGAGCGCTTCGGTCGTCGATGCGTCCGAAGGAGCCACGGCGGCGGCCTGACTCGCGGTCGGCGCGCTACCGGATTGTCCCGTCGTGGCGCCTGGGCCGCTGATCGGCGAACCGGCCGGCACCTTGCGCTGGGAAAGCTTGTAACGATCGACATAATCCGGATCGAAATTGGTCCAGGCCTGCGTCTGCCAGACGAAGTAACCATAGAAGAGGATCAGGCCGAGCAGCGCCAAGCCAATCGGCCCTTTGATGATCCAGGTCCTCGCCCGATACCAGTTGGCGAGCGCCACGAAGGGCGAGAGGAGCCAGGAAACCGCAAGGCCTATGCCACGGCCGATCGCCGTGAAAAGACGCTGAAAAAACGCAACGATCGGATCGAGCATGTCCTATTCCTCTTTGAGACCGTAGAGCTTGTGGCGGAAGGCGGTCTTGTCTTTGAGATATGTGCCCGTCAATGTTGCCACAACATATTCGCGGAATTTTTCGCTGTAGTGCTCGTAGGCACCGTAAAAGCCCTGCTTGTCGAACACGAAGCGCGAGACGAAGTCGCGCGGAACGAGCTGCGAAATGAGCTGGTTGATCAGCCATTTGTCCGGATGGTCCGGGGCCGCCCTCACCAGCAGGAATCGGTTTTCCGGCGCGATCTCCTGCATCTTAATCGTGCCCGTCGCCGCGATCGCCCGCGACATTTCCTGAAGGAAGGGATAGCTCCCGTCGCGCGCGACGAGCGCGGCGTTGCGATGGATCCAGGTCTGCAGCCAGATCCGGTCGGCATCGAGGAGATCCGCATTCGGATCGGCCTCGTTGATCAGCCCGCGGATCGCCATGTCGGCCCGGTGCTGGAAAAGCCCCGAATCCTGGACCCAGGAGGCCTGCGGCAGTTGCAGCCGGTTCGTCGTCGCCAGGAAGTCGTAAATGCGCGCGTGATCGCTAATGGCGATGTAACTCACCTGCCAAGGCCGCGAGCGCCGGAAGCCGGGTACGGAAGGATCGCAGATCACCGTCGTCGTCTTCTCGTCGAGGAAAACGTAGACGCCGCCGAAATGATTGGCCCAGTAGGCCTCGTGCCGGAAGACCAGTTCCTCGGGGACGAGTGCATTCTGACGGATGTCGCCGGTCAGCTTGGCGAGTTCCACCATCCGGTTCAGCATGGCGTCATCGGACCACGCGTTCGGCACCTTCTTCAGTCGGTCGACGAGCTCCCGGAGCTCCGCCGCCTTGCCGAGCAAGTCCTCAGCGGAAAGCACCCGGAAGCGTACCTCGTTGATCGACAAGAGATCGTCGATGTCCTCGACCACCGACACCGAATCCTCGATCTCGCCATAGAGCGCGTCCTTGATCGTAACGGCGTTGATCGCTCGGCTATTGGCGTTGAAGAACTCATGCATCAGCGCCGCGGTGTTGGAAAAACTCGTGTGGACCACCGGCAGTTCCGCCTGGGCGGGCGTCAGGACGATGAAGCGCCGGTTGACCCGGTTCGGGTCGAGATAGTCGCGGTCTCCCAATTCATGGGCGATCTCCGGCGAGAAGCCGGTCATATCGATGCTGAAGCGCTCGAGCGCGGTCGGCTTCAGCCCGAAGCCTTCGAGCGCCTTGTTGTAGCGCGCGACGAGGTGCGGCTCGGAAACGTCGAGCAGCCGTCCATAAATCAGCTCGGCTTCGAAAAGGCGCTTCATGCGGCAGTGCTCTCTTCGGTCATGCCTGCCACCGACCCTCGCGCTTCATCGCCTCGATCTCGCGGATCGCCTTCTCGCGCTGGCGCTCGCGGCGGATGATGTCCGCAATGGCGGCGTCGTCCGACTTGTCGGTGTAGCGGAATTCGCTGTCGGCGTAGCGGTTGATCTCCTGCAGCACCATGTCGATGGTGATCGGACCCCGCAATTCCTCGATCATCGCCCTCTTCTCGTCGTAGGACTTGTGCATGAAGGAGCCCGCATTCTTGAACCAGTCGTCCGGCAGTTCGACGTCGATCGCCCGCATCTTGATCGCATCGGTGATGTTCCTGATCGCCCGGCCGGTGAAACGGGGCTCCGCCTCCTTGATCATGTGCAGGTAGGCGCCGACATCGGCGAGCGAAGCGATCTTGCCCTTCTCCTTCTCGTAGCGCTCCCAGACGGCGGTGAGCCCCTCCTCCTGTGGCCGCGCATGCGCCGCATAGGATTGCGAAACGGCGCGCTTGATTTCCTGGCCGGCAAAGAGGTCGTGCTGCCCAAGTGGGATCTTGTGGTTCTTGCCGACGAGCAGCGCGAAGATGTCGATGTAATCGCCTTCCGTCTGCGGCCCGTCGACCAGCCAGCGCGCGCCGGCCCGCTGGCGGAGCGCATCGTCGACATTCTCCGGATGGTTCGAGAACATGCCGAAGGTGCAATTGCCGCGCACCACGGTCGAGGCGCCCGCAAAACTCTCCATCAGCACCGCCGTCACCTCGTGCTGGCCGGCCGAGGCGCGGTCGTCGGATCGCTTCGCCGCCACCTGGTCTACGTCGTCGATCGTGCCGAAGCCGATCGCCCGCGGGTTCACGACGTTGTTGACGAACTCCTTGCAGTTCTGGCCCGATTTGCCCTGGTAGGAGGAGATCTGGTCGACGCCGAAATTCTCGTAGTGGAAGGGATAGCCGGCGACGCCGCAATAGTCGTGGAGCATGCCGGCAAGCATCTGGATCAATATCGTCTTGCCGGTGCCCGGCATCCCGTCGCCGATGAAGGTGAAGAGGAAGCCGCCAAGCTCGACAAACGGGTTCATCTGTCGGTCGAAGTCGTAGGCCATCAGCATCTTGGCGAGTTTCAGCGCCTGATATTTGGCGATGTGATTGCCGATGATTTCTTCCGGCTTCTTGAAGGTCATCACCAGCGGCTTGCGCTTCTGCCCGGGCGCGACATCGAAACCGTTGAGCGTGAAATCATCCTGGTCGAGCCGGATATGGACATTCTCGAAGTTCTGCAGCCCGGTGAAACGCGCCTTGCGGGCAAGCAAGCCTTCGATCGCGACGCGCGAAAAGGCACGAGTGCGTGCAGTCAAGGCCAGATCGTCTGGCGCACCGGCGATGCTGCGAGCGAGGGCGGCGACCATACTCTTCAGCGCGTCCTGGGGCGTGTCGAAGAGAAAATCCGGCTCGGCGGCATCGTCCACCGGCTCGCCCTCGCCCTGCAAGGTCGTGCCGAGATAGGCGGCAAGCGTGAAGGCGGCGATATAGGCGGCTGCCGAAAGCAGCGCCTTGAAATGGCTCGCCTCCTCGCCGGCAAGGGGGGTGCCGGCATTGCGCGCCTGCAATTGTTCCAGGTTCGTATGCCGTGCGAACACGTCCGCCACCGCTAGCGCCACCTGGATGCCGCGCCGGGCTCGGTAGAGGATGGCATGTTGTGCCGGCGAAAGGAGCGGATCAGCGCCGCGTACCGATTGGATGGTGCGTGCGAGTTCGACCTCGCGAGTCCGCCGCTGGCCGCCAGTCGAGACGGTCGAGACGAAGCGGCGCCCGGTGCCCGCAAGCGGCGTGCCCGCCGAGGCCTCGTCCCGCTCAAGGATGACAAGCTTGGTCACCAGGCTCTGCGCCACCGCCTGATGTTTGGCGATGTCGTCCTCATGCAACGTCGTCAGGCCCGTATTCAGCGTCATCGCTTAAACCTCGCTCACCACCTGGTTGCCGGAGATCACGTGCACCTTGTAGTCGCCGAAAACCTGCGCCGCCTCGCCGGCCGCGTAGAGCGCCTGATAGGCGTCGTGCGGCACCAGAGCATGTTTCTCATAGGCGCTCACGCCCATGCGCGCGGCTTCGAGATTGTCCGTTTCGATGTGAAACTCCTCCTGCGCCGGCGTTGAGGACCAGAAGCCGCTCTGGGCGGGCCGCTCGGCCTTGGAGAAGACCTCCTGCACCGTCCAGGTCAGGAGCCAGGCATTCTCTGTCTTGCGCACCTTTGAGAGGATATCGTTGATCCGGGCATTGTTCTCGGTGATTCCGGCCGAATAGAACGGCCCGAGCACGATGCGCCTCAGCTGCTTCGGATGCAGTTCCGGAAAATCCTTGTCGAGATTGGTGGCGATCGTCACCGGTGTCAGCGAATAGGCGCTGTTCTTCGAGGCGAAATCGTCGAAACGGCTGGCAAGCTCCGGATTGAGCAGCCCGCCGACCGGCAGCGGGATCTCGATCTCCGGATTGAGCTTGCCGTCTTCGGTAACCAGCATCTCGACGACATTTTCCGAAGAATCCTCGATCGTCGCCATGTAGATCATCGGAAGCGTCTGAGTGCCGTCAAAGACCCCCCAGGCGACGACGTAACAGGGCCGCATCGTCTTGGGATTGACGGCGACTCGGATCGTCTCCGGGAGGATGAAGGGCGAGAAGATGTCACCCTTGCCGATCTGCTCGAGATAGAGCCGCTCCGCCATGCGGGCCTGCAGCGCCTCCGGAAATGCCTTCTGCCGCAGGATGAAATCGACCATCTCCTCTCGCAAAGCATCCGCGGATGGAATGCTCGCAAGGCGCTTCTGCGCACTCTGCCGGTCGTTTTCGAGCTCCAGCACATTCTGGAAAACCGGAAAACCGCTCTCCGCGCGCGAGATCCGGAAGTGCTCTACGAAGCCGATGCGGTTTTCCCAGCAGGCAACCGATGCCTTCAGCCGCATCAGATAGGGAACGATGACTTCGCCGACGACCGTGTTGTGATAGAGCGGCGAATTGCGATCGCCAAGAAACAGTTCAAGCCCCGCCAGGGCGGCCCGGATCGAGGTGAAATATTGCCTGACGGCAGGGGATATGGCGGTATTCATAGCGAGGGTCAGGGCCTATTGGATTCATCCATTCTGCGCGGCGGATTTCGTGCCTGACAAGGAGGGAAGATGCAGGAAATGCGGAACATTTTCAAATCTTTCCGACGCAGTCAGATACGAAATCCGCCTCGCCTTCGGGTTCAGCTCCCGGGCCGCCTGATCGAAAACAATGCTCGCCAAGACCTTCGGGCCGTGCCTTGCGCTTGTTTCTCCATCCAATCCCATGACCTGAACAGAATGGATGAAACCAATAGGCTCTCCTGGCCTCCCCTCCGGCAAATGCCGAAAGGGCGGTCGGAAAGCTGGTCATTGCCGCGTTGCCGATCACTGCTTCACGTAGTTTGCGGCATTGTGCTTGTCCATCACCGCCTGGAAGCGACGGGCAAAGGCGTCGTCGGCCAGCTTCTTACGCCGCTGGATATCCTGCGTCGCAAGCATGTTCTTTTCATGCATTTCGAGTAGGTCGCCGATGTGGCGTTGGGCGGCTGCACCAATTCCGGCCATGGTCTCCTCGGCGGCGGTGTCGACCTGGCTGCCGAGCGTGTTGATCTTGTGAGCCACATCCTGCTGTGCCGCCGTCTTCAGCGAATCCTCCAGCGACTTGTAGAGCACGATGCGCTGTTCGGTATCGATCGTCAGCTTGTTGATCAGTGTGTTCTGCGCGGCGATCTGATTGTTGAGCGAATCGACGAAGGTCTGGAACATTGCCGTGTATCGCTCGAGCGTCTGGCTCTCGGCGAGCAGTTCCTGTTCCTTGGCCTGCTTCTCATTGTATTCCGTTGCCAGCCGCGAGCGATCAGCCTCGAGGTTGGTACGCGTCGTCTGATCCGTGGAAGCGGCGATCCGGTTCTCGATGTCGAGCAGCAGCGGATTGAGCTCCTCGATGCGCTTCTGCGTCTGTTCGAGTGCGGCCATCGTGCCCTTGCGGCGCTCGATCACCTGGATGAGGCTCTGCTCGGAGGTCTTGTAGCGCTGATCGAGGATCGCCTTCTGTTCCTTGAGGATGCCGACGATCGTGTCGGACTTGGAGAGCAATTCCTGGAGGTTGCCGGCGAGCGACATGTTGCGCACCCGGTCGGTGCGCAGGCGCTGCATCGACTGCTTGGAGAAGATGCCGATGAACTTCTCGTAGCCCGTATAGCTCTTCATGCTCTCGAATTCGGCACCGAAGACGTTTGTCGCATCTTCGAGCCCGATGATCAGATCGGCGATATTGGCTTCCATCACCTTCTGCTGCTTGAGGACGTCCTGGATACGGGCGTTCTCGATGTCGAAATTGACGTCGCCGAGCTTGGTGTCAGCCTTGGCGAACTGCTCGAGGACGACGCCCGACTGCTCGAGCTTGCCGCGCATCTCGTCGACGACGCTGCGCGTCTTCGCGATCTCGGCGTCAAAGTTTTGAAGAGTGGCCATTTCCTTATCCCCACCGTCCATCCGGGCAACTGTGCCCGCGAACCAAATGCTCAGCCCTTGATTGCAGTTATATAAAGGGTGTTTAGCAAGTCAGGACAAGAGACGCCGAGGGGCTTTTTTCGCCCGACCGGCGGGACTGGGCGGCTCGTTCATCGGCCGGCAGCGGGATTCTTCAGGTAGGCGATGACATCGGCGATATCCGCCGGCTTCTTCAAACCCGGAAAGCTCATTCTTGTGCCGCTCCCCCATGGCCCTGGGGCTCAAGAGATATTCCGTGAGCCTCGCCTCATCCCACACTTTGCCTTGGGCGCCGAACGCCTTCATCGCATGGGAATAGCCATAGCCCCCCGAGCGACGCCACGGGACGGCCGACGACGCCCATGAGGCTCGGCCCAACCCGGTGGCAGGCGCTGCATTTCCTGAAGACCGCGACGCCTGCCTTGGCATCCCCATCCGCCAGTGGCGTAGCGACAAGGGCAAGACACGTGGCGAAGACGACGGACCGCTTCATTGGAACTCCTGTGAGGCAAGCTCACTTCATTCGCGTCCTTGCGACCGCACCGATCGGCGGGCCGTCGTCAGCCGTTGCGCATCTTGTCTTCCCAATGGCGACGGCAGTAGGACACGTATTTCTCGTTGCCGCCGACATCGACCTGCGCCCCCTCGCGCACGACATTGCCGTCACCGTCGAGGCGCACGACCATCGTCGCCTTGCGTCCGCAATGGCAGATCGTCCTGACCTCGCGCAGTTCGTCCGCAATCGCAAGCAGGGCCATGGAGCCGGGAAAGAGCTTCCCCTGAAAATCCGTTCTCAAGCCATACGCCATGACCGGAATGCCAAGGCGATCGGCGACGCGCGCAAGCTGCCAGACCTGGTCCTCGCCGAGGAATTGCGCCTCGTCGACGAAAACGCAGGCGATGTCGCCGGAACCGTCGACGTTCAGGCGCTCGATGAGGGCGTAGAGATCGTCGCCCCGCAGAAATGGAATCGCGTCCGACTGCAAGCCGATGCGCGACGCGATACAGCCGACCCCGGCCCGGTCGTCGAAGGCGGCGATCAGCATCACGACCCGCATGCCGCGCTCCTGATAGTTGTAGGAGGCCTGCAGGAGCAGCGTGCTCTTGCCGGCATTCATCGTCGCATAGCTGAAATAGAGCTTGGCCATGGTCACGGTTCCCAGACGTCGTTCCCGCTAAATGACGGGGCTTGCGCCCGATGGCCAGAGCGCGTCGGCGCCACCCACAGATTTTCAGCCTCGTCGGGAATCGAGCCAGCCTCCGCTCGACGGCTAGGCGATGAGTACTGACGATCGTCATTTCGTGGCCATTGCGACATTCGGCGTCGCTCTGTGCATCCCCTCAACGGATTGAGACAATACACTTCCCTCGCGCCAAGGCCTTGAATTCGGGGCGCATTGGTGTTTGGCTAAAAAAAGAACACAGGCAGGGGAACGATAACGATGATAAGGACATTCTCGCTTAAATTCATGCTGGCGGGTGCCATCTGCATGGCGGCCTTGACCGCCGGAAACGCGGCCGCGGCCGCGGCCGAGGCGGAAAGCTGCGGCACTGTCCGCTTCTCCGACGTCGGCTGGACGGACATCACCGCAACGACGGCAACGGCAACCACCCTTCTCAAGGCGCTCGGCTATCAGACGGACGTCAAGGTGCTTTCGGTCCCCGTTACCTACACGTCTCTGAAGAACAAGGACATCGACGTCTTCCTCGGCAACTGGATGCCGACGATGGAAGCCGACATCGCGCCCTATCGCGACGATAAATCGGTCGAGACCGTCCGCCAAAATCTCGAAGGCGCCAAATACACGCTGGCGACCAACGCCAAGGGCGTTGAACTCGGCATCAAGGACTTCAAGGACATCGCCGCCCACAAGGATGCGCTCGAAGGAAAGATCTACGGCATCGAGCCGGGCAACGACGGCAATCGCCTGATCATCGACATGGTCGAAAAGGGTACGTTCGATCTCAAGGGCTTCGAGGTCGTAGAATCCTCCGAGCAGGGCATGCTGGCGCAGGTGGCGCGCGCCGAGAAGGATGGCGAGCCGATCGTCTTCCTCGGGTGGGAGCCACATCCGATGAACGCCAACTTCAAGCTCACCTATCTCTCCGGCGGCGATGATATCTTCGGCCCGAATTTCGGCGGCGCCACCGTGCACACCAACGTGCGCGCCGGCTACACCACCGAATGCCCGAATGTCGGTGCATTGCTCAAGAATCTGAATTTCTCGCTCCAGATGGAGAACGAGATCATGGGCAAGATCCTGAACGACGGCGAAGATCCGGAGAAGGCCGCTGCAGCCTGGCTCAAGGACAACCCTTCTGCCATCGAGCCCTGGCTTGCCGGCGTGACTACCAAGGATGGCGGCGAGGGACTGGCTGCGGTGAAGACCGCGCTTGGTCTCTGATTGCCGTAGCGCCGCGCGTCCATTCAGACGCGCAAAGGTCGCTGCAGCACTCCGAATTACTGCATGCTTCTATCCTGAATCGGCTCTGATTGAAGGAAACATGCAGTCGGGCGGGGAAACTCCCCGCCTTTTCCACCGCTTCATGCGATCCAGTGTTTGACCCTGACAAGAGGGATCCAGTTTCGTGGAATTTCTGACTGAAAATCGCATCCCGCTCGGCGGCTGGGCCAAGGCGTTCGTCGACTGGCTGACAACGAATTTCGAGCTGTTCTTCGACCAGCTCGCAAATCTGCTCTCGGGGATCATCTCCGTTCTGCTCTACATCCTCCAGACGCCGCACCCGCTCATCGTCATCGCTGTCGTGACCGCACTTGCGTGGTGGTTCCGCCGTTCCATCGGCATTGCCCTCTTCACCTGTCTTGGGCTGCTCTTGATCGTCAATCAGGGATACTGGCAGGAAACTACGGAGACGCTGGCGCTGGTGCTCGCAGCGAGCTTCGTCAGCATGGCCGTCGGCGTGCCCCTCGGCATAGCGGCAGCCCGGCGTGCGTGGATCTACTCGATCATGCGCCCGATCCTCGACCTGATGCAGACGATCCCGACCTTCGTCTACCTCATTCCGGCGCTGATCCTCTTCGGTCTCGGCATGGTGCCCGGGCTGATTGCCACCGTCATTTTCGCCATTCCCGCGCCGATCCGCCTGACGCGTCTCGGCATTATCTCGACGCCTCCGTCGCTCGTCGAGGCGGCCGAATCCTTCGGCGCCACACCATGGCAGGTGCTGCGCAAGGTAGAGATCCCCTTCGCGATGCCGCAGATCATGGCCGGGCTTACGCAGACGATCATGCTGTCCCTGTCGATGGTGGTCATCGCCGCGCTCGTCGGTGCCGACGGCCTCGGTGTGCCCGTCCTTCGGGCGCTGAACACGGTCAACATCGCCAGGGGGTTCGAGTCCGGGCTCTGTATCGTCATCCTGGCCATCGTCCTTGACCGTCTTTTCCGCTCGTCCGATGAAGGAGAAGGCGCATGACCGAAGCCGTTGTTTTCAAGAATGTCGACATCATCTTCGGCAAGAACCCCCAGTCTGCCCTGCAGATGGTCGATCAGGGCAAGACCCGCGACGAGATCGGCGCTGCCACAGGCCTCGTGCTCGGCGTTGCCGGCGCCTCGCTGGCGATCCACGAAGGCGAAATCCTCGTGCTGATGGGCTTGTCCGGCTCCGGCAAGTCGACGCTGCTCAGGGCCGTCAACGGCCTTGCCCCGGTCGTTCGCGGCCAGGTCGAGGTCAAGACGCCGAGCGGATCGCTGAACCCATATCGCTGCAATGCAAAAGCCTTGCGCGACTTCCGCATGCACACCGTGTCGATGGTGTTTCAGCAATTCGCCCTGCTTCCCTGGCGCACGGTGGCCGACAATGTCGGCTTCGGCCTCGAGCTGGCCGGCGTTGCCGACGCCGAGCGAAAAAAGCGCGTCGGCGAGCAGCTTGAACTCGTCAATCTGACCAAGTGGGCAGACCGCAAGGTGAACGAGCTTTCGGGCGGCATGCAGCAGCGCGTCGGCCTTGCGCGGGCTTTCGCCACCGGCGCCCCCATCCTCCTGATGGACGAGCCGTTCTCGGCCCTCGACCCGCTGATCCGCACGCGTCTGCAGGACGAGTTGCTCGAATTCCAGCGGCGGCTGAAGAAGACGATCATCTTCGTCAGCCACGACCTGGACGAGGCCTTCCGCATCGGCAATCGCATCGCCATCATGGAGGGCGGGAGGATCATCCAGTGCGGTACGCCGCAGGAGATCGTCAAGAATCCCGCCAACCAATACGTGGCCGATTTCGTCCAGCACATGAACCCGATCACCATGCTGACGGCGAAAGACGTGATGCAGACGGGCGTCGAGCGGGCCGCTGCCAATACCGGCGTGACGGCAACCGCCAAGCCCACGACGCCGCTCGTTGACATCCTCGACGCCATGTCCCGCCAGCCGGGCAGCATCGGCGTCGTCGATAACGGCGCGGTGGTCGGGACCATCGACGCGCAAAACATCGTCGAAGGCTTGACGCGCCACCGCAGCAAAGATTGACGCGAGAAACCGAGCGGTTCAAAAAAAGCCTGGAGCAGCCGCTCCGGGCTTTTTTTGGGTACGGCTCACGGCGAGGAAGCACATCATGAGCGACAAACCGAACGTCTTGCGTGAGACCGACGACGACGCGCGCAAGCTTGCCCGAGTATTGCTCCGGTCAGCGCGTAGCGGCGCGCTCGCAGTGCTCGAACCTGAAGGTAATGGCTTCCCCTTTGTCAGCCGTGTGTTGATCGGCATCGACATCGACGGAACGCCGGTCATCCTAGTCTCGCGGCTTTCGACCCACACCCAGGCGATGCTTTCCGATCGGCGCGCATCTCTGCTGACAGGTGAGCCGGGCAAGGGCGATCCCCTCGCCCATCCGCGCCTTACCGTTCAATGCGAGGCCGAGGAGGTTGCGCGCGAGAGCGCCGCGCATGGCCGCATCCGCGATCGTTTTCTTCGCCGCCATCCCAAGGCCCGGCTCTATGTCGATTTTCCTGATTTCGGCTTTTTCCGCCTTACGCCGCTACGCGCCAGCCTCAATGGCGGCTTCGGCCGTGCCTATGCGCTGACTGACAAGGACCTCGTCATTGCTTCGCCGGCCGTGGCCGCGCTCGCCGAGATGGAGAACAGCGCGATCGAGCACATGAACGCCGATCACCGAGATGCCGTGAAGCATTATGCGACAGTCCACTGCCGCGCGGGGGATGGCGACTGGACGATCGTGGGAATCGATGCGGCCGGTCTCGATCTTTCCGACGGAGAGAGATTGCAACGTCTCGAATTTGAAGCGCTTATCGAGGACACGGCGCAGTTGCGGCCAATTTTGAAAAAACTTAACGATTAATCGGCACTTAGCTACCCCCAATTCTTGCAGTGGGTGGTTGCCCTTTTATGCATCACGTCTAATTATCGTGCTTCGTAAAACATAACTACGTGTGATGTAATTCTCGCATGGAGCACGCAATGCAGCCTCTTTCGCCTGAAAAACACGAGGAAGCCGAGATCGCAGCCGGTTTCCTCTCGGCCATGGCAAATCCAAAACGCTTGCTCATTCTCGACTCTCTGGTCAAGGAAGAAATGGCGGTAGGCGCATTGGCCAATAAGGTCGGGCTGAGCCAGTCGGCTCTTTCCCAGCACCTCTCGAAGTTGCGTGCCCAGAATCTGGTTAGCACCCGTCGTGACGCGCAGACGATTTATTATTCGAGTTCGTCCGATGCCGTCATGAAGATTTTGGGCGCACTCTCCGAGATTTACGGCGCAGCCGCGAGCGTCGTCGTAGAAAAGCCCCTCGTGCGCAAGTCGGCCTGACTCCCAAGACGCCGACAAGAGCTGGCGAAGTCCAAAAGCCCCGACGAGCAATCGCGCGGGGCTTATTTTTTGCGCAAGAGCGAAAAGCCGCAAGACGTCGGCAGGCTTGACGCTCACAGGGGCGCTGATAATTTGACCAACGGGTAAAAGAATCCGGATCCGGTCCAGCTGCTCGCGCCGCCGGCAACAAGATCCGCCGAGGAGAACAGGACATGTCGAACCGTCTTAACACCACCCCGAACGATCTGCGCGCCTTCTGGATGCCGTTCACCGCCAATCGGCAGTTCAAGAAGGAGCCGCGCCTCTTCGTCGGCGCCAAGGACATGTACTACACCACTCATGACGGGCGGACTGTGCTCGATGGAACGGCGGGGCTCTGGTGCGTCAATGCCGGTCACTGTCGGCCGAAGATCACCGAGGCGATCCGTGAACAGGCGGGCGAACTTGACTATGCGCCGGCCTTTCAACTTGGCCATCCGAAGGCGTTCGAACTTGCCAACCGGCTCGTCGATATCGCGCCCGAGGGCCTGAACCATGTTCTCTACACCAACTCCGGTTCAGAGTCGGTCGACACCGCCTTGAAGGTGGCGCTAGCCTATCACCGCGCCAAGGGCAACGGCTCGCGCTTCCGCCTCATCGGCCGCGAACGCGGCTATCACGGTGTCAATTTCGGCGGCATCTCGGTCGGCGGCATCGTCGCCAACCGCAAGATGTTCGGCACGCTGCTGACGGGCGTCGACCACTTGCCGCACACCCACCTGCCGGCCAAAAACGCCTTCACCCGCGGCGAGCCCGAGCATGGCGCCGATCTCGCGAGTGAATTGGAGCGGATCGTCACCCTCCACGATGCCTCGACGATCGCCGCCGTCATCGTCGAGCCGGTCGCCGGCTCCACCGGCGTGCTTATCCCGCCGAAGGGCTATCTTCAGAAGCTGCGCGAGATCTGCACCAAGCACGGCATCCTCTTGATCTTCGACGAGGTCATCACCGGCTTCGGCCGCCTCGGCACGCCCTTTGCCGCGCAATATTTCGACGTCAAACCGGATATCATTACCACCGCCAAGGGCCTCACCAACGGCGTGATTCCGATGGGCGCGGTGTTCGTCACCTCGGAAATCCACGATGCGTTCATGACCGGGCCGGAGCATCTCATCGAATTCTTCCACGGCTATACCTATTCCGGCAACCCGATCGCCTCGGCGGCCGCACTCGGAACGCTCGACACCTACAAGGAAGAAGGGCTTTTGACGCGCGCTGCCGAGCTCGCCTCCTATTGGGAAGAGGCGCTGCATTCGCTGAAGGATTGCCCGCATGTGATCGATATCCGTAACATCGGTCTGATCGGCGCGGTCGAGCTCGAGCCGATCGCCGGAGAGCCGACGAAACGCGCCTTCTCCGCCTTCCTGAAGGCTTACGAGAAAGGGCTGTTGATCCGCACGACCGGCGATATCATCGCGCTGTCGCCGCCGCTGATCATCGAGAAACACCAGATCGACGAACTCTTCGACAAGCTGCGCGACGTTCTGAAGAACAATATCTGAGAATTCAGCCTCGCGCTTCTCGAACCCTTTCCCCGCGCGCGGGGAGAGGGTTATTCTCATCAGCAAAGCAGCAGGGGCGAGGTGCAGCATGTCCGAAGCGCTGGAACGTTTGATCGATCAGGGCGTCGGCCGAAAGCCGGCCGACATCGTGCTCAAGGGCGGGCGGTTCTTCGATCTCGTCACCGGCGAACTTGTCGCGTCCGACATTGCCATCTCGAGCGACCGGATCGTCGGCACCTGCGGCGACTACGAGGGGTGCGAGGAGATCGACATCTCCGGTCGCATTGTCGTCCCCGGCTTCATCGACACGCATCTGCACATCGAATCCTCGCTCGTCACCCCGCACGAATTCGACCGTTGCGTCCTGCCGCTCGGCATCACCACAGCGATCTGCGATCCGCACGAAATCGCCAATGTGCTGGGTACCGAAGGTATCCAGTTCTTCCTGGATTCGGCGATGGAAACGATCATGGACATCCGCGTCCAGCTTTCCTCCTGCGTGCCGGCAACGCATCTTGAGACGGCCGGTGCCGATCTGCCGATCGAGCGGCTCACGCCCTTTCGCCATCACCCGAAGGTGATCGGCCTTGCCGAATTCATGAATTTCCCCGGCGTCATCCACAAGGATCCGGTGTGCCTCGCCAAGCTCGACGCCTTCCAGGGCCGCCACATCGATGGCCATGCACCGCTGCTGCGCGGCAAGGACCTGAACGGTTACCTCGCAACCGGCATCCGCACCGACCACGAATGCACGAGCGCGGAAGAAGCGCTCGAAAAGATCCGCAAGGGCATGCACATTCTCGTGCGCGAAGGGTCGGTGTCGAAGGACTTGCATGCACTGATGCCGATCATCACCGAGCGGCTATCGCCCTATCTGGCGCTCTGCACGGACGATCGCAATCCGCTCGACATCGCCGAACAGGGCCATCTCGACCACATGATCCGCACGGCGATCGCCGCGGGCGTCGAGCCGCTGGCGATCTATCGCGCCGCCTCGATCTCGGCGGCGCGTGCCTTCGGCCTCAGCGACCGCGGCCTTGTGGCGCCAGGATGGCGGGCCGATCTCGTCGTCGTCGACAGCCTTGAGAACTGCAAGGCGCAGATGGTCTTTTCGGGCGGGAAACGTGTGACCGACGCTCTCTTTGCCCGGCGCAAGCCTGTCGAGCCGGTGGGGCTCGACAGCGTCAAGGCGGGTGAGATCAAGGCAGCTGATTTCTCTGTGCCTTATAGCGAGGGCGAGACCTCCGTGATCGGCGTGCTGCCCGGCAAGATCATCACCGAGCATCGTCGCTACCACCTGCCGGCGGAAGGCAACCAGACCGGCCCCGATCTCAGCCGCGATATCATCAAGGTTGCCGTTATCGAACGACACGGCATCAACGGCAACCATGCCAACGGCTTCGTCCAGGGCTTCGGCCTGAAGAAGGGTGCGATCGCCTCCACTGTCGGCCACGACAGCCACAATATCTGCGTCGTCGGCGTCAACGAGGAAGACATGGCAGTTGCCGCAAATCACCTTGGTGCGATCAGGGGCGGTTTCGTCGTCGTCGAGGATGGCAAGGTGACCGGCGAGATCGCATTGCCTATCGCCGGACTGATGAGCCTCGAGCCTTACGAGCGGGTGCGTGATATCCTCCACCATCTGCGCCAGGCAGCCTTCGCCCTCGGCGCGACGCTGGAGGAACCCTTCCTGCAGCTTGCCTTCCTGCCGCTACCGGTGATCCCGCACCTGAAGATTTCAGATCGCGGCCTCGTCGATGTGGACAAGTTCGCGCTGATCGGGTGAGTTAGCGCAGGCCCGTCGCTCTTAGCGACCGGTAAGACTTGCGGTGTTTGTCATCCTCGGGTCGACACGAGGATCCACTCACAAGCCACTGAAGCTCAAATAAGTAGTGCCAGCAGCCCGCCCTACTCGTACAGCGCCGTGTGTCTTATCAGACGCAATCAGACGCACAAAGGTCGCTTAGCACTTTGAATTGCTGCATGTTTTTATCCTTAAATCGGCTCCGATTTAAGGAAACATGCAGTAGGTCCTTACGATGTGCCCTTGCCTTGGATCCTCGGGTCAAGCTCCAGGACGACGGCGGAGGGAGAATTCCCTTCCCTCGCCCAGCCTGCCGCAGAAGACGTCGTGGCCGGCAAGCGTGATCGCATTGTCGGCGAAGGCAGGCGCAAATCCGGGCATCGACAGCAGCCCGGTGACCGTCATGTCGGCAGAAAGCTGAACCACCTGCGGCTCCCCTGTCAGGTTGAAGACGAAAAGCAGCGCCTCGCCGCCTTTCTTCCTGGTGAAGGCGAGCACATCCTGATTGGTCGCTAGGAACGCCATGTCGCCATCGACGAGCGGCGCATGCGCGCGACGGAAAGCGAGCGTACGGCGGTAATGCTCTAGCACCGACCCTGCGACACCCTCCTGTGCATCGACCGCCAATACCCGCTGGTCATCGCGCACCGGCAGCCAGGGAAAACCGGAGGAAAAGCCGGCATTCGCCTCATCACTTTCCCAGACCATCGGCGTCCGGCAGCCATCGCGGCCTTTGAAGGCCGGCCAGAAGCGAATGCCATAGGGGTCGCGCAGCTCCTCATAGGTGAGTTCCGCCTCCGACAAGCCCAATTCCTCGCCCTGGTAAAGGCAGATCGAGCCGCGCAAGCTGGCAAGCAGCGAGATCGCGAGCTTGGCTACCCGTTCCCGGTCGGCCTCGCGCAGTGCAAAGCGGCTGACATGACGCATGACGTCGTGGTTGGAGAAGGCCCAGCAGACCCAGCCATCGGTGACGATCGCCTGGAAATTCTCGACGCATCGCCGGACATGACGTGCCGAGAGCTCCGGGCCGAGGAGGTCGAAGGTGTAGCACATGTGCAGCTTGTCGCCGCCGCTCGTATAGGCGGCAACGGTCTTCAGCGAACGGGAGCCGTCGCCGACCTCGCCCACCGTCGCGCGTCCGCCATATTCGTCGAGCAAGCCCCGCAAGCGCCGCAGGAAATCGATATTCTCCGGCTGGGTCTTGTCGTAGAGATGATCCTGCATCCCGTAGGGATTGACCTCCGGCGCATCGCTGCTGGTCGCATCTGGATCCGGCACGAGCGGCGGGTTGTCCCGCAAATGCCGATCGTGGAAATAGAAGTTCACGGTATCGAGCCGAAAGCCGTCGACGCCGCGATCCAGCCAGAAACGAACGGTCGCAAGCAGGGCCTCCTGAACCTCGGGATCATGAAAATTGAGGTCCGGCTGCGACGTTAGGAAATTGTGCATGTAGTATTGTTTGCGCACCCCATCCCATTCCCAGGCCGGGCCGCCGAAGATCGAAAGCCAGTTGTTCGGCGCCGTGCCGTCCGGCTTCGGATCGGCCCAGACATACCAGTCCGCCCTGGCGTTGGTCCGGCTCGAGCGGCTCTCGACGAACCAGGGGTGCCGGTCAGAGGTGTGCGAGATCACCTGGTCGACGATCACCTTCAGCCCCAGCCGATGAGCTTCCGCCATCATGGCGTCGAAATCGGCGAGCGTGCCGAACATCGGATCGACGTCGCAATAGTCCGAGACGTCGTAGCCCATGTCCGCCTGCGGCGACTTGAAGAAGGGCGATAACCAGATGGCGTCGACGCCGAGCGAGGCAATATGCGAAAGACGCTGGGTGACTCCGCGCAGGTCACCGATTCCGTCGCCATCCGTATCCTGGAAGGAACGCGGATAGACCTGATAGATCACCGCGCCGCGCCACCAATCGTCGCCAGACCCCGATCCGATCGCCATCCGCATACCCCGCGTTCCAACTGCTCCACGAGAGATGTATCGCCGCGAATTCACCGAGTAAACGGTACTCGCAACATTCACTTGCTGCGAAGCCAACAGATCGCTAACCCATTGGCGGCGACACAGATGGAGGAGGAAGAGCGCATGGCAGGCAGCATGCTTTCAATCGGCGAATGCATGGTCGAACTGATGCAGGCGGAAGGAGACATGCTGCGCAAGGGCTATGCGGGCGACACCTTCAACACCGCCTATTATGCGCGCCTGTTCATGCCAGTCGGATGGACTGTCGAGTATCTGACCGCCATTGGCACGGACGTCGTGTCGGAGGAGATGCTCGCCTACATCGAGGGCACTGGGGTCGGTACGGCACATATCGCCAGGATCGAGGGCCGCATGCCGGGGCTCTACATAATCCATCTCAAGGACGGTGAGCGCAGCTTCTCCTACTGGCGCTCCACCTCGGCCGCGAAGCTGCTCGCCGACGACCCGGATCGGTTGCGGGCGGCGATCGAGTCGGTAGACGTCGTCTTCTTCTCCGGGATTACACTTGCAATCCTTGCTCCAGATGCGGCAGAAACCTTGCTGTCGGAACTGCGGCGGGCAAAGGCAAGCGGCAAGCGCGTCGTGTTCGATCCGAATATCCGCCCGCGCCTTTGGGACGACGCAGCACGGATGCGTGCGACGCTTGAAGCCGGCGCGCGGGCGGCGACGATGGTGCTGCCGAGCTATGACGACGAAGCAACGCATTTCGGCGATGCGTCCGTCGGCGGGACGATCGAACGCTACCGCGGCCTCGGCGTCGAAGATATTGCGGTCAAGGACGGCGCCAATGGCGTCACGCTCCAGTTCGGCGAAGGAGAGCGCCGGCATATCCCGGCCGCGCCTGTTTCTCGTATCGTCGACACCACCAGCGCCGGGGACAGCTTCAACGGTTCGTTTCTCGCTCGTCTGGCCGCCGGCGACAATCCGGCCGATGCCGCCGCCTTCGCCGCACGCGTCGCCGCAGCCGTGATTGGCCATCATGGCGCGATGGTCGCGCCGGAGAAACTGGTGGCAGACGAGATCATTTGAGATTGGCTGCCCTCACCCTAGCCCCGCTTGCGGGGAGAAGGTGGCCGGCAGGCCGGATGAGGGGTCCTGCTCGGTGAAAATCAGCGCTTCTTGCGCGCCTTGGATTCGAAAGGATTGTCCGAGGCGCGGAAGTGGACGCGGATCGGCACGCCCGGCAGGTCGAAATCGTTGCGCAGGCCGTTGATCAGGTACCGGGCATAGGATTCCGGCACCGCCTCGGGGCGCGTGCAGGAAATCATGAAGCCCGGTGGGCGGGCCTTCACCTGGGTCATGTATTTGAGCTTCAGGCGACGGCCGGAGACGGCCGGCGGCGGGTGCTGCACCTGCTGCGATTCCAGCCAGCGATTGAGCCGGGCCGTCGAGATGCGCCGGTTCCAGACCTTGTCCGTCTCGATGATCGCCTGCATCAGGCGGTCGAGGCCATAGCCCGTATGACCGGAAATCGGTACCGCCCGGATGCCGCGGGCCTGCGGGAGCAGCCGTTCGGTCTTTTCGCGCAGATCCGCAAGCACGGCCTGCCAGTTCTCGACCAGATCCCATTTGTTGAAGGCGAGCACCGCCGCACGCCCTTCGCGCAGCACCAGGTCGACGATCTGCAGGTCCTGCTTCTCGAAGGGGATCGTGGCGTCGAAGACGATCACGACCGTCTCGGCAAAACGGATGGCGCGGAGCGCATCGGCGACCGACAGCTTCTCGAGCTTTTCCTGGACCTTCGCCTTGCGACGCATGCCGGCCGTGTCGAACATCTTGATCGTGCGGCTGCGCCATTGCCACTCGACCGAGATCGAGTCGCGGGTGATGCCGGCCTCGGGACCGGTCAACAGCCGGTCTTCGCCGAGGAAGCGATTGATCAGCGTCGACTTGCCGGCGTTCGGCCGGCCGACGATCGCGACGCGCAGGGGCTTAGTTTCATCATAGGCAGGCTCTGCCTCTTCGTCCTCCCCCTCGCCCGCGCCGGTCGGGCGGATATCGACATCGGTCTCGGCGACATCCTCCGCCGGCGGGAAGGCCCTTTCCTCGCCCAGTGCGGCGACGATCGCATCGCGCAGATCGAGCATCCCCTGGCCGTGCTCGGCCGAGATCGGGCATGGTTCGCCGAGGCCGAGCGTGAAAGCGTCGTAGAAGCCACCTTCGGATCCCCGCGCCTCGGCCTTGTTGGCGACGACGATGACCGGCTTGCCGCGGCGGCGCAGCATTTCGGCAAGCGTCTCGTCGGCCGGCGTCAGGCCAGCCTTGGCATCGATGACGAACAGCGACAGATCGGCCTCGTCGATTGCCTGTTCGGTCTGCGCCCACATCCGCCCTTGCAGGCTGTCGGGCGCCGATTGCTCGAGACCGGCCGTATCGATGATGCGAAATTTCAGGTCGACGAGCTTCGCATCGCCGGGCCGGCGGTCGCGCGTGACCCCCGGCGTGTCATCGACGAGCGCCAGCTTCTTGCCAACCAGACGGTTGAACAAGGTCGACTTGCCGACATTGGGACGCCCGACGATGGCGACGGTGAAACTCATATCAAACGCCTCAAGCTTTGCCGCTCGCCGCGATCACATCAAGCAGCATCTGCGCCCGATTGACGACGCCGCGCGGGCTTTCGGTATCATCGGCGATCTGCTGGAACCAGCCCTTCGCTTTGGTGAAATCACCCGCCTTGTAGGCCGCAAGACCCAGCGCCTCGCGAGCCGAATGGCGCATGGCGTTCTGCGGCACCGCCAGTTGTTCGACCTCGGCCGAGACCTGATCGTAGGTGCCTGCATCGATGAGCAGGTAAGCCGCGCGCAGCCGCGCCGCATCGCGGACCGCCGGCGGAATGCGGGTGTCCTTGCCGATCTCGGAGAACGCCGCGACCGCCGCTTCGGTTTCGCCCTTCTGCGCCTTTAGCGTCGCGGCACGAAGCCGCGCGAGAACCGGATAGGAGCCGTAACCCTCCTGCTCCAGCTTTGTGAGTGCGGCGAGAGCCTCCTCCGATTTGTTTTCCTTCGCGAGATCGAGGGCTACGAGAAAGGCGTCCCCCGACTGCGATGAGGAACGCTCCTGCCAATAGTCATAGCCAACCTTGCCGACGGTGCCGAGGACAATGAGCGCCGCAACCCCGATGATGAGACCGCCGAACCGCGTCCAGATGGCCTTCATCTGGTCCGAGCGGAGTTCTTCGTTGACCTCGCGGATAAAGCTGTCGTCCTGGTTTGCCATGTTCCGTCCCGGTTGCCCGGCCTTCAACTAGATGAGGTTAGAGCGGCGGGAAATCGAATGCTCCCTCCGCTCTAGAATTTTGCGCCTTCTACCCGATTTTGCGCCGCTTGTAAGGGGGCGAGCGTCATTTACGCGATGACGATCGGCGCCACGCCGATGACCAACGCGTGCAGCTTCCAGACGATCACGCCATAGAGGGCCGCTCCGATGAGCACCGCCGCAAGATCATAGCGGGAGGAGACGAAGGCCGGATAGGTGATTTCGCCCGCCCGCCAGCGCTTCTTCATCGAGATGCGCAGGATGACGCCCCAGGCGAGAAAGG
Organism: Sinorhizobium shofinae; assembly: GCA_001704765.1. GTDB lineage: Bacteria > Pseudomonadota > Alphaproteobacteria > Rhizobiales > Rhizobiaceae > Sinorhizobium > Sinorhizobium shofinae. The sequence continues at coordinate 102,777 of MBFK01000136.1, forward strand.
CGCCGAAAAGCAGCACCGAAGGGGCCTCGCCATTCGCAAGCAGATGCGCCAGTGCCCAGATCTTGATCGCCAGGATCGCCGGATGCTTGGTTGCCACCCGGATCTTGCCGGCGGGCAGGAAGGCCGCGACCAGAAAGATCGAGGCAATCAGCATCAGCGTTAGCGCGATATGCGTCATGAAGACGGGCGGGGTGTAGAGAATGCCGGTCGTCGCGCGCGCCTTGACGAAGCCGATCGCGATCAACGCCAGGCCGACGAGCGCGGCGATGCCGTGAATGGCGTGCCAGGCCCCTGTGCCGCTTCGCTTGGTCACCGCCGCGCGCAGTCCAGGCGCGAAACTGCGAACTAGGTGGATGCCGATAAAAATCACGATACCCAGTATCAGAAGCGCCATGTCTCACCCGATCTAGAAATGTTGCGCGCGGTAAGCGAGCGCAAGAGCTGCGCGCTCGTCGCGCTTTAATGGTTTGTTCACCACCGCATAACGGTATCCCCACCGAATTTCCAGACGGATCAAAGGATTGCCGCATTGTTGAAGAAGGGACGACGCGAACAAATCGTCGCAGTTCCCGCGATTCTCCCAAGAAGTCTTACTGAATGACCCGCAATATTCTCGCGCTCTCGCTTTGCCTTTTTCCCGCAGTCGCCCTCGCCGACCCGCCGTCGGCACCTGAGACTACGAGGAACAAGCAACTGGTCATCGTCTCCTTCGACGGTGCCCATGACAATGCGCTGTGGGAGAAGAGCCTCGCCATGGCAAAGCGCACCGGCGCGCACTTCACGTATTTCCTCTCCTGCACTTTCCTGATGACGAAGGCAGACGCCAAGCAGAGCTACAGGGCGCCAGGACAGAAGGTCGGCCGCTCGAATGTCGGCTTCGCCCAGAGCCGGGAGGAGATCGCCATTCGCGCCGGCCATATCTGGGAGGCGCATCTCGAGGGCCACGACATCGGCAGCCATGCCTGCGGCCATTTCGACGGCAAGGGCTGGAGCGAGGCGGACTGGGAGAGCGAGTTCGCCTCCTTCCGCACGGCACTCGTCGATGCCTGGAAAAAGGCCGGCGAGCCGGACGCCGAACCGGAAGGTTGGGCGGAGTTCGCCCGCAATGGCATCAAGGGATTCCGCGCGCCCTACCTGTCCTTGAGCGACGGGCTCATGTCGGCGCTCGAGGCCTTCGCGTTCACCTATGATGCGAGCCTCGTCACCAAGGGGCCGGGATGGCCCATAGCGCAAGACGGCATGCCGCGCTTCGGCCTGCCGCTCATCCCGGAGGGTCCCTCGCACCGGCCGGTGATCGGCATGGACTACAATCTCTTCATCCGCCACTCGATGGGCGTCGAAAACCGGAAGGACAGCGCCCGCTTCGAGGAACGCACGCTCGCGGCCTTCCGCGAGGCTTTCCGCAGGGAATATGACGGCGAGCGGATCCCGCTGCAGCTCGGCTTTCACTTCGTCGAGATGAATGGCGGCGCCTATTGGCGCGCCCTCGACCGCTTCCTGACGGAAACCTGCGGCAAATCGGACGTCGCCTGCGTCAGCTATGCGGACGCCTTGCCGATGATCGAGGATGCAAGAAAGAAGGCGGACCGCTCCGCCTTCTGATCAGCGCGCGTTACAGCGCGAGTTCTTCCTTGCCACCCGCGTCGATGAACTGCTTATCGATGTCGGGCAACGGCTCTTCATCGAGCACCGACTCGAAGGCGCGGAGACGTTTATAGATTGAAAGAAGCTCGACGATCGTCGGCCAGGAATTGACCAGATATTGGAATGACGAGCTCACCTGGCCGAACGCACCGGAGATCTGGTTTAACGCGCCAAGCGAAATTTTACCCGCGATGATCGAGGGCGCCAGGATCAGCAATGAGAAGATGTTGTTGATCTGCAGATAGAAAATGCGCGCGATATTGAAATACAGATAGTGGAAATACAGGCGGAAATAGTTCTTGCGGACGTTGCTAAAAAGCTCCGCGACCGTTTGCGGTTGGGCGCGATCAATGTGATCCTCGCCGTAAACCAGCTCCTTGCGATAGGCGGCTTCCACACGCTGGTTGCGAAATTCCAGTCCCGGCAGCTTGATCCCGACCAAGGCGAGGAACACGGTACCGAAAAGCGACCACAGGACGGCTGCCGTGACCAACGGGTAGGGAATGATCCCGACGATCGGTAGTTCGGTGACGTTCTCCGAAAGCCGGATCAGCACGGGCGTGAAGGCGATCAAGGTCATGACACTGTCAATAAGGCTGACGCCGAGCCCTTCCACCGTCGTGGAGAAGCGCATCGTATCTTCCTGTACGCGCTGCGAGGCGCCCTCGATGTGACGCAGTTTGCCCCAGTTGGCCATGTAGTATTCGTTCATCGCCGTTCGCCAACGGAAGATGTAGTGGCTCACGAAGTACCGGGTCATGACGGCGACTGCAACGGCGACCATGGCGATTGCGAGGAAGGTGCCGATTTGACCGTAGAACTCTTCCGCCGTGACAACAGCCGCCTTGGAAACTGCGGCCTGGATCAGGTCCCAGAAGGGACCGTACCAGTTGTTGATCGCCACGCTCACCTGCACCTGGAAATAGGTGACAAAGAGGATGAGAGCCGATCCCCAGATAGACCAGCTCTGCCAGCGATGCGGAGCGTAGACCTGCCAGAAGGCGGCGAAAATCGCCACCACCAATGCAAAGTAGATATAGAACCAGAGGAAGGCAGGCGACCAGAAGGCCGAGATACCGACGATCGGCGGGGCATCGGCCGGTGCGGGCGGCAGGCCAACGAAGGCACCGATCCCTTCACCCCAGCCATACCAAAAGGCAACGGCAATCAGCGACCAGACAATGACGGAGATGAAGAACTGCTTCGGCATGGGGAAGAAGGATTGGAACAAGGGACGGCACTCGCGTTTCTTAGGAGGTCAACGACTTGCCTCCTGAAGCGGCCGAAACTAGGGCAAATTGCGTGCGGCAACAATTACGCAATCTGAATGTTACTGTTATTTCATGAAGCTCCCGCGCGGAAACGCCGTCCCAGGCGCCCGAAAATCGCCAGGCTTCACCGACCCAGGGCGGCCCTGATCTTGCGCAGTTCCAGCACCACCACCATACCGCAGCAGAACAGGACGGCGGCGGCCACCAGCGTCGGCAGTGCGAAACTTCCGGTCCGCTCCGCCAGCCAGCCGGCGGCCACAGGCCCGACGATCTGGCCGATGCCGAAAGCTGCGGTCATGAAGGCAAGTGCCCGTCGCGGGCTTTTGGGCGCAAGCTGCCGGCCAATCTGCAGGCCATAGGCCGTGACCATCATGAAGGTGGCGCCCAGCATCAGCCCGCCGACGAGCGGCGCGTAGGGCGAAGGCAAGGATACGGTCAGCACGAGGCCGGCGGCCTCGACCAGGAGGCCTGCGGCATAGACACCCGCGAGTCCGAAGCGCCGTACGGCGAAACGCCACAGATAGACCGACAGCGCAGCGCTGACGCCGGTGATCAGCCAGGCGAGGAACTCGACGTTGTGCCCACCGCTTGCGTCGCGCGCCATGGCGACAAGGAAGGTCGCTGTGATCACGTAGCCGAAGCCGAAGAAGCCATAAGTGAGCGTGACCACGGTGAGCGGTCGGGTCCAGGTGAGCGGCGCCTCCCGCTGAGCGCCATTCCCCACGTGATGGCTGCCCGGCAGCAGAGCGGCGACGAGAGCGGTCCCTATGAGCGCGACGAGCGCGCCGGTGAACCAATCCGCCTGCGAGGCCGAAAGGTCGGCGACACCTGCGAGCGGTGCCGCCCAGACGCAGATCGAGGAAAGCGCAATTCCGAAACCGACGCCACCGAAATGCACCGAGGGCACATGTTCGGATTTCGCGCGCAGACCCTGCCCGAGCACGATCCCTGATACGAAGATCATCGCGAGTGCACTCGCCAGACCGGCAAGGAAACGGATGATGCAATAGACGAGAACGGCCGAGGTGAGCCCCATCGCCGCGAGCAAGAGCGTCGTTGCACCAAGCGCCGCAAGGCCGATCCGCCGCTCGTAGCCGTGCGCCCAGCCATAGGCGGCAAGCACGGCGCCCGCGAGATATCCGACGAAATTGGCCGAGGCGATCAGCCCGGCATCCGCCGGCGAAAGCCCAGCATCTGCCATCATCGCCGGCAGGATGGGCGTATAGGAGAAGCGGCCGAAGCCCATCGCGACGGCCATGGCGACGGCCCCGGCAATCGCCGTCGCTTGGAGATTGCTGCTTGACGCCGCAGTAGGCACACGAGGCGACAGCTCCTCCGCGTCCCCCATTCGACGCGGATCAGTGCCGTCGGTCGTGCCGACATGCTTTCCGTCGCGATCCGGCAGTCTGTGCGGCGTGCTCATGTCTGCTTATTGCATCGCAGCAAGAAGGCGACAAATCATTATAATTGAAGCTTCGATTGACGGAATCGAACGATGCGGCCGTGGCGGCACCGCGCAGCTGCATCTCCTGTGCTCAGCCCGGCAGCGTCACGACCAGCGGCCCGCCGCGCGTCACGACGACAGTATGTTCGTACTGCACCGTCGGGGCACGCGGCTCGCTGTAGAGCGTCCAATCGTCGTCGCCGCCCTCGGCCCAGTGTGCGCCGATCGACAGGAACGGCTCGACGGTGAAAACCATGCCCTCCTTCATCCGCCGACGTTCGGACGGGTCCGGCCAGGTGGCGATCTCGGCTGGCTCCTCGTGCAGCGACCGGCCGATGCCGTGGCTCGCAAGGTTGGTGACGAGCGAATACCGGTTCTTGCGGGCAAATTCACCGATTGCGTTGCCGATCGAGGCCAGCGACTGGTCCGGCCGCACTTGCTTCAAGCCTACCCACATAGCCCGCTTGCCGTCGCGGCAGAGCCTATCGATCGCCGCCGTCACCGGCGGAACCGGAAAGGACACGCCCGTATCGGCAAAAATGCCGTCCTTCTCGGCGGAAACGTCGATATTGACGAGATCGCCGGCGCGGATCACGCGGTTGCCCGGAATGCCATGGGCAATTTCCTCGTTGACGCTGATGCAGGTCGCGCCGGGAAACTTGTAGCAGAGCTCCGGCGCCGAGCGTGCGCCCGCATCCTCGAGCACCTTGCGGCCGATCGCGTCAAGCTCCGCCGTGGTGATGCCGGGTTCGAGCGCCGCGCCCATCGCCTGGAGCGCATTGGCACAGATGCGGCCGATTTCCTTCAGCCGCTCAAGATCTTCATCGTTGTTGAGGGTCATGGTGTCTCGCTTTCGCGGCCACATGTAGCGTGCCGACGCGGGCGATGCCAGTGCCGACCACGCGGCTGTCGCCGCTATTGACGCTCTTCCGCCAGCATCTCGCGGACCAGCGGCGCGACCTGCGTGCCGTAGAGTTCGATGCCGCGCATGATCTGGTCGTGCGGCATCGGGCCGATCGCCATCTGCAGCAGGAAGCGGTCGTTGCGGAAGAGTTTCTGGTGCGCGACGATCTTCTCAGCGACCGTCTCGGGGTCGCCGATGAAGAGGTTGCCGGTCGGGCTGCGCGCCTGGTCGTAATGGGCGCGGTTCGTCGGCCCCCAGCCACGCTCGCGGCCGATGCGGTTCATCACCTCTGCCTGCGGCCTGTAGAACTGGTCCGCCGCCGTCTCCGTGGTATCCGCGATGAAGCCGTGGACATTGATGCTCGTCTTCAGCTTTAGAGGGTCTTGCCCGGCGCGCCGCGCCGCCTCGCGATAGAGGTCGAAGAGCGGCGCGAACCGCCGCGGCTCGCCGCCGATGATCGCAAGCGCCATCGGCAGACCGAGCGCCCCGGCACGCGCGACTGACTGCGGCGTGCCGCCGACGGCAATCCAGAGCGGCAGCGGGTTCTGCAGCGGACGCGGATAGACGCCTCGATCGTTGATCGGCGACCGCATTGCGCCGGACCAGGTGACCTTCTCGCTTTCACGGATCGCCAGCAAGAGGTCCAGCTTCTCGGCAAAAAGCTGATCGTAGTCGTCCAGAGATTGGCCGAAGAGCGGGAAAGATTCGATGAAGGAGCCGCGTCCGGCCATGATCTCGGCGCGGCCGTTCGAGAGAAGATCGAGCGTCGCAAACTGCTGGAAGACACGGACCGGATCGTCGGAGCTCAGCACCGTCACCGCGCTCGTCAGCCGAATATGACTGGTGCGCGCCGCCGCGGCCGCGTGGATCACCGCCGGCGCGGAGGCCGCGTAGTCGGGCCGGTGATGCTCGCCGAGCCCGAAGACATCGAGGCCGACCTGATCGGCAAGTTCGATCTCCTCGAGCAGATTGGCAAGACGGCGGCGACCTTCCGCACCCTTGTCGGCCGCATTCGGATCCACATCCGCGAAAGTATAAAGCCCGAGTTCCATGACGCCTTCCTGTTGTCGTTCGCCCAGAGATAATTGGCGCTCGACCAAGCCGCAAATGCGCGTTTGGGAAACACACCGTTTCCCGCAGCCACAGAACCTTCCGCCCCTCTTCCGCCTGCCGGAACCTTCTCCCCGTTTTGACGGGGAGAAGGGACAACCAGCGAACTCTCAGTCCCCTCTCCCCGCGTATAGGGTGAGGGTAAAACCGCGGGCGAACACGCCCTGCTATCTAAGCCGCCATCAGCGTCCGCTTGACCGCGCTGCGCCAGCCTTTGAGCTTCCCCTTGCGGGTCGTCCCATCCATCTTCGGTTCGAAGCGCCGGTCGCGCGCCCATGACTTGGCGAATTCCTCCTGGTTCGGCCAGACGCCGGCACGGCTGCCGGCAAGCCAAGCGACGCCGAGCGCCGTTGTCTCGAGGATGACCGGGCGATCGACGGGCGCATCGAGGAGATCGGAGAGCCTCTGCATCGTCCAATCGGATGCGACCATGCCGCCGTCGACACGGAGCACCGTATCCTTTCCATTGCTGCGCCAGTCCCTGTGCATGGCGTCAAGCAGATCGCGCGTCTGGTAGCAGACAGACTCAAGAGCGGCGCGGGCGAACTCGGCAGGGCCGGTGTTGCGCGTCATCCCATAGATCGCGCCGCGGGCATCTGGATCCCAGTGTGGCGCACCTAAACCGGTGAAGGCCGGCACGAGATAGACCTCCTGCGTGGGATCAGCGCTCTCGGCGAGCGTGCCGGTGTCGGGCGCCGCCTTGATGACCTTAAGTCCGTCGCGCAGCCATTGCACCGCAGCGCCCGCAACAAAGATCGAGCCTTCGAGCGCATAGGTCGTCTTGCCATTGAGGCGATAGGCAATGGTGGTCAGCAGCCGGTTCTTGGAGCGAACGATGTCCTTGCCGGTATTGAGCAGCGCAAAGCAGCCGGTGCCATAAGTCGACTTCAGCATGCCGGGCTTGAAGCAGGCCTGGCCGATCGTCGCCGCCTGCTGGTCGCCGGCGACCCCGAGGATCGGAATCGCAGCACCGAAGAGGGAAGCATCCGTGATGCCGAAGTCGGCGGCGCAATCCTTCACCTCCGGCAGCATCGCGCGCGGGATGCGCAGGATTTCGAGCAGCTCGTCGTCCCAGGCATTCTCGACGATGTTGTAGATCAGCGTACGGGAAGCATTGGTCGCGTCGGTCGAGAAGGAGCTACCACCGGTGAGCTGCCAGATGAGGAACGTGTCGATGGTTCCGAAGCAGAGCTCGCCCTTTGCCGCACGCGCCTGAGCTCCCTTCACATTGGTGAGCAGCCAGTTGAGCTTCGTGCCGGAAAAATACGGGTCGAGCAGAAGTCCCGTCTTTTTGGTGAAGGTCTTTTCAAGACCTTTCTTCTTGAGCTTGTCGCAGAAGGAGGCGGTCCGGCGATCCTGCCAGACGATCGCGTTGTGGATCGGCTTACCGCTCTCGCGATCCCACACGACCACGGTCTCGCGTTGGTTGGTGATGCCGATCGCCGCGATGTCGCTTGCGGCAATGCCGGCCTTCTCGATCGCCTGCCGGACGGTGAAGAGGACCGTTTCCCAGATTTCCTCCGGGTCGTGTTCCACCCAACCCGATTTCGGAAAGTGTTGCCTGAATTCTTTCTGGCCGACGCCCGCGACCTGCTGCTTGCCGTCGAAAACGATCGCCCGCGTGGACGTCGTACCCTGATCGATCGCGAGAATATATCCGCCCATATGCCCCTCCTCGGCACGCAACAGAGGCGCCCTTCCTCTAGAGGCCGCCTTCGGAAGACTTCAATACGATGGGCAAACGAATGTCAAACGAAAACAAAACGCAACTCTTCCACTTATTTAAGCACGGCACCAACTCTGCGTCGCCGGCCCAAAAAACACAATTGTCACCGCTGCGCTTTTGCGCGTAGGCTGTGGCTGTTGCGTCGCAAAATAAGCGCGGGGCGGGTAAGAATGCGGCACGGTCTTGCGCCTTGTCCCAACGCAAGATGGGACCGGATCTGCGGCGCCGGGGGAGAGATCGAGAATGACGAAAACAGCGGTCATAACGGGTTCGACGAGCGGCATCGGGCTGGCAATCGCCAAGGCCTTTGCGAAGACCGGAGCCAATATCGTGCTGAACGGTTTCGGTTCGGCTGACGAGATCAGGACGGTGACGGACGAGGTCGCAGGCCTCGGCTCCGGCACGGTGCTTCACCATCCCGCCGACATGACGAAGCCGGCCGAGATCGCCGACCTGATCGCGACCGCGACCGCGCGCTTTGGCGGCACCGACATCCTGGTCAACAATGCCGGCGTGCAGTTCGTCGAAAAGATCGAGGACTTTCCGGTCGAGCAATGGGACCGGATCATCGCCATCAATCTCTCCTCCTCCTTCCACACGATCCGGGCGGCGATCCCTGCCATGAAGCAGAAGGGCTGGGGCCGCATCGTCAATATCGCCTCGGCGCACGGCCTCGTCGCCTCGCCTTTCAAGTCCGCCTATGTGGCGGCCAAGCATGGTATCATGGGTCTCACGAAGACCGTGGCGCTCGAGGTAGCGGAAAACGGCATCACCGTGAACTCGATCTGCCCCGGCTATGTGCTGACGCCACTCGTTGAAAAGCAGATACCGGACCAGGCGAGAACCCGCGGCATCACCGAAGAGCAGGTGATAAACGAGGTGATGCTCAAGGGCCAGCCGACGAAGAAGTTCATAACCGTCGAGCAGGTTGCCTCGCTTGCGCTCTATCTTGCCAGCGACGAGGCCGCCCAGATCACCGGCACGCATGTCTCGATGGACGGCGGCTGGACGGCGCAATAGAGCGGGATCGAGAAGGACGCATGGCACAGGCATCCGACAGCATCCGCTTCATCCTGAACGATTTGGAGGTCGCCCTTTCCGAAGTCGCGCCGGCCGCCACGCTGCTCGACTACCTGCGGCTTGAACGCCGCCTAACCGGTACCAAGGAAGGCTGCGCCGAGGGCGATTGCGGCGCCTGCACCGTGCTCATCGGACGGCTTGAGAACGATGGACGCGGCGGCGAAACCCTCGTTTATGAGACCGTCAACGCCTGCATCCGTTTTGTCGGCTCGCTGAACGCGACGCATGTGGTCACCGTCGAGCATCTGGCAGCAAGCGACGGGACGCTCCATCCGGTGCAGCAGGCGATGGTGGATTTTCACGGCTCGCAATGCGGATTTTGCACGCCCGGCATCGTCATGTCGCTCTATGCGCTGTGGCTGACGAACGACAATCCGAGCCGCGCGGCAATCGAGAAGGCACTGCAAGGCAATCTCTGTCGCTGCACCGGCTACGAGCCGATCGTGCGCGCGGCCGAAGCCGCGGCAAAGGAGCGGCCCTCGGCGATCTTCGATCCGATAACCCGCACGCGGGAGACGGTATCCGCCCGGCTTAAGGCGCTACAGGCGACGGAAACGATCGTCATCGGCAAGGACGAGGATTGTCTTATCGTCCCGGCGGATGCAGCCGGCCTTGCAATGGTGCTGGCCGAACATCCTGCGGCCACGATCGTCGCCGGTGCGACCGATGTCGGCCTCTGGGTGACCAAGCAGATGCGCTCGATCAATCCGGCAGTATTCATCAGCGGCATCGCCGAACTGCAGCGGATCGAAAGCTCTGGAGCGGGCCTGACCATCGGCGCCGGCGTCAGCTATACATCCGCCTTCGACGCCCTTTCCTTGGCCTACCCGAGCTTCGACCAGCTTCTCGACCGCATCGGCGGCGAGCAGGTGCGCAACATGGGCACGATCGGCGGCAACATCGCCAATGGCTCGCCGATCGGCGACAGCCCGCCACCGCTGATTGCCCTCGGCGCAACGGTGAAGCTGCGTTCGAAGGGCGGCACACGGTCGCTGCCGCTCGAGGATTTCTTCATCGCCTATGGCAAGCAGGACCGAAAGCCGGGCGAATTCGTCGAGAGTATTTTTGTTCCGGCTCTGCCGGCAGGCGACCGCTTCGCCGCCTACAAGGTCACAAAACGCCGCGACGAGGATATTTCCGCTCTGCTCGGCGCCTTTTGCCTCTCGCTCGAGGGTGGCCGGGTGAAATCCGCACGCATCGCCTTTGGCGGCATGGCCGCAACGCCGAAGCGGGCGAAGGCGGTTGAGACCGCGTTGGTCGGACAGCCCTGGACGGAGGACACGGTGCGCGCAGCGCAAGCTGCCTTCGAGACGGACTTCCAACCGATCACCGACTGGCGCGCCACCAGCGCCTACCGCATGCTGGCGGCAAGGAACCTGCTGATGCGTTTCTTCCTGGAAAGCATCGGCGAGACGACCCAGCTCCAGCGTTTCGAGGATGTGGCATGAGGGCTGGCTTCGAAGTGTTTGATTTGGGATTGCCCCTCACCCTAGCCCTCTCCCCGCAGGCGGGAGAGGGGACGTGGGCGTTGCCGCTTCCCCATGCCCAGAGAGGGACGACAACGTTGCCGCGATGTCTCTTCTCCCCGTCGAGACGGGGAGAAGGTGGCCGGCAGGCCGGATGACGGGCACTTCCTTCGGCAAGAGAGGCTAACGATGGACAAGTCCACCTTCGAAGATCCCGCGACCATCGCCGGCCCGATGCACGCCCAGCTACGCCACGACAGTGCCCACAAGCATGTGGCCGGGACCGCCGACTATATCGACGACTTGCCAGAGCCCGTCGGCGCCTTGCATGGCGCATTGGGACTGACCGACAGGGCCCATGCGGAGATCCTTGACATGGACCTCTCCGCGGTCGCCGCGCTTCCCGGCGTTGTCTTAGTGCTGACCGCGAAGGACATGCCGCATTCGAACGACATCAGCCCCACCCACCTGCACGACGAGCCGGTGCTCGCCGATGGCCGTGTACAGTTCCATGGCCAGCCGGCCTTCGCGGTGATCGCCGAGACGCGCGACATTGCCCGCCGTGCCGCGCGGCTCGCGAAGATCACCTATCGCGATCTGCCCCAGATGATCGATGTCGCCGATGCAATGGCCGGAGGCGGCGAACTCGTCACCCCGCCGCTGACGCTTCAGCGTGGCGATGCGGAGGGCGAGTTGGAGCGCGCACCGCGGCGGCTGAAGGGCCGGATGCGGATCGGCGGCCAGGAGCACTTCTATCTGGAAGGACACGTTGCCCTGGCGGTTCCGGGTGAGGACGACGAGGTGACCGTCTGGTCCTCCACCCAGCATCCGAGCGAGGTCCAGCGCATGATCGCGCATGTCCTCGGCGTGCCGGCCAATGCCGTCACCGTCAATGTCCGCCGCATGGGCGGCGCCTTCGGTGGCAAGGAAACGCAGGGCAACCAGTTCGCCGCACTTGCCGCCGTCGCTGCGCGCAAGCTGCGCCTTGCCGTCAAGTTCCGCCCGGACCGTGACGACGACATGACCGCCACCGGTAAGCGCCATGACTTCCTCGTCGATTATGACGTCGGCTTCGATGATGACGGTCACATCCTGGCGGTCCAAGCGACCTATGCCGCGCGCTGCGGTTTTTCCGCCGATCTTTCCGGGCCTGTGACCGACCGGGCCCTCTTCCATGCCGACAACGCCTACTTCTTTCCGCATGTGAAGCTGACCTCGCAACCGCTGAAAACCAATACGGTTTCCAACACCGCCTTTCGAGGCTTCGGTGGGCCGCAGGGCATGGTCGGCGGCGAGCGGATCATCGAGGAGATTGCCTATGCGCTCGGCAAGGACCCGCTCGAAATCCGCAAGCTGAACTTCTACGGTGACAAGGATTCAGGGCGCAACATCACGCCCTACCACCAGAAAATCGAAGACAACATCATCCGGCAGATCGTCGAGGAACTGGAGGCAAGCGCCGACTATCAGGCGCGGCGTGCCGCGATCATCGACTTCAACAGGTCGAGCCGGGTGATCCGCAAGGGTATTGCGCTGACACCGGTGAAGTTCGGCATCTCCTTCACCCTGACCCATCTCAATCAGGCGGGTGCGCTTGTTCACATCTACACGGACGGCTCGGTCCATCTCAATCACGGCGGCACGGAGATGGGTCAGGGCCTTTACACCAAGGTGGCGCAGGTTCTCGCCGACACTTTCCAGATCGATATCGATCGGGTGAAGATCACCGCGACAACGACCGGCAAGGTGCCGAACAGCTCCGCCACCGCCGCCTCCTCGGGTTCCGACCTCAACGGCATGGCCGCCTTCGACGCCGCCCGGCAGATCAAGGGACGCCTCGTCGCCTTCGCCGCCGAGCGCTGGCAGACGACCGCCGAGAATGTCACTTTCGTGCCGAACCACGTGAAGATCGGCGAAGAGTTCGTGCCCTTCGCCGAGTTCGTCGGCCAGGCCTATGCGGCACGTGTGCAGTTATCGGCGGCCGGCTTCTACAAAACACCGAAAATCCACTGGGACCGTACCGCCGGGCGAGGCACGCCTTTCTATTATTTCGCCTATGGTGCTGCGGTCTCCGAAGTGTCGATCGACACGCTGACCGGGGAATACCTTGTCGACCGGGTCGACGTGCTGCACGATGTCGGCCGCTCGCTCAACCCCGCGATCGACCTGGGCCAGATCGAGGGTGGCTTCGTCCAGGGCATGGGCTGGCTGACGACGGAGGAACTCTGGTGGGATGAGAAGGGGCGTCTGCGCACGCATGCCCCCTCCACTTACAAGATCCCCCTCGCCTCCGACCGGCCGAAGGTCTTCAACGTGCGCCTCGCCGAATGGTCGGAAAATGCGGAAAAAACAATCGGCCGTTCAAAGGCAGTGGGCGAGCCGCCCTTGATGCTGCCGATCTCGGTGCTCGAGGCCCTGTCGATGGCGGTCGCCAGCATCGCCGACTATCGTGAATGCCCTCGCCTCGACACCCCGGCCACTCCCGAGCGCATTTTGATGGCCCTGGAGCGCCTCAGGGGAAGCTGAGTCGTTCAAAAGAGCTGATTTGTTTGAAGATAGCCCCTAACCCTCTCCCCGTTCTGACGGGAGAGGGAAGTGGAGTTCGCGGCGAGTCCCTTCGCCCGCTTGTAAGGAGAAGGTGGCCGGCAGGTCGGACGAGGGGCAAACCGCCCCGCGCTATCGCATCATCTTATCGTCGCAGCGTGGCATACGCCCGTCGAGGAATCCCAAGTCTTTTTTCATGTAATCGGACGTGGATTCGAGGTCGAGTTTCAAGCTTCGCCCTGCCATGCGGCGAAGCGCGGACGCGGCGAACCGCATTGCGCCGCCGAACGAGAGAAGCGGTTTTCTTTCAGCATATTCCAATGCATCGCAAGACATCTGAACACCCTTCGGATGCGGTGAAGTTGACTTGCAGCATGCCGCCGAACATGCTCGAATTCCAATCGAACATCCGTCTGCATGCATCAAGAGAGCTTATCCATGAAGATGTCGAAGCAGTTCCCGCTGAATGCGCTGAGGGTCTTCGAAGCGGCCGCCCGGCTCGGCGGCTTCACCAAGGCGGGCGAGGAGCTCGGCATGACTCAGACGGCAGTCAGCTACCAGATCAAGCTCATCGAGGAGAGCGTCGGCGAGCCGCTGTTCCTGAGGCGTCCCCGGCAGGTGACCTTGACGGAAGTGGGCCAGCGGCTGGCGCCGAAGGTGACCGAAGCCTTTGAAATGCTACACGAAGCGGTCGCCTCGGCGCGCGGCGATGTCGAAGCCGCCCTTCTCATCAACTCCACCGCAACCTTTGCATCGCAATGGCTCGCCCGCAATATCGGCACTTTCCAGCTCGCCCACCCGAACATCGCCGTCCGCCTGGCGGCAAGCGACAGAATCCTTGATTTCAGCAAGGAGGCGGTGGATGTCGCGATCCGTTCCGGCACCGGCACCTGGCCGGACTTAGTCAGCCACCGGCTGATGCGGGTGGAGTTTACACCCATGCTCAATCCGTCGCTGGCCGAAACGATTGGCGGCATCCAAACGCCACGCGACCTTCTGAAGCTCCGGATTATCGACCCTCGCGATCCGTGGTGGCGCCTGTGGTTCCGAGCAGCGGGCGTCGACGATCCGGATCTCGACGGTCGGCCGGCAAGTCGGCTTGGTGCACAGTCCTTCGAGGCAGGCGCCGCAATTGCGGGGCAAGGCGTGGGAATCCTGACGCCGGAATTCTACACTGACGATGTCGCGCTCGGCCGGCTCTATCAACCCTTCGATCTGTGCTGCAGCGACGGTCACGATTATTGGCTCGTCTATGCCCACGCACGGCGCAACGTCGCAAAGATCCGTAGCTTCCGTGACTGGATCCTCGGAGAATTTAATCCAACGGATACATGAGGGGCGGATCGCACCCTATTTCCCTAAGCGCACCGGCTAAAGCTAATGCCTTGAAAGCATCGAACTCGCCGAGCCATCGAAAGTCACCACAACCGTCTATCCGGCCCTTCCCCGTTTTCGCTTTTTCTCGCAAGGTGAGCGAACGGAGAGAAAGGGGGCCTGTATGTACGAATTTGCCATCGCTTGGGAGTGGCTGGCCTTTGCCGTCCGCTGGCTGCATGTCGTCACCGCCATCGCCTGGATCGGCTCGTCCTTCTATTTCATTGCGCTCGACCTCGGCCTCGTGAAGCGCGACCACCTGCCTGCGGGTGCCTATGGCGAGGAATGGCAGGTGCATGGCGGTGGCTTTTACCACATTCAGAAATATCTGGTGGCGCCGGCCACGATGCCCGTGCATCTCACCTGGTTCAAATGGGAGTCCTATTCGACATGGCTCTCGGGCTTCGCGATGCTCTGCATCGTCTATTATGGCGGCGCCGATCTCTTCCTGATCGACCGACATGTGCTCGATATCTCCGCAACGACGGCGATCCTGATGTCGCTTGCTTCACTTGGCGTCGGCTGGATTGTCTATGACCTTCTGTGCAAGTCGCCGATCGGCAAGAACACCTGGGGTCTGATGGCCCTTCTCTACATCGTGCTCGTCGCGATGGGTTGGGGCTACATACAGGTCTTTACTGGCCGCGCCGCCTTCCTGCATCTCGGCGCCTTCACGGCGACGATCATGTCCGCCAATGTTTTCTTCATCATCATCCCCAACCAGAAGATCGTCGTTGCCGACCTGATCGCCGGGCGCACGCCCGACCCGAGGCTCGGTGCGCAGGCCAAGCAGCGTTCGCTGCACAACAACTACCTGACCCTCCCGGTCATCTTCTTCATGCTGTCGAACCACTATCCGCTCGCCTTCGCGACGGCCTTCAACTGGATCATCGCTGCATTGGTGTTCCTGATGGGCGTGACGATCCGCCACTGGTTCAACACCACGCATGCGCGCAAGGGCAAGCCGACCTGGACCTGGCTCGCGACAGTGATCCTCTTCATTCTGATGATGTGGCTCTCGACCGCGCCGGAGGTGCTGATGGGAGAAGAACGAGCCGAGACCGCGCCGGCTTTCAAGCGCCTTGCCGAAAATGCGCATTTCCCGGCGGTCAAAGACACGATCGCGACCCGCTGCAGCATGTGCCATGCGGCCGAGCCCGTTTACGAGGGCATTGCCCGCGCCCCGAAGGGCGTCATACTTGAGAGCGACGCCGAGATTGCCGCCCTAGCGCGCGAAATCTATATCCAGGCGGGGCGCAGCCACGCCATGCCGCCCGGCAACATAACCGACATGACGGCGGACGAACGCAGGCTGCTCACAGCCTGGTTTGAGAGCGCTGTCGGAGAGGCAAGATGACACCCATCCTGATCCGCGGCCGCACGCTGAGCTTCAACCGAGCGCCGGAGTGCATCGACGACAGCGGCGCCTATGCCTATGAAAGCGACGGCGCGCTCCTCGTCGAAAATGGCGTGATCAAGGCTTCCGGCCCCTACGCGACCGTCAAGACCGTAACGCCGGAAGGGGTGGTGGAGATCGACCATCGGCCGCACCTCATCCTGCCGGGCTTTATCGACACCCATCTGCACTTCCCGCAAATGCAGGTCATGGCCTCCTATGCGGCCAACCTGCTCGAATGGCTGAACACCTACACTTTCCCGGAGGAATGCCGCTTCGTCGAGACGGTGCATGCGGAGCGGATCGCCGTCCACTTCTTCGACGAAATGCTTCGCCACGGCACGACGACGGCAACAGCGTATTGCTCGGTGCACAAGGCGTCTGCCGACGCCTTCTTTGCCGAGAGCCTGAGGCGCGGCATGTGCATGGTCGCCGGCAAGGTGATGATGGACCGCAACGCCCCGCAGGGCCTGCTCGACACGCCTCAGATGAGCTATGACGAGACGCGGGCGGTGATTGCCGACTGGCACGGCAGGGGCCGCAACCATGTTGCCATCACGCCGCGTTTCGCCATCACCTCGACGCCGGAGCAGATGGATGTGGCGAAATCGCTGGTCCGGGAGTATCCGGACCTGCACGTGCAGACGCATCTTTCTGAAAACCGCGATGAGATCGCGTTTACCTGCGAGCTCTATCCGGAAGCCAAGGACTATACCGACGTCTATGCCCGCTACGGCCTGCTCGGGCGCAAGAGCCTTTTCGGTCATTGCATCCATCTCTCGGAGCGCGAAGCCGATGCGCTGAGCGAGACCGGTTCGGTCGCGGTCTTCTGCCCTACATCGAACCTCTTCCTCGGCTCCGGCCTGTTTCCGCTCCGCGCTTTGACGCGACGCGAGAAACCGGTGCGCGTCTCGGTCGCCTCCGACATCGGCGGCGGCACCAGCTATTCGATGCTGAAGACACTCGACGAGGCCTACAAGATCCTGCAGTTGCAAGGCGAGCGGCTGAACCCCTTGGACAGCTTCTACATGATGACCCGCGGCAATGCCGAGGCGCTCTCGCTTTCCGATCGCATCGGCACGCTGGAGCCAGGCACCGATGCCGACCTCACGGTGCTCGACATGGCGGCGACACCGGCCATGGCGCTCAGGGCCGAAGTGGTCAATTCGCTCGCCGACGAGCTCTTCCTGTTGCAAACCATGGGCGACGACCGGTCGATCGCCGAGACCTATATCGCCGGCCAGCCGGCGAAATCGGCGCTCGGTGCCACCTGAGCGCAGGAATACAAGAGGTCAATTTTTTTGACCTCTTGCTTCTCGCGACTATTACAACCCCTTTGAAAACATGATAAGGCGTCCGTAATTCCATCCGATGAGGGCGATCCATGACGCAAATCCTCGACATCCGCGACCTCAAGGCACTCGCCAAGCGGCGGGTACCTAAGCTCTTCTTCGACTACGCCGACAGCGGCGCCTGGACGGAGGGCACCTACCGCGCCAACGAGGAGGATTTTGCGAAGATCAAGCTGCGCCAGCGGGTGCTGGTCGACATGACCAATCGCTCGCTCGAAACGACGATGATCGGCCAGAAAGTGTCGATGCCGGTCGCCCTTGCCCCGACCGGCCTCACCGGCATGCAGCATGCCGACGGCGAGATGCTGGCGGCCCAGGCGGCCGAGGCCTATGGCGTTCCCTTCACCCTTTCGACGATGAGCATCTGCTCGATCGAGGACGTCGCCTCGGTCACGACGAAACCCTTCTGGTTTCAGCTCTATGTCATGCGCGAGCGCGAATTCGTGCTCAACCTCATCGACCGCGCCAAGGCCGCAAAATGCTCGGCCCTCGTCCTGACACTCGATCTGCAGATTCTCGGCCAGCGCCACAAGGATCTTCGCAACGGCCTATCGGCACCGCCACGCATGACGCCAAAACATCTCTGGATGATGGCGACAAGGCCACGCTGGTGCATGAAGATGCTCGGCACGAACCGGCGCACCTTCCGCAACATCGTCGGGCACGCCAAGAGCGTCACCGACCTCTCCTCGCTTCATGCCTGGACCACGGAGCAGTTCGATCCGCAGCTCTCGTGGAAAGACGTCGAGTGGATCAAGGAGCGCTGGGGCGGCCCGCTCATCCTGAAGGGCATTCTCGATCCGGAAGACGCGAAAATGGCGGCAAAGACCGGTGCCGACGCGATCATCGTTTCGAACCATGGCGGACGCCAGCTCGACGGAGCGCCATCTTCGATCAGCATGTTGCCGCGCATCATCGATGCCGTCGGTCATCAGATCGAGGTTCATCTCGACGGCGGCATCCGCTCCGGGCAGGACGTGCTGAAGGCCGTCGCCCTCGGCGCCAAGGGCACCTTCATCGGCCGCCCGTTCCTCTACGGTCTCGGGGCGATGGGCAAGGATGGCGTGACGCTCACCCTCGACATCATCCGCAAGGAGATGGACATCACCATGGCGCTCTGCGGCAAGCGCAACATCAACGATGTGGGTCGCGACGTCATCGCCGATTACGCGATGTAATGTGTCAAGCGGCGTGGCGCGCCCGCATCGTCTTGGCTCAACTGCCGCGATAGGTGGAATAGCCGTAGGGCGAGAGCAGCAGAGGCACGTGATAGTGGCTTGCGGGGTCGGCGATGCCGAACCGCAACGGGATCAGGTCGAGGAAGGCTGGTTCCGAAAGCGCTACCCCGGCCGCGCGCAAGTAATCGCCCGCGTGAAAGACCAGCTCGTAATGGCCCGCGCTGAAGGACTCGCCCTCCGCCAGCGGCCCGTCGACCCGGCCGTCGCTGTTGGTGCGGACCGTGCGGATCAATTGCCGCTCCTCGCCGTCCAGCCGATAGAGATCGATGCGCAGCCCCTCGGCCGGCTTGCCGAGTGCGGTGTCGAGAACATGGGTTGTCAGGCGGCCGCTCTTGCTCATCGGACTATTTCCTTTGAAAGCAGATCTGGGATGACGAAGGGCTCTTCGTAGAAGAATTCCTCGAGATTGTTGCCCGGTCCGTCGCGATCGACGACGAGGAAATCGCTGGCGGCATCGACCGCCATCAGCGGATGGTGCCAGACATTGCGACCATAATTGACCCCCTGCCGGCCGCTTGCCAGGAAGGCCCGCGGCCTGCCCGGGCGTCCGCCTTGGTCCTCGGCGACAATCGCCAGCCAGGGCCTATCCTGGAGTGGCGAAAAACTCTGGCTGCCGAGCGGGTGGCGCTCCATCATGGCGAGCCTGTAAGGGAAGGCCCGCGGCTGGCCGCGAAAGATGTTGATGATCACCCGAGCGCCCTCTCCGACGACCTCGGCTTCAGCAAGCGCATGAAACCGCTCGGTATTGCCGCCATTGATCAATCGCGCTGACCCCGGGTCGGCCTCGATGACGCTGCCGAACGGGGCGAAAGCTTCCCTCGTCAGGGGCTCGATCGAAATGAGATGCGACATCAGACCTGGGTCCCGGCTCTCCAGCCATTGAGACCAGGGCGCGAAACGGCGCCGGCGGGCAGTTCGGGAACGGTCTTGTCAGGCATTGTCTTCTCCCGGAAGCATGGAACTAAGCCGCAGCCGGGCGATCTGCTCCACCTGCGCGCAGGCGGTTTCAAATTCCTCTTCCACGGAATTGTCAATCCGTTGCTCGAAGGCAGCGAGAATCTCCTCCTTCGTCAATCCCTTCACCGCGATGATGAAAGGAAAGCCGAATTTCTTCGTATAGGCCGCGTTGAGCTCCGTGAAGCGCGCATGCTCTTCCGAAGAAAGCCGGTCAAGGCCCGCCGATGCCTGCTCGGACTTCGAGTCGGCCGTGAGATTGCCGGCGACGGCCAGCTTGCCGGCAAGATCAGGATGCGCACGCAAGACCGCGAGACGTTCTGCGGGCGATGCGGCACGAAAGGCGTTGCAAAGCGCCGAATGGACGTTGCCAGCCGTCAATCCCGACGAGGCGGCGTGGTCGAACGCACGTTCCGCCACCCAGGGCGAATGCTCGAAGATGCCGCCGAAGCGGCGGACGAAATCCTCGCGTTCCGGCATCAGCGCAGTTCTTTCGGTTTATGGTGTTCGTACCAGTGGCGGGCGATGTCGATGCGCCGCGGCACCCACACCTTGTCGTGGGACATGACGTAATCGATGAAGCGGGCAAGTGCCGCCGCCCGGCCGGGCCTGCCGACGAGACGGCAATGCAGGCCGACATTCATCATCTTCGGGCTGCCTTCCTTGCCTTCCTCATAGAGCATGTCGAACGTGTCCTTGAGATAGGTGAAGAACTGGTCGCCGGAATTGAAGCCCTGGTTGGTGGCAAAGCGCATGTCGTTGGCGTCGAGCGTATAGGGAATGATGAGATGCGGCTTGTCGGGCGTCAGCCCCGGTACCCAATAGGGAAGTTCGTCCGCATAGGAATCGCAGGAATAGAGGAAGCCACCCTCCTCCATGACGAGCTTCAGCGTGTTGACCGAAGGCTTGCCCTGATAGATGCCCAGCGGCCGCTCGCCCGTTAGCTCTGTATGCAGCCGCACCACTTCGCGAATGTGCTCGCGCTCAACGTCCTCCGGAAAATCTTTGTATTCGAGCCAGCGCAGCCCATGGCTCGCGATCTCCCATCCGGCCTCCTTCATCGCGGCAACCGCCTCCGGGTTGCGCGCCATTGCGAGCGTCACGCCGTAGACCGTGAGCGCCACGCCGCGGCTCGTGAACATTCGCCACAACCGCCAGAAGCCGGCCCGTGCCCCGTATTCATAGATGGACTCCATATTGAGGTTGCGCTGACCCGGCCAGGGCTGCGCGCCGACGATTTCCGACAACAGGCACTCGGATGCCGGATCGCCATCGAGTATGCAGCTTTCGCCGCCCTCCTCATAGTTCAGGACGAATTGCACGGCGATGCGCGCATCGCCCGGCCAATGCGGCTGGGGCGGCGTGCGCCCATAGCCAATGAGGTCGCGCGGATAGGAAGTCTCGGCCATGAAATCACCTTCGATTTTTCCGAAACGGTAACACCGCACACCGGATTGTCGAGATGAAATGACGGCGGGCGAGGAACTTAGCGTATCGCGGAAAGGGAATTGGCGACGTGTGGCAAAGGATCTCCAGCATCACCCCGACGCGCGGAGCTGCGTCTCAGGCCGGACTGTCCTTTCGCCCCGCGGACGGGCAGAAATTTTGCCGAGCGGGTGCTGAGAATGGACGCGCATCGGCGCCCCCGTCTCCGGTTCGACGAACAGGGCAAGGCTGTCGACCGCGAGTGGCGTCGTCAGGTGCGGTTCGAAGGCCTCTCGCAACGGCGCCTCCAATCGTCGCCCGACATCGGCACCCAGAGGGCCGGTGAGCTTCAAGTGGAAGCGATACTCTTCCATCACGAAGGGATCGCCCCAGCGATGCAGGTTGGTGAATTGCGGCGCCGTCAACCGATCGGGATCGCAGCGTTCGATCTCGTCCTCGCTGAGCGGCGCTCGGAATCGGTCGAACGCCTGCAGAACCCGCGCGGCGAGCATATGCATCGCATGGCTCGGCACCTGCGGCAGCAAGCCCAAGCACTGCCTGAGGCGCGCCACCTCCAGCCGCTCGATTGCGAACGGCGTTTCGTCGCTGGTGAAGTGCATCAGCGCCCTCAGGAGGTGCACTTCATCAACGCCTTCAGCAAGGCGGAAGGGCGCCATGATCATGGCGTGAAACCCGAAACGACGTGGAACCGCCGTGTGGAAGGCGATCTCCGAAACGCGAAGACCGGCGATGGACGGCGGTTCCACGGACTCGCCCGAATAGACGCTGCGTCCGAGCCAACTCGCCGCCGCCGCGGACAGCGGGTCTCCCATCGCCGGCGTAAAACAAATGGCGTACCGCATTGCAGGCTCCGAAATTCCAATCGATCGCCGCCTCTTAGGTGATTTGCGTGACAGATTGACGAAGTCGAATGGGGGCTATTGCAGGCCCGCGATATGGGTTTCGCATCGGAACGATGGCGGAAGTTCGATGCTCGTTCGCCCAGCAAGCTCGTCGATGACGAAGCCCGCCAGAACATGCGCCATTCCGAAACTGACCTTGAAGCCGCCCGTCAGCAGCGACAACCTCTCGTGATCGGGATGTCGGCCGACCATCGGCTCCCGACCCGTGGCCTTTGGGCGCAGGCCGGCCCAACGCTCGACCACCGGCGCGTCGCGCAGGATCGGTGCCAGAGCGACGGCGCGATCGATCAGCGCGTCCAGTTGTGCGTCCGTCGAGAACGGCGCGGAGAAATGGTTCTCGCTGGTGCTGCCGACGGCCACCTGACCGTTTTCATGCGGAACGATGTAGAGGCCGTCGGTGAAGATGATCGGCGAGGCCGGATCGATGTCGGCGCGAAGGAGCGCCGCCTGCCCCTTGACGGCGCCGCCGCTTGGTGCTTGCGGCCTCTGCGCCAATCGGTCGATCAAGGGAAAACTCGCGACGCCTGCGGCGAGAATGCACTGCCCGAACGTCAACGCGCGCCCGTCGGCAAGCGCCAGTTGGCCACGCTGTGGGTCGATCGAGGAAACTTCGGCGCCCTCTTCGACCCGGACATGAGGAAACCTTGCGAGCGCGATGCGGAGGGTCGCAAGCAGGCTTCGCGGCGCCACACGCGCCGCAAGCGTGTCGCGGACGACACCGAAAGGTGCTGCATCCGCTGCCGGCCAGCCCTCGATACCGACATCGCTGACGTGCCAATTGAAACACCGTTCGCCCGCAATCCAGTGCCGCTGAGCGTCCTGCTCATGGCCTAGTGCGATATCGTGCAGATGCTGTCTGCCGAGCGGCATGACCCGCCCCGAGCGGCGGTAGCCTGCCGAAAGTCCCGTCTCCGCTTCGAGCCGGGCAATCTCGCTCTCGAGCGAAACCAGGGCATCGAACTGGAACTGTTTCTTGGCGTTCCAGCGGTCGGGCATATGCGGCATCAGCGCGCCGAGCAGACCGCCGCTCGCTCCTGCGCCGATGCTCTTCCTTTCGAGAAGGCGCGTCTCGATACCGGCGCGGCCAGCCATGAGCGCCGCCCAGAGCCCCATGACACCGCCGCCAACGATCAAAACTTCGCTCACCGATTGACCTTCTACTGCATAATTCCGTAGATCGAATTCGATCCAACGAACGCGCGGCGATGTAGAGCCGGAAGACTAACGACATTGCCATGACAGAAACCGATCTCCGCCAGAGCCAGCCGCCGGCACAGCAGAGCCTTGAATGGCACGCGGGCGATATGCCCTATTCGGTGGAATTTGGCGATCACTTTTATTGCCGCACCGATGGCCGGCTGGAATGCGGCCATGTATTCCTCATCGGCAACAGGCTGCCGGCGCGTTGGAACGCAGGCGGCGCCTTCACAATCGGCGAGCTCGGCTTCGGCACCGGCCTGAATTTCTGTGAAACCTGGCGGCAGTGGAAGCAGGCACAGGTCTCCGATGGCCAGCTACACTTCGTCTCCTTCGAGCGCTTTCCGATGCACGCCGCCGAGATTGATCGAGCACTTTCTCATTGGTCGGAGATCGACGCACAGCGACAGGCGCTTGTCGCCCATTGGCCGGATACGCCCGCCAGCCGCATCGACATCGACTTCAACGGCGTGCGGCTCACTGTGGTCTGCGGCACGGCGCTCGAGGGTCTTTCCGCCTCCCGGGAAAGCTTCGACGCCTGGTACCTCGACGGTTTCGCGCCCTCCCGCAACCCGGACATGTGGTCGCAAGAGCTCATGCAGGCGGTCTTCGACAAGACCGTGCAAGGCGGCACCTTCGCCACTTATGCAGCGGCGGGTTTCGTCCGCCGCAATCTCGCTGCAGCCGGCTTCGTCGTAGAGCGTCTTCCAGGCTTTGCCGGCAAACGCGAGATGCTGCGGGGCGATAAGGGCTGAAGCTTTACCCGGGAAAGACCACGGACTTGACCGTGGCGATCAGCTGCTCGGTCGGTACCGCGACGCAGTTGCGATCGATCTCGGCAACGGTCTTTTCCTTGACCTGGTGGGATAGCAGCTTCCTGAGGTCGCCCAAAGTCCTCGGCGCAGCGCAGATCACCAGGTTCTCGAAGGCGTTTTCCAGCGCATAGTGGTCGAGCTTCTCGGCGATCTCGACGGCGAAACGGTGCTGTTCCTCGCGTACCGGGTCGCTGCTGTATTCCATGGCCGAGCGACCATGTCCGTCCGACGAATGACTGCGGCCAGGTTTGTCGGCCATGATGTCTTGAGCGCGTCTCCCCTCGATCTCGTAGGATTCCACTTCCGGCTGCTGACGCCCATCCTTCAGCAAGTTGACGTCCTTGACGATGCGCGCCGCGTTGCCATCGGCTGCCAGTATCCAAATCCGGTTCCGCACTAGTTCCTCCCCTGTGTCTCGGTTGGCAGATAGGTCGGCGAAGACTCAAGGGACGGAACGGTTGAAGGCGCGTCAGGTTCCCAATCGCCGAAGGTCCTTTTTCGTCCAATGTCACGCGGTTTGGCTGCAAACGCGCAAGATAGGCATCGAAACTGGGTTCCAGCGTCGGCCCGTATCGCTCCGCTCCTGCCGACCTGGAACCACACAATTTCCTGGCACTATTCTCATCCGGCCTTCAGCAACTGCGTGCCCGAGAATGCTGAAGCCGAGCCGCGGAATTGTACGCTCCGGTGCTTCTTCTGCAAGGCCTTCATGCATGATGTTTGACCACCCCTCCCGGTCCCGATCCTCATCCACGGCGCACCTCCCGCCGCGGCGGATGCGGAACGCCAATCTCGCACTCGCAAAAGATGCAGCTTGACTTTTCAGTCCAAAACAACGACATGGACAGCGCGTCACCTTCCGGCCGCCGCGTGAGCGCGCCCTCGGCAGACACTTCAAGCCGTGAAGAAGGAAAAGCGCGAGACATCGCCGCAACCAGCGGCACAGGCGCTTGACGATTTTTCTTTAACCCACAAGTTCCCAATTCACGCGGGGTTCTTGACGCCAGACGACACCGGAATTGCAAGAGGCGATTCCGGCGCATGTGTTTGGCGCCCCGAAAGGTATATCCCTTGTCCACTTTCAAAGAGCTTGGCCTCTCGCAGCAGATCCTGGCGACCCTCTCCGCCAATGGCTTCGAGAAGCCGACGCCCATCCAGACGCAGGCCATTCCGCTTGTTCTCAAAGATCATGACCTCATCGGTCTCGCCCAGACGGGCACCGGCAAGACGGCCGCCTTTGGCCTGCCGATGATCGAGAAACTCCTCACAGATGGTCGGCGCGCCGACCCACGCAACATCCGCGCGCTCGTGCTTGCGCCCACCCGCGAACTCGTCAACCAGATCGCAACCAACCTCAAGCTCTTCGTGAAGAAGAGCCCGCTGAAGATCGGCGTCGTGGTCGGCGGCGTCTCGATCAACAAGCAAACCGAACAACTCGCCCGCGGCGTCGACATTCTCGTCGCAACGCCCGGCCGCCTGCTCGACCTCGTCGCCCGAAAGGCCGTGACGCTGACGCAGGGCCGCTACCTCGTTCTCGACGAGGCCGACCAGATGCTCGACCTCGGCTTCATCCACGATCTGCGCAAGATTTCGAAGCTGGTGCCGAAGAACCGCCAGACGCTGCTCTTCTCCGCGACCATGCCGAAGCAGATCGCCGAGCTTGCCGGCGAGTACCTGACCGACCCGGTCAAGGTCGAAGTGACGCCTCCGGGCAAAGCCGCCGACAAGGTCGAGCAATATGTCCATTTCGTCCCCGGCAAAGACCTGAAGACGACGATCCTCAAACAGTCGCTCACCGACAATCCCGACGGTCTGTCGCTGATCTTCAGCCGAACGAAGCACGGTGCCGAGAAGCTAATGAAGCATCTGGACCATGTTGGCTTCAAGGCCGCCTCGATTCACGGCAACAAGAGCCAGGGCCAACGCGAGCGCGCGCTGAAGGCTTTCCGCGATGGCGAAATCCGCGTGCTTGTCGCTACCGACGTCGCCGCCCGCGGCATCGACATTCCGGGCGTCACTCACGTCTACAACTATGATCTGCCGGAAGTGCCGGATGCCTATGTGCATCGCATCGGCCGCACCGCCCGCAACGGCCGCGACGGTATTGCGATCGCCTTCTGCTCGCCGGATGAAATCCGCCTGCTGCGCGACATCGAAAAGCTGATGGGCATTCAGATCGCCGTCGCCAGCGGCGACGCACCGGCCGACCAGGCCCGCCCCTCCAAGGGACGCGGCGGTCGCGGCAATGGCCAACCTCGCGGCAACGGCGGTGGTCAGCATCGCGGCAATGGCGGTGGACAGCGTCGTGACGGAGGCCGCCCGCCCAAGCGGTCGGCGCACGAGACGCCGACGACGAGCGGGTTTGCCGGTGACGATCTGCTGCGCGACGACCGCCCGCAAAAACACGAGCGCCGCGATCACCGCGCCGCAGGCCCGGGGCATCACGACGGCCGGACGGAGGGCAACCGCAACCACGAAAACCGGAAACACCATGGTCGCCCAGGCGCCAAGCACGAGGGCCGGCGTCACGGCGACGGGCAGCCCGGCAATCGCCGCGAGCGCGGCCAAGGCATGCGCCGCGCAGACAATGGCGGCCGGCAGGGCTGAAGCGCTGCGATGACATTGTGGCCAGCCGCCGAAGGCTGGCCCCGATGACCAGGATGCCGACCTACGCCAGCTCGGCCGCGGATTTTTCTCCGTGGTCGAGTTTCGCAAAGAAGATCACGGCCAATATCGTTAGCTGCCGCTCTGCCCTATTCGTCAGAAAGCAATTTCAACAGCGGGCCGGACCTCGACCTTGGCCCTGCCTGCATCGAACCCATCGAGCGTTTCGTTGTGATGCGCAACGATCTCGGGAAACATGAGGGCTCCCGAATCCGCGGTCGTATGGCCGTCGGCAACCAGCGTCACATCATATCCGAGCGAAACGGCCCGCCTCACCGTGGTATCGACACAGAATTCAGACATGCATCCGCCGATAACCAGGTGCGTTGCGGAACGCTCCTTAAGGCGCTCGGCAAGGTCGGTCTCGAAGAACGAGTCACAGCTTTTCTTATGAACGACGACGTCGCCCGCGACAGGCGCGATCTCGTCGCGAATGGCCCAGCCATGCGTCCCGACCGCCAATCGATGCTCCTCGTCCCCGTCGTGCTGGACCAGCACCACCGGAGCGCCGGCAGCTCGGGCCCTTTCTTGGAGCATATGGAGGCGCGCAGCCGTCTCGTCCAGCGCCGCATCCATATGCGGCTGTCGCTCTGGCCTGCCCTTGCCCGCAAGAATGGCGTTTTGTACGTCGATTATCAGCAGCGCTTTGGTCATTCTGATTGAAGCTCCCGCTTTCTGCTTTTTCACTCAAGCTGTCGTAGCGTTGCCGGCGCGCTCGCCCGAAGGTGCCGCATTGCCGATCTTGCGATTGGTGAGGTAGACCCCGGTTACCGCGATGATCGTGCCGACGATCATCGGCCAGGTCAGCGCTTCGCCAAAGAAGAGCGCCGCCTGAACCGCCGCGAGCGGTGGCACCAGATAGATGAGCGATGCGGCGCGCGAGACCTGGCCGCGGCGAATGAGATAAAGCAGGAACGCGATCGCCCCCATCGACAGGCCAAGAACAGACCAGGCAAGTGCTGCGACGAGCTGAATGTTCCAGGTCACGCGCAGATCCTCGAGCATCAAGGCCAGCGGCACGGTCACGATCAGGGCGCCGACATATTGCAGGGCGGCGATCGACCGAATGTCACCGTTCTGCAGATACCGCTTCTGGTAAAGCGTGCCATAGGTCACCGCCGCCATCCCGAGCACGTTGACGGCCACTGGCAAGACATGGATGGGCGTCGATGCGGTGTCGATTGCCAGCATCTTCGGCAATACGGCGAGCGCGATGCCACAAAAGCCGAGCACCAGCCCGAGCCGCTGCTGCCGGCTGAGATTCTCGCCGATCAGGAATGGCGCGACCGCAGCCGTCATCAAAGGCTGCAACCCGGCGATGATCCCGGATATGGCCGCGGGTACCCCCTGCCCGATCGCCCACCACACGGCGCCGAGATAGAGACCGTGAAGGAAGATCCCGGACACGACCGCATGGCCGACCACGCTCCAGGAGCGTGGCCAGCGCGCACCGGTCGCAGCGCAGAAACCGATGAAGAGCAGGATCGCCACGCTGTAGCGCAGCGCCAGGAAGGTCAGCGGGTCGGCAAAGAAGGCGGCGTATTTCGCGACCACCCAGCCCGTGGACCAGAGCAGCACGAAAATGGCCGGGGCCAGGCGGGCAAGCATCATCGGTGATTCCCAAGCGAGGCGGATCACGAAGATCCGACGAGACCGTCGCCGCGGCGATAGACCGCGTACCGCACTGGGTCAAAGCAATTTTTCTGATGGTTGCGATCAGCGAATCGGAACCATCAGGCGGAGAGAGGATGCAGACGGGGAAACGAAGCCAGCCTCATATTCCTCGCGATAGTGAAGATGGGTCGTATCGACGGCGTATCCCTCCGCTGCGATCCAATCGAACATCTTGCGATATTGGACGAAAACATCTCCTCCTTCGGGGTGGTGCATCGTCGTGGCGAAGCGCATGGCCGGTAGATCCATGTGCTCGGGCGCGGCAAAGGTCGCGTGATCTTCGCCCACATAGCCGAGGAGATAGCTGAAGCCCTCCGGCCGAACATTCCAGGAAAGGCCGATGAGGGCGGCATGATCCTTAGGATGGGTGCGCCGGCGATGTTCCTGCGTCTCGGCAATCAGTCGATGGATGGCCCCGTCAGCCGCTTCGACGAATGTGCCATCCCAGAGGCGGCCGGTGACACGTTGTGCCGGCCGTTCCGCGATCTCGTATATTGCTTCCATTCCCCTTCGTCCCGATGTCACCACCCGCCGGCGCAGGCATTTTACTCCTGCCCCATCGAGGAACAAGATCGGCAAGGCAACCGGCGACGGCAACCTTCGGTGGAGCGCCAAAAATTCAGGCATCTGCCCATTTACCGATCAGGAGGAGAAGCCCCTCGACGCGCCAAGCGTAAGTTGCGGTCGATCTGCCTCAATGACCAGGGGCGAAAGCGCTTTCAAAAATTCTTCACCTGCGAACGTGCACGCTTCTTGCATTGCGTCAAACGATGTACTCAAATGGTCAAAAATAAGGGGACTACGCCTTTGGCATTTGATGAAATGATCAATGCGGACAGCAGCCCGCGCCAGCCATATTCGACCTATCATCAATGGTATGCCAGCCAGGACAGAAACCGGCTCATAGCGAAATCGAAAGAAGCCGAAAACATCTTCCGCAAGACGGGCATCACCTTCGCGGTCTACGGACACGCTGATTCCTCCGAAAAGCTCATCCCCTTCGACCTCATTCCCCGCATCATTTCCGGCCGCGAATGGCGCCGCCTCGCCCAGGGCATCGAACAGCGCGTGATTGCGCTCAACGCCTTCCTGGATGACATCTACCATAAGCAGGAGATCATCCGCGCCGGCCGAATCCCGCGCGAGTTGATCGAGAAAAACGACGCCTTCCTGCCGCAGATGATCGGTTTCCGGCCGCCCGGCGGCGTCTATACCCACATCGTCGGCACCGATATCGTCCGCACCGGCGAAGACCAGTTCTACGTGCTGGAAGACAATGCGCGCACGCCCTCCGGTGTCAGCTACATGCTGGAGAACCGGGAAACCATGATGCAGATGTTCCCGGAACTCTTCCATCAGAACCGGGTGCGGCCGGTGGAAAACTATCCCTATCTGCTTCGCCAGAGCCTGTCGTCGCTGGCGCCGCCCGGCTGCGCCGGCAAGCCGCGCGTCGCTGTGCTTACCCCCGGCATCTACAATTCCGCCTTCTACGAGCACGCCTTCCTCGCCGACATGATGGGCGTCGAACTGGTAGAAGGATCCGACCTGCGGGTCATCGACGGCAAGGTGAAGATGCGCACCACGCGCGGCTACGAGGCGATCGACGTGCTTTACCGCCGCGTCGACGACGATTTCCTCGATCCCCTCACCTTCCGCCCGGATTCCGCGCTCGGCATTCCCGGCATCATGGACGTCTATCGCGCCGGCAACATCACTATCGCCAACGCGCCCGGCACCGGCATTTCCGACGACAAGGCGATCTATTCCTACATGCCGGAGATCGTCGAGTTCTACACCGGCCGCAAGCCGCTGCTCGAAAACGTACCGACCTGGCGATGCTCTGAACCGCAGAGCCTCAAATACGTGCTCGAGCATCTCGAGGAACTTGTCGTCAAGGAAGTACACGGCTCCGGCGGCTACGGCATGCTCGTCGGCCCGACGGCGACCAAGAGGGAGCGTGCCGCCTTCGCCGAGAAGCTCAAGGAGCGCCCTGGCAACTATATCGCCCAGCCGACATTGTCGCTCTCGACCGTGCCGATCCTCGTCAACAAGGGCATCGCGCCCCGGCATGTCGATTTGCGTCCCTACGTGCTGGTTTCCGACAAGGTGCAGATCATTCCCGGCGGCTTGACGCGCGTCGCGCTGAAGGAGGGCTCGCTGGTGGTGAATTCCAGCCAGGGTGGCGGCACCAAGGATACCTGGGTACTGGAGGACTGAGGCCATGTTGGGAAGAACTGCGAACGGCCTCTACTGGATGTTCCGCTATATCGAGCGCGCCGAGAACGGCGCCCGCCTGATCGACGCCGGCCTACGCATGTCGCTGACCCGCAGCGAGTCGACCGAGGGCGACTGGGACGGCGTGCTGCAGAGCGCTGGCGTCCGCGAACTCTATGACGAAGTGCACGACACGCTGACGAGCGGCGACGCCATCGATTTCCTGCTGCGCGACCGCGCCAATTCGTCAAGCGTCATGTCCTGCATCGAGGCGGGCCGCCACAACGCCCGCATGGTCCGCACGGCGCTGACCCGCGAGACCTGGGAAGCCACCAACGAATGCTGGATCGAGATGAAGGCGATGCTCGCCAAGAGGGCGCGGCCGGCCGACCTTCCCGAGATCATCGACACGATCAAACGCTGTGCCGGCCTCATCCGCGGCGCCTTCCACGGCACGATGCTCAGGAACGAGATCTTCAACTTCTCGCGCATCGGCACCTTCATCGAGCGGGCCGACAACACCGCCCGCATCCTCGATGTGAAATATTACGTCCTGCTGCCGGCCGTCTCGGCCGTCGGATCATCGATGGACAATGTGCAGTGGGAATCGATCCTCCGCTCCGTCTCGGCGCACCGCGCTTATGGCTGGGTCTACGATGCGGAACTCAGACCGGCCAACATCGCCGACTTCCTGATCTCGAACGGCCGCATGCCGCGCTCGCTTGCCTATTGCTACGAAAAGATCGTCAGCAATCTCGGTTATCTCGCGCGCGAATATGGCGAGAGGCATGCCGCCCACGAAACCGCCGAAGAGACGCTCGCTTCTCTGCGCAGCCAGTCGATCAGCGACATCATGGATAGGGGCCTTCACGAATACCTGGAAGAGTTCATCAGCCACAACAACCGTCTGGGCCAGGAAATCACCGATGGCTACCGGTTCTACCACTGAGGCTCAGGAGGTTGAAATGCACCTGAAAATCAGCCACACGACCGAGTACCATTACGACGAGCCGGTGCCCTATGCGTTGCAGCGGCTGCGGTTGACGCCGACGACGCAACCCGGTCAGACGGTCTTGAACTGGAGGACGCTCGTCGAAGGCGCCGTGGTCGAAGTCAGCTACGACGACCACTTCGGCAACCGCACGCACCTCGTCAGCGTCGACGCGGATCGGACGACCTTCCGGATCGAGGCGAGCGGCGAAGTGGAGACGGAGGACCGGGCCGGCGTCTTCGGGGCGCACCAGTCCTACGTGCCGCTCTGGCTCTATGCCCGCGAAACCCCGCTCAGCAAAGCGGGCAAGCTGATCCGCGAGCTTGCGAAGTCCGCAGAGGGCGTAACGGATCTCGAGCGCATGCACACTCTGATGGGGGTCATTCACGAAACCGTCGCATACGAGCCGGGCGAGACCCATGCCGGCACCACCGCCGAGGAGGCGCTCGAGCGCGGCAAGGGCGTCTGCCAGGATCACGCCCACATCCTCATTTCGGCGGCACGCACCCTCGGCCTGCCCGCCCGCTACGTCTCAGGTTATCTGATGGTTGAAGGCCATCCCGAGCAGACCGCAAGCCACGCCTGGGCCGACGTGCACATACCAAGCCTCGGCTGGGTCGGCTTCGATCCCGCCAATAAGATTTGCTCCGACGATCGCTACATCCGCATCGCCACCGGCCTCTGCTATCGGGATGCCGCGCCGGTCGCCGGATTGGTTCACGGCGTCGCCAACGAGACGCTGAAGGTAGCCGTGACGGTCGAACGGCAGGGGCAGCAGCAGGCCCAAAGCCAGGGAACGGGTGAGCAGAGCCAGAAGCAGAGCCAGTGAGCGACTTACGGGCGAGGACGCCGAAAGGGAAGCGAGCGTTCGCCCCTCATCCGGCCTGCCGGCCACTTTCTCCCCGCCAGCGGGCGAAGGAGACTCGCGGCAAACGCCGCACAACCCTCCACTCCGCGTAGGGACTGACAGCGGTGAGGCACTCAGTCCCCTCTCTCCGCCTGCGGGGAGAGGGCTAGGGTAAGGGGCAGAGTGGGCGAGGCAACCGCCTGCTGCATGTTTCCTTAAATCGTAGCCGAATCAAGGACAAAAACATGCAGCGATTCAAAGTGCTACAGCGACCTTTGTGCGTCTGAAGACGCAGGCGCTGTAGCCGCGAGGCGATCATGACCACCCTCGCCGGCTGGCTCAAGCATCAACCCATCAATGGCTGTCGCGCTCGACCACCGATCCACGCGCGCCGACCAGGAAGTCGAGGTCGGCGCCGGTATCGGCCTGCATGACGGTCTTGATGTAGAGACCACCATAGCCGCCGTTGAGCGGCCTGACCGGTGACACCCAGGCGGCACGGCGCCGGGCGAGCTCGTCGTCGGAGACATGGAGATGCAGCGTACGGTTCGGAATGTCGACTTCGATCAGGTCGCCGTTCTCGACGAGCGCCAGCGGCCCGCCCTCGGCGGCTTCCGGTGCCGTGTGGAGGATGACGGTGCCGTAGGCCGTGCCCGACATGCGCGCATCGGAAATGCGGATCATGTCGGTGATCCCCTTCTTCAGCACCTTGGGCGGCAGGCCCATATTGCCGACCTCGGCCATGCCCGGGTAACCCTTCGGGCCGCAATATTTCAGAACCATGACGCAGTTCTCGTCGATGTCGAGATCGTCGCGGTTGATGCGGGCGTGATAGTCCTCGATGCTTTCGAAGACGACCGCGCGCCCCTTGTGCTGCATCAGATGCGGCGAGGCGGCGGACGGCTTCAGCACGGCACCCCTCGGCGCCAGGTTGCCGCGCAGCACGGCGATGCCGCCCGACTTCGTCAGCGCCTTCTCCCGCGGCAGGATCACGTCCTCGTTGTAGTTGACGACGCCCTTGACGTCGTTCCAGATCGTATCGCCGCTGACGGTGATGACATTGTTATGAAGGAGCCCCATCTCGGCGACCGCCTTTATCACCACCGGCAGGCCACCGGCGTAATAGAACTCCTCCATCAGGTACTTGCCGGAGGGCTGCAGATTGACGATCGTCGGCACGTCGCGGCCAAGCCTGTCCCAATCGTCGAGCGAAAGGTCGACCCCGACGCGGCCGGCAAGCGCCAGAAGGTGCAGCACAGCATTGGTCGAGCCGCCGACTGCGCCGTTGACGCGAATGGCGTTTTCGAAGGCCTCTTTGGTCAGGATATCCGAGGGCTTCAGGTCTTCCTTGACCATCTCGACGATCCGGCGGCCGGTGAGTTGCGAGATCACCCGGCGCCGGGCGTCGACGGCGGGAATCGCGGCATTGCCGGAGAGCGTCATGCCGAGAGCCTCGGCCATCGACGCCATCGTAGAGGCCGTCCCCATGGTCATACAGCTTCCCGCCGAACGGGCCATGCCTTGCTCGGCATCCATGAACTCTTCCAGCGTCATTTCACCGGACTTGACCATTTCCGAGAACTGCCAGATCGCGGTACCGGAACCGACGTCCTTGCCGCGCCATTTACCGTTCAGCATCGGGCCGCCGGAGACGACGATCGCCGGAATGTCGACGCTCGCCGCGCCCATCAGAAGGCTGGGCGTGGTCTTGTCGCAGCCGCCGAGCAACACGACGCCATCGACCGGATTGCCGCGGATCGCCTCTTCGACATCCATGGCCGCGAGGTTGCGGAACATCATCGCTGTCGGCCGAAGGGTGCTTTCGCCGGTCGAGAAGACCGGAAATTCCACCGGAAAGCCGCCCGCCTCGTAGACTCCGCGCTTCACGCGCTCCGCCAGGTCGCGCAGATGTGCATTGCAGGGCGTCAGCTCGGACCAGGTGTTGCAGATGCCGATGATCGGCCGCCCGTCGAAGGTATCGGCGGGGAGCCCCTGGTTCTTCATCCAGGAGCGGTGCATGATGGCATTCTTCCCGGTACCGCCGAACCATTCCTGCGAACGGAGCTTGCGCGGCCACTCAGCTTTCTTCTTCATCTCTTCTTTCCTTCAGGCCCCTGGGGCGGGCGGGAACACGTAGGCTTTAGAGCGGGATGAGGAAAAGTGTGCGCGGTTTTTTCCGCCCGCATCCCGCTCTGAGGCTTTAAGCCAGCGTGTAGGCTGTCTTAACGGTTGTGTAGAATTCGGCGGCGTATCTGCCCTGTTCGCGCGGGCCATGGGAGGAGCCCTTGCGGCCGCCGAACGGCACG
>MBFK01000028.1 GCA_001704765.1 Sinorhizobium shofinae
GCAGCGTCACAGACATCAGGAGTTCATCCGTTTTCTCAACGCCATCAACGCCCAAGTGCCGGCCGACAAGGCGATCCACGTTATCCTCGACAACTATGCCGCCCACAAGCATCCCAAGGTGCGCGCCTGGCTCGACCGCCATCAGCGCTTTACCTTCCACTTCACGCCGACCTCCTGCTCGTGGCTCAACGCCGTCGAGGGCTTCTTCGCCAAACTGTCGAAGCGTCGCCTCAAGCGCGGCGTCTTTCATTCGGTCGTTGACCTCCAGGCCGCCATCAACCGCTTCCTTACAGAGCACAACCAACAACCCAAGCCCTTCACCTGGACCGCCGATCCCGACAAAATCATCGCTGCCGTCAAACGGGGGCACCAAGTGTTAGATTCCATCCACTAGCATATCGGTCAGGCTGGCAGTTCCTACCTATCGATGAGGTACATTCAAAAGTCGTGCCAATCTCACATAGGGCCTAAGAACAACAGTTCTGCGTGCTGAAACAATGATTTGCACTGTTGTAGCTCAGAGGTAGGTCAACAATGCCTTGTGTCGAGAACTCGACAAACAGAACCGGGCCGTTTGTCGGACGCGTTTTGGTTTAAATCATCTCTGGTTCATCAAGTTGGCGTGATACTGCTCCTCGGCTTCGGCAGACGGAATGTTTCCGATGGGTTCAAGAAGCGTCCGGTGGTGGAATCTCCGGCAAAGTGAAAGTATAGCGCGACAATCAGGATGCGAGTCTCACCTTGATTGTCGCCGCGCATGAACAACCTCTCGCCGTGGGCTTGGAAGGCCGAACGGGAGGGCATTGCAGATCAGGAGCGACGGGCGGCATGACGCACAACAGCCAGGGGACGACGACCGCACGACCGAAGCTTGATGATGAGGCGTTCGAGGCCTTCATCAGGGCACGTCGTCCAGTGTCGCCGATCTGGTCGATGAGTGGGCTCGACGGCTATCTCACGGCGCTCATCATCGGCCCGAGCTTTATCGACCCACGCCAATGGATCCCGGAACTGACCAGCCCGGAGGCCCTGAATCTGCCGATGGAAACAACCGAACATCGGGCCGTGCAGACAATCGTTGCGGAATATAACCGCATCTCGGCGAGCCTTTCCAAAACGCCGAAAGACCACCGGCCCAGGTTCATCAGGATCGATGATCAGACCTTTGATGCCATGGACTGGGACGTCTGCTTTCTGATGGGAACCGGGTTCGCGCCGAAGCTGTGGCGACCCGTCATTCGGGGCCATGCCGTCACCGGCGATATCATCGCGCCAATCCGCAAACTCAGCGAGACTAAAGGGCCCACCACCCACGAGAATGCTGCTGCCGTCGGCGAAGCGCTCGTCAACATCCGAAGCTACTTCATGCCAAAGCGCGCAAAGCAGAAGTTCTGAAACAATGGACGGCTCCTCGTCCGTCGACAGACGAAAGCCGTGGGCTGCTCGTCGCGCTCACAATCAAAAGACAACTACGGCCATTTGATGGTGATGCCGCCATCTGGGCTTCGGCGCATCTGGCGTCCGGTGACGAAACGGGAGACCTGCATCAATTGCAGGGCTGGCGGCACGCGCGACCAAATGATCTTGATGACTTGGCGGCCACTGCGGTCTTGCGAACAGCCTGACCATCAACGACACGCTGCGACCAGCGAAAGCCCATCTCGTGGAAATAGAGATCGGCGTGCTGCGGACTGATATGATGAAGCACGCCGGCGATGGTGCGATGGACCAAGTCAGCTGACGAATTCTGTCGTCCGTCAGACGGTTCTGTCAGAAGGCCGAGCAGACCGTATGTGGCGAACTTCGGATTCACCTGAGTAGCTGAGAGCATGCCGCTCGTCGTGGGATCTCACCCCCGAAACGGCCTCAAGGTGGCGGCAGCGTCAACAATATCAGCGATGTAAGTCAGCGACTGGCCGATGTCCTGCCTTATCTCCTCCGCAACCACTGCAGAATCCTGGTTCTCAACTCCGACGGCGATCCTCTTCCTCCAGTCTCCTTGGGCCGTTGATATCGAAGAGACATAGTGGGGGAACAAGAGGTTCAGGTACGGTCCAGACTTGAGCCATAGGGAATTGATGATCTTGAGCAGGTTCGGCATTCGGCACTCGCCATAGAGTTCGAACTGAAACCTGTACACAAGGACCAAGTAGGCCCGCCGGTCACGCTCGGCCCGCGCCTTCTTCAACTGATTGGATATCGCGTGCAGTTTGCCGGCGAACTCGGGCGTGCCTCTTTGCGCCGCCCGCACCGCGGCGAAGCATTCGACGTGGAGCCGGATGTCGCGCAATTCGCAAATTTGTTCACGGGTCAGTAGCGGAATCAGCGCGGACCGGTTTGCCTCACTCAGCAGCACTCCCTCGGATATAAGTCGATAGAGCGCCTCGCGAACCGGTGTCGGGCTCATCTCAAAGTCCCTGGCCAAATTCCTGATCGTAAGCTTTTCACCGGGGGCGAATTGGCCGCTCAGGATCAGTTCGCCAAGCTGCTCATAGACCAGGTCTTGCAACTTTCTCAGGTTGGCAGGCTCAACCAATTGTCTATGCCCTCTCTTCTAGGTGTTGTTGCAACGGGTGAATAGAGGGCGCAGAGAGGCCCAATGCCAGGTCAATCAGGCGGCGAGAATTTTCAACTGCTTGGCCAAGGGCGGATTCGAATTGAAGGCATACCTCGCCTGTCGCTTGTGCATCATGTGAATCATCTCGATGCCGGAAAGGATGGCGGTGGCAGTGGCCGTCGATTTGAAGCCAAGCATCGGCCGAACCCGGCGCTTGATGCGCAGATGGTCCTGCTCGATCCGTTTGTTCAAACACTGGCTCTGGCGGATGCGGATCGGCTTCAACCGGCGCCGGGCGCGATCCTGCAAGCGATTTGTGGTGTCGCAGGAGACGATCGCCTCATGGTTAGTCTGGCTCCCTTCAGTGACGGCGCGATCCGGTCGGCCATGACGCTCCAGCGCCTTTCTGAAGAAGCGCTTGGCCGCCGGCAGGTCTCGCTGCTTGCTGAACCAAACCTCGACTGTGTCGCCGACATTGTCGATGGCACGATAGAGATAATCCACGGCCGCGCACCTTGATGTACGTCTCGTCGACATGCCATTTGCCGGTCACGCTACGCTTGCGCTGGTTGAAGCGCTCAAGCAAGAAGGGCGAGAAACGAACGGTCCCGCGGTGGATGGTCGTGTGATCGACCCTGATACCGCGCTCAGCCATCATCTCCTCAAGATCACGCAGACTCAAATTATAGCCTAGATACCAGCGCACGCAAAGCAGATCACGGACTGGTCGAACTGACGGCCTTTACGCATTGCAATCCTCCGAAAACGATCGAAGGATCCTTGCCGCAGCGCTGGTAATCAAAAGGTTGCAACTGACCTGCCGCTGAACTTTCATCCGGCGGCGATTAGAGCCCCGACGGTTTTCGATCCGCCAATTGGGGCGGTGGGCGCAACTGGCGGAAACGCGTAGCCTTAGCAAAAATTGCCACCACTGCGTCCACACGTGGAGAGGAGTCCATTAAGATCGTGTCTCTCGCTTTGACGCCATACGCTCTGAGTAAATCAGATCCTCATGATGCCTGACGAAATAACTCACGGTAAGTCATCTGGTCATCGGCGCATCGTACAGCCAATGTGCCTGAAGTCTTCGGGCATAATCCTCGAACATCTCCGAAACGGTGCTGCCACATGCGACGTGATGCTGTTCGGGTGAATGCCGCATCATGGTAGTGTCTCCTTTTCCTTTAACTGTCAGTAGGCGGACGAATGTTCTCTCGAGGAGACGTCGTGTACCTCATCGCCCCTGAGCGCAGGCAAGAATATGCATACAAGACGAAGGTCTTCTTCATCCGCAATCAGGTAGTGGGGATCGTTTCGATCCAAAGCATACATAGTGCCGGGGACGATGGCATGCTCCTCGTCAGTGGCTGCGTTGCGGACGCGCCCTTTGCCGGATATACAATAGCAAGTCTCGATATGATTGCGGTATTCTAGGAGAGATGTGCTCCCGGCGCTTACTATGGTATCTGTTAGCGTGTAGGGAATTCGATCGGCTTCGGTTAAAAAGCGGCGACTTCTACCGTTGCCCCAGGCGACGTCACGCTCGGTTCCTATGATATCTTCAAGCTTACGAATGATCATACCGTTCTCCTGCAAAGGCTTTGGCTTGCTGGCTTGCTCATTTGAAGCACGAACGTGCGCTCAGTATCACTACCAACGTTGATAGCTCATGCGACTGCATCCCGGCAGCTACGGTAAGGGGAGAGCCTGGCAGGGAAACTCCAGGCTTAGCTTCTTAGTGAGCCTACCAAGCTTTGCAGCAACGTTTGGGTAGCCGGGCGAACAAAGGTCTCGTTGGGACTGCGATCAGGTGGTGAGCGCGTTCGAAGATCCGATGTATACAGCGATACAATATGCGGTTAAATGACAGTAATCCCTTATCCTTGCCCGCTTTCAATTTCCAGTTGCCCACTCTCGTGAGGATGGATAGAGTCGTAGTCACACTCCAAGAGTGGTCGGCAAAGGGACCATTTCATAGCAGTCATTTGGGTCGGGCTGATAAGGTACGACTGGCAAAACTGAAAACCTCTCTTGCCCAAGCGGAATTTATAGCAGGGAGAACTGCACTCCACCATGCAGCATTGGCGCTCGGAATAGATATTTCCACATGCAACGTGGAATCCAACCCAAAGTCCGGAAAGCCATCCCTTGATGCGAGCCAACAGTGTTGCAACTTCAGCATTGCACACACAGTGGGGCTGGCGTGCTGCGTTGCCTCATCAGAATACGAGGTCGGTTGTGACTGTGAAAGATGGAACCGATCGTTCAACATCGATTCATTAAATTTTGTTCTCAGAACGAATTTCAAGGATCACAGGGAATGCCTAGTGGAGTGGACAAAGCTAGAGGCATTGTTGAAGCTTCGTGGACTGAGGCTAGCTGATGCAGTTGGTAGTGAAGGCCGACTCACTTCCTCAGTGTCGCATTGGCTTTGCGAGCATAGAGACTTCACCGTCTCTTTTGACCTTAATAAAAGGTTTGTTGTTAGCTATTGTGTGGAGAACTCTCCACTTCGTCGGACATGTCATCTATTGAGGTAATGCTCTGACGAACTCCCTGGCCAACCCATCTTCAGCGCATGCACGATACGGCCGCCGCACCGTCGGGGTCATCGACGACGATTTCGGAGGGTCGGCCAGCGGAATGGCGGAGCGAAGCAGGTGGGGGCGTTATGCGCCCGGGAAGTTCGCGCTTTCCTTTGTTTTGACGCTTCACGCCTCCGCTCGTAACGGTCGCGACTGGCATCATCTGCTTGGACTGTGTGGCCTCCTTGTAGAGCGACAATCTGGCTGAGATCACGTATTGCCGCACGTAACGATGCTCCCCGAGATTCGCACATTGCCTCATTCATTTTGCTCCCGCGTTGGGGCGAAGGAGGCCGGGCGCGGAGATGGCAGGGGTTTCGCAGCGGCTGGCCTCCTTCGCGAGCGCCACGGCGCCTCAGTGTGGCCTTGCGTTCTGCTGGATCGGCGGCTCCTTGTTCAAGGTGCCAAACAGCAACGCGTCCGCCTGTTCGCTGCGCCAGACCTTCAGCCGGCGCTGGAGTGTTCGAAGCAGCTTGTCGGGGTAGTCGCCGGGATACTCGGCCTGCAGGCGTGACAGAAGTTCACTGCCGGTCCGCCATGGTTCGGCTTCGAACCAATTTCGCAAGTCGGCGGTCGCCTTGACGAGAGGGTCAGGACGCCGCCGTCCTCTTTTGGCTTTCACGATCGGACGATCCGTCGTGCCGGGGAACTCCGTCCTTCCAGGCCGTCCGCAAACTCGCCAGGAAAAGGTCGATCGGCTGAGCTACCCCGTCAGGGCGCATGGCCGGCGGCGTGTCGGCAAGCGCAGCAAGTCGCTCCTGCAGGGCGCGAATATCGCGCAATAGCAGGACAGGATCGAGCCCGGCGTAGATGTCCTGCAGACGGGAGCGGACTGCATCTGACGTGCGAGCGTCGGCAACCAGACGCTGATGCGGCGTGGCTGGCGGACTATACGTCTTGCGCACACGAGCGCCGTCGCGCTGCTTCGCGATCAATTTGAATGATGGTTGAAAGAAGTTCACGAACAGCCGCGTTGATCGGTAGAGCTTCGCTAGCAGCGTGGCGGCCCCCAGCCCCTCGAACCGACGATATCCGACCATCCTGCGCACGACGG
The DNA here is from genome assembly GCA_001704765.1 of Sinorhizobium shofinae. Taxonomy (GTDB): domain Bacteria; phylum Pseudomonadota; class Alphaproteobacteria; order Rhizobiales; family Rhizobiaceae; genus Sinorhizobium; species Sinorhizobium shofinae. Next base: position 6,197 of record MBFK01000028.1, read on the forward strand.
CGCCCTTCTTCTGCTCGACAAAGGCCTGGTCGTTCTTGCGGTAGGGGCGGCAGCGCGTAAAGACGATGTTGGCGGCGTCACAATACGCCTTCAGCGTCTCGTTCATGAAGACGGTGTCGTTGTCCGTATCCAGGCCGAGAAGCGCGAAGGGCAGTTGCTTGCGCAATTCTGTGAGCACACTGCTCAACAGTGTCTGTTCGCGAACCAGCAGCGGCGCACATTCCGTCCAGCCAGTCGCGATGTCGGTGAGAACAAGGGTTTGGATGAAGCTGCCGCGAGCCGAAGGGCCGCAATGGGCGACGAGATCCGCCTCAACGAAGCCTGGCGCCGGATCGTCCCAATCCGCCGACGTCCTAATGGGAATGCTCCGTCGCAGGGCGTGCGCCGCGGGCCGGCGTCGAGGACGTCCCAAGCCCTCTCGGACAGGGCCCAGCGTCCTGTCGATCGTGGCCGCGCTCATCGCAAGCACCGCGGATCTCAGGCGCGAGGTCAAAATGACCGTGCCGTTCCATCGCCTCGACAAGGACGGGCAGCAACGCCTTCAGCCGCTTCCCGCAGACCCGGTCAGACGCCTCCCACAGCAATATGAGCGCGTTGCGTTCCGCTTCATCATAAACCCGCGGCCGCGCTCGCCGGCCTGTAGGCTCTCTCTCGTGACGCCGCAGCAGCCGCATCGCGTGCTTGCGGTGAAAGCCCGTGATGACGACGAACTCATCCAGAATTCTCGCCTTTTCCGCTCGCGTCGAAGCACGATAACGCTCCGAAACCGCCGCCGTCAGTTCTTTCCTTGTCGCCATGCTCAACTGCCCCATAGTCGCCCCTGTTCATCCCCTCGGTAGGGAGCAAATTATGTGAGGCAACAGTTGAATATTCAGGAACAGTTTCGACGAGGCAATGCGCGTCTCATCCTGATCGCCGCGCTATAGAACCCACGGCGCTTATTGCGTAGCGCGCACGTGACAGGCCACAAGGCGGCCATCTGCAGCCGGCACCAAAGGCGGCACTTCGATCCGGCACCGTTCGACCGCTAGCGGGCAGCGCGGGTGAAACGTACACCCGCTCGGCGGATTGACCGGGCTTGGCACCTCCCCCTCGACGGGCACCTCAAGTCGAGCGTATGTGGGATCGGGCACCGGAGCGGCGGCTATCAGAGCCTCGGTGTAAGGATGGATTGGTTTGGCGAAGAGCGCTTCGCAATTTGCCAATTCGACAATCCGTCCGAGATACATGACGGCTACTCGATGACCGATATGCTCCACAACACCAAGATCGTGCGAGATGAAAACGAAGGCGATCCCCGTTTCCTCCTGGAGGTCCATGAGAAGATTCAGTATTTGCGCCTGCACTGAGACGTCGAGAGCCGAGACCGCCTCGTCGGCGATGATTATCGAGGGTTTGAGCGATAACGCGCGCGCAATTCCGAGCCGCTGGCGCTGACCGCCCGACAATTCCGAGGGAAGCCTGTGCATGATCTCGGGCGCAAGACCCACCTTTTTTAATAGCTCCGCCGCAAGGGTTTCGCGTTTCTTGCGGCCCAGACGCTCAAAGTTCCCGGCCGGTTCTGTGATGATCTGACCGGCCGTTAGCCGCGGGTTCAGTGACGAATAGGGGTCCTGAAACACCATCTGCATCCGACGGCGCCAATCCCGAAGTTCGCCTTTTTTGAGACTTGCAATGTCGGTTCCCTCAAGCAGCACGCGGCCACCTGTGGGGTCCACTAGGCGCATCAAAAGCCGCGCAACCGTGGATTTACCGCAGCCGGATTCGCCCACTATGCAGAGGGTTTCGCCTGCCTCAACAGAAAAGGAGACATCCTCGACCGCTCGTACGACCTTTGGATCTTTATTGAAGATCCCGTCACCGAGCGGATAGTGCTTCACCAGTTTCTCGACCTTTAACAAAGGACCACTCATGCGCTCACTACCTCCTTAGCGTGCCAGCACGCGACTGCGTGATCGGCGCCGTATTCCTCAAGAACTGGCGACTTCTCCCGACAGACTTCGGTCGCGAACGGACAACGCTGCGCAAAGCTGCACCCGACAATGGGCTCGCGCAGGCTTGGCACGATGCCGGGAATTTCCGGCAGACGGTGCTCTTTCCCGCGTCGTCTGTCCGGGACCGAGCGCATGAGAGCCTTTGTGTATGGGTGCACGGGCCTCGAGAAGAGATCCGTCACCGTTGCCTGTTCGACGATCCGGCCGGCATACATTACGATCACCCGCTGACAGGTCTCGGCCACCACGCCAAGGTCATGGGTGATGAACATCACCGCGGTTCCAGTGCGCTTCTTCAGGTCGACGATCAGCCGCAGAATTTGCGCCTGGATGGTGACGTCGAGTGCCGTCGTGGGCTCGTCGGCGATCAAGAGTTCGGGTGAGCAGGCGAGCGCCATGGCAATCATGACGCGCTGGCGCATGCCGCCCGACATCTCGTAGGGATAATTGTTAACCCGCCGTTCGGGGTCCGCGATACGAACGAGGCGCAGCATTTCTGCTGCTTTCGAAAGCGCGTCGGAACGGGAGGCGCCGCTATGGATTTCTACCGCCTCTGCAATCTGGCGACCAACGGTGTAGACCGGGTTGAGGCTCGTCATTGGATCCTGGAAGATCATCGCGATCTTATTTCCCCGGATCTTGCGCATCTCCCGCTCGGGCAGATCCAACAGATTGCGGCCGTGAAAGCAAACCTCGCCGCCGACCGTCTTGGCGGACATCTTCGGCAGCAGGCGCATAATAGACAGCGCCGTCACGCTCTTGCCGCAACCGGATTCGCCGACTACGCCGAGCGTTTCCCCCTTCTTCACTTGGAAGCTAACCCCGCCTAGAGCTCGGGTGACGCTCTCTTCACCGAAGAAGTGGGTCTCTAGATCCCGGACATCCAAAAGCACGTCATTGTCGATGGTCTTATCCTCCCTAAAATTCTCTATTATTCTTTCCTCGCTGGAGACTCGCATCAGCATCTTAGCGCCTCCGTTTCGCACGGGGATCGAACAGGTCACGGAGGCCATCGCCGAGGAGATTGACGGCAAGAACCGTGACTGCGAGAAAGATGCCGGGAGCGAAGATCGTCAACGGAGCGGTAGCGAGATAGAGACGCGAGCTCGCGATCATATTGCCCCAGCTCGGGATCTCGGGTGGGACGCCGACGCCGAGAAAGCTCAGCCCGGCCTCGGTCATGATCGCATCCGCACAGACTATGGCGCTCTGTACCATGAGCGGCGGAATAGTGTTCGGAAGAACATGGCGCCACAGGACTTTCGGCAGCCGCGCGCCGCCGCAGACCGCCGCCTCTACGTAGGAACGCTCCCTAACGCTCAGCACCACCGAGCGCACCAATCGGGTCACGCTTGGCGTCTGCGGGAGCGCGACGGCGACAATTAGAATGCCAATCCCGGGACCGGTCAATGAGATGAGGGCGATGGCCAGCAGAATCGTCGGGATCGACATGAGGGCATCCATAATCCGCATGATGATGTTGTCGAACTTGCGGAGATAGCCGGCAACGACACCGATTAGGAGGCCGGTACCGGCCGCCAACAGCGCCGATATTAGACCAACCGTCAGCGAGATGCGCGCCCCGTAGATGGCCCGGGCAAACACGTCCCGGCCCAGGTGGTCGGTCCCGAACCAGTGTTCGGGAGACGGCGGTTTCAAGCGAACGAAGGGATCTATGTTCCGCGGATCGCCGGCATAAAACGGGGCGGCAAGCGCCAAAAGAATTAGAAGCAAAAGGAGTCCGCCGCCGATCAGGACCAGAGCGCGCTGCCGCGCAACACGAACAAATCTGAATACGGGCTGCCGACCCGCCGCTGCGGAAGTGAGTGTATCGGAGATATGCGCCATGTCAGTACCTGATCCGAGGATCGATCAGGGTGTAGGCGAGATCGACCGCAAGATTGATGAGAACGTAGAGACCCGAAGTGAGAATCAATACGCTTTGGATGATCGGGTAGTCCCGGTTGTTGATCGCATCGACAACCAGGCGCCCTACACCCGGGATGTTGTACACAGTCTCGGTGAGGACGACCCCGCCGATAAGATAGGCGAAGCTGAGTCCAATCACGGTGAGGATAGGGACGCCGGCATTCTTCAATGCATGATGAAATAGCATGGCATAAGATGAGGCGCCCTTGGCGGCGGCGGTGCGCATGTAGTCCTCCGTCAGCACCTCAAGCATGCTCGCCCGCGCGATCCTGGCGACAAACGCGATATAAGGCACGCTCAGGGTCACGGTCGGCAGGATCAAATGCACGAACCAGCGGCTGAGCCCATCTCCGATGGGCGCGTATCCCTGGACCGGCAACCATCCGGTTCCGATCGCCAGCAGGTAGACGAGGAAATAGCCGATCACGAAAACCGGGACGGAATAGCCGAAGGCCGAGAATACCAGGAGTAATCGATCAACCAACCCACCGGCGCGCCACGCTGCGAGGATGCCGAAGGACACGCCGACAGTGACCGAAAGCGCCAAGGTCAGCAGCGACAGGGAAAGGGTGGGCTCTAGGCGCTGTGCGAGGAGGTCCAGAACCAGGCGCCCCGAGAAGATCGAAGTGCCGAAGTCGCCACCCAACAAATCTCGCATCCAGTGTACGAACTGGATGGGCAGCGGATCGTTCAGCCCTAGCTGCTCTCGAATGTTCGCGACCATTTGTTCCGTGGCGGATGGGCCCGCGAGGACGACAGCCGGATCGCCTGGTGCCAGCCTGATCAGAAGGAAGACAAAGACCCCGACCATCGCCATGACGGCGATGGCCGAAACCATCCTGCGAAGGAGGTAGAAAGCCATTATCCTGACACCTTCTGCATGTTCCACATGCACATTAGCGGAACTTCAAGGAGATCAGTAAGCGCCTTTCGGTGGGCGGTTGGCGAGATAGTTTCACCTAGCAGAACAGCACCGACAAAATCCCACCATATCCCTTGCATCTTTCGCGCGAGTGCCTGACGCTCTTCCAGCGACCCAGCATCTGCCCATGTGGCGCGGAGAGCCTCATATTCATCGCTCTGTGGCCAGCCGTACCAAGCTTTTTCACCGTTCGCCAGCGCGAAGGAACTGATCAAAGGATCGCCAATTTCTTGATCGGGCCAGTTGCTGATGAAGATACTCCAACCGCCCTCCTCGACGGGGCCCTTGTTCGTCCGGCGCTTGCCGATTCCGCCCCAGTCGCTCGGCGCGAGTTCCGCATTGATCCCTATTTTCTGCAGTGCGGAAGCCACAAGCAATGCTGCATCATTAAATTTCTGTATGTTCGTCGCTTGAAGAATGACGACCTTCTCGCCGGCGTATCCGGCCTCATTGAATAGCTGCTTGGCCTTCTCCGGATCGCCTCCATTCTTAAACCATCCTGTATTCTCGTCATTGGAATAGGGCGTGGTGTTTCCGAATAGCGATGTGACGGTACGGGCGTATTGCGGGTCGGGAGCCATCACCTGAAGGAAAGCTTCCTGGTCTATCAGGTGGAGCATCGCTTGACGTGCCTTCACGTTATCGAACGGCTTCTGCAGGAAGTTTAAGCGCAGAAAATACACGTCGCCCGACTTGTTTAGCACTTGGAGTTCAAGGTTGGGGTCGCTCTCGATCACTGGGAAAAGATCGGGCGGCGGTGCCTCGACGAAATCAATTTCGCCTCCCTGCAGGGCTGCCAGCGCAGTCTGCTGATCGGCGATATTGTCCCAGATGACGCGATCGACGTTGACGACCTTCCCGCCGGCGTAGCCGTCGGCCGGCTCGTTGCGTGGAACATAGTTCTCATTCTTGTCGTAAGTGAAGCTTGCGCCCGGCTTGGCGAGAGCCTGGTTGAATTTGAACGGCCCCGATCCGATACTCGACGTCACCTGTTCGGTGGCGGGACGATTTGCGTCGTTCTCGCGCATAATGAAAAGCAGCGGTGACGTAGTGGTCGCCAGGATGTCTATCAGAACGCCCAGTGGTTCCTTGAGCGTGATCGTGAAGGTCTTGTCGTCCTTTTTCGAGATGTCAGTGGCTCGCTCTATAAGCAGTTGCCCACCGGGATGAACTTGGACCCAGCGACGAATCGAGGCCACGCAGTCCGCCGCGGTGACAGGGCTGCCGTCATGGAAACTCAGACCATCGCGGAGTTCAAACGTGTAGGTCTTTTTATCGTCAGAAAGGCCCCAATTCCCAACCATTTGGGGCTGTGGGATGCCCTTGGAATCGAGTGAGAACAGCGTGTCATAGATGGCGAGGCTATGGTAGGCGGTCGGATTAGTCGTCGTGAGAATCGGATCGAAGACGCTAAGATCACCGCTTATTACCATGTGAACCGTCTTTGCGGCGGGTGCTGCTTGTGCCCGCAGAATCGATGGGATTGAGAGAGCCGTACCGGCCGCCAAACCCATCTTCATTATTTCGCGTCGAGAGATGCTCATGTTTAGTTCCCCTTTCTTATTGCTAGCCAGTTTTTTGGCTTTTGCCGAGAACCAGGCGACCATGCAGATGTGATCTCGGTCTGCTTTATTTGAGATATCATTCGCGGTCTGTTCCGTCAACGGCCAGCATGCGCCTGATTCGAAAAGTTGGTCACGGTCAATCGTTGTCGCGCATGGTGGCTCCCCGCGCTCAAGAACTTGAAGAGGTGGACTCTGGAAGCTGAAGGTCGGCGACTGGGCTTCTACCGCGATTTTCGCGCCACGTGCTGAACGCCGATGCATTGCTTTCAAGCACTTCAAAAGGGTAGCTTTTTGGTCATTTTCGATGTTGGATGTGCATGGCAAGGCCGCTAGCATTAGGTATGAACTCGGCGTCTTGATCATAAGGAAGCCCACGGGTGAGCGGGCGAAGGGCGAATGCGCCAAATGCCAGTTATTAAATGCCGAATTCTGGCAGCGCTGGGCGGGCGCGACAAGACGGAGATGTACCTGAGCCTAAGGCAGGTGTTACTCTAGGGCGGTTGAGGCAAGTTTCCGCGTACCAACGCTATGCTTTGTCCCGCACTGACCTGGGGCTTCACTGGGGTGTGAACCTCAATAGTCTCGACTTTAGAAACTGCTGGTCACGCATTTGGCAAGGTTTCGTATTAAATGTCACGTAGTGGAGGCACTAGAAGGAAGTCAAGTCCTCTTGATGAACAAGTCCGTGAACGGATTCACTGCTGCGTTCGACGGTTCTGTTGAGCCAACCATGCAACACGTGGGGAAATCGGATTGATCTGACTGTTCTGCGAGCGCGCCGCTCGTCGCACAGCGTCCCTCCCATAGCAGTTGCGCCGCCAACGGACGAGCGATGAAGCGTCCGTTTGTGGTATATCATTTTCTGTTATTGACATCACATATGCGAGTAAATAGTTGTCAGAAGACATCGGTCTTTCTTCTGTGGCACCGATCGGCTCATGCTAAAGGATTCTCTAATGTCCGATCTTATCCAGGATCTCGCCCCCCTCGATGTCAGCAAAACGCCGCGCTTCGCCGAGGTCGCAACTTTCATGCGCACGCGGCCGATACCGATGGATCAAGCGAAAGATTTGGATGTCGGCATCGTCGGAGTACCTTTCGACCTTGGCACCAACTTCCGGCCAGGCAGCCGATTTGGGCCTGCTGGCATTCGCGAGGCGTCGCGCATCATAAGATTGATAAATGGGCGTACCCGCGTCGCTCCATTTGAAATTGCGCGTATTGCCGATATTGGTGACACGCCGGTCCATCCGGTGCTGTTTGACGAGAGCATAAAGATCATCACCGAGTGCTTCTGCCGGATCAGCGAGAAAGGTATCCGGCCGCTCGCGCTTGGTGGCGACCACACCATTTCACTTCCTATCCTGCGTGGTCTAGCGCGAAATGAAGCGGTCGGCATGATCCATTTTGACGCGCATAGCGATACGGGCGATCAAGTCCGCGGTTCTAAGATTAACCATGGGACCCCGTTCCGTCGTGCCGTGGAGGAGGGCCTGCTCGACCCGAAACGTGTCGTCCAGATCGGTCTCAGGAGCCAGATAGCTAGTCAAGACGAATACGATTGGGCGCGAAGCGTCGGCATGACACTGATAACGATGGACGACTATGAATCGATGGGCCGCGCCGCTGTAATCGAAGAAGCTCGCCGCGTGGTCGGAGACGGCAAGACCTACCTTTCGTTCGACATTGATGGTCTTGACGCGATTTACTGCCCGGGCACTGGCGTGCCCGAACCCGGCGGCTTTTCGATGCGAGACGCGCTGGTTATGCTCGGTGGATTTCGTGGAATTAATATGATCGGCGCAGACATTTGCGAGGTTGCTCCATACCTCGATTCAGCAGGAATCACATCACTGCATGCCGCGCATCTAGGTTTCGAGTTGATCTGCCTTCTGGCCGAGGCATCACGTGAACATGCGATTTGAACAAGAAAGCTTTCGTGAGTGATCAACTTCTGACGAAGGCCTTCCTGGGAGGCGGCCAATCATCTGCATCGACCTCAGCCAATCCAAGACTCGGGCGACCCGGATTTGAATTACATGATCAGCGACGCAGACAAACGGTTCGGAGCTAAGGATATGGTCGTGGCGCTCGCAGTTGCTCGGTTGCCCACTGTCTGAGGAGGAAATCACCCGCGATCGCTTGATGCTGAATGAACTCCGGTTTCCGACGCTGAAGACGCTCTGGCCGCAATTTGCCGAGCTGGGGGGTCGGGAGGGATGGCTGACCGCCCGCTTGCTGTCGACCATCGCCCGAACATGAGTTGGCCGAGCGATCCATCTTGGGATGGAATGCCACCTCGCTGAGGCGCCTCTCCCGCCGGGAAACACATTTAAGCTTCTTTTCCGACGTCGTGCCCATGGCCTCCAAGGCTCAGGCCACGGCCATCACAGCCGGCGATAGCTGGCTCGCCAAAGAGGCCAATATGCGGGCCCCGGGTTGCGGTTCAACGCACAGTTGCTAGGTCGGTGGGGTCTGTCTCGGGCTTGCGGCCGCTCACAAGATCGCTAATGACTCGGGCCGAGCCGGTGCTTTCCAGCCAAGCATGCCGAGCCCATATAGATTGAGGCCGCATCTTCCTAGGGCCGATGGCTGGCGGACCATCCGGCGTCACCAATGAATGGCTGCCGAACGCCACCACAACCGCTGCGGCCGCGATCCGCTCATGGCCGGTCACGGCTACCTAGGCCGCCCTCCGCGTGCTTGACGTTCGCCACGGAGGCGGCATGGGCGCTAGCACTACTTTGGCAGATTAACTCGCGGTTAACGATGATCGGCCATCCTTGGCACTTCAACAGGGGTGCGATGGATGGTGGAGCAGGATGCTGCACTGACGGATTGGCTGAAGCCGTTCGTTGAGAAGCTTGGTCACAAGAAGCGGCGGCAAATGTGCCCGGTCTATATTTCGGGCCTCGTCGGGCCGGGAGATCGCAAGAGCATTGAGCCGATGGCAGAGCGGCTTGCGCCCGATCACTACGACCGTCTGCATCATTTCATCTCCGATGGCATTTGGGATGCCGCTCCACTTGAGGCGGAGTTGGCGATCCAGGCCGACAAGATTGTCGGCGCTTCGGATGCGTTCCTGGTGGTTGACGATACGGGTCTGCCGAAGAAGGGCGATCATTCTGTTGGGGTCGCGCCGCAGTATGCGTCGATGCTCGGTAAGCGCGCCAATTGCCAGACGCTGGTATCGCTGACGTTGGCGCGGGACGAGGTTCCTGTTCCAGTCGGCTTGCGGCTGTTTCTGCCCGAAGGCTGGACCAGCGATCAAGATCGGATGGCAAAGGCCGGCGTTCCCGAGCCAATGCGCGTATCCCGCACCAAACCGGAGATCGCGCTCGACGAGATCGATCGGCTGATTGCCGCGGGGGTGCGGTTTGGCACTGTGCCTGCCGATGCCGGCTATGGTTTATCGGCTGCGTTTCGCCAGGGGCTCAGCGCACGCAACCTCACCTGGGCTGTCGGTATTCCCAAGCATCAGAAGGTTTATCCTCATGATGTTGCATTGATCTTTCCTGTCGCCGGCCATGGAAGGCCGCGCAAGCATTCGATCCCCGACACCCTATCGACGGCAGCCGAAACGATCCTGGAAGGAACCCCCTGGAAGAAGATCAGTTGGCGTCACGGCACGAAAGGTCGCCTGACCGCACGCTTCGCTGCCCTACGCATTCGGATTGCTGATGGCAACCCGCAACGCATTCTCGACAAGGGACAGCAGCACATGCCAGGCGAAGAGGCGTGGCTCGTGGGTGAATGGCGCTCAAACGACGAGCGCAAATATTATCTCTCCAATCTGCCAGCAGATACGACCTTGAAAGCTCTCGCGGCTGCCATCAAAGCGCGATGGGTCTGCGAGCAGGCCCATCAGCAGATGAAGGAAGAACTCGGCCTCGATCACTTTGAAGGCCGATCATGGCAGGGCCTCCATCGACACGCGCTAATGACGATGATTGCCTATGCCTTTCTTCAAAATCAGCGCCTCAACAAGGCAAAGCGGGAAAAAAAGGAAGAGACACGGCCCGCCTAAGCCGACACTGCCGGCCATCCGGCGCATGGTTATAGCCGCGCTGTCGCAGCACCAACCACCTCACCGATGTCCCCACTGCCGAATTCGCTTCCAGTCGTCCCGAAAATTGAATCTGCCAAAGTAGTGCTAGAGAGCCATTCCCCTTCGTAGTGGCGTATTGATAAGGATATCTCAGGCGCTAGAGCGATACAAATGTTTCGGTTACTGCTAGGATTGCAAGACATTCGTTGCATTTCAAAGAGTGATTGGTTAGGAGTAATGACATGAACCTTGCGGAATTCGGTGCCAAAATGAGTCGAGAGTTCGAGCAGCTATCGCCTCAAAA